>JBCCGK010000108.1:0-39842 GCA_039029315.1 Bacteroidota bacterium | reverse complement strand
TTTCTGATCATTAAGTTGCAGGATTTTTGTGCTCCTCCAACGCATTTTTGAGAAAGATAGCGAGCTATCTGACGATAAAATAAGGCAGGAGGTGGGCAAAAGGACTAGACTTGGATTGTCAAGAACTTATGGCTTGAACCACTAGAGTATTGATAAGGCCTCGCTATAATCAATTTGCGAACATCCCAGGGAACAAAGCAGCACTTCAGCTAACATCCTCGATGGATTATGTAATGAATGTTACTAAATTTACAGCCCAATATGCAAAAACTTCAAAACGCCTTCAAAGTCAGACTGGGAATGTTGCGGTCAATCGCAGCTTATTATTGGAAGCCTTTCAATCTCAGGAGGCTCAAAAGTTTTTATAGGCAATTTATGACAAAAGGGGATCTGTGTTTCGATATAGGCGCGCATATTGGCAATCGAACCAATGCCTGGCATCATTTAGGTGCCACAGTTGTCGCAGTGGAGCCTCAGGATCGTTGTCTGAAGTATATGCGAAGGAAATTCAAAGGCAAGGACAATATCATCATTCTGGACAAGGGAGTAGGCGCCGAAAAAGGAGTCCTGACCATGAATATTAGCCTGGTTACCCCAACGGTGAGCACATTTGCAGATGATCAATGGCAAGAGATCATCGACAAGGACACTTCTTTCAAAGTCAAATGGGAAGAGACCAAAGAGGTAGAGATTACGACTCTGGATGCCATGATCAAGGAATACGGCCTTCCTCGATTTTGCAAAATAGATGTGGAAAACTATGAAGTCGAAGTATTGAAAGGCTTGTCGGTTCCGCTACCAGCTGTTTCGATCGAATATTATCCCAAAACTCTTGATCAAGCCATGGAGTGTATAGATCTGTTGGAAGGGTTGGGAACCTATGAATACAATTGGTCCACGGGAGAGACCCAGGCATTTGAAGTAGACAATTGGATCACTGCAGAAGACTTGAAAGCTGTATTCAGGGCTTATGATACAAATGGAAAGTTTGGAGACTTTTATGCCAGACTTATTCAGTGAATCAGGGGTGAAGCTGGAACAAAAGAACGATGGGCCACCGAATATCGATGGCCCTCTCGTCAATAATAGTAGTAGTAGTGTTTGTTGAATATTTTTTTAGCCAGTGATTCGGTAATAAGATTCGTTTTTCCCTGGCAAAAGAGATGTCTCTCCCATGAGCCAACTGTCAGCAGCTTTTGCAGCTTCCCGGCCTTCCGAAATTGCCCAGACGACCAGAGATTGTCCTCTTCTTGCATCGCCTGCTGCAAATATCTTTTCTTGAGATGTTTGGTAGTCTTCCGTATGAATATTTCCTCGATTGTCCAAGTCGACGCCTAACTCTGCCAGAAGTCCCGCTTTTTGAGGATGAAGAAATCCAATGGCCAGCAATGCCAACTCGCATGGGATTTCCTGCTCGGTACCGGGAATCTCTTCGAATCCTTTTTGATTGGAACGCCATTGGATGCCCACTGTTTTGAGGGCTTTCACGCGACCATGTTCATCTCCGACAAATTCTTTTGTGAGGATGGACCATTGTCTGTCGCATCCTTCCTCATGAGAAGATGAGGTTCTCAGGATCATTGGCCATAATGGCCAGGGATTGTTTTCACTTCGATCCAGGGGTGGTTTGCCCAGGAGTTCCAGTTGCGTAACAGAGTTTGCCTGATGGCGATTGGAGGTACCCACGCAATCAGCCCCTGTATCCCCTCCGCCAATGACGACAACATGTTTTCCCCCGGCCTGAATCTCTCCATATGCTTCTTGCCATTCTCCCGAAACTTTTTGATTCTGGAGCGTCAAAAAATCCATTGCAAAGTGGATGCCTTCCAACTCTCGACCAGGTATCGGAAGATCTCTTGGGATGGTCGATCCGATACAAAGAACGATGGCATCATTCTCCTTTCTGAGTTGAGAAACAGGAATATCTTCGCCAATATTGGTACCACAAACGAAGCGAATGCCTTCCTGCTCCATCAACTCAATTCGTCTTTCGATGATCCATTTTTCCAGTTTGAAGTCTGGAATGCCATATCGTAACAAGCCCCCGGGATGAGCGGCTCTTTCATAGACAGTGACTTGATGCCCTGCGGCATTCAATTGAGCAGCCGCCGCGAGGCCTGCCGGACCCGAGCCAATAACTGCTACCTTCTTTCCTGTTCTGCTGAGAGGAGGATTCGCTTGAATATATCCCAATTCAAAGGCCTTTTCGGCAATGGTTTTTTCTATATGCTCAATGCTGACGGCAGGCTTATTGATCCCCAGGACACATGATCCTTCGCAGGGAGCCGGACAGATTCGTCCAGTAAATTCCGGGAAATTATTCGTTTCGAGGAGAATTTCTATCGCATGTTCCCAATCTCCTTCATAGACAGCATCATTGAAGTCGGGAATATTGTTTCCCAATGGACATCCATCATGACAAAAGGGTACCCCGCAGTCCATACATCTCGCTGCTTGATGGCGGGTTTTGTTCTCCCCAAAATCCTGATAGAATTCCTGATAGGATTTGATTCGTTCTTCTGGCGGCTTCGAACGTGGCAACTCACGGTCGAATTCCATGAATCCTGTAGGTTTTCCCATGATATCAGCCTGTTTTTTTGGTTTGAAGTTTCCAGTTATTGATCCGACGCTGCTGAAGAATTCGCTTATAGTCTCTCGGCATCACTTTGGTGAAATGAGCAAATGCTGCTTGCCAGTCTGTCATCAGTTCCAGTGCAATTTTGCTTCCTGTGAATCCATGGTGCTTCCGAATCAACTCTTTCATGACCTGTACATCCTGATACTCCAGGGGATCATCCAATTCCACCATTTCCAGGTTGCATTTGTCTCTCAATTGCTGATCGGGATCGTAGACATAAGCTATACCGCCACTCATTCCTGCAGCAAAGTTCCTTCCGGTTGGTCCCAAAATCACTGCTACACCTCCTGTCATATATTCGCAACCGTGATCGCCTACTCCTTCAACAACTGCACTGACCCCAGAATTTCTGACACAGAATCTCTCTCCTGCCATTCCTCGAATAAAGGCCTCCCCGGAGGTAGCTCCATAGAAGGCTACATTGCCGATGATGATATTATTGCGAGGTTCGTAAGAAACAGATTTGTCAGGATAGACAATCACTTGAGCGCCAGATAGCCCTTTGCCCAGATAATCATTGGCCTCTCCCTCAAGCTCAAAGCGTAATCCCTTTGCCCCAAATGCTGAAAAACTTTGTCCAGCAGATCCTACAAACTTGAAATGAATGCTATTCTCCGGTAATCCTTCTGCCAAAAATCGACGAGAGACTTCATGAGAAAGCATCGTGCCTGTTGCCCGATCGATGCTGCGAATCGGGAAGGTCTCAAAAATGGGAACTTTCTCCTGAAGACTTGGTTGGGCAGCTGTGAGCAACTGACGATCCAGGACATCTTCCAGGCCGTGATCTTGTTCCTCCATTTTATAGAGGCCTACTCCTTCCTCCAAGGGGGCTTGATACAGGATCGGGCTGATATCAACTTTGTCGAGCTTCCAATGTTGGATATCAGCTCTTCGCTGGAGCATGTGCACCTGTCCGACCATTTCGTCTACTGTTCGGAATCCCAACATCGCCATATGTTCTCGCATATCCTGTGCAAGAAAGGTAAAGAAATTGATCAGATGTTCGGGTTCACCCGTAAACAATTTTCGCAGTTCAGGATCTTGTGTCGCCACACCAACTGGACAGGTATTCATGTGGCATTTTCTCATCATGATACACCCTTCCACAATCAAAGCTGCTGTCGCAACTCCCCATTCTTCTGCTCCCAATAGGGTTGCAATGGCCAGGTCTCGACCAGTTCGAATCTGACCATCTACCTGAACTGTAACCCGGCTTCTGAGCTTGTTTTTGACCAATGTCTGATGTGCTTCGGCCAATCCCAGTTCCCAGGGGAGTCCAGCATGTCGAATCGAACTAAGAGGGGAAGCTCCTGTTCCGCCATCATGTCCAGAGATCAGTATATGATCAGCATGTGCCTTGGCGACACCAGCAGCAATGGTTCCAACTCCTGTCTCCGAGACCAGTTTTACACTGATTCTGGCTTCCTGATTCGCGTTTTTGAGATCAAAAATAAGTTGAGCCAGATCTTCAATGGAGTAAATATCGTGATGCGGGGGAGGGGAAATCAAGCCAACTCCAGGTGTGGAATGCCGGACACGACCAATCCAATCATTTACTTTGTGGCCAGGAAGCTGTCCTCCTTCACCAGGTTTGGCTCCCTGGGCCATTTTGATCTGGAGTTCCTCAGCTTGACTGAGATAATAACTGGTCACCCCAAATCTTCCCGAAGCAACCTGCTTGATGGCAGAACGTTCCCAGTCTCCATTGGATTTCTTTGGATAGCGTGCTTCATCTTCTCCTCCCTCTCCACTATTGCTTTTGCCGCCAATCCGATTCATGGCGATGGCCAGCGTAGTATGGGCTTCATGAGAAATAGAGCCGAAGGACATCGCACCTGTGGCAAATCGTTTGAAGAGGCTTTCAACAGTTTCCACTTCCTCAATCGGAATGGGAGTAGATGCTTTGAAATCCAGCAAACTCCTCAAGGTAATGGGCCGCTTCATCTGTTCATTGATGGTCGCAGCATATGTTTTGTACAGTTGGTAATCGTTCTTTCGGGAAGAATGCTGGAGGAGATGGATGGTTTTGGGATTAAACAAATGTGCTTCCCCTTTTCGTTTCCAATGATAAATGCCACCTACCTCCAGTCGATGTCGGGGGACAGGAATGCGTGGATAGGCCAGCTGATGTCTGACCAATACTTCTTTTGCAATTTCCTCAAATCCCACTCCTTCTATCCGAGAGATACTGCCATCAAAACATTTCTTTACGACCTGTGTATTCAAGCCCAGAATCTCAAAAATCTGAGATCCATGATAGGATTGCAAGGTCGAAATGCCCATCTTGGAGAAGACTTTGAGCAATCCTTTTTCAATCGCCTTGATATAATTACGCTTCAATTTCTGGGAAGAATATCCCTGATATTGTTGGTGTGTTCTCTGGAGTTCATCTATGGTATCAAATGCCAGCCAGGGATTGATCGCGATGGTTCCATAACCGATCAGTGTAGCAAAATGATGTACCTCTCTGACATCCCCGGACTCTACAATAAGAGCCGTTTGATGTCTGCGATTGTGCTGAATCAAATGATGGTGAACCGCTCCTGAGGCCATCAAAGCAGGAATTGGGGCGAATTCTGGACCCGCTTTACGGTCGCTGAGGATCAGGATCGTGGCCCCTTCATCAAGCGCCTGAATGCTTTCTTGACAAATGCGGTCTATGGCATCTTCTAATCCTTCTGATATCCCAAAGATGATGTCTATGGTTGCAGCCCTATAATCCTGATGATCGATGTGTCGGATTCTGGAAATGTCTTCATTGCGAAGGACTGGGCTGGGAATGGCAATATGCTTGCAGTGTTCTGGTGTTGCCATCAACACATTTTTCGATCCGCCAATCCAGGTTTGCAGCGACATCACTAATCTTTCCCGAATGGGATCTATGGGAGGATTACTCACCTGCGCGAACAACTGCTTGAAATAATGACTGATGTGTTGACTTTGATCAGACAAAACCGCCAGAGGCGTATCGGCTCCCATAGAACCAATAGGCTCTTTGCCATTCGAGATCATCGGACCGATGATCATCTTCTCTTCCTCTGAAGTCATCCCAAATAGTTGCTGTCGCTGGACAAACTTATCTGTAAAGGGAGCATATTCTTCGGAATGCTGGGGAAGGGGAAGGTTCTCGAGCTTTAATTTATGTGTATCCAGCCATTCCTGGTAAGGATAGGCTGTAGAAATCTCTTGTTTGAGTTCTTCATCACTGATGATTCGTCCCTCTTCCAGATTGGCCACAAAAATTCTTCCTGGTTGGAGTCGCCCTCTCTTCAAAACTTTGGCTGGGTCCAGCGGAAGGGCGCCTGCTTCAGATGCCATCACCAATCGATGATCTTCCGTAATGGCATATCGACTGGGGCGAAGACCGTTTCTGTCCAAGGTCGCCCCGACAATTTTGCCATCAGTGAAACAAACTGAAGCGGGGCCATCCCAAGGTTCCATCAAGGTCGCATGGTATTCGTAAAACGCACGTCTGGCTGGGTCCATCAGTGAATTCTCTTGCCAGGCTTCTGGGATCAACATCATCATCACATGTGGCAAGGATCGGCCGCACATCACCAACAATTCTACAATACTGTCCAGATTGCGGGAATCAGAATGATTGGCATCACAAATAGGAAGCATCATCTGAATCTCCTCTGGGGAGAAGAAAGGAGAATTCATCAGAACTTCTTTGGCTCGCATCCAGTTGACATTGCCACGAATGGTATTGATCTCTCCATTGTGAGCGATGTATCGAAAAGGCTGCGCTAGCCTCCATTTTGGAAAGGTATTGGTCGAAAACCTTGAATGCACCAATGCAAGGACAGATGTCACCCGCTCATCTTCCAAATCCGGGAAAAATCGACGTACTTGATCTGTCTTGAATTGTCCTTTGTATACGACTGTCTTGTAGGACAGTGAGGTAAAATAAAAATCGTCCCCAACCTCTTTCAATTCCCGATAAATGTGGATGGAAGCGGCGCGTCTTAACAAAAACAGTTTTCGCTCAAGCTGTTCTGGGCTAATCGATGTTTGTGGAACCAAAAACACTTGCTCGATTGTTGGCTGTACGGCTTGTGCATCGGCACCCACTTCAGCATGCTCAGTGAGGACAGGAAGAGGTCTATAGCCCAGAATGGCGAGGCCTAATTTCTCAATATAGGATTCGAGGATTTCCTGACAGGCTAGCCGGAGCGCCTCATTTGATGGAAAAAAAATCATTCCCACCCCATAGGTGCCTGGATCAGCTAAGCCAAACCCCAGTTTTTGGCACTCTTCCTGATAAAATTCATGCGGAATTTGAATGAGAATTCCTGCTCCGTCTCCAGTATTTGGATCACATCCACAAGCACCTCTATGTTCCATGTTTTCTAACATGGTAAGGGCGTCTGACACCACTGAGTGAGAGGCTGTGTTGTCCAATTGGGCAATGAAGCCTATTCCACAAGCATCGTGTTCAAGGGATGGAACATATAAAGAAGAAGGAGTAGATTGAGGGAATTGCTGTTTCATTCAAGCAAGGAATTTGATCGATTAAGGCAGCAAAAAACAGTCTGAGTTTTGACTCAGTCAGAAGAATAGGTTGGGTTCTCTTACTTACTGCCTAAAACAGGACAAAAATGCCTGATTTGCCACTGATGAAACGCAAAGTAGGGAAAAAGGACTGTTATTGCAAATAATAAAAAATAAACAGCCTCTTTATGGGATTATTGTAATAATACGTCTAAATATTTGAAACATTCAAATTTTGATTTGTAGGTCCCTCTGTTACAGTCAAATGAGATGAAAGATGTAATCAGAAAAATGGAGAGGAAAATCCTTAATTGCAGCAGGGAAAAAATCCAAATTCTAGCTTGTGATCACAACAGGGATGTTTTTAAGAAAAATTCAACCCCCCCCCTTTGGAATTCAATTTCTGTAATATTCAGTCAAGTTTATTGCCATTCTGTTCAGCCAATATTGTGCCTGGCAGATCCTTTTGCTTCCCAAAAAAGTTCAGCCATGCATGGGCAAATGCCCTGCATGGCTGATATAAGATAGATCAAAACGTGATAGTCCTAAACGGACATCTGCTTAAATATTCGCAGAAGCAGCTTTGACAGTCTTGATGATCCTTCCTGCTACTTTGTAAGGATCTGCAGCAGAATTCGGACGTCGATCTTCCAGATATCCTTTCCATCCATTGCTCACAGTTCCCACAGGAATTCTGATTGAAGCGCCGCGGTCAGAGATGCCATAGCTAAATTTGTCAATTGATTGAGTTTCATGTAAGCCAGTCAATCTCATGTGATTATCTGCTCCATATACATCAATGTGTTCTTTAATCACATCGCCGAAGGATTCACAGATCTTTTTGTAAATCTCTTCGCTCCCACAAGTTCTCAACAATTCATTGGAGAAGTTTGCGTGCATACCTGAGCCATTCCAGTCTCCCAGGACAGGCTTACAGTGCCAGTTGACTGCTACGCCATAGCTTTCACCAGTTCTTTCCAGAAGGTATCGAGCTACCCATATTTGGTCTCCGGCTGACTTTGCTCCTTTTGCAAAAATCTGGAATTCCCATTGTCCGGCCGCTACCTCCGCATTGATCCCTTCTACATTGAGACCCGCCTCCAGGCAAAGATCCAAATGCTCCTCTACAATCTCTCGGCCATAAGCATTCTTGGCTCCAACACTACAGTAATAGGGGCCTTGTGGTCCAGGGAATCCATTTGCTGGAAACCCAAGAGGATTGTCTGTCTCTGGATCCCACAAGAAATATTCCTGCTCAAATCCGAACCAGAAATCATTATCGTCGTCGTCGATAGCTGCTCGTCCATTGCTTTCATGAGGACTACCATCGCTGTTGAGGACTTCGCACATCACCAGGAAGCCATTTTTTCTACCGGGATCAGGAAAAATAGCGACAGGTTTCAACAGACAGTCAGAAGATCCACCAGGTGCTTGTTCAGTGGAGCTTCCATCAAAGGACCACATAGGGCAATCGTCGAGATTTCCACTAAAGTCTTTTTCGATACGGGTTTTACTTCGCAGGCTTTGCGTAGGCTTATAACCATCCAGCCAAATGTACTCAAGCTTGGATTTTTGCATGATTGGAATTTTTAACTCTTAAGGATGATACAACAAAATAAGTCATGAATTCCCAATTTATTTCTGAAAAATCCTCTTAAACATTACACCGATTTGCAATTCACTTGTCATCAGTAGCAAAAAGGGTAGGCGGTGTCTGGATAAGAAGAGAAAACAGACAATCATCAAATATGATCAGGAGGAGAATTTGTCTTGGTCTTCTCAAATAGAGACAAACTCTCAGAAAGATTAGCCGATCATTTCTTTTCAGCCTGAAGATCTTTGATCAAGGAACGCATGATGAAATTCATGCTCGCAAAGTAAATACCTTTTCAATTAAATAAGCAAATAAAATTTAGAAAAAATAAATTTTTTGTATAAAAATGAGGATTTGTGTCTGATTTGTGAACATAAATGATAGGAAAAAATAAAAAATGCCATATAAATCAGACTAAATGTTAAAATCATATAGAATTTTGTGAGATGAGGTGAATGCGCAATCCTTTGACCTTCTTCTTGTGTTTCTTTATGAGAAAAACTGATGTTTGGCAACATTTTTAAGCGACAATCAGCATATTTCAAACAACTAAAGTCTGATTGATTTGTGCACAAATCATTGATGCGTAGCCAATTAATATGAATTAGGCCAATTTCGATCAAAACGCCCACTTTGGTGAGAAAAATAAATGAAGGATTGTTTTTTGGGAGGATAAATTCAGAAATCAATACATAATTTTAACATATTTTCAATAATAAGCGTTTATTTTTTATAAAAATTAAAATTATCCCCATATATTTGAGGTAATGAAAAAAGTTAGCCGATTCTTTTTCTTTTCATCAGGTTTTCTCAACAACCCTAGAATTTGAGTTTATTATTATAACTAACTATTCATTATGGAAGAAACCGTAATCTCTCAAGGCTTATTTACTGCAAACAATGTGTGGATGATGCTGGCAACTGCATTGGTATTCATTATGCATCTGGGATTTGCAGGTGTTGAGGCAGGCTTTACGCAGGCTAAAAATACAGTGAACATCCTATTTAAAAATACATTGACTCCTGCTATAGGTTTATTAACCTATGCCTTTTTTGGGTTTGCTATTATGTATCCTGGAGAATTCAATGGATTCCTGGGATTTGCTGGCTTGGTGCTGTCTCCAGGCGAAGGAGGCTTAGGGGCGAGTTATGCTGATGGAGGATATACCTATTGGACTGATTTTCTTTTTCAGGGAATGTTTGCTGCCACAGCTGCTACCATTGTTTCTGGAGCTGTAGCAGAACGAATCAAGATCAGTAGCTATTTTGTATTTACCTTCTTCTTTGTTGGATTGACCTATCCGATTATTGGTTCATGGCAGTGGGGGGGTGGATTCTTATCTACTCTGGGAGGAGATGCTGGCGGATTCTATGATTTTGCGGGTTCTACTTTGGTACACTCTGTAGGTGGATGGGGAGCTTTGGCTGGTATCATGCTTCTAGGCCCCAGATTAGGCAAATATGTAGATGGCAAGGTCATTGATAAGCCTGGGTCCAGTGTACCTTTGGCAACGATTGGTGTATTTCTCCTTTGGTTGGGATGGTTTGGATTCAATGGAGGTTCTGTATTGAGTGCTGATCCTGCTGCGACTTCTTTGGTATTGGTTACCACTTCTTTGGCTGCCGCTGCCGGGGCAATCGGAGGTGTGTCTATGGCATGGATTGTATTTAAGCGATTGGATTTGGGAATGGCATTGAATGGAATTCTGGCTGGTCTGGTCGGGATTACTGCTGGTGCGGACCAAATGAGTCCTTATGAAGCGATGATCATAGGTCTGATTGCAGGAGGGCTTGTTGTATTGTCTGCCATTACTCTAGACAAATTCAAGCTGGATGACTGTGTGGGTGCTGTATCTGTTCACTTAACTTGTGGTATTTGGGGAACACTGGCTGTAGGAATCTTTGGAGATATGGCCGGGTTCCAGCAATTCATCTGGCAGCTCATAGGTGTGGCTTCCGCAGGTGCTGCAGCTTTTGGATCTGCATTTGGAATCTTCTTCCTCCTCAAATCTGTCTTTGGAATTCGTGTCTCAGCAGAGCATGAAGAATCTGGACTTGACAGTCATGAGCATGGAATCCGTGGATATACCATCGTATTTGACGAATAATGTAGTAGTTCATCTCTTATAAAGGGGAGTTGGAAAGAAAGCCTTCTCCCCTCTTTATCCCCTCACCCCCGATACCTCTTTCGTTTAAGTTTTCTTTTATTATTTAACATTGATCAAATGAAACGAGTAGGAAATATCCTTCTGGCAGTACTTCTTATTTCTGGAATTCAGGCATTAGGACAGGATGAAGACAACAAGCTGAAAGTCTCAGGTTCTGTCGATACATATTATAAATACGATTTTTCTGGACAAGCCAACGTCCCAACCAGCTTTGGGGAAGATCATAATTCTATCTCAATTGGTATGCTTGATCTGGTTTTTGAAAAATCGTCCGGCAAATCTTCTTTTGTTGGTGAGATTGCATTTGGGCCAAGAAATGCCGGCTCAGCTGGACCTGCAACAGTCGGAGCAGTCATTGGAGAAGGTGATAATGCCGTTGAATTGGGAGCCTTTGCCCCTAGAATCCAAAACCTCTACGTCTCTCATGCACTGTCTGACAAAGTGACCATTACTGGTGGGTATATGGGGACTTTTGTCGGATATGAAATTATTTCCCCTACAGGTAACTTCAACTATTCAACTTCTTACCTCTTCACCAATGGACCTTTCCAGAATGCAGGGGTGAAACTGGATGTTGCGCTTACGGATGCGGTTGGCATCATGGTCGGTGTATTCAATCCCTGGAATGTCTATACAGCTGATCCGGGAATTGGTCCCTCCAGCTTTGGTGCTCAATTGTCTCTCTCGCCCGTCGATGGCTGGGATGCCTACATCAACTTTGTAACTGGTGGAGAAAGTGGGACTGAAATCGATCTGACCACGACCTTCCAGCTAACAGAATCCTTGCTTCTGGGATTGAATGCCGCGAACTATTCAGATGGCGCGGATGACCCCAGTGGATTTACAGGAGCAGCTGTCTATCTGAACTATGGTGTCTCTGATGTCGTAGGGCTGGGTGCAAGATATGAATACTTCATGGCGAGTGGACCTGGGAGCGCCTTAGGAGTAGACGGAACCGTAAATTCTGTAACCATCTCAGGAAATATTGGGGGAGGAGATCTCAAACTTATCCCCGAAATTCGATTTGATTCATCGAGTGACAATATTTTCCTGGATGGCGATCAAGCTGCCACCAATTCTGCAGCCCAGTTTTTGGTGGGTGCAGTTTATGCGTTTTAGCATAGATTGAATTTTTCCTAATAGGATGACGGAGGCTGTCTCATAGAGGCAGCCTTCTTTATTTGATGGAGGGCTGATTGCGCCAAAAAGGAAAACTCCCTACCTTAGAGGATCTTGAGCAAACCATATCTCTTTATGATCAAGAAACGATTCGCCAATATCTTCCTCTGTTCGATCCTTTTATCCAGCAACTGCTTATGGGGGCAAGAGGGAGAGCACACACAGGAAGTCTTTGATTTGGTGCTGGAACAACTGGATTCAACCAAGTTTCCTATGAGTCAGTTGAAAGAGAAGCCGATTTCCGTTATTTTTTTTCTCTCTCCTGAATGTCCCTTGTGCGAAAATTACAGCCTGACTATTCGAACACTCAGGGAACAATTTTCAGATGACAGTGTGGCTTTCTATGGGATCTTTTCAGGAAAGTATTTTTCCAGAGAATTGATACAAACCTATTTGGCTACTTACAATCCACAGGTCATTCCTCTCTTGGACCCCACCTACCAAACCAAAACACTTCTGGAAGCCAATGTAACTCCAGAAGCCTTTGTAATAGATGCCTTGGGCACACAATTGTACCGAGGCAGTATCGACAACTGGATTCCTGCTTTGGGAAAAAAACGGACCGTCATCACTCGCCATTATCTCAGAGACGTCCTTCATGCGTCTCTGACAGGAGATGAGATCCCATATACACAGACCAAAGCCGTTGGCTGCTTCATCGAATGAACAATTTGTTACAGATCGTGGCAATGGCAGGAAAAGGAATCCCTTTCCTGTTTCTCTTCTGGATCTGTTGGGGGTGCCAATCAGATTCCAAACCGACAGCTGAAGCTGTAGCCGTCGTTTCTCTCCCGGATACGGTGACCTATTCAGAACATATTGCACCAATCATCTACCAACATTGTAGTCCCTGTCATCGTCCGGAGAGTGCTGGGCCGTTTGACCTTCTGCGATACGAGGATGTCGTGAAACGAAAGAAAATGATCGCCCATGTAACCGAGACCAGATATATGCCCCCTTGGCCAGCGGATCCGAATTATCGACACTATGCAGGAGAGAAAGTCTTGTCCCAAATGGCCATAGATCTTATTGGGCGATGGGTTAGGCAGGGAGGAGAAAGGGGAGATACAAGCCTTCTGCCATCTATGCCGTCCTTCCCAACAGGCTCACAGCTTGGAGAACCAGACCTGGTTGTTCGGATGGAAGAGGCGTTCTCAATCGAGGGAGACAACAAGGATCGGTTCCTCTTTATGAAATTGCCATATGAGATGGCGAAGGATACATTTGTCAGAGCGATCGAGTTTGTCCCCGGCAATGCACAGGCAGTGCACCATATGAATGGCCATTTGGTCAGCTATCTGCCAGGAGCCAAACAGAATGTATTTGAGGGAGAACGAGCCGTGGACCGGGAACGAGTCCCTGTTGAAGTGGCATATCCACAGCTGGGCCTGCTCAATGATGATGGGACCTATCCAGAATTGACACCGCTCATCTGTAATTATCTCCCTGGCGTTTTGCCGATCGACTATCCTGCTGGAATCGGAGGTTTTCGGATGCATCGGCAAGGAGCCTTGCTGCTCAATGATTTGCACTATGGACCTTTGGGAATTGATACTTTTGACCAATCCTATTTTAATATATTTTTTTCGACTGATCCCCCGCAGCGACCCACCAAAGAGATTCAATTGGGGACCCTGGGAATTTCTGATATTGTGCCCCCATTGGTGATTCCACCAGACACAATCATGCAATTCCGGACCCGTGCAGTGATTCAGCAAGATATCTCCCTCTTGACAATCAATCCACATATGCATTTGTTGGGCAAATCTTTTTGGGCGTATGCCATTCCGCCACAAAGTGATACCATTCCATTGATTCGGATTCCAGAATGGGACTTTCGCTGGCAGTATTTTTACACATTCGAGCAGATGATTCACCTACCTGCTGGAACATTGGTTGAAGTTCAGGCGGAATTCGACAATACGGTTGACAATCCAAACAATCCCTTTGATCCTCCGCAAGTGGTAGCTGAACGCAATGGGAGTATGCGGACCTCAGATGAGATGTTGCAGTTTATTCTGACCTATTTGCCCTATCAGGCCGGAGATGAGCATATTTCTCTAGTCGAATAAGACAGATTTTCCTACATTCAGGAACAAACACCATTAATTTATTTGCATGCGTATCAACTATTTGCTTTTCCTTTTACCTTATTGCCTGATCTGCATTGCTTGTCAGGAGGCACCTTCTCTTGAGAATATTTCAGGAGTAGACGATATCGTTTCTGACATAGTCGCCACCCAAATAGAATCCGGCCAGGTAGCAGGCCTGTCTGTCGGGATTGCGAAAGGAGAGAATGTCCTGTTTCAAAAGGGATATGGATACGCTGATCTGGAATTTAAGATTCCTACCCCCTCAGATGCAAGATATGAGATTGGATCCGTTACCAAACAGTTTACCGCAGCTGCAATCCTTCAGTTGGTTGAGCAAGGGAAATTGGTGTTGACAGAAGATATTCGAAGCTTCTTCCCTGATTTTGATTATCGGGGACATACCATTACTGTGGGGCAACTGTTGGATCATACCTCTGGCATCATCAGCTATACCGAAATGGACGTTTTTGGGGCCATAGCCAAAGAGGATTTGCCACGAGATACCTTGGTCAACCTGGTCTCTCAGGCAGGCTTTGATTTCAAGCCAGGGGAAGCCATGATTTATAACAACAGTGCCTATTTCATGCTGGGACTGATCATCGAACAAGTGAGTGAGATGAGTTATGAAGCTTATGTAGAAAAACATTTGTTCGAACCAGCAGGCATGAATGACTCTTATTATTGCAGTGAAAGTGCGGTTGTGCATCATCGAGCACATGGGTATCAACCTAATCGGGAAGGATCTCTGGATCGAGCAGCTTATCTCAACCATCTCTGGCCATATGCTGCCGGGTCCCTCTGCTCTACCATCAAAGATTTGATTGCATGGAATCAGGCCTTACACAAAGACAGAATCATTCTGGGAGAACATGCCTATCAGCAAATGATCACCCCAGCTAGCCTGAATGACGGAACACCTCTTCGGTATGCCAAAGGCATCATTTCCTCAACAATTGGCGGTAAGCCTGTCATTCAACATGGAGGAGGCATCTTCGGATTTGTCTCAGACCTCCGGTATTTTCCAGAAGAAGACCTAAGCATTGTAGTCCTGATTAATACATCTGGTCCTGCAAGTCCCGCCAGAATTTCTATGACGATTGCCCAAACATTGATAGACTTTGAAGAACAGGAAGCACAAGAGTTTGAGGGAGACAAAGAACAAATAACCGGCCTCTATCAAGGTCGTGGGAGAGGACAGGATTTGGACGTAGAAGTCTCCATCAATGGGGGAGTCATGAAGCTTGATTTTGCTGAGGGATATGATCAGGAGTTGGTCTATATCGGAGACGGGATTTGGGAACAGAAAAAAGAGCAGGTTCATCGCTTGCTGGCACAACTGACTCCAGCCAAAGAAGGGAGCAATCTTCTATTAGACGTTGGGACGGGCCTATATGTCTTGAATAAGGTGGACAACTAACTTGCCATCCTGTAGTCATTCACAAGAGATAATACCATCACTTGTCTTCAAGTGAAAGCCAATCCTGACAGCTGAATTGGCAGGACAGGCGAAGCGTTCTGTGGTTATTCTTCCAGAATCTATTTCTTCAAGGCCTCCCACAATACCTCTATGGGATGTTGGGCCTTGCGTCCGGTACCATCATGAATTTGATGACGGCAGCTGGTTCCAGGAGCCGCGATGATGGTATTCGCTTCTGCTTTCCGAACAGCTGGAAAGAGCACCAACTCCCCCACCTTCATGGACACCTCATAATGCTCCTTCTCATAGCCAAAGGAACCTGCCATCCCACAACAACCTGAGGGCACGATTTCCACTTCATACTTTGCAGGCAGGGACAAGATATCAGCGGATACCTGTACGGTGGACAAGGCTTTCTGATGGCAATGTCCGTGTAGAAGAATTTGTTTCGGATCTTGAGAGAATTCCTCTGGACCTATCCTTCCGTTCCTGATTTCTTGCGATAAGAATTCATCGACCATCATGGCATGTTGTCCCAGTACCTGTGCTTGTTCCTGCATGTCCTTTGGTACCAGTCGTGGATACTCATCCCGAAAACTCAGGATCGCTGAAGGTTCCAATCCCAGCAATGGGGTATGTTCATTGACCTGCTTGCCGAATACATCCACATTGTAGATAGCCATGCGCCTTGCTTCCTTGAGAAGGCCCTTGGAGAGATGGGCACGGCCGCTTTCTGCATGCATGGGCATCTCAATTTCATATCCCAGACGGGCCAGCAATTCCAGGGCCTTGATACCTATATCTGTGTCGAGAAAGTTGGTGAATTCATCACAGAAGAAAAAGACCTGGCCTTTAGACGAACCGGCTGGACGCAGCTTATCTCGATGACGTTGATACCATTTTCTGAGAGTGGTTTTGTTCAAGGGGGGAAGATCGCGCTGCGGGGCTATCCCCAGGATCTTTTTGGACAATCCGCTGGCCTTTCCAGCCAGGAAAAAATTGGTAAGCCCTGGCCAAATTGCTCCTAATTTGTTCAACCTTCCGACATTGGCAATGGCCTTTGATCGAAAGGGAACCCCATGACTTTGGTAATATTGATGTAAAAACTCAGCCTTGAGGCTGGCAATATTTACATTCGAAGGACATTCAGATGCACAGCCTTTGCAGGACAAACACAGATCCATCACATCATAAATCTCCTGATGTGCAAATGGATTTCTTTGGGTAGAGCGTGTGAGCATTTCTCTCAAGATATTGGCACGGGCCCGTGTGGTATCCTTCTCTGAGCGAGTAGCCATATAGCTTGGGCACATGGTTCCGCCTGATAGATGTGTCTTGCGGCAATCTCCAGACCCATTGCATTTTTCTGCCGCACGGAGAATGCCCCCAGTATCTGAAAAATCCATGATGGTCTCAAATTGAGCCGTCTCTTGCTCTTCCTCATAGCGGAGGGACTCATCCATGGGAGGCGCATCGACAATTTTGCCCGGATTGAAAATATTTTGAGGGTCCCATGTTCCCTTGATGCGCCTGAGCAAATCATAATTTTTCTCTCCAATCATAAAAGGAATGAATTCTGCTCTGACCCGTCCATCTCCATGCTCACCACTGAGCGATCCATTGTATTTTTTGACCAACTCAGCGGTTGATTGCCCGATGTTTCTGAATAGTTTGCGATCCTTGCTCTTCTTCAAATCCAGGACTGGACGTAAGTGGATCTCGCCTGCGCCTGCATGTGCATAATAGACAGACTGTTGACCATACCCATCCATCATTTGCCGAATTTCCTCAATATAAGCAGGTAGTTTCTGCACATGGACTGCTGTATCTTCAATGACAGCAACAGCCTTTCTGTCTCCGGGAATATTGGCAAGCAAGCCCAGACCTGCCTTTCTTAAATCCCAGACACGGTTGATGTCCTGGCCAAAAATCCTTGGGAAATGATACCCATAGCCAGCTTCTTTCATGGATGCTTCTATTGCGTCGAGTTGTTGTTCAATCTCGGATTGGGTCTCGCCTCCAACCTCAATGATGAGGATAGCTTCAGGATCTCCCTTCAGAAAAAATCGATTTTTTTCATACATCAACTGTCCCTTGGTGCAATCCATGATGATTTTGTCCATCAATTCGATCGCTCTGACTTTGTATGGCAATGCCAGGAGAACGGCTTTCAGAGATTCCTGGATACTGTGATAGTGAATGCATAGCAAGCCAGTAACTGGCGGGGGAAGAGGGTCTACATGAATTTTGATCTCGGTTGTCAAAGCGAGAGTTCCCTCGGAACCAGTAAGGAGATTGCAAAAATTAAAGATTTTTCCTCCTTCTGAAAAGATTTCGCTCTTAAGCAGTTCGTCTACAGCATATCCGGTATTTCTTCTGTGAAGTTTGGGATTCGGGAACTGATTTCGGATTTCTTCTTGCTGATCTGTTTGCGAGAGCTCATCTCTGATATGGCGATAGATCTTGCCTTCCAAAGTCTCAAGGGCACATTTTTGTTCAAATTCTTCGACTGTACAATCCCGGAACACGACCTCCGATCCATCACTCAGGAGGGTGTGAAGTTCCATCACATGATCTCTGGTGGTGCCATATACGAGAGAATAAGATCCACAGGAATTGTTGCCAACCATTCCCCCAATCATGGCCCGATTGGCGGTAGATGTATTGGGACCAAAGAATCTGTTATGTGGCCTGAGATGATGATTGAGTTCATCCCTGACAACACCTGGCTGTAGACGTACCCAGCCTTGTTCTGCATTGACTTCAAGAATGTTGGTAAAATACCTGGAGAGATCGACCACAATGCCCTGTCCTACACACTGACCCGCAAGAGAGGTGCCTGCCGTTCTGGGGATCAAGGAAGTCTGCTCATTTCGGGCGAAATGGATCAGTTGAATCAGGTCTTGCTTATGTTTGGGCATGGCGACGGCGAGGGGAAGTTCCCGATAGACAGAAGCATCAGTTGCATATAACGCACGCATGGCTTGATCAAAGAACAATTCACCATCAAGGGAGGCGCTTAGTATCCGTAATTTTGCTTGCATAAGGCGAATTTAACAAAAGAACCCGATGCAAGGCATCGGGTTGAGGTATTCAGTATCACATGTAGATTGGAGTTTACCCACTCACATGTGCAGGAAGACGCAGATTATTTATTTGCGTTGGCTCCAGCTTCAGGGATTTCAATGCCCATTTTGGTCATTAGCTTCTTGGTCAGGTCATGCTGCTCAGGTCCATGGAGCAAAATAGATACACCAGATCCATCGACTGTATTGAAGATATAATCATAGTTCTCTTCCGCTGCAATCTCCTTGATGCCTTTTTGAAGTTTCTCAAGGATTGGACCCAGGAGATCATTGCTTTTGGCTACAAGTTTTTGCTCTGATTCCTGAGATTTTTCCTGCAATTTTGCCTGCTGATCGCGAATTTCTTTTTCCTTTTCGGCGAGTGTATTCTGATCAGTTGCAGCTTCAGGAGCTGCCAACTCCTGATATTCAGAGATCAGGGTATTGATGAATACTTGTCGGTTTTGGAGGTCTTCTCCCAGTTTTTGCTGATAAGATTGTAAGGTCTGATTCATGGTTTTTGTCTCTGGCATATAGAGACGAATCAGTTCAATATTGACATAGCCGACCTTCAGGTTCTGAGCAAAAGCGCTCCCTGCCAGCCCGAATCCGATCAGTATTGTGAAAAGAATTGTCTTCAAGCTCATAAATGTTCAATTTTAGATGTTTGGTTAACTGCTAAAAGATGGTTGCAGATAACACGGGTGAAACTTTGCAAGTTTAGTTTGTGGTTTTGGCCTACAAAGGTACAAAGATTCTAGTTTTTTTCTACCTCATATCCCAACTCTTCTAAAACATCATTGCTGAGATCATAGGTAGCATTGGTGTATAACCAAGTAACTTCACCTGCTTTATCGAAGACAAGGTCAAATCTTTTTCGCTTGGAAATGGTTTCTACAGCGCGAAAAACGCGATCCTGTATCGGACGAACCTTACTTTCCTGAAGGGTAAACAATTCTCCTTCATATCCGAATTTTTTCTCCCTGTATTCTTTGGCTGCTCTCTCTGCCTGGAAGATTTCTTCTTGTTTTTCCTGCTTCACATCTTCTGGAAGCAGCACTTCCTGGGCTTGATAGTCAGCATATAGCTGTTCTATGGATTGATATTGTTCTTCCAAATCCTCCTGCCATTTTTCAGAAATCCGCTCTACTTCTTCCTGGGCGGTATTGTATTCAGGAATTTTTTCAAGAATGTACTTACTGTCAACGTAGGCGACCTTTTGGGCATAACCAAAAGAGACTGTCAAGGCGAGTAGTGCTATGAGTGATAGTACTTGTTTCATAATGGTTTGTATTCTTTTTCTTTAATGGAACAAACGCAAACACACAGATTGCGTGGCTTTGAGGCCTATAAATTATACGCAATCTGTGTGCAAATCTGATGGAATATGAAAGTGCATTCCACACACATGATAAGAATTGTTACACGTTCATGCCCAAAGGTCGCTCCAGCCCTAGAATTGTTGCCCAAGAATGAAGTGAAACTGGCTTCCACTCACGCCAATGTCATTGTTGACCTCACTGGGAGAATCAAATCCATAAGCCCAGTCCAGACCCAGCAGTCCAACCATCGGCAGCATAACCCGAACCCCGCCCCCTGCAGCTCTGCGAAGTTTGAATGGATTATAGTCCCTGAAAGTAGCATATCCGTTTCCTCCCTCAAGAAAACCCAATACCCATACAGGTGCTGACTGATTCAGACTGATGGGGTATCGAAGCTCCATCACAAATCGGTTGTAGATTGGATATCCTTCATTGTTGTTGACAAGGCTATTGTTTTCATATCCTCTCAATGGAATATATTGGCGACCATCAAGGTTGGCAAAGCCACCTCCGACCAGACCAGAACCACCCAGGAAGTAGCGCTCGAATGGAGACAAGCCCAATGCTTTGTTATATGATCCTAAATAACTGGCTTCGATTTTGGTGCTCAACACCAGATTGTCCACAATTCGGAAGAACCAGTTGCTACTGAAGTTCCATTTGTGGTATTCAAGCCATCTGTATTTCTCTTGCCCGGACATATCCGAATAGTTTGTGCCAGGAGCATGGAAGAGAGAATAAGGAGGGGTCGCCTCTACGGAGAGAGACATGATAGACCCGCTTCTTGGGTAGATCGGGGCATCAACACTACTTCGATCGATAGACTGTCGCAGACTGATGATATTGACAAAGGCCTCTGGTTCTCCGGGAAACCCTCTAAAGCCCCTGGCCGATGGGTTGACGATATCATAAAACTTATATCCCAATGAGGTGCGGGAGGTGAAAAAGTCATCCGGGAACTTCAATCGCTGACCATAGTCGACAGACGCATTGAAAATACTGTTACTGGAGAAGGTCGAACTTCCTCCCAGACTCTGGAAGATAAGATAGGAAGCACTAACTCCCAAAGAGTTGGGTTTTTTGCCTCCCAACCATGGCTCCTGAAAGGTCAGAGAGAAGTTTTTGTAAGATTGACCATTGGCCTGGAAGGCGATGCTCAATCGTTGGCCGTCTCCCGTTGGAACAGGTCTCCACTGCTTGGCGTCGAACATCCTGCGAGAAGAAAAGTTATTGAACGCCAACTGAACTGTACCAACAAATCCTCCATAGAGAACATCTCCAGTTCGGGGGTCGCGAATACGGCCTCCCCAACCACCTTGAAGCTGAAGTTGATCTGAGGCTCGCTCTTCCAGCGAATATTTGATGTCCACGGTTCCACTGGCTTGATCAGGAGTTGGGGTAGGAACCAGCTTTTCCTGATCAAAGTAGTTCAGAGCCAAAATCTCCCGTTGGGATCGAATGATGTCTGATCGGCTGAACTTGTTGCCCGGAGCCGTTCGGATTTCTCGTCGCACAACATAATCACTTGTTTTGGTATTGCCTGAAAGCTGTACTTTCCTAATCGTTGCCTGTGGGCCCTCAACCATTCGCATCTCAAGGTCAATGGAGTCTCCTTCGACCAGCACCTCGACAGGTTCCAGATTGAAAAACAGATATCCGTCGTCCAGGTAGAGAGAACTTAAATCAGATCCGTTGGGGTCTCCAAATAGTCTTTGTTGTATTTTGGATTGGCTATAGGTGTCTCCTGATTTGATTCCAAGCGCAGCAGTCAGAAACTCAGAATTGTATTTGAAGTTTCCTGACCAATCGATATTCCTGTGAAAGTATTTGATCCCCTCATCTACCCGCATCTCTACCCGAACGAATTTATCATCCACCCTATAGACAGTATCTGATTCCACCGTTGCATCCCGCAAACCTTCGTCATTATATGCCTGAATCAATGCGTCTTTGGCTTCTCCAAAGACTTTGGGCACATATTTGGCTCTGGCCCAAACTCTCCACCAGGTCTTCTGGTGGAATTTCTTCATCTTACGGATGATCCGTTTGTCTGTGAATTCCTGATTGCCCGATATGACAATCTTATCTACCCGTACTCTGGCGCCCTTATTGACTTTGATATTTACGACCACTCCATTCTTGAGGATTTTGTCAGGTTCCTCTTCGATATCTACACTGATGTTGTAGAAGCCTTTTTCTACATAAAAATTGCGAATCACACGTTTGGCGGATTGCTGTTTGGCTTCTGTCAGAATGGTCCCTCGAATAAAATTGATTTTTTCCCTCAAATCATCTGCTTGGGATTTGCTGATTCCCTGAAAAGAGAATTGGGAGATTCGGGGCCGTTCGACCACCTCAATGACCAAAAAGACTTTGTCCCCGACAATATTATCAGCGCGAACCTTGATGTCGGAAAAGATATTTTCCTTCCACAATCGCTTGATAACGTCAGAGATTTGATAACCAGGGATATTAATGGTTTCTCCCTCTACCAACCCACTCTGACTGATGACAGTAGTCTTGTCACTATATTGAGCACCTTCCACCTCAATACCGGCCACAACATATGTTTTTGACTGAGGTTGTTGGGGAGGTGTTTGAGGCCGTTGTGCTACCACAGCCAGGGGAAAAGCCAGCCACCCCAAGAAAAACAGGATCAGAAGTTTCTTCATCACTTATGGATTTGTTCACTGATTTTGCCAAACCGCCGCTCTCTCTGCTGAAAATCCAGAATGGCAGAGAACAGATCTTCTCTGCGGAAATCAGGCCATAATTTATGCGTAAAAAAGATTTCAGAATAAGCAATCTCCCATAGCAGAAAGTTGCTGATACGAGACTCGCCAGAAGTCCGGATCAGTAATTCAGGATTGGGAGCATAAGCTGTACTCAGCTCTTGTCCAATCAAGGATTCATCAATGCTCTCAGGGTCTAGTTCGCCAGCTTGTACCTTTTTGGCAAGGCTACGAAACGCCTGGGTCATATCTGCTCGGGCCCCATAGCTCAAAGCCAATGTCAAGGTCATGCGCTGATTGTCCTGGGTCGTCTGGATACTTTCCTGTAGGCGCCTTTGGCACCGATCAGGAAGCCGATCCAGATGTCCGATCGCTTTGAGACGAATTCCATTGTCCATCAAAGTGGCCGTTTCTTTTCGAATCGTCTCAACCAGCAATGTCATGAGCGCATTGACTTCTGCTTTGGGTCTGCGCCAATTCTCAGTTGAAAATGCAAAGAGCGTGAGAAACTCTACTCCCAGTTCTGCCGCGCCCTCAGTTGTGTCCCGGACGGCCTTGATGGCTGACCGATGACCAAACACCCGTTTATTACCTTTCTTTTGAGCCCATCTACCGTTCCCATCCATAATCACAGCGATATGTCTTGGAAGGCGAGTAGGGTCAATTTTTGCTTGTAGGCTCATGCATTCTCTGATGAATCCTTCGGGTAATTCCCGATGATTAGAGCACAAAAGTAATAAATTGCCCTCATGACTGAAAGGGATTTTTCGGCCTCTCCCTGTCAAGAGGATTTTTTGACAGGAAAGGTTGCATGGAAAAACGAAAAAGTTCCAACCAAAAAGGAGGGTGTTAGAAGCCGAAAATATCGAATAAAAAAAGTTCTGAGCATAGAGCAGCTGTTTCCAACTCTATACTCAGAACGGTTTTGCCTGGATTTCTTTTCTATCTAAAAGTCGGGCATTTCACCCAGTCCAGAATATAACTGACTCGGACAGCAGTATAAATATACCAGTCCGTTTGAGTTCTGTCTCCTCGGATCCCATTGGCAATGGCAGCTCCTTCGGGAAATTCATTCAGATCAATTCGGTCAGAAAGCAGTGCTGCAACCGGATTTTGTGCACGAAGGTCTTCGAGGTCCGGGTATAGATTACTCACATCATCCAGATAGTCTGTGAAGGTTTTTCGGAATCCTGTTTCTATTTCGAGATCCAATCGCCTGCTGAGAGAAAAACGTACACCTGTACCCATGGGAACTGTGAATTGAGTGAGCTTGTATTGCTCAGGATAGATTCCCAAAGGATCCACCAGATTTTGACCTTCAGTTCCGAGGGGCTGAAGATCATACCATCGATTTCCTAACTGTGCTTGAGGATTGAAGGTAAAAATACCAATCCCACCAAATACATAGGGAACAAAGGGGGGGCGATAGTTGTATCGTCGGTCCGTAGCGATGAAATCAAAAACCATATGCACACTGGCTTCTGTAATGGGAGTTCTGAAGCTCAGATTACGTCTTTGTCGAACATCATTGAAGGAAACAGCATCTGTGGCTCGGGCATACCCTCTGAAAAAATTCAGCCTGGCTGTCATGAATGGATTCATCCGGTAGGATCCGCTGATGCCAAAGCCGGGCTTGGTAAAGCGAAAAGTCAGGTCATCATCAAGATCTCCAAGATAATTGGTCGATCCTGCCGAAACGCCTACTTTGAAATAGCCATAACGAAATTGAGCATGGAGGTCTTGCGTGAAAAGCAATCCCAGGGAGAGAACCATGAAATATGTCAGAACCTTCATGGGGATCAGTGATTTTGAAAAAAAGTGGAGTATTGAAAACTGATGGAGTAACAACAACTGCTTGCCAAAATTAAGTATACCATTCAGAAGTGCAAACTTGGTACCCAAAATCTACTGTCAGCCAATAATTCGAGTTTTTTTTAAATAAACCGAAAATCTGGATTGAAAATTCAAAAAAAAATCTCAAATCTCGAACTGAACTTTTCGAATTACCTTACACTTCTGTTACCCCCCGAGAAAAGTCGGAAAGTATGTAATTAAGTGTAGAATGAATCTTAATACCCTACCCATAGATTAATTTCTATGATCTCTTCCCCACATCAAGCTTCTTCGCAAGTTGTCAATATACTTTGTTGCAGAGGTTCTGACCAAGCGAACCTGAAAATCTGCCTTTCGGATGGCGATGGCCTGATGCGTGTCTACAAGTTTGGATCGATTGTCCAGGGCAATCATGGCTTCTCCCGAGCGCGATTCAATTTCAAATGATACCACCCAATCATCCGGGATGATCACTGGCCGCACAGTCAAAGAGTGGGGGGCAATCGGCGTGATGACAAAAGTCGATGAACTGGGAAACATAATTGGTCCCCCACAAGAGAGACTATATGCGGTTGATCCTGTAGGGGTTGCAACCAGAACACCGTCTCCCCAATAAGAATTCAAAAATTCTCCATTGAGATAGGTATGGACAGTGATCATCTCATTGGTTCGACTTTTGTGAATGGTCAGATCATTGATCCCGAATGGCTTGTTGCCGAACAGGCCCACCGGGTCAGAGACGACCGTCAGCAAAGATCTGGTGTCCACCTTGAACATGCCCCGTTGCAACTCCATGGTTGCAGGAATCAGGTCTTGTTGGGTAACGCTCGCCAGATATCCCAATCGGCCAAAATTGACACCTAGAATGGGAATTTTGAGGTTTCCAATAAATCTAACCGCTTCCAGCATGGTTCCATCTCCCCCGAAACAGTAGAGAAATCGACAGTTGTGAAGGTCTGCAATGGAATGAAAAGTGCTTGCAGAATCTTGGGAGAACTCGCTGGGGAAATGCTGGGAAAGCTGTTGAGCATAAGGGGCATAGATGGTGAAATCGATGGCCTGCGAATGGAGAAAGGCAAAAAAATCCATCAGGATTTTCAAATCTGTTTTCTCAGTTAGGCGGCCAAAAATTGCAAGCTTCATCAAGGAGGATTCATCTTTCAGGTACCAATGAAATCAAATATAGCCCCATTATTTGATCGGTACAGTGGCATTGATATAGATTCCATCTGTCCCTAGATGATTGTGAGCATATTCAATTCGCACCAACATATCATAAAAACCTATGATATTCAAGCCAGGACCATAACCAATGAGGATTTGATTTTTGAAGTAGGTGTCCTGATTCGTAAAATTCCGATCCTGTACATAGCCCAGGTCGCAGAAGGCCGTGAGATAGAAACCAAGGGAGCTATTCAGATTTTTGTTCAGAGGACGCCAGGGCAGACGGATAATTTGGTAGGGGATCAGGGCAAACTTCACTTCTGCCTTGGTCATATGAATCCAGGTTCCGGAGATGGTGTAGGGATCATACCCGCGCAATTCATGACTCAATCCCGAAAAATCTTTTTGGTATATTCCGATGAATTGCTGGTCAAAATAAGGAATGGAATCTCCCAGGCTGATCACTTCATGAATCCCATAAGTGAAATTCCATCTCTTTTTGATCGGAATATGGTGGACCCAGGTGCTGCCAAGTTTTATAAATTGTGAAGTTCCTAGTGGTTTTGGTCCTGAAAAAGAGGAAAATGCTTGAAACTTCCCGCCTTCCATTGGGAAATTTTTGACATCGCGCTTGTCGTAACTATAGGCAAGAAGAAGCGTTGGATATCTTTCTATCCCCATTTGATTGGTGAGGAAGGTGCGAGCTACCCCCCCAATGGTGGCCTGATACAGAAATGGATCGAACATCAGACGCTTAAATGAGAGGCCGAGCTGTAGGCGCTGATATAAGTCCAGACGATAGGAAAGTTCTATCTTGCCTTCTATGCGTCGCTGGAGAAAGAGACTATCTCTCCCATACCATTGTACTTTGCCTTGCTCAGTGCCTAAAATGATTTCTTTTTGCCTAACAAATCGGAAACCCAGTCGAAGGTTGAGTCGATTGTGTCGAGAGAACGCTGGTTGGAAATATTCAACCCCCAATTTCTGGATAAACCCCCCTTGCACCTCCAGAGATAATGTTTCGTTGCGTCCAGTGAAATTGCGCAATTGTCCTTCTCCGCCATAGACAAGTCGGGTGAATCGCTGCTCCAGGATGGCGCGGAAGACATCAAAGGAATTTCTTTCTCGAAAATCCAGGACAGGCGTTCCCTGAATAGGAAATCGCTCATTGACCAAAATGGTGATGATTGCTTTTTTGTCGTCTTCTCTTCGTGTTACCCTCACATTAGAGAACAATCCCAGGTTGTAGATATTATCCCGGCTTCTTTCCAGCAGGTGATCAAGATCCTTCGAGGCAATACGGGCACCAGGAAGGAAGGTCAGTTCCCGCTCGATCACCCAATGTTTGGTTCGCTTGTTGCCAAGGATTTCCAAGTCGCTTATGACAAGCGAATCAGGCGATTGTGCTATAACAGAATGGAATCCTGGAAGAAGCAAGCTGAGAAAAACAACGCTCCACTTCACATATCAAGATATTTCAACAGGGCATCCAGATTATTTCTGAAATCTTCTGAATTGTCGATTCGATGATAGGTTTGAAGAATTTGATAACCAAACCGATCAAAACTGGCTGTCACGCGAGACAAATCCTCTACATTGAGCTTTAGGGTAAGAATCAGGTCTGAGGAATCTGGTTTTTGGGCCAGGTACAGACTGAGAATTTTGGCATTTTCAGATTCGGCGATCCGAGAAATTTCGGACAACATATATCCTCTTTGAGAGATCCCGAGAACAAGAACTCCTCCCGGCTCCCGTACTGCAAACAGCCCATCGAGATACCTTATCAGGTCGCGGAGCGTGATTACGCCAAGATACATCCCTTCTTCATCTACGACAGGCAGAATTTCCAATCGCAGGTTGCTCATGATATCAAAGGCATCATAGATATGCTGTCCTTGATAAATATAGGCACTGTCCCAGCCAGAATATCGGATGCTCCCTACCAGGGCATCGGGGTCTGTGGCATCGAGAATATCATTTTCGGTGATCAAGCCTGAATAGTTACCACCATCTACGATTGGCAATTGGCTGATTTTGAACTCGTTCATCCAGTTAAGAGCCAAGTTTGCGGAGTCCGTAGACTTCACTGGGGGTAAGGTATCCGTAATAACTTCTCGTGCAATCATTGTGCAATCACCTCGAGGTGTGTTTCCAAAAATTGATGAAGAATGCGATTGAATTCTTCAGGCTGCTCCATCATGGCAGCATGTCCACATTGGTCGATGAAATGCAACTCGGCCTGTGGAAGCAAACGGGCAAATTCATGTGCGACCCGAGGAGGGGTGATGTTATCATTCAAGCCCCAAATGAGAAGCGCAGGGACTTTGATATTGCCAATTTCGTCTCGCATATTGTGCCGTTGGGCAGATCGAGCCATTTTGAGAATCTTGAGGGTCTTGTGATTGTCATTCACAATTTCGAATACCTCATCCACCAGCGCTTTGGATGCCATTTGCGGAGAATAGAAGGTATAGGCAACCCGCTCCTTAATAAAGTCATAATCCCCTCTTCTGGGATAGGTAGACCCCATGCCGGACTCAAACAGTCCACTACTCCCAGTCAACACCAGCGCATTGACACGGTCTGGATTCTCCAATGAAAAAACCAGTCCAATGTGGCCTCCAAGAGAGTTGCCAACAAGGGTACACCGATCTATGCCTTTAAAATCCAGAAAAGACTCGACAAAATGGGTCAATCCGTCTACGGAACTGTCTTTATTATTGGTATCAAAAATTGGAAGGAGAGGAATGATCACTCGATAGCGATCAGCCAGGGAGTTGAATAAGGAGGAAAAATTACTTAGCGCACCAAACAGGCCATGTAACAAAATGACAGTGGGACCTTGTCCCTCTTCCACATATTGAAAACCATTCTCCTTACGAACTTGCAACAACATGAATAGTGCCTTTGTTAGGATCAAGAATGCAGAACTGAATCAAATTCGGCCCAAATTAGGGAAATTCTCCTGAATTCCCATAGACTCTTCTGCCCTTCCCCTAACTACCTGATCGCTTTGGGTTTGCTCGTATTAGAAGGTTGGGCAGGAGTAGTTGGGTTGTTATCTGGTGCTTGTTTCACACCAACTCCGTATTTGTCCATTTGTTGGTAGCCTTCACGTAGTACGCCTACCCCAATTCCGAGAGAATAGCGGGCAAAATTCTTGACGTGTGGGTAGAGCAAAGAACCTTGTGCATTGGCCGCCGAGGGGAAGTTGACATAAGACAACAATACAAGTGCCACACTCATCACAAGGGTTGCAATGGTCCCACCAAATAGGGCGCCAAGGGCATTATCGATTTTGATATTGACCTTGCCCAATCCCTGGGTCAGATATCCCAGGAGAGTAGAGACGACGATATAAGAGACGACAAATGCTGTGGCAAAACTCAAAGCCAATACCATCTCTCCTGGCATACTCAATTGTAAATAGTCCAGATATAGGGTTTCGGCAATGTGGCGAAGCCTAGCACCGAGAATGATAGCGATGGCAATAGAGACCAAAAGCGTTGCCCGCTTAATAACTCCTTTGGTTGCCCCCCTATACATCCCAAATCCAATCAGTCCGGCAATAATGATGTCAAGGGGATTGATAACAAAACCTCCTTCCATAATGAGGCAATTTGTGTTGGATGTGAATAGAAAATATAGTGAGTTAGGAACTTAGTATCTGTTTGACCAGGTCTGCAATGGCTTTCCCGTCCGCTTTTCCAGCTAGTTTCTCTCGTGTCGCCTTCATCACCCGGCCCATATCCTTCATGCTAGAAGCGCCAAGTTCTGCCACAATGCGTTCTACTTCTGCTTTGACCTCCTCTGGGCTAAGTGCTTGGGGGAGGTACTGCTCGATGACTTTTAGCTCTGCTTCTTCCTTGTCTGCCAGATCATCTCTCTGATTGGAACGAAACTGCTGGATAGAATCCTTGCGTTGCTTGGCTTGTTTGATTAGCAATTGCAATTCTTCTGCTTCCGTCAGGGATGCTCCTAATTTTGATTCAGAGGTCTCTGCTAGCAAAATGGCAGATTTAATCGCACGAAGCGCAAGTTTTGCTACTTCGTTCTTCTCCTTCATGGCGACTTTTAAGTCCTGGTTTATAGTATCTTTTAGACTCATTTGTTAGCAAATCTACAAAAATTTTAGCAAAATTTCGGCAGCTTGTTCTTTCCCAAAATATTTTAGCGATTTTTTTCCTGGCTGGTACAAATAGATGACCAGAGATTCATCGGTATATCCAAAATATTCTTCAAATTGGTAATCGGGATCCCGGAGAAAATGCAGATGCTCCAGTTGTGTATCACTGAAATGACGAGTCTGGAAATCTTGAATGGCATCTACCTCATCCAGAAAGGAAACAAATACCAAATGGATATCTTTGAATTGTTCTTCTGCTTCAGCGATCCATTGTGCCTGTGTATCACAATGTTCGCAATAGGGATCAAACCGCATGATGAATACAGGCTGATCTTCAGGTAGATTGCTTTGGGTAAATGTCTCCCCATTCAGGTCTAGAAATTGGAAGGCTGGAATGGGCGATTGTGCTACGAGAACCTGATTGATCCCAAAAAGAATGACGAAAACAAAAGAAAATTGAGCGGACATAGAAAAATTCATTTTACATTCAGTTGATTATTCCTGCTATTTAAACGGAAATTTTTGCATTTGGGATATGGGACCATGCAATATTAAGACCAAAGATGTTATGTTAGGTGACAAGCCCAAAGCATACTATTCTGTGATCATATTTCAAACCATCGCTTCTCTTGCTGCTTCTTTCCTCCTCGGTTGTTCTTCTCCCTCGACTGATACCCCACCTCCCAAGCGGGAATTCCGTGCGGTCTGGGTAGCTACATTCCACAATATAGACTGGCCATCTAAAAAAGGGTTGGACCCTGAAACTCAAAGAAAAGAGTTTCTTCAATTGGTAGATGTACAGCAAGCCAATGGAATGAATGCCTTGGTGGTACAGGTGAGACCAGCCGGAGATGCCTTCTATAAGAGTGAGCTGACACCCTGGTCGGAGTATCTGACTGGAACCCAGGGCAAGAAGCCAGAACCCTACTATGACCCGCTGAAATACATGGTCAATCTTTCTCATAGTCGTAATCTTGAGTTTCATGCCTGGTTCAATCCATTCCGGGCCGTCTCGCATGAGAAGTTCAGCAGTGTTTCTGACAAGAACATTTCGAAACAACATCCTGAATGGATCATGAAGAATGGCAAACAACTATACCTGAATCCGGGCATCCCTGAGGTGAGGGATCATGTGATTGAGGTCATTCTTGAGGTTGTCAGGAATTATGACATAGATGGCATTCATTTCGATGATTACTTTTATCCCTATGAAGATGCCAAAAATCCTTTTGATGACTCCGTTTCATTTGCCACATACGGAAAAGGCCAAGGAGATATTCGAAGCTGGAGACGCAGCAATATCGATCGTTTCATTGAGCGCCTCTCTGACAGTTTGCAACAGATCAAGCCCCATCTCAAATTCGGGGTAAGTCCTGTGGGAATTTGGCGAAACAAAACCGAAGATCCGCGAGGTTCCAATACCCGAGTATCTTACACAGCTTATGATGTCTTGTATGCTGATGTCAGAAAATGGCTCAAAAAGGGCTGGATTGACTATGTCGCGCCTCAACTGTATTGGAGCATGAACAATCCGAAAGCCTCCTATCACAATTTGCTTCCATGGTGGTCAAACAATAGCTTTGGCCGACATCTATACATCGGGCAGGCAGTCTATAAAACCAAGGCCAATGATTCCAAACCCTGGAAGAATCCCAATCAACTCCCTAGTCAACTTCGCATGAATCAACAGTTTCCCAAGGTAAAGGGGAGCATCTTTTATAGCGCAAACTCATTCCAGAACAATCCGCATAAGATTCAAGACAAACTTCGAAATGAGCATTTCAAATATCCTGCACTTGTGCCTGGAATGAAATGGAAGGATAGCATTCCTCCTTTGGCTCCTCAACGATTGACTGTACGACAGGTCCGAAAATGGGCCTCTATTTCCTGGCAAAAACCCAAGCCTGCTGCGGACGGAGAAGAGGCTTCATATTATGTCATTTATCGTTTTAAGGGTCAGGGAAAAGCTGATATGAGCGATCCTTCAGCCATTTTGGCTATTCAGAAGGAGACAAGCTTTGTCGATTGGGGATGTCAGGCAGGTGAAACCTATCTGTATATCGTTTCTGCTGTGGATCGCCTTCACAATGAAAGTCGGTCTTGTGCAGCGACCATGTATAGCCCGGAACCAGAACCAATCAGCAGCAAATAGTTGTAAAAATCCCTACCTTGCGCAGCAAATCTTTTTGAATATGGCTGCCAAGTTAGATGAGACCTTTCCATTTTCTTCTATTTGTGTGTATTGTGGCTCCAGTACAGGAGAACATCCTGGTTTTGCCAAAGCTGCACGTGAATTGGGAACCCTTATGGCCAAATACAAAATCTCTCTCCTGTTTGGAGGGGGAAAAGTGGGCCTGATGGGGGTGATTGCTGATGCTGTTCTTCAGGAAAATGGGACTGCAATCGGAGTTATTCCTCAATTTTTGCAGGCCAAAGAAGTTGGGCATGATGGCTTGACCGAGATGATAGTGACAGAGACCATGCACGAAAGAAAGCAGATCCTCGCAGATCGGTCAGAAGCCTTCATCGCGATGCCAGGTGGATTTGGGACCATGGATGAACTCTGTGAGATCCTTACCTGGGCGCAGTTGGGACTTCACGCACATCCTATCGGAATCCTGAATGTCAACGGTTACTATGATGAGTTACTGAAGATGTTTGACGGCATGGTGGAGAATCAGTTTCTCCGACAGAAAAACCGGGAGATGTTAATCGACCATGATCAGCCAAAAGGATTGCTGGAAAAGATGGCTGCATATCAACCAGAACAGGTTGATAAATGGATCTGATAGGAAGGAATGAGTCGTGAATTAAGAGACTGTTTGGGAATCTGTGCTGAGAATTTTTATGATGTATTTTTTTCTCAGCCAAGGCTCTTTTTTGTTCTCATAGTTGTGCTATGGGAACAAAAAAAGCCGCCGGATGAGGAAAAAAGACGCATACAAAAAATTAGTGATAGATGTTCAAACAGTCTCTAAGAGAGTTCTATCACCACTCACTCCTCGATCTCTTGCATATTTATTTTATTTATTCATCGATAAGAGGAACTCATCGTTGTCTTCGGTATTTTTCATCCGTTCTTGAAGGAACTGCATTCCTTCAACAGGGTTCATGTCTGCCATGAATTTGCGGAGGACCCAGATTTTGTTGATATCCTGTGGGTCAAGCAACAAGTCTTCTCTTCGTGTTCCTGAAGCCATGACATCGATCGCGGGATAGACTCTTCGGTTGGCCAGTCGGCGATCCAGTTGTAGCTCCATATTACCTGTGCCTTTGAATTCTTCAAAGATTACCTCATCCATTTTGCTCCCCGTATCGATCAGGGCTGTAGCAAGAATGGTCAGAGAACCACCATGCTCAATATTTCTGGCCGCACCAAAAAATCGTTTGGGCTTGTGAAGCGCATTTGCATCGACCCCACCAGAAAGAATTTTCCCGGATGCTGGCATACAGGTGTTATGTGCGCGTGCCAATCGAGTGATAGAATCAAGCAGAATGACAACATCATGTCCACATTCTACCATTCTTTTGGCTTTTTCCAATACAATTGTAGCAACTTGCACATGTCGGTCAGCAGGCTCATCAAAGGTGGAGGCAATGACCTCAGCATTTACATTCCTCTGCATATCAGTTACTTCCTCCGGTCTTTCATCAATCAAAAGAATGATCAGAAAGGCTTCGGGATGATTGGTTGCAATGGCATTGGCAACTTTTTGCAGGAGAATGGTTTTCCCCGTCTTGGGTTGAGAAACGATCAATCCCCTTTGTCCTTTCCCAATAGGAGAGAACATATCCACAATTCGAAGGGAGAGATCTTTATTCTGTGATTTGTCTATTGCGAGGCTGAATCGGTCTTCGGGAAAGAGGGGAGTCAAATGATCAAAGTAGATTCTGTCCCGCACTTCCTTGGGATTTCGGCCATTGATGTTATTCACCTTTAGTAGGGCAAAATATCGTTCTCCATCCTTGGGAGGGCGGATTGTGCCAAAGACAGTATCCCCGGTTTTTAGACCAAATAATTTGATCTGTGAAGGAGAGACGTAAATATCATCAGGAGATGGCAGATAATTGTACTCAGAAGAACGAAGGAACCCATATCCTTCAGGGATCACTTCCAAAACACCTTGATTGCTGATCACCCCTTCGAGGTCTATGGCAGACTGGGTTTCTTGTCTTGGACTGGATTTGTCATTCCCATTATTTGCAGGCCGCTCTTCCTTCTTCGTTTCAGATTTTTCCTGCTCGTTTCTGGGCGTTCGCTTTCTTCTAGTTCGTTTTCGTTCAGGCTGATTCCCGTTTTGTCCATCATTCCCATTTTCTGGAGGATCAACTGTAGGGGCGGCCTCTGTCTTTTCATTTTGTGCTTCAACAGTCTTGTCTGCTGGTTCAGCAACTTTTTCTTCCTTTTTGTCAGTTGCTTTGGTTCTGCGAGTACGCTTGGTTGTACTAGACTTTCTGCGTCTGTTTGCAGGTTTCTCAGCAACTACGGGATCTGCCTCTTTTGCTTCTTCCGTCTTCTTTTTGGATTTGGCAGTTGGCGTTTTTTTCTTGGGAGGAGCTTCTTCAACCGGCTCAGGCGTAGCAGATTTAACCTCTTTCAGGGCCTGCAACGCATCATCAGGCATGGTTGCCTGTCGGTCCAGTATCTTGAAAATCAAGTCCTGTTTTCCTAGCTTATCAAGCTCCTCAATCTGTAAATTCTTAGCAATGTCCTTAAGCTGAGGTACCTCAAGGTTATTCAGTTCAATAATGTCGTACATATATGGTACAAATTAACATCAGGCTCTACAGGATGTAGTAATAAGAGAAATTGTAAAACCAGTTTAGTGGCAGAGGCTCACTATTTCATCAACGGCTGGAAATCAAAGGCTGAATAATGTATAAGTGGAAGGAATTCGTGCCACCGCAAAGGTAATGAAATCAAATGATGATTTCCAAATTAATTCCTGTCTATTGGAAACGCATCAATGCGAACTTTTCTTACGAATCTGCAAAGGTTTTTGTTATTTCGCAGGATAATTACGCAATTCATGCTAGAAATCCAGAAACTTAGAACAAAAGCCGAGCCAATTATTGCTGCCCTTGAGACAAAAGGGGTTGCAACTGCAAAAGAAAAAGTTGCCAATATCCTTGAACTGGATCTGCAACGGAAGCAAACTCTTACTGAATTGGAGCAACTTCGCAACCAATCCAAGGAGATCTCCAAATCGATTGGTCGATTGATGAAAGAAGGCAAAAGAGAGGAGGCGGAAGCTGCGAAAGCCAAAACATCAGAGGCCAAAGGTCGGATGAAGGAACTAGAACAATCGGTGCAAGAGATTGAAACACAGTCTCGTGATTTATTGGTAACGCTTCCTAATACCCCGCATGAAAGTGTGCCATCAGGGAAGCATGCTGATGACAATGTAGTCGCCTATCAAAATGATGTAACAATTTCTTTTGATTTCACTCCTTTGCCTCATTGGGAGCTGGCGGTAAAGCATGATATCATTGACTGGAAACTGGGAGTGAAAATTACAGGTGCCGGATTCCCTGTATATAAAGGAAAGGGAGCTACTTTACAAAGAGCGTTGATTTCCTATTTTCTGGATCAGGCTCGTGAAGCAGGATTTGTGGAATATCAGCCCCCCTTGCTGATCAATGAAGCATCTGGATTTGGCACAGGACAATTGCCTGACAAGGATGGAGATATGTATGTGATCGAGAGAGATGGCTTTTATCTGATCCCTACTGCGGAAGTTCCAATTACCAATTTGTTCAGAGGAGACATTTTGGCAGAAGATGACCTGCCAATCAAAGCTTGCGGATATACTCCTTGTTTCAGACGGGAAGCAGGCTCCTATGGCAAAGATGTAAAGGGACTGAATAGACTCCATCAATTTGACAAAGTTGAGATTGTACAGATTGCCCATCCAGACAACTCTTATGAAATGCTGGAGGAAATGACCAAGCATTCTGAATCACTCCTGGAGGCACTTGGATTTCCATTTAGAAGATTGCTCTTGTGCACAGGGGATATGAGCTTTACTTCTGCCAAAACCTATGATCTGGAGGTATACAGTGCTGGACAGGGTCGATGGCTGGAAGTGAGCTCTGTGAGTAATTTTGAAACCTACCAGACCAATCGACTCAAGCTTCGATACAGAGGCAAAGAGGACAAAAAAACACATCTGGCCCACTCTCTCAATGGAAGTGCCCTGGCATTGCCGAGAATTGTGGCCTCCTTGCTAGAAAATAATCAGCAAGCAGATGGAAGTATTCTGATTCCCGAGGTGTTGAGGAAGTATACTGGATTTGAAAAAATCTGAGTCAATCTATGCTGTGAAGCCTCCAGTCTCACAAATTCATTCTCATAAAAAAAGCGCAGCATTGAATGGATGCTACGCTTTTTTTATTTGAGGCTGGTGAGATAAAAAAATCTGCTTTTATCCCGGATAACATGCCTGAACAGGGTCTAAAATTCTGCATTCTTTGGCGCACGCGGGAATGGAATCACGTCCCGAATGTTGCTCATCCCTGTAACAAAGAGAACCATCCGCTCGAATCCAAGGCCGAATCCTGCATGAGGCGCTGTACCAAATTTGCGGAGTTCGAGATACCACCAGAGTTCGTGTTCCGGGATATCCATTTCAGCCATGCGTGCCTGAAGGACATCCAGTCGTTCCTCACGCTGAGATCCTCCAATCACTTCTCCGATTCCTGGAAAAAGGATATCCATGGCAGCAACAGTGTTGTTATCATCATTCAGGCGCATATAGAAGGCTTTGAATGATTTTGGATAGCCTGTAACTATGACCGGACGTTTAAATTTTTTCTCTACCAGATAGCGTTCATGCTCGGATTGAAGATCCTTGCCCCACTCCACAGGATACTCAAATCTTCCTTTTTTGTAAGGTTTGGAATTTTTGAGAATGTTGATGGCTTCTGTATAGGTGATTCTGGTAAACTCATTTTCGACGACAAATCTCAAGGTCTCGATCAGTCCCATGGGACGTCGAAGCTCCGCCTTCATGTTCCTTTCTTCCTGTTGGATTCGCTGATCCAGGAAGGCCAGATCATCCGGGTTGTTGTCCATCACGTATTGGATGATGTATTTCAAAAAATCCTCAGCCAGATCCATGTTGCCCTCCAATTCAATAAAGGCTACTTCTGGCTCAATCATCCAAAACTCAGACAAATGCCGGGTAGTATTGGAATTCTCTGCACGGAAGGTCGGACCGAAGGTATACACTTTGCCCAAAGACATGGCACCTACTTCTGCTTCCAGCTGACCAGAGACTGTGAGATTGGTTTCTTTGCCAAAGAAGTCTTCTTTCCAATCAATCTCGCCATCTTCTGTGAGAGGAGGATTCTTTGGAGGGAGGGTACTTACTCTGAACATTTCGCCAGCTCCTTCCGCATCACTGCCTGTTATGATTGGGCTATGCATGTAGAAAAACCCCCTGTCATGGAAGTATTTGTGGACTGCGAATGCCAATGAGTGGCGGATCCGGAATACTGCGGCGAAAGTGTTTGTTCGCATCCTGAGATGAGCTTTCTCCCGCAGAAACTCCATGCTGTGTTTCTTGGGTTGAATCGGAAACTCAGTAGGATCTGCATCTCCAAGAATTTCGATTTGATCTGCAATTAATTCTACCTTTTGACCTTTTCCCTGCGATTCTACAAGCTGTCCCTGTATCGCAATGGCAGCTCCTGTGTTGATACGACGAATCAATTCTTCGTCATATTTTTCAAAGTCTACGACGATTTGCAGATTATTGAGAGAAGACCCATCATTGAGAGCTATAAATCGACGGGCGCGAAATGTTTTCACCCATCCTTTGACCAGCAAGACCTGATCTTCCGGCTCGGTGGCCAGCACAGTTTTGATTTCTGTTCTACGCATGACTCAAATGACTTTCAGGCCGCAAAGTTGCGGCCTAAACTTTGTTTTAGCAAAAAGAAATGAAGGAAATAGGAGGGGAGGTCTATTCCTTGTCTACAATAACGTAAACATCTTCCCCAGGTTTCCGCATGTGATAGGTCTCGCGTGCATAGCGTTCCATGGATTCAAGATCCTGAAGGAGTCGTCTTTCTTCCTGTTCAAGTTCTGTAATGGCCGTCCGGTAATATGCTTCGTCTCGTTGCAGTTCATCAATCTGATGTTGCATGCTTTGGCGAGACATGACATTATAGCGATCAAAGAACAGCATCCATACGACTGCAAATGCCAATACCAAAAAATACTTGGTTACAGCAGCTTTCCGAACTTTTTGGGCACTTGATTTCAGTATATTGAATAAAGGATTCATGCGATTACCATTTTTTTCACCTGATAACATGCAAAAATTGTGCAAAATGCTTCAATGATAACTTCAACTTATTGCACGTAGTTGGGTGATTATGAGCAAATATACGATTATTTTTTTGCTGCCCAAATCCTATGCTAATAAAAATAGTAAGTGGATGGACAATATTAGGGTTGATTTTGGGAATAAGGGAAATAGAGGATATAATGGCTTGATTGGTAAGATTCCTGGCCTTGTGGGCTGATGTCTCCCGCTGGCGGGAGAGCGAGAGGGTGGAAGATGATTGCCAAATATAAATGTGTCCACTTTTATATGGGGAGGCGAATTTAGAATATACAGGGAGTAAAGGCATGAAGGAAATAAGGGGATTTTTTATCTTTTCCCTTATAAGACTGTTTTGAGATCTGTTACTTATTTTTTGTATGCGTCTTTTTTCCTCATCCTACAGCTTTTTTGTTCTCATAGCGCCACTATGAGAACAAAAAAGAGCCTTGTCTGAGAAAAAAATACATCAGAAAAATTCTCAGCTCAGATATCGAAACAGTCTCTTATTTCCCAAACTCAATTAGTATCTGATGTTACGCATGAAAAGTCGTAGATTCCAAAGGAGAAAATCTTGTTGTTATGAGCTCGAAAGATCTTCTGGAAGTATATATTGATTATCTGATGATTAGCACTGGCCAAGTGAGTGCGACTGGTCTGTCTCGTTTGGTTGATTCGGCCTTTAGCCACGATCAGGTTACTCGCATGCTGAGCGAATCCTATGATCTGTTCACTTCTAGCCAGTACTGGAAACGGATCAAGCCACTGGTTCGCAAAGTAGAAGCTGAATCAGGCATGCTAATCGCAGACGATTTTGTTTGTGAGAAGCCCCATTCGAAAGAGAATGAGCTGATCAGCTATCACTACAGCCATCTTCATGGCAAGCCAGTCAAAGGGATCAATATTGTTCATCTTCAGTACAGTGTGCAGCATGAATGCCAGGATGTGAACTTTCCTGTGGGTTTCGATCTGGTTCGCAAATCTGAGTTCAGGCCTCATCCTGAAACCGGAGAGCGAGAAAGATATAGCCCTAAGGACAAGAATGCGCGTTTTCGAGATCTGCTGCACGGAGCCCATTTCATGCACCATATTCCCTTCGAATGGGTGATGGCAGACAGTTGGTATGCCAATGTCAAAAATTTACGCTACATCGCCGAGAAACTCAAGAAAGACTTTCTCTTTGGCCTCAAATCCAACCGAAAGGTGGCCTTGAGTAAAGGACAGGCCCGCCGAAAAGACTTTGTCAAGTTATCAACCCTCTCACTCCAGCCAGGAGAAGTCCGTCAGATATGGCTCGACCGATTGCCATTTCCCCTTTATGTGTGTAAAGAAATCTATGTCAACAAAGATCAGAGCACAGGGGAGCTGTTCCTAGTTACGAACAGAGAGGGAATGACCTACCAGCAAATCATCTCGCTCTACCCAGAGCGCTGGCGGATAGAACCCAGCCATAAGTCCCTCAAAAACAATGCGTCTTTACAGACATCTCCAACAAAAGTGCCAACAACCCAAGCCAATCACATCTTTGCTGCATTCTGTGCATTGGTCCAGTTTGAGGCATTGAAGATCAAAACAAAACTCAATCACTTTGCCCTCAAAAGCAAACTTTACGCTGCTTCACTCAAGGAAGCATTCAAAGAACTTCAAGAAATGAAATGTTCAATTTCTAGTGCGTAATATCAGTTAG
>JBCCGK010000107.1:0-40211 GCA_039029315.1 Bacteroidota bacterium | reverse complement strand
CTGGTCGAAAATCCGCGGGGAGGATGGCATGTGGGTAGGCCTTGGTTGGGATTTTCTTGATTTTTGCGCAACTTTTTATCAAGAGCACGAAGTACATGAATGCCTTTGAAAAGCTGTAGACCATGAATAAAAAGTTGCAACAGGAATGAAAAACCCTAAATGACCTCCAAAAAAAGTTACACTATAAAAAACCCTGAATGACATCTATAAAAAGCGAGATGACCAGTCTCTTTTAACCAGTCATCTCGCAGGATAATTTTGTCAGCATAGTCCGCACCTCCTGAGAAGGCCAGATTCAGGTCTTATCTGAACTCACATCAGATTGCCCTGACAAAGCAGGATATCAAACCATGCGATGATCACAAATCCAATATAATTGTAGAGTGATTGTAAGCACCTACGATCCCAAATCCTCCCTCAACATTGCTCGGAATCACTACTGGCTCACTGGGAACGAATACACTTTCAATCCCGTCAAGTCTTGATTGTCTTTGTTGAATAAATTTGGTTTGATAAGTAGCATAGGCTTCTGTCAGGACAAATACTTTGAGTTTGTATTGATGGAAGATATTCTTCCTGCCTTGCTGGATATCTTCGGGATACCCACAACAACCCTGATAGCGATAGAAAGTGATAAGTTCGCCGATTCCTCCATCGAATTCTGTATCCGGGATCGGAAGCGCGTTGCCATACACCAGACCATCCAATTCGCGCACCACTTCGGTATTGCTCCACTCGGCTTGCATCATCGTATCCGGGCCATACTCAGGATTGGTGTACATCAGTTCCCCCCACACATTGTATCCATTGGGTCCAGATGGATCTTCCAGACGAATCTTGATGGCATCAAATCTATTCAAATATCCATCATCAAAATCTCGATCTTCGACCGAGTCTATCACGCGCTGCACACTGAGCAGGGTGGCTGGAAAAGGAATCCTCGTCTCAGCACTGGCAGGCTCATAGTCGGGATGACTAACTTCAAACCGATAGATATCTCCCGCTACTGGCAATGGAAGTTCTTTGGAAGGGACAAATTTTGAAGAAACCAAATCCCTTGTCACAACCTCAAAAGAATCAGGAAAGCCAAACACACTGGACAAATAAATGGTATCGAGAGAGCTGGAATCTACAAAAACCATCTCATCAAGGAATTGGCCATTCTTGTAGAGCTTGACCTCAGCATCCGGGATCAGAATATCCTTCACATTATTCTCCACGGATTCCAACAAACCAAAGCTACGACTGACATACAAATCAATCGGCTGTCCTTCTGTGAGAAAGGTATTCAGGGTAAAACGTGCAGGATGTTCTGGCAATGGTACCTCCAGATTGGTGGTACAGGCAGATATCAGCAGGCCGAAGAGCATGGCTATGAACAATGACCGTTGTGCCAGTTTATATATGGGATGTTTCATTTGTGCTTGAACTTGAATTGATAACTAAATGAGGGGATAATAGGGAAAAGGGCAATTTTTTTGAGGACGGGTTTTCTTTCAGTATACCCATTGAACACATTCCCATTTCGCTCCCTATCCTGGTCCAGATAATAGGCAAATGGGTTGCGTCGACTATAGACATTATAAATGCCGAAGGTCCATGTTCGTTCCCCCCATTTCTTTTCTTTGGTGAAGTTGATTCCCAGATCCATTCGATGATAGGATTGCATCCGGAAGCTGTTTCGTCCTTCATTGAAAAACTGAGATCCTTCTCCATAAGATTGAAGATCTACATGCAATTGTCGGAAAGGCAGGTACAAATCTTCATTGGGAGTTCCCCGTCCCCCAAAGAAATAAATGTCCGGGTTGAGGGGATCAGTGATATTGGCATAGCCGCCAGAAGGAAGGCTGATGGCATTTCCTGTCCCAAACACCCAGGTACCAGCCACAGATACCCGATCAGAGATTTTATGGCTGACTACCAGACTAATATCATGTCGGCGATCGTACTTATATGGATAGCGAAGCCCGCCATTGATATTGTCAAACTGACGCCAGTTCCATGCCAGCGTATAGCCCAACCAGCCTGTGGTTTTGCCTCGCTTTTTCTGAAGCAGGAATTCGGCTCCATAAGTAGTGCCCGTTCCATCGGTCTCTACCGTTTCTTCCCAACTTCCCCCATCTAGCCCACCAAAGAAAAAATTGTTCCCCTCCTTGAAGGTAACCAGACCCGTCATTTCCTTGTAATATCCTTCCACACTGAGGTCCAGTTGATCATCGAGGATAGAGGCAGAAACACCACCTGCCACCTGCCAGGCAAACTGGGACGGAACCTTCTCTGTTGCTGGAACCCAGAGGTCGATAGGAAGGCCTGCCCCGGAATTGGTCAACAAATGCAAAAATTGGTTCATCTGAACATAGGATGCCTTGACCGCCACATCTTTGCTCAGGAGAAATCGCGCTGAGACCCGTGGCTGAACAGAGAAGGTACTCTGGTCATTGATCAAATAATGGGTTCCATGCACCCCTACATTGGCACTGAATCGTTGCCCGATTTTGATGTTGTCTTCCAAATAAATGGAGCTCTCAAGTGGACGGTCCAGCTTGGCAATGATATTGGTGTCTACCTTGGCAGTTCCAGCCTGAGACTGAATCCCGACTGTGCCTGGCTCGAACCTGTGCAGGGTGCTGTGCAGCCCGAATTTGATGTCATGAGCCGGAGAAGGATAGTAGTCAAAATCGACCTTGAGGCCCCAATCTCTCACGCGGGAAATATACTCCAGCTCAAATGATTCTGTATAGATGCTATCTCCTTCAGGAAAACTCGCAGAGCCGTCTGTTTTGGTTCTCAACTGATATTGGGAAAAGGTCGCACTGACATTGCTAAACAGATTGTTGCCATAGACGTGATTCCATCGTAGGGCTCCCATTCGATTCCCCCATCCCAGCCCAAGACTGAATTTTTCCTCCTCATCCTGATCATAGCGAAATCTGCCATTGGCAAGCAATCGGTCATTGCCTGCGTACATACTCAGGTACAGTCGATCCTTATCTGAGAAGACATGATTGATCTTGCCATTGAGATCGTAAAAATTATAGCCAACATCCACCCGCTCTGTTCCATTGGTGGAAGCCTGAGAGGCAATGATCGCAATCGGTCTGGAAAGTAGGTCCAGATAACTTCGCCGACCTGAGATGATGAAGGCCGTTTTGCCTTTGTTGATCGGTCCCTGAACAGAGATTTTGGAAGAAATGATGCCGATACTGCCTTCTGTCTCGAATTGGTTGAGGTTGCCCTCCTTCATTCGAACATCCAGGATCGACGACAACCTTCCGCCAAATCTGGCTGGAAACCCTCCCTTATAGAGCTTGACACTGCTTAGAGCATCGGCATTGAAAACCGAGAAAAAACCGCCCAAATGGCTCACATAATATAAGGGAACGCCATCCAAAAGCACAAGATTTTGATCTGGGCCGCCTCCTCGGACATAGAGACCAGAGCTTCCTTCGCTCCCCGATTGTACACCCGGTAGCATCTGGATCGCCTTGATGACATCCACTTCGCCCAACAAGGCTGGCATAAGTTTCACCTGTTGGATAGGTACATTAATCGCACTCATCTGGGTATTGTCTACTTCTCTTTCTACTTCTTCAGCAAGAATTTCGACCTCATCCAGAGAATAGGGAGAGAGGTTGATCTTGATGGTGGTATCCTGATTGAGCAAAAACCGGTATTGCTGAACCTGAAATCCAGCATATGCGATGGTCAGATAGACAGAATCTGCCGGCAGCCTCAAACTAAAGAAGCCGTAATTGTTGGTAATAACTCCTTTTTTGCTTTTGAGGTCTGCAACCGAAGCATTGATCAAAAATTCCCCATTGCTTCCATCCCGAACATAGCCCTGGATGGTGAAGGAAGATTGACTAAATGTGGAAAGAAAACACAGGCAGCATAAAAAGGAGAGCATGGCGCAGCGGATGCGCAGCTTGTGATTCATGAGTTGTGAGGTAGTTGAAAGTTAAACAAGAGAAAAAACTCCATGATTGAGAAGGGATCATTGAGGATTTACGAACAAATCAATTCCTTGTTTCCGGTATTGACAGACAAATACAAAAAAAGTTGCGTGAGGACAAAACAGATTCAGGTGAGAAATTTTTCTCTATTAGGGTAAAAAATACTCTCTTTTTCTAACAGGAAGTCTGCTTTTGTCCCTTATTGACACCCACGCACACATACGCCTTGCGCATTGATAAAAAACCATATCCCTTCTACCCGGACTCTGGCCTGACCGTCGTAATAAGGCTCCGCAATTTCGAATTTGATGGGCGTGATGGCTGTTCCGGTGGAAGAAATGTATCCGCTCAATAAGCCTTTGCGAACCACCAGGATAGAGTCCGAGGCATGTTGGCCGGCATCATAGATCGGAGGGATAATGATGTGCCCGTCTTGATTGACAAAGCCAAACTTTCCATTGAGCATGAGCATGGCGATTCCATTGCGAAATTCCCAAATTTCATCATAAATGATGGGAAGAATCGATCCGCCCAAGGTATCGATCATGCCGATTTTTCCATGTAGCATGACTTTTGCGAGACCTTTCTCAAAATCCTGGGCCATATCATATTCAGGCAAAATGACTTCCTTGCCTCCTCTGTTCATGTAGCCAAAATGTCCTGCTCGCTGAAAACGATGAAGATTGTCTGATAGCTGAAAGATCCGCTGATATTGTGCTGTGTCTATGCCTGCGGGGATCAAAGCCTGAGCTGAGACAGAGGCCGAGAAAATCAGCAGACAGACCAATGTCCATTGGATTTTCCAATACATTCGAGTATCATTCGCAGAATTTGACATGAGCTTCAACCTTCAATCAACCGATCCCTCCAACATGCATACCCGATACTACTTGAGAATAGCAGCTGCCTATGTCAGAGGAAAATTGAGAGAGCAATATAAGCAGGATTTCAGATTCCAGCGCCCTCTGGCAGATATGACAGAACAGGAATGGGAAGAATTGTTTGTGCTGGGGAAACAGGCAGAGCTCAAATTGCATCGTTTCAAGCGCAATATGGAGTTAGCACGGGTACAAAAAGTGTTAGGTCTCCTTCGTGGCCTTCATCCCAAAGACCTTCTGGATATTGGGACTGGAAGGGGCGTATTTCTGTGGCCGCTTCTGGATGAAGTTCCAGGCCTCAAACTGAGTTGCCTGGATATTCTGCCATTCAGAGTCGATGATCTCAAGGCTATCCAATCAGGTGGCTATCCGAATCTACATGCACATCTGCTTGATATCACAAGCAGTGGCCTGCCTGAGAACTATGCAGACGGCATCACTTTTCTTGAGACACTTGAACATATCCCTTCCCCTCAATTGGCCGTAGAAGAAGCATGTCGGCTGGCACGTAGATTCGTCATTGTCAGTGTCCCTTCTAAAGCAGACGACAATCCTGAACATATTCATCTGTTCACCCCTCCACGTCTTGAAGAACTGTTTCGGACAGCTGGTGCCAAATCAGTCAAATTTAGTTCCGTTCACAATCATCTCATCATGTTGGCAATGCTATGATACAGATTCACAAATATCCCCGGACTCACCATATTGAAGGCTCTCGGCTCCAACCTGGCGATGAAGACCTGGATAGCATGGCCTTCGAGCAAATCAAAGGTCGTTATGTTGTGATTGAAGAAAAAATGGATGGGGCCAACTCTGGGGTCAGCTTTTCTGAAACGGGCAAATTGCAATTGCAAAGTCGAGGTCACTATCTGAGCGGAGGACCGAGAGAGAAGCATTTTGATTTGTTCAAAACCTGGGCGAATGTGCATGTCCAGGCCTTGCAGGAAGTGCTTGGAAGCAGGTATGTGATGTATGGAGAGTGGTTGTATGCGAAGCATACGATGTATTACAATGACTTGCCACATTATTTCATGGAATTCGATGTCCTGGATACAGACAATGGACAATTTTTGAGTACACACAGACGGCAAGAAATGCTGGGACAGTTGGGCTGTGTGGTTCCGGTAAAGGTCTTGTTTGAAGGAAAATTGACCCGAAAGGAGCAATTATCCGCTTTGTTGACTCCCTCTTTTTTTATCAGAAAAGGGCATATAGAGGAACTAAGGCAACGAGCGGCTGATATGGGCCTGAGGGCAGATCAGGTTGTGTACGAAACTGATCCTTCTGAGCTGATGGAAGGCCTGTACATCAAGGTAGAAGAGGCCGGAGAGGTAAAAGAACGCTATAAATTTGTTCGGGCCGACTTTCTGACGACTGTCTTACATGCGCAAAGTCATTGGCTGAACCGCCCGATTATTCCCAATCTGTTGGCAGAAGGCGTTGACATTTTTGTGCCGTGAGCAATGGCAATGAAGACATCCGGCGAGCATTTACAAGTTTAAAGGAGAGAGTATTTTGGTTCCTTATCCGCTTTCAGGCTCGTGTGGCAGCGAGGAGAGGCAGAAGAACAAGATAGACAATGGAGTCCAACTATTTTTGACATTGATATTTCTCATGTATCCACATATTCCAACAGCGCCTGATTATTCTAACAACTGGGAAAGCCTGGATGCGCTTTTTCCCTGGATACAGGCCATGAGAGAGGTTCCCCAAAATCCTGTCTTCCACGCAGAAGGGGATGTCTGGATTCATTGCCGGATGGTTATGGAAGAATTGCTGGCCCTGGATGCATGGCGACATCTTCCATCCCCTGAGAAGGGCCGCGTGTTCTGGTCCACCCTCTTGCATGATGTCGCCAAACCCAGATGTACTGTCCGCGGAATGGATGGAAGCATTTCTTCGCCCAAACACGCCCTTGTTGGTGGCCACTTGTCAAGGAGCATTCTCTATCGGGGAATTCCTGATCCGATCCCGTTTTTGGAACGGGAACGCATTGCCCAAGCGGTCAGGTATCATGGCTTGCCTCTGTGGTTCTGGGACAAATCAGACAGTCAGAAGGCGGTCATCCAAGCCAGTCTACAGACGAATTTGTCGCAACTCGCCCTACTTGCTGAAGCTGATGTCAAAGGCCGAATTTGTCCAGACCAGGAGGCGATGCTGGAGCATATTGAGTTCTTTGGTGAGTATGCCAGGGAATTAAGTTGTTGGGAACACCCTTATCAGTTTTCAAGTCCCTTGGCAAGATTCACCTACTTTCGAGGACAGCAAGCACCTGGATATGATCCATTTGATGATTCCTGGGGAGAAGTCATCCTCATGTCTGGGCTTCCCGGAGCTGGCAAGGATCACTGGATTGCTGCCCATGGGCCCGATTATCCTGTTATTTCTCTTGACAACATCCGTGAAGAACATGGATTTCCGCCAACCAAACAACAAGGGCATGTGATCCGAATTGCCAAGGAGCGAGCCAAATCCTACTTACGAAGCAAGCAGCCTTTCATTTGGAACGCGACCAACCTCACCCGATTGCTGCGCCAACCATTGATTGATCTCTTTACCAGCTATAAGGCAAAGGTAAAAATTGTCTACATAGAGGTCCCTTATCATACCTGCCTCATGCAAAACCTCAAGAGGGAGAATCGGATTCCTTCAGCTGTCATCCAAAAACTCATTCATAAATGGCAAGTGCCTGCCATATGGGAAGCCCCTGAAGTTACATGGGTTGTGCAGGAGATGTAATGAATTGATCAAACAAGCATTTAGTTTTTTTATCAAATATTTCTATACTTGAAAAAGTAATAAGCACTACTTAATCAAGTGAGTGGAGTATGAGGCACATATTGGTAGGCACAGGCCTGCTTGTGATTCTGATTACCATTATCTGTATTTTCTGGCAAGAAGAGTTTCGCTATAGCTTGCCAACTCCCATTCCGGAAGGGTATCAGGCTATTCCCGTCTCTCACCCACTTGAGGTCCAAACTTTTCTTCCAAACACCCAGCCAGGAAAAGCTCTCCATTTGTTATTTTTTAATCCAGAATGTCCCTGTTCCCGCTTTACCGCTCCCCACGTCCGCTCCTTAAAGGATAGATATCAACAAGAGGTAACATTCGTGGTCGTCCTTCCTGTAGGAACGTCTCCTTCAGTCGTTTCACAATATTTCGGACCCAGTACAGACTATCTCATTGATGATCAAGAAGAATCAATCGCTACCCGGTGTGGAGTATATGCTTCTCCGCAGGCTGTTCTCATAGATCGGAAGGGCCTGTTGTATTATCGGGGCAACTATAACAAAGCCCGATTTTGTACACAAGCACCAACAAGCTTCGCCCAATTGGCACTCACTTCCCTTTTAGAGAAGATGCCTCCACCACAGTTTGGGCCGCTTGCTACGACGCCATTTGGATGTCAGTTGCCACAATATGAACAAGGCAGTAGCAGATATCAGGGATTTTCCATTTCGCCTATTTGATGCACATGAAAGAGATCGAATTGACAGCTGAACAAAGAACGAACCTATTCCACGGGGTAACAAAAAAAGGAGATTTTCTCCTCAATTTTTTCCTTTTGGGAAGTTTTTTGTTTGGGCTCATTCTTGCCATATTTTATGATACCTGGTTGGTCGCACTTTCGATAGGAGGGCTCAATTTAGTTGCCTACTATCTGAGCAAGTTCGCCTTACCCAAAAGCACTTTGTACCAATATGTGGCCTCTGCCAACCTGGCAATATTCATGGCCCAGTTCATTTTCCAAATGCACGGGTTGTTCGAAATGCATTTTTATGCCTTCGTGGCCTGTACAGTGATGATTGTCTATGCCAATTGGCGCCTACAGATTCCGTTGCTGATCATCATTGTGGCTCATCACGCCATATTTGCCTGGTTGCAATTCTCGGGAGTGGAAGGAGTCTATTTTACCCAACTCCCCTATATGGACCTGACGACCTTCATTTTCCATGTGTTCCTGGCGGGAGTGATCATCTTCATATCCGGTCTATGGGGATGGCAAATGGAGCAAAAAATTCTGACAGATGGTCAAAACGCTATCTGGTTAGAGGCCGTTCTGGATCGAAATATGGCTTTCGCTGATGAAATCAAATGTGGGAATCTCGAGGCACAATTTGAGATCGTCAAGGATGATCCCCTGAGTCTATCATTGGCTGACATGCGCGATCATTTGTTGGAGTACAATCAAAAGGAGCATCTTCAATCTTATATTCAGACAGGTCTGGGGCAGCTCGGTTCCACCCTTCGGAATCATTTTCAATCTGACCTTCCGACCCTCAGCAAAGCAGTTATTTCCAATCTCTCCAAATATCTCGACGCGAGTCAGGGAGCCATCTTCATCAAGGATCAGAATGAAGAGGGAATGGCTGTCTTGCAGCTATATGGCGGATATGCTTTCACAGATCGCAAGCACATTCGCAACCAGATTGCCTGGGGAGAAGGCCTGGTTGGACAGGCTGCGATGGAAAAAGAAACGCTCATTTTCAGCCAATTGCCTGAAGACTATTTGCTGATTGAATCTGGCTTGGGAACCGCCAGACCTGGAAGAATTATTGCAGTTCCCCTCCTTGTGAGGGAGGAAGTCCAAGGCGTCATCGAATTGGCATTTTTTGCTCCTTTGGATGAAGCCAGGCAGCGTATGTTGAGCAAAGCCTCTGGCATCATTGCCCAGACTCTGGTAGATTTTACCTCAAGAAAAAAAACGGAAAGACTGCTCAGAGAGTCTCAACAATTGTCTGAAGAACTTCGAACCCAACAAGAGCAATTGGTAACTGCCAACCAGGAATTGGCAGAACAGGCGACACAATTGTCAGAGCAGCGATCAGCTCTCCTGGACCAAAATAAGGAAATCGAACAAGCGCGTGAGGCGATTCAACTCAAGGCTGAGGAATTAGAGCATACCAGCAAATACAAATCTGAATTCCTGGCCAATATGTCTCATGAACTCAGAACCCCTCTCAACAGCATCCTGATTCTGGCCCGAATGCTTGGACAGAACAAGAATGGGGGACTGACTCCAAAGGAAATAGAGCATGCCCATGTGATTCACAAAGCAGGATCGGACTTGCTTACCCTGATCAATGATATCCTCGATCTGTCCAAGATAGAATCAGGCAAACTCGAACTTCTCATTGAGCAGGTCTCCCTGGAGGAAGTCAATAAGGATATGAAACTGCTTTTCCAGGAATTAGCCAAGGAGAAAGGCATTCAGTTCACGATTCCCGTTTCTTCTCAGCTCCCCAGCAGTCTGGTCAGTGATCGGGTCCGGATAGAACAAATCCTCAAAAATCTTCTCTCCAATGCCTTTAAGTTCACAGAAAAAGGCGGCTCCGTCAGCCTGCGAATGACGCCCCCAGAGCCTGGCACAGAATTCCGCAGGAAGACCCTGGCTCAGAGCGAACAGGTCATCGCATTCGCAGTTCAGGATTCTGGCATCGGCATCCCGGAAGAAAAACAGCAAGCGATCTTCGAGGCCTTCCAGCAAGCAGACGGATCTACCAGTCGCAAGTATGGCGGAACAGGTCTGGGATTGTCCATCAGTCGACAGCTTGCGGCCATGTTAGGGGGAGAAATTCACCTTCATAGTGTCGCAGGCGAAGGGAGTACCTTTACCCTTTACCTCCCCATCAACCACAGTAACATCCCTATCGAAGAAGAAGTCGATGTCTCTGTTTCATCCCATAACACTTACACCTTGTCAGAAGCCCGAATCCTGATCGTGGAGGACCATGAAGTACAAAGCGAGGGCATAAAGACACTCTTTGAAGGACTTCAGGCAATTCCTACTCAAGCGTTTACAGCTAAGCAGGCCTTAGACATTCTTGAATCAGATGGTCCGTTTGATTGTATAGTGCTTGACCTCAAATTGCCCGACATTCCAGGCCTGGACTTGCTCAAGACCATCAAGGAAGACGCACGATGGGAACATCAGCCTGTCGTCATCAATACCTCCATGGATCTTGATCAGAAAACACAAGCATCGATCATGCAATACACCAATTCCATGGTGATCAAATCAGCCAAATCACATACTAGATTGGTAGATGAAGTTGGCATGTTCTTGCAGAGCATCACCCCCACGCCTTCCGTAGAGCAGCCAATCCAGCAAGTGTCGAAGGAGCTGGAGAATAAAGAGGTGAAGGCTGGAGTTGCGGCCTCCCTGAAGCTCCTGGAAGAAGAGGAGGTCGCTAGAATTCTTAAAGGAAGGAGAATCCTGCTGGCAGATGATGATATGCGAAATGTATTTGCCCTTTCTGCTGTACTGGAGTCGTATGAGCTTCACCTCCGTATTGCATCTGATGGACAAGATGCCCTGGACCAGTTGGCGGAATCCCCTGAAGTGGATTTGATTTTGATGGACATCATGATGCCGGTGATGGATGGGTATGAGGCCATTCGCCAAATCCGGGCCCAGGCAATTTTTACAGATACTCCCATTCTCGCTTTGACAGCTAAAGCCATGAAAGAAGACAGAGCGCTTTGCATAGAAGCTGGTGCCAGTGAATATATGGCCAAACCGATCGATCCCTCTCATTTGTTATCCCTCATGTGCCAACTCATTCAAGCCCAACATGCACCCGCTTCATAGATTTCTTACACAGCAGACAAAGGAACGAAACCAGGATCTGAATCCGGTAGAGGTGGATCAGTTGATTCACCTTGCCTGGAAGCAGTTTGGCTATGATTTTTCAGGATATGCAAGGGCCTCTTTCGAACGACGGCTTATGGGATTCATGGAATCCAGAGGCCTGGACTCGTTTTCTGCACTTCTGCAAGGCTTGCGATTGGGGCAGATTATCTGGAGAGATTTCCTCAACGAATTGACTGTCAATGTCACCGACCTGTTCAGGGCACCTGAGACCTTTCAGGCACTTCGAACACATGTCCTGCCCTATCTGACCTCCTTTCCCAAGCTCAATATCTGGATTGCTGGATGCTCAACCGGAGAAGAGGTCTACAGTTGTGCCATCTTGTTGGAGGAGGCAGGTCTGTTAGAGAGATCTGTTTTATATGGTACGGATATCAATCCGATGGTGCTGGAGCAGGCCAAAGCTGGAATCCTCGAGCGTAGCAATTGGTTTCGGTACCTGTCCAACTATCATTTGGCTGGTGGGCAAGGGTCCCTCGATGCCTATTTTCTGATCAATGAGTATCAGATTCGCCTGCGACCATTTCTTCTCAAGCAAATGGTGTTTCTTCCACATAATCTTGCTACCGACCAGTCATTCAATCAATTTCATCTGATTTTCTATAGAAATGTCTGCATCTATTTTGATTCTACCTTACAAAACAAGGTAGGACATTTATTGGATCAGAGTCTCGTGTCATTAGGATTTTTGGTCATGGGACAGCACGAATCACTCCCACCGCACTGGGATCAGAAGATCCCCTTGTTTGATCAACAGTCCAATACCTACCAAAAATATCCACTACAATGGAAAAAATAAATGTCTTACTTGTCGATGATGTCCCTGCCAATCTCGTTGCATTGGAAGCTTTGATCGAGCGGGATGATCTCAACATCATAACGACCACCTCGCCCAATGAGGCCTTGAGACTGGCCTGGCAAATGGAAATTGCTTTGGCCCTCGTAGATGTACAAATGCCTGAAATGGATGGATTTGAATTGGTCCGCCTGCTCAAATCCAGCCCAAGAACCCGTGACATCATCTGTATTTTTGTCACAGCCATCAGCAAGGAAGCGAAGTACGCAGTCAAAGGCTTGAGCCTAGGGGCTGTCGATTATATCTACAAACCGCTGGACCCCTTGGTCACAAATGCCAAGTTGGACACTTTCCTGGAAATTTTTCGGCAGCGGAGAGAAATTTTGACCAAAAATAAAGAGCTGCAAAACTACGCCCTCCAAATTGATAATTCGTCGGATATTCTGGCAGTGATAGACAGTCGATCCTACAAGATCACACACATCAATCCCACCATCAAGGAGGTGCTTGGCTATGAACCTGACAAGATCTCCGGAATGAGTTTGCTGGATTTGCTCCATCAGGAAGATGTAGAATATGTCAGCGAGTTGATTTCCAAAGCAATGGAGGCACATGATGAGCAATTGAGCTTTGAGAAGCGATTTCGAAATACACGGCACGAATACATTTGGCTCAATGTTCGGATGGTATACAAACACCAAAAACTCTACACCAGTGCCAGAGATATGAGTTCGACGAGAGCCTTTATCTCAGAGTTGGTTCAAGCACGAGAGATTGCCGACGAGTCCAGAAAATCAAAAGAAAAATTCCTCGCCAATATGAGTCATGAGATCCGGACGCCCATCGGTGGAATCATTGGTTTGGCAAGGCTCCTGGGAGAAACAAATCTGGATGAAGAACAGCAAGAAACACTTGGTCTGATCAAACGTGCTTCAGACTCTTTGCTCAACATCATCAATGACATCCTCGACCTATCCAAAATCGAAGCCGGGAAGTTTCATTTGGAGAGCATCGATTTCAATGTAAAAGAGACCATGCAGGCGGTGGTTAGCCTTTTGAAAGGCAAGGTGGAAGAAAAGAATCTGGACCTTCGCTACAAGATTCCCAGCAATGTCCCCAAATGGTTGATTGGGGACCCACATCGACTCAATCAGATTTTGCTGAATCTCATCGGGAATGCCATCAAATTCACCACCCAAGGGTATATCGAGATACGAATCAAGGTGCTGGAATATCGACAACGAGATCAGTTGGTAGAATTCCGGGTGAAAGATACAGGAATCGGAATTCCAAAAGATCGCCTGGATGCTATTTTTGAAAGTTTTTCGCAAGCCTCTTCAGATACCAGTCGCAAATTTGGAGGGACCGGTCTGGGATTAACCATCACCCAGAAATTGGTAGAATTACATGGGGGCAGCATAACCGTAGAAAGTGAAGTGGGAGAAGGAAGTGAATTTATTTTCACTCTTGTCTGTGGAAAAAGTGAACGAAAACAAGAAACCATCGAAGAAAAAGTCAATCCATTTGAACTGGAAGGCTTGAAAGGCAAACGCATTCTCCTTGTCGATGACAACAAGGTCAACCGGCTTGTTGGAAGAAAAACCCTTCATCGCTGGCAAACAGAGGTAAGCTTGGCAGAAGATGGGCAAATTGCGTTAAATCTCGCCCTGGAAGAGGAATTCGATTTGATCCTTATGGACCTTCAGATGCCTAATATGAATGGGTATGAGGCAACCAAAGCTATCAGACGCCTGGAAGGAAACCCCAATCAGGATGTACCGATCATCGCCTTGACAGCAGCAGTGCTGATTGGAGAAAAGGAAAAAGCACTGGCAGCAGGCACCAATGCTGTTCAGACCAAACCCTTTGACCCTTCCCAACTCTATGAGACCATGCTCAGTCTGATTCAAGCCAGGGAAGAAGGCGAATCTTCCCCTTCCACAAGCAATGTTGACAGAATAGATCTCGCTTATCTTCAGAAACTGGCTGGCGGCAGCAAGCAGTTTGTCAGACAATACATCATCACCTTCTTGTCCAATGTTCCCAGCCTCTTGGATCAATTGGATCAAGCTTATGATACTACCGACTGGAACCGAATCCGGGACATTGCACACAGACTCAAGCAAGAGTTCACCTACATCGGTCATGAAGCAGCCAAGGAATTGCTCAACAAGATCGAACTGGCAGCACAGGAAGGAGTAGAAGCTCCTACCACCAAAGACTATATTGCAACAATGCGTGCCACCACTGATCGAGCCATTCAGGAGTTGGAAAAGGAGTTGGTGGCCTTACAGGTTTGATGATGAAAATGACTCGGAGAGAATTCAATTCTCAAATTGGGAATTTTTCAGAAATAGCCAAATTTATAATCCACTAATAATCAGCATATTGAAGAAAAAGGTGCAACTTTTGCATATCAAAATCGTCTAATCAATAGTGCTTTTCTCTATTTACCCAATCTTATTTTTCATGAACAATATTCGAATTATCAGAAAAAGAAGCAGGCAGCAAATTTCGATTCATCCTCGAACGGAATCAAGATCCAAGATTCGAATTAACTGTCCCAAACCACTCATCCACATTTCTGAAAGACGTAAAACATCCTAGATATTTGATCGATTATCAAAATTGTATCTCCAAGGGAAGCCAAATGGCTTCCCTTATTTTTTTCCTCAAGAATCCGTACCTTTGCACCAAATTTTAACCAACATTCATTCATGTCAAACGCAACGACAAAATATCTGCCTTTTAAGGTGAAAGACATCACCCAGGCTGCATACGGAAGGAAAGAGATTGAACTGGCCGAAGCAGAAATGCCTGGTTTGATGAGTCTAAGAGAAGAGTATGGGGAGGAGAAACCGCTCAAAGGAGCCAGAATCGCTGGCTGTCTCCACATGACCATCCAGACAGCAGTATTGATTGAAACTTTGGTAGAACTTGGCGCAGAGGTGACCTGGTCTTCCTGCAATATTTTTTCAACACAAGACCATGCGGCTGCGGCGATCGCAGATGCTGGAATTTCAGTATATGCCTGGAAAGGAATGACAGAAGAGGAATTCGATTGGTGTATTGAGCAAACCCTCTTCTTTGGCCAGGAGCAACAGCCTCTCAATATGATTCTGGATGATGGGGGAGACCTCACCAATATGGTTCTGGATCGCTACCCTGAACTGATATCAGACATCAAAGGCTTAAGCGAAGAAACCACTACAGGTGTGCACAGACTCTATGAGCGAGTAAAGAAAGGTACGCTCCCCATGCCTGCGATCAATGTGAATGACTCTGTTACCAAATCCAAATTCGACAACAAATACGGATGTCGCGAATCTCTGGTCGATGCCATTCGTCGTGCCACGGATGTCATGATCGCCGGGAAGGTTGCTGTAGTTGCCGGATACGGAGATGTCGGAAAAGGATCAGTAGCTTCTCTACGCGGCGCAGGTGCGCGTGTAATCGTTACTGAGATTGATCCAATCTGCGCCCTACAGGCTGCTATGGACGGATTTGAGGTTAAGAAGATGAGCAATGCTATTCCAGAAGCCGATATCGTTGTTACCGCCACCGGAAACAAGGACATCATTCAGGATAAGCATTTCAAAATGATGAAGGACAAGACCATTGTCTGTAACATTGGACATTTTGACAATGAGATCGATATGGCATGGCTCAACAATACCCATGGCGCGTCCAAAGTCAACATTAAGCCACAAGTGGATCTCTATACAGTAGATGGAAAGGATATCCTTGTATTGGCCGAAGGCCGTCTGGTCAACCTTGGTTGTGCGACAGGCCATCCGTCCTTTGTGATGTCCAACTCCTTTACCAACCAGACCCTGGCCCAACTTGAGCTGTGGCAAAACTCAGAGAAGTACGACAACAAGGTATATATGTTGCCCAAGCATCTGGACGAGAAAGTGGCACGACTTCATCTGGCAAAAATTGGGGTAGAGTTGGAAGAATTGTCTCAGGACCAGGCTGAATACATCGGCGTAGAAGTCAAAGGTCCATTCAAACCTGAATACTACCGCTATTGATCTATAGGCTTCCAGGTCTTGTGTTCATTTTCAAAAGGCGCAAAGTGATCTCCTCCTGCTCACTTCGCGCCTTTCCTCTTTACTCACAATCGAGAACCTTCAATTTCTCCCCGCATAGAGCATTCCTATTCTATCTTTATTCTTTTATCAAAACAAGGATTGCGATCGGTTTTGCGGGCCATTCTCATTGTTGGCTGGGATAATCCCTCACTGCCGATCAAGGGTTCTGGAGTCGAAGCCTCATATTTATGGGGAAGTTCCGCATCCCAAAATATTTCTCTCTTTTTTTTCACAAACTTCCTTATATTGTGATCCATTCGATTGACACCTCTTCTTTTGATTCAACAAGCAGCAATTCCTGGTGAATTTCCGTCTTGCTGTTAGGGACCATGAATACCTCTATTTATGCCAGTCTTTTGTTGCCGCTATCCTCACCAAACGATACTTTGGTACTCGTTTTGGTTTGCTATACTTCTTTTCCAAGCCTTGTCAGCAGAGGCGCAAGTGAACAGTTCTGAGACTTTTTTTTCTGACGATAAGCGTCATGAAGTAGGAGCGAATGTAACAACAGTTCTATTTTCCGCCCTGGGCAATGCTTCGAATCAAATTGACCCAGGGCGGTTTCCCTGGTCCTACAAATATCGATTTGCCAAAGGAAATGCCTTCCGTCTGGGTATAGGTGTGAGTGTGAATGTGGAAAATCAAGACAGAAATCAGTTTACCACATTTAATCAATTTGGAAGTCTGAGACTTGGATATGAATGGAGAACTTATCTGGACAAAAGATGGTTGACCTACTTTGGGATTGATGCCATCGGGGATTATACCGTCGAACAAGCCATTGTCGCTACACAATTTGATTTTACCACCATCAAACTTGAATCAATAGGAATCGGTGGTGGTCCAGTCTTTGGATTGCAGTTTGCGCTCACAAAGCGGATCATATTGGGGACTGAAGCCTCCTTGTATGGGATCTATGCAGAAAAGGTTCGAACAGAACTATTTTCAAACAACCCTGGCGGAAATGACCGAATAACCTCCAATCAGTTTACCGGGGACTTGACGATTCCTCGATGGTTGTATTTGAGCATAAGATTTTAACCAGCCACTCATGAAAGCTCCCATACATATCTTACTGTTTTGTTTCATTCTGGCTGGAATGACACTCTCTGCGCAGACTCCACAAGATCAGGATTCCAGTGCTTCGAAGGTTCGCATCTTCAAAGAAAGAGGATTGAATATGACTCCTCTTCTGGTTCAATTTGTCCCGCTGGGCAAATCATCAGTCAATTCTGGACCTATTGTCTATCAAAGCCAATCCATCAAGAATGGCAAACTTGCCCGCTTTGGTTTGGGAGGGAATCTTGATTCAAATGCTGAGACCTTTCACCTCAATGTCAGATTTGGACTTGGGAAAGAAATCGTGATCAATCCAAAATGGACCTATTATCGTGGCACCGATCTTTGGTTGTTTGGGGGAAATCAAAATACACCAATCAGTTCATTTTCCTTCGAATCAGTAGCCGGGATTGGCGTCGCTCCTTTTATCGGACTTAAGTATCACATAAATTCATTTTTGAACCTGGCTACAGAATCACATATTTTCATCGGAGTCGCGGATTTGAATCCCTTTGTGCTTCAGGTGATTCCACCACTCAGCCTGTTACTGAATGTCCGTCTACCCAAAGAAAGACTCAAAAGAAACCGTATTAGCATAATACCTTAAGATTCACTACTTTCAATGTCAACCTAACAATGAGACCCATGAAACAAATTACGGTCAGTACCTTCCTCCTGCTAGTGTTAGTCTTGTTTGCTTGTAAGCAGCCAGAACCTCCCTCTTCTTATTCTGACATCCCTGCGCCAAGCCTTTCTGTCACGCCCGAAATTTATACAGACATTACCTTCCCGGCACACTTTTCGGATTTCAGATTCAGTAATACAGGAGATCTTGCAAATGTCAACATTTCTGCTGGACGAGTTACTGACCCAGGAGCACGCCTTGGAAGGGTGTTGTTCTATGACAAACTACTTTCGATCAACAATACCGTTTCATGCGGAAGTTGTCACAAACAAGCCTTTGGGTTTGCTGATCCTGTCGCTTCAAGTGTGGGATTCAAAGGTGCCGTCACCCCCAGAAATTCCATGACCATTGTGAATCCCATCCTGAATAATCATTTCTTCTGGGATAGTCGAGCCGAATCGGCTGAGGAGTTGGCCCTGGAGCCTGTCCAGAATCATATTGAGATGGGCATGGAGGCCCTCACCAAACTCCCCCCCAAATTGGCCAGCACCTCCTATTACGAGAAGCTATTCATCGATGCTTATGGCTCTCCTTCGATCACGATTCCCAAAATTTCCAATGCTCTGGGACAGTTCCTGAATTCGATGGTCTCTTACAACAGCAAGTTTGACAAGGGAATGGAGAATGATTTTGCTGATTTCACGCCACTTGAATTGAAGGGCAAAGAGTTGTTTTTCAGTCCAAAAACTCAATGCTCCAGTTGCCATGCAGATGGAAATTTCGCTGCGCCTGATGGCCCAAATCAAGAGTATGGCAGTGGTGGACGAGATCTCAGTGGGCAAAGTCGAATAAATCCGAAGGGAACAGCGAATATTGGCCTGGATGTGAATTATTCAGATAATGGGAGACAGAACGGCAAGTTCAAAATCCCTAGCCTCCGAAACATTGCACTTACTGCTCCATATATGCATGATGGACGTTTCGAAACACTTGAAGAAGTTATTCATCATTACAGCAAAAGAATTCAGCCACATCAGGATTTGGATGGCAAATTCAGGAGCCTCAATGGCAATGTTGTTCGCCTGAACTTTACGCCTCTGGAGGTAGAAAGTCTCATTGCATTCCTGCACACTTTGACAGATGAACAGATGGTTACAGATCCCAAATTTTCAGATCCTTTTCTGGATTGATGACTCTCTGTTGAGTCTTGATCTCAATGAAGGTAGTTTGGGAAAGAGAGGTCTGGCAATGATGTGCCCACAGTCATTGCCAGACCTTACTGGATTTGATCGTGAAGACGAATCGAGTTAGGCCGCAAGTGCCTTCCCTTCGGCTCTCCTTCCTTTTTGAAGAGGCTGTGGACTGTCCTAGGACTCCCTTTTCAGTGTTTTTATGTCAGTGATTAATTGCTTGATAGAAGTTTTGTTGAGGCCATTATATATTCCTCTGATGTGCCGGCTTTGATCTACTAACACAAAATTTTCGGTATGTAAAAACTCGTCTTCTTTTTTCGCCAATCCTAAATCTTCTTCAACGAAATAATCCTGCCTGCCTAATTTATATATTTCTTGTTGGCTGCCTGTAACAAGGTGCCAGGTTTTTGAAGAGATGCCTTTGACTTCTGCATAGCGTTTTAGGGCAGGAACTGAATCTATTTCTGGTGTAACCGAATGAGATAGCAATAACACCTCATCATCATGAAGAAACTCATCTTGCAGGATTGTCATGTTCTCGGTCATCTTTGGACAGATTCCAGGACAAATGGTAAAGAAAAAGTCTACCACATAGATTTTTCCCTCAAAATCTCTCTCCGTAATGGTATCGCCTTCCTGATTCACAAAGGCAAAAGGTGAAATCCGGTGAAATGTATGCAATGATTCATTTTCAGGTGCTAGCCAATGTGGTGTAAATGTCGCCTCATCATAATAAGGAAGTACATCCTTTAGGCTATCGAACTTCTCATGTTGTGGTGCTTGAGTACAAGCGACAAATGATAGAATGGATAAGATCAGAATATTGTTAATCTCCATATTGAATACTTTCATCTTCCAGGCCGAAACAAAGTTTTGATTTTCGTAGACCAAAGGTTCTGCCATCTCGTGCTTCATAATTGGCATACAAAGCGCCATTCTTCCGAAATGCTTGTTGAATCCCCTCCTCTCTCCCCATGTTTACCTGTAATTTTTTATACAATTCTCCACTTGAATACCATTGTTTTTGTTCTCCATGAACTTTTCCCAAATAGTAATGTAAGTGAGCAATTAAGACATGAGTTGGTTCAGGAGACCATCTTTTTTTTTCTCCATGCAACTTCCCTTTGTGATAATTGGCCACTTGTTTATAATGCCCATCAGGAAACCATTGAATGGCCTGATTTTGTCTTCTCCCATTGAGAATTCCGATTTTTTCCTTTAGTGTACGATCCTCGTAAACACTCACAGCATAACCAGAAAACACCAGATCATTTACTGTCCATAAGGATGTACTGGGATGATAATGGAGTGTTGATTTGTCAACTATATTATTGGGGATCTCTAATAAGGTATCAGCTGGATTTGAGGTAAGCATGGTCTTTGTTGTCTTTGTCTCTTCAACACAACTTACAAGCAATCCACTAACAGCAATTACTATCAAAAATATGTGATTCATTGTAGCAATTTTAGGAAAAAGGAATCATCCAAAATGAAGATGGATATTGGTATATTCTCTGAATGATTCCTTTTTGACAAGTCAGATGATGTCGATTGATTACATAATGGAATTAGGTGTCCCTTGCAAATTCCCTCCAAACAAAATGATATAAGAGCCTACATAAAATTCATTGATAATATGGTAGTGATAAAATTCCTCTGTGTCACTATGTTGAGTTGCGTGCGTATGTCCGCCAGAGGCATCTAAGTCAGTAGGGTAGTCCTCGGTAGAATTGCATTTTCTTCCATAGAGTAAAAACCCATCCTGAAGAATTCCCACCAATTGTTCATCATCATGAGAGAGAAGGGTGTTTACAGCTACATCGGAGGATTCCAGGTGGTAATGATAGCCAGTTGGTCCCATGTGTCCGCCTGCATAATCAAATCCCGAGGCTACATTGGCTGATAATTGGACATTAGGCCCTTCCTCATCATTGAAAATAGGTGCGCCAGTAATTGAAATTCCAATGGCTCCTAAACCGGTTGCAGATGTGCTGGACGCTTTTTGTGGAGCAGCTGGAACCGTCAGCGTATAGCTACGTTCATTAATTGTTCCAGGAGACATTTGAGAAGCATTCGCGATGACGGGGTCAATATATAGACTATTGCCATTACCCCAGTAAGGGGAGGTATGGTGAGGCATACCATTTGATTCTATGGTAATTTCATTGCCATCAAATGATACCATTACAGCATCAGAATTAAAATCGTCGAAGGCAGATACGGGAGTACTAGCGGCAGAAGATGCATTACCAGTATCATTCGTGTCGGTATTGTCTGCTACATATCCATCGGGTTGTTCACAAGCTGATTGGCTGACATCTGGATTACCCAATCCATCTCCATCTGCGTCTTCATACCAGATGGTTTCGGTACAAGGCATATTATTCTCTCCACAAGAGTACACAAACACAACTACGCCAAGCAAAAGCAAAATTGGTGTTGATAAATACTTCATTGATCTGATTGAAATTAGGGTTTTCTAGCTTAGAAGCCCTTTTTTCAAATTTCATGCGGTCTTTATCATTTTTTTTCACATCCTAGAGACAGCTATGAGGTCAGTTGATGTACTGATACCTAATGAGAATCAGGAATTGATCGAGGAAAGATGTCGTAATTCCAGCACTGTTCCTGCTTTGGTTCAGCACAAGGATCTGATTGCCTGCTCAGATACGTGGCCGGATGTTGCGCCTTGATGGTCAAAAAATGGCAGGAAATATGTGCAGTCAAAGAATCCCTTAAGTAGTCAAGCAGAATGGTGAAGGTATGGGGTATAGAGGTATAGGGGGAATAAGGTATTGGTTGTCAGTGAATTGATTCAAGACAAAAATACCGAATTCATTTTGCTCTAGTACTTAATATTTTGGCAACAGTCGGATGTTGGCATGATGCAAGAGCTCATCTTTCCAATCAATCTTTTCCTCAACGCCATTCACGGTATAGAGGGTTACTTCTGTCAAGCCTTCCTGCTGCTGATCGGCTACTTCCAACAATTGTAGTTGATGGCGGCCAATCTCAAAGGTTGCTATTGCATTCTGGCCATCCCGACCGATTTGAGGATCGGTCTCCAACAACTTGCGATACATTTGGATATGAGACTCCATGTCTCGCACCGCAATGGTCAGTCCTTTGATTGCGACCGCTCCATTGGTGTGTTCAAAGTCTTCTGGTTCTTTGAGGATATTGGGCATGACAGGTCCTATGATAAAAGGCAAAGTCAACACCTTTGGAAAGGCCAGTTGCCAGCCCATTCGAATCTGGTCAGGTCTGAGTCGGTAGAATTCTTTCGGCTGAGAAATATTGATCTGTTGTTCTCTGATTCTTCGAACGGTTTTGTGCAGGTCCAGGGTTTTGACACACACATCCATTAAGCCTTCTCTCCCAAACAAATTGCGGGTAAATCTGGCAAGATGGCCTTTAGAGGCTTTTTTTCGCCAGCGAGCGCGCCCTCCAAGGCGACTCAAAATTCTCAGCATGCTGGTTTTGGAAGAAGGACGGAAAGCAAATAATTCCAGAAAAGTATCATCTCCCAGGAAGATCAAGGCATTATGGCTTACACCTCCACTGTGTATACCTCCTTTTTCGACTCGAAATCCCAATTTTCGGTAATTCGAGATCGCCAGGTTGAGATCAGTGACCCCAATCACGATATGATCAATCTGAAGCGAGATAGCAGTTCAAATTATTTCCGCAACCAAGCTACGAAATTTTTTACTTTTTCATGCTCCCGCAATTTCTCCAATGTGTTGTATTCTCTTCCTAAATCTTTTGTGGAGAAAAAACGATGGATTTGGCGATGACAATCTCGGCACAAATCGACTGTCCGCTCCATTTCCAGTCGCGAAAACCGTTTTTTGAACCATTTATTGCTGTGGACAGTTCTGGGAATCAGATGGTGTCTAGAAGTAGAATAGACTTCTCGTTCGCAAAGCTCACAGGTGCAGGTGGACACATTCATGCTCGGTATACGGATATTCCAACAAATTGATTAACTCGGCCATATGCCAGAAGGAGGTCAACTACTACCTTCCTCATTTCTGGAGGAGCGACAGAGGGCTAGCTCCCGGAAGGGCTCCAGCGGGGATGAGGCAGTTGTCGTTCCGATCGAATGATCTCAAGCATCCGTATTCAAACCAGAAAAATAGGCCTTTGCAGCTTGCATGACTTTCGGAGCCAGCCAAAAGGCTGAAATCATGGTCGGAATGGCCATCATGGCATACATGCCATCAATCAAAGAGATAATGGCATCCAAAGAGGCGATGGCTCCAAACAAAATAGATCCTACATACAGAATGTTGTACCAGTTTTTGTATCGAACGCCTGCCAAAAAGCTGATACATTTTGTTCCGTAATAGGACATGGAAAACATGGTAGAGAGAGAAAAATTGATCACACAAATGGCTAGCACCCATGCTCCTATTCCAGGCATGCTATGGTCAAAAGCAGACAGGGTGACTGATATGCCTTCTTCCGACCCACTTTGCCAAACCCCAGTGATGATGATTGCCAAAGCAGTCATGGTACACACAATGATGGTATCAATAACAGGTCCCAGCATGGCAATCAAGCCTTCACGGATGGGTTCCTGGGTTTTGGCAGCCCCATGTGCCATTGGGGCGGTTCCAATACCAGCCTCATTGGAGAAGGCCGCCCGTCTCACACCCAATAGAATCAGACTCCCCAATGCTCCCCCCAACACAGCCTCTCCCGTAAAAGCATCGCGAAAGATAAGAGCAAAACTATCAGGAATCGCCGTCAGATTACTCAACAAAATATAAAGCACAGCGATCACATAAATCCCAACCATGAACGGGACAAGACGTCCAGTAACCGCACCGATTCGTTTGATTCCACCGAATATAACCAGAGATACCAGTATCAGGATTCCGACTCCGGTCAGAAAATTACTCATCATGCCTGTCTCGATCTGCATGGGGACCAGAATCACATCTCGTATGGTTTGGGTCAATTGATTGGCCTGGAACAAAGGCATAACGCCAACCAGACCTGCCAGAGAAAAGAATATGGCCAATGGGCGCCATTGTTTGCCCATGCCCTCCACAATCACATACATCGGACCTCCCTGTACCTGACCTTCCGAATCTTTGCCTCTATACATGATGGCGAGAGTACAGGTGAAAAACTTTGTGGCTACCCCAATCAGGGCGCTGATCCACATCCAGAAGATTGCTCCCGGCCCACCTGCGACAATGGCTACAGCGACTCCACTGATATTCCCCATCCCGACAGTAGCTGCCAATGCGGTAGACAAAGCTTGATAGTGATCGATATCTCCAGGATCATCCGGGTGGTCATATTTACCCCGAAGAATCGCAATGGCATGAGCGAAATAACGGAAGGGTAGCAATCTGGAATAAATCAGGAAGAATACTCCGCCCCCAACCAGCAAAAACAACAGATGCGGTCCCCAGGCCCAATTGCCAAAGGCCACCAAAGCTTGATTAATCGATTCCATATAGTTTCTTGAATGCGGCTTCGTATTTGTCTCCTTCAATCCATCTCGGTGTATCAGATTTGTTGCCGATCAAACGAGCTGCGTGGGCGTAGGCCTGACAAAATTTATGGATGTAGGAAAAATTCAGCGTACTGACCTCATCCACAACTTGATGATAGTATTGCAGAATTTCTTTGTCGAACTTGTCCATTCCTGGGCCAAAGGATGGGGCCGGAATTCCTTTTTTGGCAAAGGAAACATTGTCAGAGCGATCGAACAGATTTTGTTCCGGCGCAGGATCAGCAATGACCCGAAACCCAAAAGCACCTGCAGCCTGTTCCATTTCCTTTTCTGCCCCTACCCTATGAAAGCCCATGATGGAGACAGCACTGGTGTCATTATATCCACCATTGTCCGAGTTGAGGTTGAACACAGTTTTGTCCAGCGGTACCAGTGGATTTTCGACATAATAGCGACTTCCCAGCAAGCCGAGCTCTTCTCCACTCAGTCCCAAAAAGATCACAGATCGCTTGGGTTTGCTCTCTCCCAGACTTTTGGCAGCGGCCAGCAAAGCTACCGTACCTATTCCATTGTCTCTTGCTCCATTGAAGATGCTGTCCTCAGCGGTATATTTCTGGCCACCGTTTTTCCCTGTCCCAACATGATCATAATGAGCTGACAACAGCACATATTCATTTTTTAGATCAGGATCGGAACCTTCAATCCATCCTGCGACATTCTGACTTGTCATATCTTGTCGAATATCTATTCCATCGGACACAAATCCAATAGTTGGGGCCTTTTTCCCTTTATACTGTTGGGCATAGGATGGGTCTGTATCTTTGAGGTACACATGTGGGATACTGCTTTCCTGAATCATTCCCGGTTGTACCATATCCACTCTTGAGCTTCCCATAAATCGCAAAACGACCCCCCACGGAATCGGCCCATTGTACAACTCGATGACAGCAATGGCGCCTTTGGACTTAGCAAATGTTTGTTTGATCTTTTGGGCAGTTGCCAGCGAGCTTACGCCGCCACCTTCAGGCATTCCGACCAGTGCCACCATGACTTTTCCTTCCATCTCTTTGCCCTCAAAATCCGATTCTTTTGTTCCATATCCGACAAAGACTGATGCTGACTTTTTGAGAGCAATTGGTCCGCCATCCAGGATCACAAAGTCTTTTTTGTATTCCAGTTTTCGCTTTCCCCATTTCATACTGGCTGCTGAAGGAGGCGTGGTTCTCTGTAAAGCAAAAGTTTGAAAATATCCATTGGCACCTTCAATAGGCTGGAGACCATACGATTGAAAATAAGATGCTAAGTATCTGGCTGCCAGATTATTGCCAAACTCCCCTGTCCGTCTGCCCGCTAATTCATCAGAAGAAAGAAATCTGAGGTGGGCTTCTATCTCACTCTGTTCTAGAGAAAATTCTGGTTCCTGTAATTGCCCAAATGCAATCGGTATGTGTAGGCTGAACAACAGGAGTACAGACAGGATTAACAATACTTGTTTCATGATAAGCAAAGAAATTGAATAAAAAGGGAGAGGCAAACTACAAAAATTAATGGGTTTCTGAAGGACAATGGAATGGCTCAATTGCTGATCTCTCCTCCAGACTTGCGATGCGTTGAGGCATTGCTGCTAGATTTGAAGAATATATGAGGCATTCCCAGTTCATGCCAGCCAAAGTATAAAACCCTGTCAGACATTCAGAAACAAAATGGTCTAATTTCTATGTATGCAGGATGTTATTGTAGGTAAACATCCCACATGTTGCTTATTGAATGATCGTGTCGGGATCTAACTCATTGCCAAAAGGTCAATGTGTTTAGCCTCCTGTTCTATCTGTTGAGGAACAAGAAGTTTCTTCCTGCTATATGTGTCTTCTTTGGTATACCGATGAGGTTCACCTTCCTGCTGAAAATTTTTGCACGAATCGCTCAGTCAATATGCCCAGGAACTTATGACAGCTAGGCCATAAGTCCCTGGGCAATATGCCAGTTCGCGCTTCATTCCTTGCTTCGACAAGGCAATCTTGTGATCGCGTCTATTGTGTCAAACTAAATTCAAATTGATTGCCTTCAAGGTCAACCATGAGTCCTTTGATCAAGCCAGGTTCGATCAGGCTACCACTCCAGGAGCCATAGTACTTGGTGAATGGGACGTGCTGGATCAGATGAATCAATATCCCTCGTTTGCTTTGGTAGATTTGCCCGTTGAAGCGCGATCCCTTGGCTTCATTCGAGCTTGGACATTTGCTGTATTTAGCTGTGAGGGCAGTTCCATTCTGGTCCAGATTCACATGTGTGCAGCCATAGTTACCGGCAATCTTTCCATCGATTTTTTTGTCAATCTGGAGCCGCCAGACTCCGGATATTTCCGGTACAGACTGAGCTACAACAAGCTGTGCACAAAGACAAGAAAGCATCAGAATCACAATAATTCGAAGAATTGATAAGACATTCATACTGTTTTAGGTAAAGGGTGAGAGAAAAAGGGTATCGAGTAAAGTATAAGGCAAGGGAGGGCAATCAGCTTAGGGCCAAAAGGGCAGCTAGTCTGATCAGTGAATGACTGCATTGACATGCCAAACGGCCTGATCGAACTTGACCCTAAGTGGATAAGTACCTGAGGGGACACCGCTAATGCGAACTTCATAGGGTCCACCAGCGTGGATGCCTGCATGTTGATAGAAGACTTCCTGTCCATACAAATCATAAAGCCAGATCTCCAGTTCGCCTTGCTGAGAATCAGGCAGGCCAAGAGTAAATTGACCAGTAGAGGGATTGGGGTAAATTGTCAGAAGGGGTTCAGACAATTCTTCTGAAGAGGTATTGAGCACATTGACTTCAAAAGTCGTCGTATCTTCTCCGCAATGATTCGAGGCGATCACCTTTACTTCATAGATGGCTGGATGTGAGTATTGATGGAGATAAGGCAATCCCTGAACAATCTCAAGGCTGTCAAAACTAAGAACAGTTCCATCTCCATAATCCCATATAGCTGATGCGATGGGGTTAATTGTCTCAGACATGAACAAGACTTCTAAAGAATTTGCCACCATATGACTATATGCCTGTAATGGTCTGTCCATATAATCCACGCCATTGGTGATAAGAATGGAGTCTGTGAATAGACATGAGCCAGAATCTGCTGAATGGTACAACCACTCAGATACAGCTCCTTGCATATATGATGAGTCGACAATTGTCCAAATGCTCATGCTACCATTTGACCACAATCGATTTGTAAATCCCGGAATGGCCCGAACAATGGTAGATTGGCAGTCGTCGATTTCAACCTCATCTATCAACAGGGTCGGACGGGTGTAGCTCACGTCCACCCACATGCTTTTCCCGGTCCCAAGAAATCCGCAGACATTTGTTGGGTAGATAACATCTAGTTTTACCAAATGCTGACGTGGGCATGGAAATTCATACAATGTATCTCCTCCTTCAGCAGAGAATTTGTCCTCAAAGTGAAAATGCCATTCATATTCGAGGAGGGTCGTATCGTAATTGGGTTCAAAACTCAATCGGGTGGCGTCACCTACTTCTTCCCAATCCATGCTAAGAATAGGGTTTTTACCTAGGAAAGGAACCTCCATCGAATCTGAGAATACACAGCCATTCTGCTCTGCTGTGGCATGTACCCAAACCCGTCTGTTGGCATTTGCATGCGTGTTGAAATAGTTGGAGTCCACACGGGCTGTGTCATCAGTGTCCCCTGTAGACCATTGCCAATTCTGGAAACCAGGATTTCCAATGAGCACGGTTTGCTCGCATTGCAAGTCGAAGGTATCTGGCAGCAGATCTGCCTGATCCAAAGAGAGGATATACCTCGCATAGCCATGAGAAGGGGAGCCTCCTGCTCTGGAAAATTTTCCTCCTACATACAGACTTGAGCCACCTGAATGACGGACCACATTGACAGATGGGTATCCATTGCAATCGGAAGCTTCAATGCCCATTCCCAAGGCTTGCCAACCTGTACCAGCTATATAGCGTGCTACTCTGTTGGCTGCAACGCCATCGATGCCAGAGAATTCTCCACCGATATAAAGGACACCATTCTCATCATAATCAATGGACCTGACAATCCGTGCGTATTGATTGGGAGAAGTAAAGGCAGCCTCTACCTCGCCTTTGGTGCTCCACTGACTGCCATCCCAAAAAGCTAAACCAGCAGAACTCAGGCTGCTTCCATTTGATTGCGTTACGTTCTGAAATCCTCCACCAATGGCGATCTCTCCTGTTGTCGGATCTTTGGCGATGGCGAAAACATCGTGATAAAATCCCAAAGGTTGCCCAAGAGCTGACCAATTGTTACCATCATAAACCACGATTCCTTCCAGGTATGAACCATTAACAGTCGAAAAAGTCCCGCCAACATATAGCAGACTGTCTCCATCATTGTAGATCTCTCTTACTGTGCCACTGCCAATTGCAGCCAATTCTGCCCAGTTGCCAGACGCATCTCTAATCCCAAGACCCTGAATATTGACACCATCTATCGAAGTAAAATCTCCCCCAGCGATTACTTGTCCCTGCCACATGGTGGTGGCATAGATGCTTTGAAAGTTTCCAGGACCGCCTAAAGAGTTGATCAGAATCGTATTTTGATCTGTCCCGTTATTGTGCTGAAACAAGCCAGCCGCAGCTACCGGACCAGCCGAATGCCCGATCCCGACTGTATCGAAGCTTCCTGCAATCAAATACTCAAAAGATCCTACTCTTTCTATATCCAGAATCCTAGCTGTACCAGCGACTTGCGAGGCCACGCCTCCAGTGAGGGAGGGTGACCAAAAGCCACTGTTCAGATCAGCAATCCCTCTGAGCCTTTGAAAACCAATGCCTTCAAAACTCCCACCAGCTTTTTGGAATACAGGTTCTATGGTAAAAATCTCATCGCAAGCCTCTGCCAGGCCATTCCCCAAAGGCTCCCAGATCTCCGAAAACTTCTGCCATTCGGCGATGTTGCGAACCTGTTTATTGCCCCCTACTTCTGAAAAATTCCCCCCCACATAGATAAAATGTTTGAATCCTATGATTTCCGTGACTTCTAAGCCAGCTGATACTTCAGTGATTCCTCCAGATAGATCTTCCCATTGTTGTGTAGTCAGATTTTTTCTGGCTACATACTCTCCAGGAACAGGTGCAAAGGGATCGGCATCTTCAGAGTTAAAATCTCCACCGATATACAGAAAGTTTTCCTGATCATCCACATACACTGTATAAGTCTGCCATCGCCCCCCTGATGGTAGATTCCCAAGATCAGGTGGATAAGACCAGGTATTGGCATTGGCTCCATTCAGGATAGCCAAGCCATTCCCAGCAGCAAAATGGTTTCCCATGGTTCCTGCTGCATAAATATGTCCACTTGCATCCATTGCAAAATCCCGAACTACGCCAGGGAGAGAAGTTGGTGGGGTCAGCAGATCATTAATCTGACTGACACCATTGCCTAAGGCTTGCCATCCACCTGAAGCTGTCCACTTGGCAACACTATGAACCTGCGTAGCACCGTTAATTTTGCTGAAACTACCACCAACCAGCAATTCTCCTGTATTGGCAATGGTCATTGCATATACATCGCCATTGTCGCCAGGGACCAGGTTGAAAGATTCAATCCCCTGCCCCATGGCATGCCAGGTCTGTGTATTTTCATCAAATAAGGCAATGTTGTTGACGGGAAGATCTCCACCAAGTCCAGGGAGATTCTTGGCAGCAGTGATGGAGCCTCCGACATAAAGGGTATCATTGCGCCAGGCAAGTGCGTACACCCGAAGTGCTTCTACACCAAATCCAAGTGCCTCAAATGCCTCTGTCGTAGCATTCCATTTAATGAGATTCTTCGAGGCCGTAAAATTGCCATTGAGGTCTTCGACCCCTTCAAAGAATCCTCCAATGAAAAGATTTCCCTGTGGATCAGTGAGCAGGGCCTCAATGGTGCCATTTCCGCAGGAAGTACACTGAAAGTTGCCCATGGGAGACCATTTGTCCCCATCCCAACGTCCTAATTTTTGTATGGCTGGGTCGCCAGAAAACTGCTCAGGATCTCCGACATAGAGATACTCATTGACGCTGTCAACGGCCATTGTTCTGGGAATAGAGAAGACACCAGGTCTGCCATATTTCGTTAGCCAGTAACCATCACAATTCTGGCCAAGAAGAAAAAAGGGGAAAGAGAGAAAAGCAATCAGGATACATCGAATTGAAATCATGATCTGTGAGCTTGAAATGAAACAATGAATTCCAAGCTAGAGAGGATGCGACCTGCTTTGCTGGGCTATGTCCTGTTTGGGAAGGATGATGTCGGAGAAGGCATACTTATTGTCACAGTTTGGACCCTCACAATCTCCGGATAGATCGGAAGAAGTCCTCCCGATAGGTTTTGCCAATGGGAATTTGCTGTCCATCTACGCTTACCCATTGCTCTGCTTCATGAATGGCCTCGATGAAGTGGGGATTGATGAGATAGGATCTGTGGACTCGCAAAAAAGGATCAGGGGCCAATTTTTGCTGGACTTCAGTCAAAGAGGCTCGGACATGGGCTTGTCTGTCCCCACTGACCACCTTGCAGTATCGATTACCAGACACTTCTATCCATCGGACCTCAGAGGAAGTAAACTTGATGAGTTTTTTGCCTACTTTGACAAAAAAGCTTCCATGTAAAAAGACATCAGATCCCCATACAGAAGGTTTGGTCTCTTCCTGATATGCATAGTGCTGCAGGGCAGACTCAATACTGGATTGAAGACTGATAGGATTGAGTGGTTTGGACAGGTAGGCAAATGGCTGGGTAGTTTGAGCCCGATGGTAGGTCTGAGCATCCTGAAAAGAAGTAACATAAATGATGGGACTGGGCCAGCTAGCATTGATTTGGTGAGCGAGATCAATGCCATCTTGCTTGCCCGAAAGCTGGATGTCGAGAATGAAGAGGTCTGGTTTGAGAGCAGGCAATCGCTTTAGTGCGGACTCAGCAGAAGATTCCAGTCCAATCAGTTCGTAGCCCAACTCATCCAGGGTCATTCGGAGGTTTTCCTGGTGAATCAGGTCATCTTCTACTGCGAATATTCGTACTGAGGTCATGTCGATTGTCTCTCTCTTACACTTTTTTTCTGAGTTGATGGGTCAAAGGTTCAAATCCGAGAGCTTTGTAAAAGCCTTGTGCCTGAACATTTTTGGCATACACTTGTAATCTCATCTCCATTGCACCTCTCTCCTTTCCCCACAAGTGGGACGCTTCTATCAGTAGTTTTCCAATGCCTCGCCCTCTGTTTTGCTCTTCTACCACCAGATTATCGACTACTGCATATCGTTGATTTTCTACAACGATGGACATGGGAATCTCTTTTTCCAGAATCACCATCAGCACCCCAACCAAACCGCTCTCATCCAGGGCCAGAAGAATATCCCTGTCTTGCCGTTCAATCCAGAGTTGAATATGTGCCCTCTCGCGAGTATGGCCATCAGGCAGGCGAAAATATTCTGGATATTTTTCCACATGGATCGCATCCACCTGCCGTACGAGCTGGCAGATAGCTTCATAATCTTCCATCCGGGCAGTCCGAATCTCAATCATGGTTTGTCTCCTTTAAACACCACGACAGCAAGATTCTTGCCATCAGGACTCATTGCGAGTCTGTAGAAATCTCCCACTCCAAGCGCTCCAAGAGATTGCCAATCCTGGTCTATACCTGGACGAAAGCGAAACAATTCAGATCCTTTTCCCATGAGCAGGTGCCCTTCGGGCGTCCAGCAATAATCTTCACTTCCATCCAACACGGGCACGATGTCCTGGATGTCTTTGGTTTTGGGATGCCAGGAGCGAATCTTCCAGGGCGTAGCTTCTCCTTTTTGGACAAAGCTCACGGCTCCATCCGTTGGACGAATCTGAACAGCTCGCCCAATATTTTCAGCCAGGACTTGTGGCTTTTGTTTCTTCACATGAAAGCATTGTAGGGTGAATACATCTCCCAAAAGGAAGGCAGCCATTTTCTTCTTGTGATACCAGGCATAATATCCAATGAACTCCACCTTATCAGTCAATCGCTTTCCAGCTCCACCTTCAAGAGGTACTGCCCAAATCCGTTGGGAAGAATCCTCTTCGACCACCACGACACTGATATGTTCCCCATCTGGCATAACAGTGGGGGAATATTCACTTCTTTTTTTGGTTTGGGTAAGCCGTTTGGAAGAGCCGCTTCCCAGATCGTAGCGGTATACCTCCGTCTGTCCATCGAGTTGGGCTGCTACATACAAGAGCCCTTTCCCGTCTGGCGTAAAGCAGGGTTGATTGTCATAACCTTTCCTGGGCGTGATATTTTTTGAATCTGACAATACCAGCTGATCTCCCTGAGAACTAACAGACAACAAGTAGATATCTGTATCTGGCTGAGCCATGAGAAGAAAGGGGAGCAATAACAGAGGCAAAACAAAAGGTCTCATATGTGATGAATTTTGTGAAAAATAGACAATTGTTGGGAGAAAGAGCAAAGGAATGTAACTTCGACCTATGAAGATCACTTTGCTTGCCTTTGGCATTACAAAAGATATTTTAGGAGGCCGACAACTCTCATATGAACTTCCCGAATCCGCAACTGTTGGGACATTGCTACAGGATCTGGGTCAAAAATATCCCCAATTGGAAGATCTGGCGAGCCTCAAAGTGGCTGTTAACAATGAATATGCAGGGGCCGAGGTTCCGATACGCCCCACGGATGAAGTCGTGTTGATTCCACCGGTCAGCGGAGGCTAAGACAGCTTGTGTACTTTCTTATAGACTATTGGACAATCTGAAGGTAATTTGTTATGGACGTCATTCATATTTCTTCTGAACCTCTGGACACACAGACAGTATTGAATCTGGTACAGTCTGATGCCTGTGGCGCAGTAGACATATTTATTGGGACAGTCAGGAACCAAACAAAAGGAAAGGCTGTGGTCCGATTGGAGTTTGAGGCCTATGAACCCATGGCACTCAAAGAAATGGCAAAAATCGCTGAACAAGCCAGAACACAATGGCCTATTGACAAAATCGCGATTCATCACCGGACAGGTATTCTTCATCATGGAGAAATCGCCGTCATCATAGCTGTCTCAACCCCTCATAGACGCGCCTCTTTCGAAGCCTGCCAATTTGCTATTGATAGCTTGAAAGAAAGTGTGCCAATCTGGAAAAAAGAGATTTTTGAAGATGGGGAAGTATGGGTGGCAGCCCATCCATAAGCAAGACCGAAGAGCTAATCCTATCCCCAAACGCCTCCCAGCAGCAAGATAGCCAGGACACTCACAATAAAGTAGCTCACCAATGTTGCAGCTCCGGCATAGTCTTTGGCGATTCGTTGTCCAAAAAATAACATCACCAAACCCAATGCTGAAAGTTCGGCTCCCCACAAGGCAATGGTGGTGGAACCAGACAGGAGAAGAGAAATCAGGCCCATTGCAGAAAGCGCACCAGCGAAGACTTCGACCAAAGTAATCGTCCCAAGCATCATCGGAACGGTATTTTTCAATGGACTTTTGCTAAAATGCCCTTTCAGCCAGGACAGATTCCCTGACCAATCAAATATTTTGTCCAAACCAGATTGAAGGAATAAAATAGCGAGAAATGCGCTTGTCAGAATTTTGGAAACAAACAGGAAGTCAAAAAAATGAGGCATAGTGTAGAGCAGTAGGAGAAGCGGGCTTGCTTCAAGCAGGGTGAGAGGAAATGTAAGGAGTGGGAAGCCAAATTTTATCCCCAATAATTCCTCTGTAATAGAAATATAGACCGATCATCATCAGAAGATCGAATGTGATACTTTTATTCAATATCCCCAGCAAATCCCCGCCTCCGGCAAAGAAGATCATTATTGCAATGGATTGAAAGATAATCCCTAATAAAATTGCTGTTGAGATCCGGGTTTTGGAGTTGACATAATGGTGCACAAACAATACGATTATGACCAGCGTATTCCAGACGATAAATGGTGTCTTGATTCGAGGATAGCCAAATACCAGCAGAAACACTACATAAATGGCAAATATCCCTCCCCAAGCCCCAAAAAGAAGGGACCGAATAAGAGAATCTTTTAGGGTAAGGTTCAAGGTGCCAAAAACCTGAATAGAACAGGCACCACCAGCAAGAACTGCCAGAAACACTTTCCATGGTCGAACAGAGTCTTCTATGGCGTGAGCTTTCATTCCCACAATGCTTCCACCGATGAAGACACTCAGCGCCAATACAAGCATCGCCAAGCTCCAGCTATAGATGAATATCCTGGAGTTTGGTGAAGATTGTTTCCCTTTTTGATAGAGTTTGTAGGCAAAGAACACCACAACAAACCCCATGAAAAAGTCAACAAACATAGCAAGGGGATCGAGTAGGGAAAGTAGCTTCATATATTCGGCAACTATCAATTCAAATGTAAGGAGTATGATTGAGGATTCAAAACATCTGCTTCCTCATTGAACACTTATTCAACATATTTGGCATAAAATCAGACATCATTTGTTCACCGACTCCTCCCAGGACGTCAGAATGGCCCATTCTGCGAACCAAAAGCCGGAATTCCTCCTTCTGTCGCACATCAGAGAGCTAGGCCTCCTCCAAAGAGGAGAATTTGCTACACTTGCATCCCTACAAACAATTCAAGCTGTCTTCACCTTGTTTGTGTAGACTTCATCTAAATCTTTGAGAATAGATAGTCCCTGGAGAGAAATTCTCCCTAAGAGACTGTTTGAACATCTGTCACTTATTTTTCTTCTTCGCCTCCTTCTCCTACATGATCAAACCCATACTCTTGTCAGTCCTGAGTCTTGTATCACTGACTGTGCATCACGCTTTTGGGCAGGATCCCTATCACCGCAACCTCCAATCTTCCCTCCAAACGCAGGTGGATGTTTCGAGACATCCCGGAGGGGTCTATTTCATGCGAATACAGACAGACACTGGCTGGTTTTCCACCAAATTGCCGATCATATAGGGATTCAGGGATGTATAGAACAGATCATTTTTTCTTTTCTGGGACAAACACAATCGATATTCTGTCTTCGACATTAGTTGTTCAATATATCTGGGGCGATACGCAGTCGAATGGAATCAAGGATGCACTTCTGATGAGCATTTATACAGTTAGGTTCCTCCAAGCAATTCTTTCTCCGTATAAGGTTCTGTACGATCCTTGATGGTTTCTCGAATGCCACTGACTACATCGGGATGGACAAAGCCCTCATCTTTCTTTCCCCAGGAGATCCGTACATAAGACATGATTGCTCCAATTTTCAGGTCGTCCAAGGCTGGATTGTTCTTCAATCCGGGCATCATCGGCTGAATATCTGGCGGTTGATAGACCATTTCTCCAACAGTCACCGGTCCCGTCAATCCCTGGAGAATCACACTGGCCAGCCGTTCAGCTGGACCTGTCACATAATCGGCCCCCCGCAAAGGAGGCCCCAAGGGCAAGCGACCTTTTCCATTGGGATTATGACAGCCGCTACAGTGCACACTGTACAGGCTTTTTCCCATGTTGAAATATTGTCGTTCCATCTCTCCCATTATTGGTCCTTTTTCTTCAGCTGGTTTGAGTGATTCTGCGATGCTGGTTTGAAGGGCTTCTTCGAGTGCAGGAAGTAGGACGTCTACCCGCTGAAGGTAGGCCTGGAATGCTTCTTCTTTTCCTGCCAAGCCACTTAAGATCGCTTCTATCATAACCGCTTCCTTTTGATGCTTTCTGGCAAGCTCAACCAATAAACGATATGCCCATTCTTCTACATCACCTCTGGCTATGCCCAGGGAGCTAGCCAGTTGAAGCTGGACTCGAACGGATGGATCATGGCCCAATGATTCATATAAACGCATAATTTCCTCCGGGTAGCGGTCAAGGAGTTGCTCTGCGATTTGAATTCCGGAAGCAACCACTCTGGGGTCTTTGCTTTGAGTGATTTTTTGAAGATCAGACAGACTCACCGCATGGAGTCCCTCGAGTGTCCAGAGAGCATGTAGTTGCGTGAGGGGCTCTGTCTCTGGCTGCAACAACTGCCGTAACTGTGGCACGACAGACCATGCCTTCCGTTCCACCAAGAGTCGTTGTGCTATGTCCCTCCACCACCCATTGGGATGGGAGAAGAGCTCTACCAATTCGCCTGAGGACTTCTCTGACAATCGCGGATTTCTATGAGTAGGTCCATTCTCATATTCCAGACGATAAATGCGCCCTTGCTGCACTACGGTATCCAGTCTACGGGACAGAATTTGTTTGCGGAGGTAGAGGGTGACATAATTTCGATGCTGCACAATCCCTCTACCCATATCCACGATATACATGCCTCCATCTGGCCCATTGTATAGACTTACCGGTCGGAATGTTTCATGAGTTGAAGAGACAAACTCTCTATCCTGATAAGCAAATGTCCCTGTGATTTCGACTCCCTCTTCGGTGAGAATATTCCGTTTGATCAGATTAGCTGTGGGTTCGGGGGTGAAAGCATTTCCCTGGTATTCTTTCGGAAAGTGATCCCCTCGATAAACCATGGGGCCGCTTGCACCAGTGAAGCGTGTCAAGCGTTGTTGATCATCCAACACCCCTTCCCGATATCCTCGATTGACACCAGGTGTCGGGGAAGCAGGAAAGACTTGCTGATTGGCATTGAGGGTTTGTGCCACCGCATGTTTGGGTCGGTAGTTGGGGTTGCGTTCTATGGTTCCGGGCAGCACATAATCTCCTTGTAGGTGATTCGAATTGGAACTATACACCAATCGGCCGTAGTCATCCATACTCATGCCCCATTGTCCTCGAAAGCTGATTGAATCTTTGATCCATTCTCCCTGGAGATAGCGATAGCGGGCTGTAGACTTGGAATTGTAATACCAATTGTCTAATCCTCGCATCATGCCATTGGGCTGGTGCTCCACATTACCTCCGGCTGCATATTTGGAGTCTATCAGGATTTTTTCGCCTGCCTGATCCTCGATATTTTCAACAAACCATAGGTTGGGTGGCTCGGCATAGAGAATCCCTTCCTTCACAATGGCAATCGCTCTTGGAAGGACCAGGCCACTCATGAATACCGTAGAGTGATCCATGATCCCGTCTTCATTCTGATCTTCCAAAATCAAAATTCTGCCATTGGGCGTATGTTCTCGACTCCCGTCCACATCCATCATGTAACTATTCATTTCAATCACCCACATCCTTCCGTCTTCATCGAAAGTCATGGCAACAGGATCCTTGAGCATGGGTGCAGCAGCCACCAATTCCAAACGAAACCCGGAATCAAGATGAAAGCCTTCATTCTCCAGGCCAAACTCATGATCCCCAGATGGTGTACAAGCCATCGTTGTTAACAGAACAAAATAGAAAGGAAGACATTTCACCACGCTTGTTTCCACTTAATGGTACAACCTACAGGCATCGTTTTCATTGGGGTGGCCTCTCCGGTCTGAATCAATGCCCGCATAAATTCTGCAAGATATGCCTTCTGAACCAAATGAGCAGATTGGTAATTGTCATCAATCGCTCCCTCATACACTTTCTTCAATCCATCTGACCCTTTGAGCAATACAAAGACATGAGGGGTTCGCTGAGCACCGTAGGTAGTAGCGATTTCCTGAGTTTCGTCGAATACATATGGAAAACCAAATCCCTTGTCTCTAGCACGAATCTGCATATTTTCAAAGGAGTCCTGCGGGTATTGGGCAGGATCATTGGGATTGATGGCAATCAAAGGATAGCCTTGCGGGGTAAATTCCTCATCCAATTCCTTCAGCCGATCTTCATATGCAATGGCGTAGGGACAGTGATTGCATGTAAAAACGATGATGAATCCCTGAGCCTGGGGAAAATCATCCAGAGAGAGGAATTTTTGATCAACATTGCGGAGGGAGAATTGCATAAGAGGAGGATTTATGGGTCTAATTTGCGAAATTCATATGAAAAGAACAGGCAATCATAGAGAATCTTATGAGAGGAAACCAAATGAAGCCTACATTTGTTATCACATCAACCCCATTCTGTTATGCGAACATGCGTATTGATTTTGTGTTGTACTGTGGGCGTAAGTCTGGCTCTGCCTGCCCAGCCACCTCAACAAATAGATTTTGAGTCCCTGGAATCCTATATGGATGCCCGCGCAAATTCCGATTCACTGTATGTTTATAATTTTTGGGCAACCTGGTGCAAGCCATGTGTGGCAGAGCTGCCGTATTTTGAACAGCTGCACAGGGATTATGCTTCCCGAAAGGTAAAAGTAATCTTTGTTAGCCTTGACTTCCCAGCTTTTGCTGAGGCATTGGAATCTTTTATCAAAAAAAAGGGACTAAGCGCCGAAATGCTTTGGTTGGTCGATCCCGATGCCAACAGTTGGATTCCGAAAGTCAATGAAGATTGGTCCGGAGTCATTCCTGCTACCTTGCTGCTAGGTCCCTCTCGCAATATCCGGGCATTCAAGGAACAATCCTTTACCTATGACGAACTCACACAGTGGATACAAACCTTCATCTAGACAGAGAAAAATCACCCATTAGTCATTCATGGATGAATGAATGAATGACTAATGATGCGATGCAGTCGATTCCATTGTCTCCGACAGGAAGAAAAAGACTTTGTGCACTTGAATAACAACTTGCAAACATCCAATACCCCAATACCCCAATAACCACTAATCAAGCAAAATGATGAAAAGAACTATCCTCACCATAATCTTCCTGCTGATCAGTTATCCAGTGATCATGGCTCAGGGACATCAGGTCGGAGACATTGCCTCCACCTTCAGCCTGAAGAATGTTGATGGCAATATGGTATCTCCTGATGATGAAGCCTATGCAGATGCAGAAGGATACATCATCGTCTTTACATGTAATTCTTGTCCTTATGCTGTGGCCTATGAAGACCGAATCATCGACCTTCATCACACCTACGCTCCACAAGGCTATCCTGTTATCGCCATCAATCCCAATGCAACACGGCCTGCGGCAGACTCTTATGACAACATGATCATCAGGGCTTCGGAGAAATCCTTCCCATTCCCTTATCTCTTTGATGAGACACAGGAAATTACTACTGCTTACGGTGCCAAAAGAACCCCACATATCTATTTGCTCCAAAAAGAAGCAAATGGGGAGAAAATCGTTCGCTACATCGGAGCTCTCGACAACAATGCGATGGATGCCGCATCAGCTGATGTCAATTATGTTGGAAATGCCATCTCCCAACTCAAGGCAGGAGAAACAGTAGAGACCTCCTCGACCAGGGCCATCGGATGTGGGATCAAATGGATTCAATAAGATTTCAATAAGAACATCAATCTCTAAGTTTGACTTTGTCCATTTTTAAAACAGAATTATCCTTCATTCCAGCCTGTAGGCAGCTTTTTTGAATACTTGAACTTCGCCATTTTAGGGTGATGTTGATTTATTCTAACTAAGTGACACATGTATATTTGGGCATCCTCTTCCACCCTCTCGCTCTCCCGCCAGCGGGAGACATCAGCCCACAAGGCCAGGAATCAACGATTTCCCCCTT
>JBCCGK010000106.1:0-40363 GCA_039029315.1 Bacteroidota bacterium | reverse complement strand
TTTGTTCTCATAGTGGTGCTATGGGAACAAAAAAAGCCGCAGAATGAGGAAAAAATACGTGTACAAAAAATAAGTAACAGATTTCCAAACAGTCTCTGAGTTTGACTTTGGCCAAAATGGGAATCCCCATCTCTTAGCAAGACCTCACCTGCCATTTTTCAATTCAGTTGGTGGACATCCTTACATATGCTTATTCTATTCCTCCCAGCCCCCTCCAAAGGGAAATCGTCGATTCCTGGCCGTGTGGGCTGATGTCTCCCGCTGGCGGGAGAGCGAGAGGGTGGAAGATGATTACCCAATATAAATTGTGTCCACTTACTTAGAATAAATCAACATTACCCAAAAATGGCGAAGTTTAATTATTCAAAAAAGCTACCTAAAGGCTGGAATGAAGGATAATTCTGTTTTAAAAATGGACAAAGTCAAACTGAGATTCCTAAAGAAATCTATGGGAGGACATGAAATTTTTATGAACCCTCGTGAAACTGTACTTTTGGCGGATGAAAACAATCTTCATCTCCGGCGCGTCACAAGGAATCGGTCTTGGGATTGCGCGACGCTTCTATCAGGAAGGCTTTCAGGTCATCATCTGTGCAAGAGGACAGGAAAAACTCGACAAAGCGAAGGCAGAGATGCCCAAGCTGCATACCTATATCTGCGACATCTCGGACAAAGCTGCTGTCAAACAAATGGCTGTATGGCTCAATGAGACCTACGGAACCCTGGATGTATTGGTGAACAATGGGGGAACCTTTTTGCCAGGACAACTTCATTCAGAGTCAGATGATACCTATGAGCTGCTGATGGCCACCAATATGGACAGTACCTACTATCTGACAAAAGGCTTGTTGCCCAAGATGATGGAACGCAAATCCGGGACCATTTTTAACATTGCCAGCGTGGCCAGTATCAAGCCTTATCAGTATGGAGGTTCCTATGGAATCTCCAAATATGCGATGCTGGGGTTCTCCAAAAACCTGCGGGAGGAAATGAAAGAATTTGGTATCCGGGTGATCAGTATTATGCCGGGAGCAGTGCGTACGCCATCCTGGGATGCTGCCGAATTACCTGATGAGCGCTTCATCCCGGTGGAAGACATCGCCAGTCTCGTTTGGAATGCTTATGCGATGAGTGAGCGAACGGTGATTGAAGACATTGTTGTTCGTCCGTTTTTGGGAGACATCTAGTAGAAAAGAGGGAGGATTTTACTCCAGATGGTTGGGGTAGAAATGAAATATTCCCCGATTTCTTGCCATAATTAACTGTTGGATTTCCATAAATGGAGCCTTGGAAAAGGAATTTATTTTCCTCAAAACGGCTTAATTTGCTTCAAATCTAATTCAATTCCCATTCCCGCAAGGAATTTTGGGTGATACGTATGTTTAGGCCCTTCTCACAATTCAATTTACTTTGAATCCGTGGGGTAATGGTGCTTCCAACAAGATGAGTGACAGACTCGTAATTCGTTGGGAGCACCACCTTATTGTCTGATCAGTGGATGATCTCCAGTTTCTTTACATAGTGTTGATTCTGATGGATCAAGCGTACAATATATACGCCATTGCTCAGATTTTTTACAGCTAGATTTGCTACTCCTTTTCCTCCTTCCACATACATCTGAGTATGTTTGATTTCTTTTCCCAACATATCGAATAGCAATAACTGAAGAGCAGGACCCTCAAAGCCAGCTACCGATACGGTAATCATTTGATCCGCTGGATTTGGGTAAATTCTGATGTCCGGCTGTCCGTCAAAACCCGCGAGCCCTACCGTTGGACTAATGTGGATTTCTTGCATAAAGGTATCTGGCTCGCAGAGTCCATTGCTGACAATGAGTTGCACAAGATAGGTTCCGGTATCAGTATAGGTATGACTTGGAGTTGGTAAGTTGCTCATGCTTCCATCTCCAAAGGTCCAGGTATAGGAGGATACATGGATCGTATCCAAGGCTTGAAATTCAACCGTATTGCTGTCAATGCTGCTGGTAAATATTGCTTGCGGAGACTGATCGATACTGACCAAAATACTATCAGAAGTATGGCACTGACTGGTATCTGTTGCTGTCAGAATATAACTCCCACTGGTGAATACCCAAATGCTATCCATTTGCTGGCCACTTGACCATTGGTATTGATAGGTCGGATCAACTAGAAGAGGGCCGAGAAGCAGGCTATCACAAGCTGCCTGATCCGGTCCTACATCAAGTGCGAGAGGTGATGGTTCTGTGATCAAAAAGCTGTCCATTACAGGGCAGTCATTTTCATCGAATACATGCACCCAATACAAACCGGTATCCAATTGTGAAAGGGTAGAACTATTATCTCCAGTATTCCATTGATAGGTATACATTCCTGTTCCGCCCAAAGTCATCAGCTGGATACTTGCATCAGCAGTCCCAAAGCAGGAAACATCGGTTTGAGTGGCTGATAGGTGGAGAGAATCAGGCTGAGAAATGCTAATGGAGGCACTGTCTTGACAAGCATTCGCATCTGTAGCTAGTAATGAATAGTTTCCTGCTCCAAGCATATGGAGGGTATCATTCATATCTCCGGTATTCCAGAGTAAATGGATGTTGCTTGTTCCCCCACTAAGCTGGGCAGATATTGAAGCCGTTTGATCGCCATAACATTGTATCGCTTGATCCAAGCTTAGAGTTAGAAGAATCGGTGCCGGGGCATTTACAGTAACGGTATCAGAACTGAGACAGCCATTCACATCCAGAACCTGGAAAGTATATAGACCAGATGGAAGATTGGCTACAGAGAGCGTAGAATCTCCACTTGACCAGCTATATTGATATGGAGCGGTGCCACCTGAGATATTGGCATTCACAAACCCGTCCTGACTATTGTGGCAAGAAGTAGAGGATGCTGTAAGAAGGAGTTGAGGTCCTCCAATATTGTTGATGAGCACCTGACTTGTGTCAGTACAATTGTTGGCATCAGTTACCCAGACCTGATAGCTGCCTGCCGCAATACCGTTCAGAGTGGCTCCTGTAGCCCCTGTATTCCATTCGAAGAGATAAGGACTTGTTCCGCCACTGGCCGTTGCGATGGCAGATCCATCTGCATTGCCACAATTGGCATCAATGGCTGTGGATACGATCGAAGGACCAGGCAGGTCATTGATCATAAAACTGGTCGTATCGGTGCAATTGTTCCCGTCGCTTACCCAAACCTGATAACTGCCTGCTGCTAATCCACTGACAGTATTGCCACTTGTTCCCGTGCTCCACTGATACAGGAATGGACCATTGCCACCTACGGGGATGGCAGTCGCAGCACCATCTGCTTGCCCACAATGCGCATCCGAACCAGTGGTAGTCAAGTCTGGTCCTGGAAGATCTGCAACAGTCAGACTTGTTGTATCTGTACAGGCATTGGCATCTATTACCCAAACCTGATAACTACCTGCTGGCAATCCACTGATGCTTTGTCCTTGAGCACCTGTACTCCATTCGAACTGAAAGGGGGAGGTGCCGCCATTGGTGTTGGCCTGAGCGGAACCATCTGCTTGTCCACAATTGGCATCGAGCACGGTGCTGCTGATGCTAGGTCCTGCGATGTCATTCAAGACAAAACTCAGGCTGTCTTTGCAGGCGTTTGCATCTGTGGCGATGACTGTATAGGTGCCCGCCGGGAGATTCGCAAGGCTTGAATCGGTGGCGCCTGTATTCCAGAGATAATGGATGGGGAGCGTGCCAGTTGAGCTATTGACAGATACACTTCCATTCGAATCTCCACAACTAGGATTTTGTTCTGTTCCTGTCAGAAAGGGTCCGGGCAAATCACTAAGTGAAATGGATTCAGTGGTGCTACACCCCAACTGATCCGTGACCGTGAGGGAATAAGTACCCGCTGGGAGATTGTTCACTGTCTGGGTGGTGGCATTGTTGCTCCAGGCATAGCCAAGATTGCCAATAGCTCCACTAACATTGGCAGTGAGTGAACCTGTAGACATGCCACAAGCAGGGGCTGTTGTCTGAAAACTGAGTTGGGGATCATCGACTGTAATGGTGACACTTTTTGAATCTGTGCCACATTGATTACTTCCATTTACTGTATAGGTTGTGGTCGTGCCTGGAGAGGCAATGACTGTGTTGCCTGTAGTTGTATTCAGACTGTTGGCCGGAGACCAACTATAGGTAGTTGCACCGCTGGTGGTCAAACTGCTACTCCCCCCTATACAAATCGTGTCAGCAGCAAGTGCCACCAATTGTGGGGCATCGATGATCTGAACAAATTGATTCTGGACAAGGGTGTCTCGTTGTCCTGTGGTGCTATCCTCCGCAATGAGGGTCACCGTATAACTTCCAATGGTTTGATATGTATGCGTTGGTTGCGGGGAGGTACTGCCATTCCCATCTCCGAAGTTCCAGCTGTATGTTGTGGCATTGGTAGAAAGATTCTGAAAGCTAATCGAACTGCCGACACAATGCAAGGCACTTGCCAGACTGAAATCGGCGTTTGGGCTGAGAATGGCCCCCCGATAGAAGGTATCTGTCAGCACCGAGCTCCAATATTCCATCGTATCAAGAAATTGCAGATGAATCCTGTGAAATCCTGTATCCAAACTGCTCGCATCGATGTCCACCATCAAATCCAGGGGATTTTCGGGCACCGCCAGGGATTGATATACCAAGGCTGAATCCATGTCATCAAACCAATAGCGATAGCCTACCACAAGATTGGGCAAGGGAAGGCCCGGTTTGCCGATTTTGTGAAAGTACTGGCTCAGCACCGATGACCACTGTCCGTATTCGTCCAAGACACGGAGGTTAAAGGTGTGCAGGCCTCGATCAAGGTTCGCCATATCCAGCAAAGTATCAAGATCCAATACGCCTACTGGTGCATGTGAGACACTGACCTTATTCGCATAGTCCTCATCCACCCAGTATTCATAGGCAACGATCTCACTGATCCCTCCATCGGAGACTTGTCTTTTGTGGAAATACTGCGAAAGCGGTGAGGACCATTGTCCAAATTCATCCAGCACGCGAATATTGAATATATGCAAGCCTGGGGAAATATTGGCTATGTCGACTAGTGTGTCGATATTGAGTGTGCCTGTCGGTGCATGGGAGATGGATACTTTGTTAGCAAAGTCTTCGTCGATCCAATATTCATAAGCGATGATTTCGCTGATACCTCCGTCGGAGACGGGACCTTTGTGGAAGTATTGAGAGAGGGGAGAGGACCACTGGCCCAGGTCATCCAGGAAGCGAATATTGAAGATGTGGAGGCCAGGAGCGAGGGTAGGGGTGGGGATGTTGAGGTCGAGTGAGAGTTCACTTTGTAATGCCCCTGTAACTGAAACGGAATGAACTGTTGCTGCATCATCAAACCAGTATTCGTATTCAGTAATTCTCGCCAATCGGGAAGAATAATTGGCTTGCCATCCGCCTTCCTGAATGCTACCATTACTGATAAACCGGAGGAACATTGCCCCACTTGTTGCCTGTATAACGGGAGGTGGCCCAAAGCCAGTGAATTTTCCAATGATAGGTGCCGTGGCATCTGTTCCATCGTGAATGATGATACTATCTTCTCCCAGCTCCAAATCAAAATAGTCAAAATCTAGGTAGATAGAACTTACATTTGGCGGTTGGATCAGCCAGGAACAATCTGAATTATTAGCATACAATAAGCTTCCACTTCCATCCTCCAATGTTCCACTAGGGGCAGTCAAAGTTGCTGCTCCGCAATAATTGGAAGGCATAATTTGGACTTGAAAATACAATTCATAGGACGGATTGCTTTTGCAAGCGCTACATCCAACACTGGATTGCACATCCCATCTATACAGTTTCCCTGATGTGAGGATACCAGGTGGCAAAGTATAAGGGGGAGAATTCACACATTGAGAAAAGACCAAATGACTGGTTCCATAGGGATATTCACTGATATTGAGCTCATATTCAGTAATTCCAGAAATGATTTCCCAATCGAATGTTGGGCTTTCCGTATTGATCACAATGCCGGGACCTACAGGTGGACCAGGGGAATATGGTGTCGGTATTGCAGGAACGACGCATGGATTTGTAGGGGTCCAGGTGACTTCCAGCTTGTATTGATTGCACTGACTTGAAGCATTGTTGACTCCTTTTACTTCTATCATATAATTGATGGGAGCCCCTGAAATAGGCAAGATGATGCTTTCGGTTGCTGTGCCCAGGAGTTGCGAAGCATATGTTGTTGGGTTCCCATTCGCATCCAAAATGGCCAAATCATAGTTCGCAGGTAGATTGGAAAGTTGGATGTCTGCTGTTCCGTCTTCAGAAGCATTGAGCTGATACAAGTCAATATCTGTTCCATCAAAAATAGCAGAGTTGATAAACTTGGGAGTGCTAAATCCTATAACATTCAGGTTTGAAAAGGTAACAGTCTTTGCGTTGATGGGGAGATCATTGTCTTCATAGGTGTCTACGCAGCCGCCATTTGGAGTCCAGGTAATTGTCAATGTATAGGGACTACAAGCATCAATGGTCGATCCTGCAGCGACCACCTTTGCATAAAAGGTGGTCGCATTGGTTCCGGAGTACGGATAGGTGATATTCTCAGCAGTCGTTCCAGATTGGGGGGTGAATCCTGGAATAGGAACTTCATTTTCATCTAGCAAATACAGATCATAATCGGCGGGAAGATTATTAAGGTCGATGCTTAGTTGTCCCTGGGCCTGGACAGGGATTTCGTAATAATCTTCGTCTTGCGGAGTAGAAATATAGGTATCCAGGGTTTCAAAGTCGGCTGTTGATCCCAGAGCTTGTGGAAAGAGGTCGTCCCAAGCTTCTGAAACAGGGTCGTTTGGTTCGTAGGTTATGGGGCAGCCTGTGCCGGGGCTCCAGCTTATCCAAATTTTATACTCTTTACAAGGATTTGAAGCTCCAACATTGCTAAAAATCTTAAGCTTTAAGGTGGTGGAGGTATTGATAGAATATGGATATACAATGGTCTCTGTAAGAACGCCTTGAAGATCAGAACTTCCTAATAGCTGTGTTCCTGATGAATTAAATAATTCGATAGTATAATCCTCAGGCAGATTTCCTAAATCTATTTGAAGAGTTCCTGTAGAATTTAAGTTTATGTCAAAAAAATCAACATCAGATGGCGTAGAAATAACGGAATTTGTCACGAATAGATCTTGTGAGTTTCCTAATTGTGGCCAAATATCACTAGCTTCTGCAAGTGAGTTATTGGGCTCATAGGACTCTCCACAACCATTGAGAATTTTTACTCCTGAATTTATTGGATCTAGCCAAGGTTTTAAATGGGTTGAAGGAAGATTGTTGTATTTGTCCCAAGAAGTTGAAAATTTGGCATAATAAGATGAACGAGGGACTCCGGTTGCACAGGGTGTTGGTGAATCATTTCCACCGGTAAGATCTCCGACTATGAGATGATTTTCATCAAATAATGGAGAACCTGAAGATATAAATTCTGTAATGCCAATGTCATAATCTACTAACCAATGGGAAAATAGATCATAATATGGAGGCATTGATGGTGTCCATGTTGTTGTTTTAGACTTTTGATTATCAATGGATATTTTTTTGACATCTCCATTTGGATGATGAATTCCAGCAGTTTTCCTAGGTTTGGAATGTTTTTTTCGATTCCAACCGTTGAAATAGGCATTATATTCTGAAGGGATTGGGCAACTTAATTCTAATAATGAAAAATCTAAATTATTAATAGTAGCTTTTAGGGATGCACCACAAATTGTTTGAGTCAATGAACCATTTGGTCCATTACAAGTGGGAGATTCATAATTAAAAATATAAACAGAATGATTGGCAGCCCCTTCGGATTGGATACAATGATTGGCTGTAAGAAAGTAAGGGGTTCCATCCAGAGATGTATTATTAATCAAAGATCCACTGCACCAGGCCATCCCATTTATATCGGGAACCATAATCAAACAAACCCCTCTTTTTTCTTTTTGCCAAGGATCTCCTTCTGGACAATTAATGTCAACATTGCAAGACAATGATGTAGAAAATGATCCATTTATATTATTAAAACTCACAAGAGTTCCACTGTAGTCATGTGCAATTGTTCCAATGTTTAACTTTCCATTGAATAATACATTCAAAGGTTCATTGTATTCAATTATAATGGAATCCCCTTGAACTGGAGTAGTTGTCAGGCTATTCCATGATTTGTTATTTTTGTGATTAAATGCTCCAATAGTGTGATTCTTATTCTTTGAATAGACGTATAATTCTGCTCCTAAAGGAAGAGTAAATTTGTCGAAAATTAGGCAAATGGAATAAGCATTAGCTGAATGTATCCCTAACCTCCAAACTTTATGTGTTTGATTGATCGTGTCCCATACTCCAAATGAATCAGGACTTAAAGAGACATCAAATGATTTGGCAAATCGATTGGGCCCAATCCCCAAACTTTGATTAATCGAGTCCTCTTTTTTAAGGATGTCTATATCAAAAGCAGGCATTGAAATAAATGGAACCTCTTCAACTTTAAAAAATGATACATTAGAACTAATTGGAGAACCTTTTTGACTGATTTGGGAATAGCCAAATGTTAATCCAATTATGATGATCAAATAACCTAATGTCAAAATATTTCTCATGAAATAGGCTTGTTAGATTTTGTTTTTGAAAAAATGACTTTAGATCAATAATCCTGCGCCTTCACCCGCACCTTCACATTGAGCATTCCAGCATTATTCGTATTCGGCGAAATTGCCTTCACCTGCACATGTGGATTGAACGGGATATGCCCTTCCTTCCAGGCATACACGCCACCATAGACGCCTATGTCTGTCCCATCCGTGCCATGATTGTGTCCAAGCGGATTGGCAATATTGTAATCGTGCTGGTAGGAAAATGTAATTGAGTTGCCAAAACTAGCATTAGGGAGATGGATAAAGATCGAATCAATGGGTTGATTGATGATGCTATTGGAGGCATCGTTTCCCGTAGAATTGGAATTACTGATTACACCATTGTTTACGAAGAGATTATTAAGAAAATAGCTGTTTTTAACTGTTGGACCTGCTCCTGAACCTGGAATGTTACAAGAGGCAGGCGCGAGGACAACATTGTTCCTGAAAGTTGCAAATGTTATGGAAGAGAAGACATAACAGGTAGAAGAAAAACTTGAAGTTTTTTTAGCAAAAACGTTATTCAGGAATTCACACCCATCTCCAAAACTCCAGACATTTCCGGAAACGAAATTGTTCGAAAAAAACCCATTGGTAGATTTTCCTCCCAATAATCCTCCACGAAGCACACAGCCTCTGACACTATGTCCTGTGGTATTGGAGGTGGTCGAACCTGTATAGGACAATTTGATATGTCGTACATTGCAGCGATCTACTGTAAGATAGGAGACTTGCTGGTCAGAACTGTTTGTTCCCAGAACTATATCAAATTCAACATGTATCCCTGTTACACTGGAATGGTCTGCTCCGCTAATGAAAATTAGATGATCAGCAATGATCGTCTTCCCAGTAGCCTGAGAAGAATCAGGATCATGCCCAACTCCTACCAAATGTACTGTTTTGTCAATCGGAGAAGAAGGCGGTGCGAACATTCCGCCCGACAAAAATAAGGTATCCCCAGGCTGTGCTAGAGCCAAAGCAGAATCAAGAGTTGTGGCGATCTGAGAACTCCCCCCATTTTGAACGGCAATGACATTTTGGGCAGGAGAAGCCACTACCCCAAAGAATAGGCATAGCAATAGGATGATATATCTCATGAGATCAGTTATTTTGAGCGGATACTTGGACTTTGACCGAGAGTTCTCCAAGATTGTTGGTGGTAGAAGAAATGGAACGAGATTGTACATGGGGATTGAAAGGGATGTTGCCAGCTTTCCAGGGGAATACGCCCCCATATACCCCTACATCTGTTCCATCCAGTCCATAACTTTTACCAAGGGAAGTGTTTTTGAGATGGTAATCGTAGTCATAGCTGAAATTCGTAGTAGGAACATTTTCAAAAATGGTAGCTAATGGCTGATCATAAAGAGTTTGATTGATCTGACTACCATTTCCTCCTAGACCATTCACTTGACCATTGGATACACAAAGATTATTATTGAAAATGCAAAACGTTACCTGAGTAGATAGGTAGACAGAGCTCAAGAATATATTGTTATCAAATCGACTGTGTTCAATGTCCCATAAAGGAGGATTCCCTTGTTGGAAATTGGTTTTGTTGGCGGAAAAAATATTATTGCTGAAGATGTTCCCAGGTCCAAAATTGTTGGCAATTGAGATATAGTTATTAAATATTTTGTTTCCACTTGATCCTCCTCCCCGCAGAATGGAGGTTAAAATATTTCCTCGAATGATGAGTCCATCAGAAGGATTGGGAATTGAGGAGCTGAAATGTTTGATTTCGATACTTCCATAAATAGATTCAATTTTCACCCCATCTACCTCCTGATTAGCAGCAGTTGTGCCAATCTGGATCGCTCCCAAAAAGCCAATTAGGCTGCTATTATCTGCCCCTGAGACTAATTTAATGGTACCAAGTATTCGTGAAAAATTCGTCGCCGCAGTCGAATCCGGATGATGACCCACCCCGATCAAATGAATCTCCTTATCAATCAAGGGTGAACTGGTCTGGAAAATTCCTCCCGGAAGAAAAATGGAATCCCCGGCTTGGACATGGATCAGGGCAGAGTCCAATTCGGTGAAGAGGGTAGGAGAGCCCCCATTCTGAACAGCAATCTGTCGCTGACCGATCAACCTATTCGTGATAAGCACACATAAGAACAAACCCAGAAAAGAAGTAAAGAATAACTGTTTCATCGTAGAAGTGATGGATTATTGTTTGAGAATTTTGTGGCGATAGCTGCCCATGGGATGATGAATGTCAAGTGAATACATCCCTGAGGGCAGAGATGCCAAAGAGAGGGGAATCTCCGTATGTCCTTCTCCCACAGACTTTGCCAGCTTCATAAGCTGCCTGCCGCGCATATCAAACAGGCTGATGCGCACATCAGACGCTTGAGGCATAGACAGGCTCACCCAAAGCTGATCCTGGGTGGGGGTAGGATAAACAGAAATAGCAGTATGAGCGTGAAACCAAATCGCAACTGGAGGCGAATATAGAAACATCCCGTCTTCATGCAAAGCTTTGACACGATAGACATTTTGTCCTTCGAACGGATGCGGGTCTATAGCGGTATAGCTTTGACTGCTTTGAGGAGATCCAGTAGCGGCTAATTGGGCGAAAGAATGAAAAGTCATTCCATCCCTGCTGCGCTGTACTTCATAATGACTCAGGTCTCGCTCGGAGGCTGTCTCCCATTGACAAAGAACCTGCTCTCCCTGCGCCTCGGCAGTGAAGGAGAGCCAATCCAACGGGAAAGTCGCAAATGTTGCTGCTGTCCAGACAGAAAATCCATCAATGCCTGTTTGCTCGACATAATTGTTATTGGCATCCTTGCTCGAAAAGCCTGCAGGATTCCAGTTGGCACCAGCATCCTCTGAGCGAAACAGCAGGAGATCTGTTTCTGGAAGCCCATTCAGTTCCTGATCAAAATAAGACAGTCTGAGGGTCGCATTCAGGCCAGTATTCAGATTAGGACGGATGTCAACATAGCGTTCAATCCCGCTTCCTCCAGGCAAAGTCGCCGGAAAATGCCCTCTTCGAATGGTGGTATTACCCAGATTGGCTGTAGAGGTGAGTTGAAGCCCCAGATTGCCGGAATCTGCCATTGTGGGAGCTGTGTAGCTTACTTGCCGGACCACCTCTCCGCTGGGCAGGCTGCTGATCAGACGTTGGTTTTCCTGCTCATTGGTCAGATAGCCCGTTGTTCCCAGATCGAGTTCATGTCCCTGGAGATCGAGATTGCCTGCTTGAAACAGAAGTTGTTCAGCGAGTTGCACATCTGTGTCCAATTGTGCATGGTGGTTGCTTTTGTTGATCACCAAACGATAGAGAGGCAGGCTGCCACTTCCTCCCAGACTACTGCTGGGAGGAGTGGCATCTCCTGTCAGGGTCAGCGTACTCTGATCCGGGATAAACGTGCCATTTTGGGTCAATTGACTATTCTCGAGAACAAGATGTGGCGCTCCGGAGAAGACAAACTGTGTGCCTGATTCGATTCGCAGCTCTTGAGGGAAGCAGTAGGTTGCCAGGATCAGGAACAGACAAAAAAAGATGATGTTCTTCATGGGACTGAATTAGAGTTTGAGGTAGAGGTGCATGGAAGGGTTGAAGAAAATACCGCCGCTATTGAAGTTGTTTCCACTTGATTGTCCCCCCCAGATGATCATTTTTCCATCTGCCCAAACCATGGAATGACCGATACGAGGATGGTATCTCCATCTAGGCATGGGTTGTGTCCAGGTATCAGCTTGAAAATCATATGAGCCAAAGGCCTCATCTCCGGTTTCATGTTCTCCAAATGCCAACAATTCAGAGCCAGTCCAAACAGCCTCAATTTTTACCTCATCATCGAAACCTCCATCTGCCATTGGACACCACAAATCCTGCACTGGATCATATAGTTTTCCTGTTGGGTTAAAATATAAATCCTGGTCTCTTCCTTCCCATATGAGCATTTTGCTTCCTGTCCAAAAAGCATCGTGTTGAGTTCTGCCCTGACTTAACCCTGGGCTTGCCATAGAGGTCCATGAATTGGTCGAAGGATTATATTTCCCGCCTGTAGCAAATGGCTCACCAAAAGCCAGAGGACCCAATCCTCCCCAAACAATCATCTCTGTTCCGGTCCAAATAGCACTGTGTTCAGCTCTGGCGTCAGGAACACCAACAGCCGAAATGCTTGTCCAGGTATCTGTTGCCAAATGGTAACTCGCTCCCGTGTTGAGTTCGCCATTAAAGCCTGTCCTTCCGCCCCAGATGATCATGTGGGTGCCAGTCCAGATGGCAGAATGGTGTGATCTTGCAATTGGTGCATTGGTTGTGGAAATACTGGTCCAACTATCTGCAACAGGATCATAAATGCGGCCGTCGTTATAGTAAGTAGCCCCATTAAAACCACCCCAAATGATGACTTTGTCGCCAGCCAGAATGGCTGAATATCCAAACCTGCTTGAAGGTGAATTTGTCAAACTCACAGCACTCCAACTGTCTGTCAGGGGATCATACATTCCACTTTGGCCTACACTTGGTCCTCCCCACACCCACATTTGTTCATTCACCCAAAATGCTGCATGATTTGACATGGAGTTGGGTACATTCGGTCCAACACTGTCGATGTCCTTCCAATAAGTTTCCAGATCAGGGCTTAATTCTCCTACATAACAATATCCCAAAGCTGCCATGCCCGCATCGTCTCGCTCGTTGCGAATCTCAACACTTCCTCCCCCTCCTATATCTGCGATGTCTTGCCATCCCAGATTCCCTGCCCCATCTGTCCCCAAGACCTGATCAGGACTTCCGTCGGTCATCGGAAAGCTGTATTCATCATTGATATTGAATTCCCCATAGACCCTGAGCAGATCATTGTCCAATTCCCCATATAACAAGGGAGTGTTTGTATTGCTGTTGTCGAGGTAGAAGCGATTGGAACCTGTCTCATTATAGCCAGCCTCATATCCGAGGAAGATATTGCCAGATCCACTCACATTAGAATAGCCAGCTGAATAACCGATCGCCAGATTGTTGTTTCCCCCATCGTTGTTAAAACCAGCATTGCGTGAGACAAATATATTGCGGTCTCCATCTGTATTGTCAAATCCAGCACCTCTGCCGATGAAGACATTGTTCTGCCCATCTGTATTGCTCAAGCCTGCCGCTCTGCCGAGAAAGAGATTGGAGTGTCCGCCAACATTGGCATTCCCTGCCTGATACCCAAGGAAACTATTGGAATGACCTGTAGACGTATTGCTCCCAGCAAATTGCCCCAAAAAGGAGTTGTATCCTCCACTTGTTATGGCAAGACCAGCAGATTCTCCTACAAAGGCATTGGTCTGACCCAGATTGAGTTGCAAGAGGGTTTGATTATTGGCATTCTGCTGTAAGCGGAGTCTTTCTCCCCCAGCAATATCAAATCGGATGATATCATCATTTGTCCCCTCTTCTACCTGTATGCTGGTATTGCCATCAGAATCCCTGATTTCGTCTACTTGTCCGGGACCGACTTCTGCCCAGGAAGATCCATTGTAATACCAAAATGATGCTTCATCTGTATCATAGACCATCAGTCCAGTTGCTATGGGGGTGATCCCCAATCGCTGACTGCTGCTCAAACGCGGGATCAACAAACCTTTGGAATCTGTCTCCAATTCCAAAATAGCACTGGAATGGGGAGAGCTGCCTGTGATGCCGATTTTTGCTCCCTGACTAAATCCTGATGCTGCTTGCATCAGCAAAAGGCAGAAGATTCCTGAATACAGGAACCTTCTGATTGAGTGAATTCCGGCTAAGCCATTCATATTGATTCTCTATTTAATATTTGTAAAAGAAAAAAGGGGGCGATACCTTTGAGATACTCCCCCTCCAGGTGGTCTTTTCTGGGTCCTGTAGAAAAGAGTCCACTATATCATTTGAATTTGTTGTTACTCCACTGTGCTAAGGTAAAGTGGAACAGGAAAGCTTTTGAAACGGAAGAAAAATGCAAAATTCCTTTTTGAGGGTAAGGAAATCTAGTTGGATCATGCGAAAACGCAGGTTTTGAGGAAGAGAAATTCCTTTTGGTTCATCAAAAAAGCTGAAATCCTATGCGGGCGTTCCTAAACTTTTTTGACTTTTTGTTCCCCCTAACCACAAGGAGTTGGGGCGATTTTGGGAAGATGTCAGAAGACCAGAAAGAGAGGTGAGAGTCCCGGTTCTTGCCTGTGATCCACGAATAGTATCTGTGGCAGGATTCCCGTATTCGCCTACCTCCAGGATACTTGTGGCCAGGCTAATGCAGGGATATCATTCAATGTCAATGAGTCTGCGATTGAAAAACACAAATATTTATCATGAATATTGTCCACTTGAGTTTGAAACAATAGGTGCATAAGGATCTGAATAATGAGGAAATCTCTTATTTCGTATAATTTCCATTACCCAAATACATTCCAATAGTCTCCCCCTTCCATTGCACATGGCTCATGGAATCTCTTTCTGTGAGGTAAACAATTATCCCTTGTCAGAAATCCTGAAAGTTGAACTCAATCAAGGTCCTTCACACCATCTTCCTAGACCTTATACTTCTCATATACTGCAGCCCAGGGATCGCGCATGGGGCGGGCGAGCATCTGATTGGCTGCCTGATTGTTCACAAATTGTTCCTTGTCTGGATCCCACTCAAGATCTTCACCAAGCTTCATGGCAATATTCCCGAGATGACCTACAGTAATGGAGCGGTGAGCTGTTTCAACCGGGGCTATGGGTTCCTCCCTGGAATAGACACAATCGATGAAGTTGCGGTAATGATTATCGCTTTTGTATAAATGCGTATCTGTTTCCCCAAGCTGACTGTAGTAGATCTCTGCCGAACTCGCGCCAAAATTCCCACGTGTGGCCCATGCATATCCTTCCGATCCTTCAAACTTCACCCCTCCGATCTCTTCTCTGCTGGAAATGATCAGTTTCAGGCCATTGGCATAGAGACATTCGAAGTAAAACTCTGTCGCCGTATTCCAAACCGGATGATCTGCCCATTGCGCTTTGGCATTCTGGATCTTCACCGGACCTGTTTTTTCAGTGTTCATGCCCCAATGTGCAATGTCGGGATGGTGCCCTCCCCAATCTGTTACCTGCCCGCCGGAATAATCCAGCACCCATCTGAAATTGACATGGGTTCTTGCAGGAGAATAGGGAGCTGATGGAGCTGGCCCCAACCACATCTCATAATCAAATCCTTTGGGAACAGCAATCGGATCAGTTAGGTGCCCGGTTTTGCCAAAATCAGGTGTGCCGCCAGGAAGACCACATCGAATGGTATGTAACTTGCCAATCCGACCATTTCGGACCAACTCGCATACGCGCCGAAAATATCTGTTGGATCGTTGCTGACTGCCAGTCTGGAACACCACTTCGTACTTATGTACCGCATCACTCATGGCTCGTCCTTCAGCGATGGTGAGGGAGAGAGGTTTTTGGCAGTACATGTCCTTGCCCGCTGCAGCGGCCATCATCACAGGAATGGAGTGCCAGTGATCAGGCGTATCAATAACTACAGCATCAATGTCCTTGAGTTGCAGAACTTCCCTGAAGTCCGTATAGGTCTTTGTTCCCGAGTAATTTCGGTCAAACTTCTTGGCATAGGCTTCATCTACAGTCTTGCTAAGGGGAAGCCGGCCTGCCACGGACCCTTGCCAATACCCTGTGCTTTGTTCATTCACATCGCAGATGGTGGTGATCTGAACCCGTTCATCCCGAAGGAATCCGCGAGCGTCATTGATGGCCTGATTCCCCGCTCCGATGAAAGCCAAGACCACTCGGTCCGACGGAGCGAGGCGTCCCGAGCGTCTGCCGAGGGCTGAAGCGGGTATGATACTTGGCGACAGGGCGATAGCTGAAGTGGCCATAGCTGATCGCTTGAGGAAGGATCGACGGTTGGTAGTAGACATAGTTCCTTGGTTTTGTGGTCGGATATTCCTTCAACAAAAGAAGATTTGGCAAGAATTACAAACCGTCCTCTTCTCACTTGAATGGCTGACTGGTCTGTCACTTTCTTCTAAAAAATATTATACCTCAACAGCCTCACTTCTTTGACACATGAAATGAGATCGATAAGTAAGGGGACAGAATAAATTGTAGGATCTTGTTCCTCCCCCAGTTCCCCCAAAGGAGTGCAGACTTGTGGGCTGAAGTTTTCCGCTGGCGGGAGAGCGAGAGGGTGGAGCATGATTGTTAAATGTAAATTTGTCCAATAAACAAGAGGTACAGCAGGATTCCATTTATCATTCTGTAAATCTTGTAAATCAAGTCTTTGGTAGAGAGACTGTTTGGCAATTCCCCTCCTTTTTCCAAAGAATCATTGTTTCTTTCTATTTCTCCTCCCGGATCGAATACATAGCTGAATTCGCAATAAACTCGTAGCCGATATGTTGGTAGATTTTGTTGGAAGTGGGGTTGGTGGCATCAGTATAGAGGAAACAGAATTGTTTGCCATTGTCCAACTGATGCTGACTCAAAGCTGCAACATTGGAGCTGGCATAGCCTTTTCCACGCAATTCTTTGGGGGTATAGACTGCATTGATTCGGACGCCATTTGTGGTAGGAGCGGAGATGCCTGCCATGGATACGATGTCTCCCTGATCATGCCAGAGAAAGATTTCCCCCTTGTCAATCCTTTTGGCGGCTTTCTCTCGATGGATATCCAGGGTTCTGATTGCCTTTTCCCGTTCAGGAAGTGCAACCTCCGAAAAGTCTTGAAAAAATTTCGCCACTGTTTCCAGTTCCTTTATCCTGGCGATCCGAAACTCACCGGATGACACAGAGATGGGGTGGACAGCATTCAGGCGATAGATCATTTGGGCGAACTCTATTCTTGTTGGATGTCCGCTCAGATCTTCCCACATAGCTGCAAATGCCTTGACCTCAGATTCAGGTCCTACAATGCCTGGAAAGGATATCCCTTTTTGATGAAGTAAGCGCGCGAATGGCTGAACCATTGCTGCAGGCATAGGAGACAAGACCAGGTTGTGAGGAGGCGTTTGGATCGCAGCAGTCAATAGTTGCCCATTGTCTGATGCTGAGATCAAGAGAATCTCCCCAGAAGAGGTGCCCTCACGGATTCGTTCTTGTTCTCTCAGGACAAGGCCAAGCATGAGGCCGTTCTGGGCTTCATGATCCTGCAAAGCGGGACCACATAGATGGAGAAATTCCTCTATGGTAGGATGAAATTGAAGGTGCATGGAGTATGGATTGTTTTATGTCAACAGGATGAAGCAATTTGATCCAAGTATACGCATGGCTTGCTGAAAGGATTTCGTACCAGGCAGCTAGGAGGAGAAAAGATAAAAAGACTTCTGGATGAGAAGAAAAAATCCGCAGCGAAGACATGGATTACGGAAAATCGCCTTACATTTGATTGATTAAACCTACCAATATGAAACATCTACTTCTACTCCTATTTCTTTCCATCTCGACCTCCACTTATTCACAAACCTCTTCTGCTCAAAAATCCCCTCCGCTCACCTCCGCAACTCCAGAAAGCGTAGGGATGTCGGCTGAGCGGTTGGCTCGGATAGATGCGATGTGTGAAGCTGCCATCAAAAAGGGGGAAGTTCCCGGAGTTGTGGCCCTTGTTGCCAGAAAGGGAAAAATCGTCTATCACAAGGCTTTTGGTCATGCAGATAAGGCTGCCAATCGTGAGATGAAAACAACAGATATCTTCCGGATTGCTTCTCAAACCAAGGCCATCACTTCTACCGCTGTGATGATGTTGTGGGAAGAAGGACATTTTCGATTAGATGATCCTATTTCTCGTTGGATTCCGGAGTTTAAGAACCCAAAAGTGTTGAAAAAATTCAGTTATAGTGATACTTCTTTTACTTCCGAACCCGCTAACAAGGAAATCACCATTCGACACTTGTTGACACACACTGCTGGCATTGGCTATGGATTGATCGATCCGGATGAATCTTTTCGGATGCTGTTTGCCAAAGCAGGGGTGAGTGAGATTGCTACTTCAGAAGCCTTGACAACTGAACAAAATATCAAACGAGTCGCTGGCCTTCCTCTGCATTTTCATCCAGGAGAAAAATACCTCTACAGCATGGGGCTGGATGTATTGGCATATTTTGTAGAAGTAGTTTCAGGGATGCCATTTGATCAATTTTTGCAAAATAGATTGTTCGAGCCCTTGGGAATGGAAGATACCTACTTTTATTTGCCTGAATCCAAGCATGATAGACTGGTCGCCATGTATGAACTTAGTCGGAAAGGCTGGAATCGTTCAGTGGCTCAAGGTCCATATGACCCAGACTATCCCATCACATGCAAACAGAGTCTTTTTTCTGGAGGAGGAGGATTGTCCAGTACAGCAGACGACTATGCGACTTTTCTTCAAATGTATCTGAACAATGGCGAGTTAAATGGCGTTCGCATTCTGAGTCGGACCACTATTCAGGCCATGATGGCCAATCAGATTGGAGATCTTTGGGGAGATCGCGGGAGCTATTACGGCTTGGCATTTGGGGTAGTCGATGTGGCTGGACAGGCCAAGGGAGGCTCAGGTAGTACAGGAACCTTTAGTTGGGGCGGGGCATTTAATACCCAATATTTTGCTGATCCCAAGGAGGAAATCATTGGGGTACTCATGAAGCAAACACGATTTGCCTGGCAAGACAAAACGAATTGGCAGTTTCGGCAACTCGTTGGTCAAGCTGTGGATGATTGAGGTAAGCTGGTACAAGAAGAGTGGAGAGTCCTGGATGAAAAACGACAGCAGAATCTCTGGCGTTTCTCTTCCCGAACTCTCTCCTCGCAACTCTTTAGAATGCTGCGACCCAACTGACAATATCGTCAGGTTGCTGCATCAATAATGTCAATCCTACTGCAAGTCCTACCAGGGCAAGGATGGCAGCAGCCACGCCTACAGATCGGCGAAAGCGTTTGAGTTTCCTTTTTCTGGTAGTTGGGAACAGGATCGGACGACGGTTGGCGCCTTCAGCCAGTTTCTCAGCATTGTCAGAAAGATAATACATTCCCCAGGGAAGCCGTAAGCCATTAAAGAGCAGTTCTTTCCCTTCCCAATGAAGTTGATCTGAATCAACATCATAGGTTACTTCGACTGGTCGCATATCTGCATGCAGGGCCGTCATGCCTTCGAACGCCTCTTTGAGGGTTTTTCCTTCAGAAAGCAAGGTGTAAAACGATTTGGCAATGGCAGTGGTGCGGCTATCCTTGGCACGTGACTGGGTAACAATGACCGCAGGCACATCCCGCTGAAGAAGCATCTCCAGAATTCTGGGATTGGCACATCCACTGAGAAAGACGGCTTTTAGATTTGGCAGCTGAGCGACCAATTCGGACAGTTGATCGATAGAGAGTGCAGTCTCAAATTCATCTGACTCCAGTCTGAAATAACTCATGTCGGCATGGCCAACAAAGTGTAGGACAGACACACGATCACGATACTGTCTCTTTCGAAGAAGAGATAAGAAGAACTCGTTAGCGACATTCCCCTTTTCAACAGGTTGGTAAACACTGTGCTTGTCGGAAGAAAGAATCCTGGAAATCGCTTTTCGCTCATTGACCAGGTAGCGTAGCCTTTTTCCCTTCCGATAGCTATTTGCGCAAGCAAGGAAAACGATGGGTATCCTCGTTGAAGCTAACATGGCGATAATCTGATTACAAGTAAGAACGTAAGAACAAATCTAGGGATATTGGCACAATGTTTCAACGATAATACGACGGCTAATGGACAGATGTTCCATTTTCAGGCCGTTATGGCAGAAAATATGCGTCATTGGTCAAAAGAAAAGGGGGAACCGCTATTGATATTGTGTCAAAAGTGCCTGAACTTCCGGGTCAGTTTCAAACTGCTGAAGAGAGGGAATCGCCGAGAAGAGACCGGAGGCTTCAAGGCCGCGTTTGAGTCCTTTTTCCAGATGCTCTATGGCCTGGGATCGCTCATCGGCTTCGGCATAAATAATGGCAAGCAGGCCATGTGTTCGCCCTTCGTCTGGCCGGAAATTCAGAAGATCAGTTCCATCGCTTAAGGCTGCCTCGATTTGGTGCGTCTTAAGATTGAGTAAGCCCCTGCTATAGTAGGCATCTGCATAATCCTCTTGCAACTCTATTGCCCGATCCAGATCTTTTCTGGCTTGCGTGTAATTCCCCAATCGTAAATGAATGTTGCCTCGCTCATACCAGCTATCTGTATGCGTGGGCTCCAGGAACAACAAATGATCGAGATGGACACGAGCCTGCTCGAAATTCTTGAGATGCAGATAGCACCTTGCGAGTTGCATATCCACGAGATAATAGTCTGCCTCTTCGGTTTTGCGTATTTTTTGAAAAGTACTGATGGCGGTTTCATACTCTCCTCTTTCTGCCTGTCCCATGCCTTCTGTCCAAAATATCATATCCTCTACTGCAGAGTAGATAAAATCATTTTCCTGATCAAACAGATGAAGCGGCATACGCATTTCCCGCTCCCCGTGGTTGAGAATAGTCGGATAGCCAGTATAGAGATATCGGAAGCGAATGGTCGCTGATTGAGCATCTTCAAAGGCATAGGTGCCCCATAGAACGAGATCAGCTTCACAACTCCTGAGTGATCTTTCCGCCTCTGACAGGCTAATTGTACAGGATTCCAGGGAAGAAAGCTGATGTTCATAAGAACCTTCTAATTGCTGAATTCGACGAGAAATCGACCTGCTGTAAAAGGGATCAGAATGATCGCAATTCCCTGCCTCATAAAATGGATGCTGAAGAATATTGAAGCCAGTAGCTGATTCGAAGGAACATGTCTGGTGATAGCTGCTCCACAACTGTTGGATTTGGGGATGTTGCCCCAGAAGAAATAGCATGGTTCCCATCAGACCCAAAGCCAGCATGGCTGAAACAATGCGCCTGGAACGACGAGCTTGCTTTTTCTCATGCTCATGCTCAGAATTGTCCTGAGGCAGACCAGGCAAGGAATGAAAATTCTCCTCAAGACGAACTCTGTTTTCATCCAGTACATACATTCCCCATTCCAGCTCGTTCCGTTTCATGGCTTTTTCTCTTCCATCCCAAATCAACTGGTCTTTCTCCAGGTGATAAAAGACTCGCTTGAATGCGAACACATGGGCGTAACTTTTTTGGGTATGCTGAAAGGCTTCTTGAAGAGTCATACCTCTAGCAAGTCCCTCATACATGGCATGAGCGATTTCGGCATTGAAGCGTCGACCCTTGCTCTCGGCCAAAACAAGAACTGCTGGGATATCGAGTAAGAGGAGTTCTTCCAATAGGGCAGGAGTCGCACATCCATTCAGAAAGACCATCTCCAGGCCTGAGATTCGGGACAATAAGCGTGCAAACTCTTTGGGCTTGAGAGATTCTTCTCCCCAACCGCCTTCCAACTGAAGAGATTGCCCTCCGGGATATCCAGCAATGTGGAGAAAGATAGGTTGCTCCTTGAATCGATATTTCCTCAGATGATCAAATAGAAATTCTCCTGTCTCAGGTTGGGCCAAAATGAGATGAAAAGGATAATCTGAGGATTGCCGGAAGAGGCTGGTAATCATCTCACACTCTTTCACCAATGCCTTCTTTTTTTTGGGATCTTTTGAGGTGTTGGCGCGAGCCAGCAGTAATATTGGACTGCTGGAAGTTTGAGGAGTATGTGAGATCGCGAAGGCAGACATATTCTGTTTCGGCAATTGTTGCTTTTCTCCTTTAGCGCACAAGAAGCGTACGCCATATATCCCAAAAAAAGCCTTTATTTGCAATCTTTCTCAGAACTATCTGAGCTTGTTTGTGTATTTTCGTCTAAAATCAATCGAAAATCATGCCTAAAATATTCCGAGCAACAAAATGGATTGTTGGGCTGCTGCTCTTGGGAACAAATTGTGTACTTGGGCAAGAAGATGTGCTGCCCATGGATCAGGAAATTGCCCATGCATATGAGGCCAAAACCAGAAGTTGGAATGGAGAGCCGGGACCTGCATATTTCCAAAACAGATCTGATTATTCCATTCGCGCAACCTTCGATCCTGTCTCTCGCTTACTGGTTGGAAAAGAAACGATTGTCTATCAGAACAATAGTCCAGACTCTCTGACCCAACTGGTGTTGCGCTTATATCAGGATCGCTTGCGGAAGGATTTTGATGGAGATTATCGCTTGTCAAAAAACGAGCTGACAGATGGGGTAGACATACAGGAGGTGATTCTGAATGCAGATACACTGGCCTTGTATGCAGATTGGTCACCAGTCTCTCGCTCTGGCACAAATATGTTTATCGATCTCGAAACTCCCATGCCTCCGCAATCATCTATAAAATTGACGATTCATTGGTCCTTTACCATGCCCAATGGTGTGGCCAATCGCTACGGCAAATATGGAGAGTATTCCTATTTCGTGGCCTATTGGTACCCACAAATGTCCGTGTATGATGATGTATTTGGCTGGGACCTCTTCGACCATACGGGCCAGCATGAATTCTACAATGATTTTGGCGATTTTGATGTTGAAATCACTGTCCCGGACAGTTTTCTGCTTTGGTCTACGGGCGAACTTCTCAATCCGGAAAAACTATATACACCCACCTATTTGAAGCGCTATCAGGATGCGATGGTCTCTGATACGGTGGTTCGCATTGTTGGGAAGGAAGATTACGAATCAGGCGCGGAGATCACCTATCGGAATGGACAGAATACCTGGAAATACCGAGCCTCTTATGTGCCTGATTTTGCTTTTGCAATTGCGGATTATTATTACTGGGATGCTTCAAGTGCGCGGGTGAGTGAGACAGGACGCAGGGTATTGACCGATGCATGTTATCAGCCCGGAGCAGAGGATTTCTACCATATTGCAGGCTTTGCCAGGGAGATTGTGGAAGACCTTTCTTTTGGGCTTCCTGGAATCCCTTATCCCTATCCCAAGATGACAGTCTTCAATGGGGAGACAGGTGGTGGCGGAATGGAGTTTCCTATGATCGTAAATGATGGGTCTTCCTTCAGTCTCGGATCAGCCTTCAGTCTTACCTATCACGAAATTGCGCATACCTACTTTCCTTTTTATATGGGGATCAATGAACGCAGATTTGCCTGGATGGATGAGGGCTGGGCACAGTTTTTTCCTCTGGATCTGATGAAGAAAAAAGGATATGCAAAATCACCCATGGCGGAGAACGTCATTGGGATGGTGAGTTTTGCCAGATTTGGTAATCTCAAACCACTCATGACTCCTTCTGTAGAGATGTCCGGGATGCCTTATTATATCGCAGCCTATTTTCATCCTGCCTCTGCTTATTATCTTCTTCAGGATATGATGGGGGATTCTTTGTTCACGCTTGCGCTGCGGACCTATATGAGTCGTTGGCATGGCAAGCATCCACTTCCCTATGATTTCTTTCATACCTTCGATGAGGTTGCAGGAGAATCCCTGTCCTGGTATTGGAAAAAATGGTTTTTTGAGGCAGGGAAACCGGATTTGAAACTGGATGTTGGCAAACTGAAAAAGAACAAGGCAGAGATCGCGATCAAGCGTGTGGGTAATATGCCTGTTCCTGTACATTTGAAGATTTCTTTTGAGGATGGGACAGAAGAAATTATCTACTATACGGCCGAAATCTGGAAAGAGGGAAATGAGGTGTTGACAATTAAGCGAAAATTCCCTGGAAAAATTACAGGCATGGTCCTTGGAGCAAGTTATATCCCGGATTCCAACCGAAGAGACAATTCATATAAGGTGAAGGGCCGAAAAAGAAAAAGGAAAAAATAAAGACAAAGCCTTTTCGAGAACGCAGATACAACCGATGGATTCATTTTTGCCCAGGTTGTTTCCTCAATAGCTAGAATCCGTACCTGCAAAAAGACGCATACAAAAAATAAGTGATAGATTTTCAAACAGTCTCACATTAAGGCATGAAAGAAAAACACAAGGGTCCCACAACTGTGGGACCCTTCCTTTCTGTATTTCCGTTCTGCTTCTTACTTAGGGTTAACCAAAACCTTTTTCATATACCGCTTGCGCGTTGTCTTTACGTATACAAAATAGGTTCCAGCAGGCAGGTCTGTGAGCGGGAGAGTAACTAACTCATCCTTTTGTTGGAGAGAAACTCTCTGGTCGATCACGGATTGTCCAGTCAGATTGAACATCTGAATCTGTACTTCCTGGCTCTTGTCAAGATGGAGTTCCAAATTCAAGCTTTCTGTACTGTGCACAGGATTGGGATATACCAGGAATGGAGTTCCATCAAAATATACTTCAATCACATTGGAGTAGGAAAATGTTCCATCAAAGTCAGTCTGCTGAAGTCGATAGAAAGCTCTTCCTGGCAATGGATTCTCATCAAATCCTTGATAGGATTGGATGGATTGGCTGTTGCCAGCAGATGCGACCTGAAACAGGGACTCAAAAATCAATCCATCCTTGGAGCGTTCGATTGTGAAGAAATCATTGTTGTTCTCAGAAGCTGTAGACCAATCCAAACGGACTTTGGAATCTATCGGAGTTGCTTCGAAGTCTAACCATTCTACGGGGAATGATGGAGTCGCTTGTATCAACAAGCTATCGAAGACAAAGAAAGCAACTTGCTCACTTTCATGACTTCTTTCTGTATCTCCAATTTGATCTTCATCAATCGCCAGAGTCAGAGAAGTAGGGCTTAATGGGTCATTGCCAATGAATACTGGCCAACCACCATCTTCATCATTCATTCCGGCAGCAGTTGCCATCCCATAAAGAGGCTCTTCCAGATCCAGTAGATTATAAGTATATCCACTGGCATTGTCATCTACTCCCTGGATTCCTTCGTACCCTAGCCCAACTGTAAATGGACGGGCGCGAACGACATAACTACCAGCGGTGAAAACAATGTATCCGATGGTCTCATCTGAGCGAGTATTGTCTGAATCGCTACCAACATGCTTGCCCACAAACAATTTCTGGTCGAAAGGCGCCACCGCAATATCATTGCTGGAAGCCCATGCCACAGACCAATCTGTGTCATTGTAGGTCATCACCTGGGCCATCACAACTGGACTTACATAATAGTTGTCATAGCCTCTATTTTCTTTATTGCCATTCCAACTGCTGGTGGAAGCCGCAGTTTTGGAGGAATTGACCAGGTGAGCCTCCATCGTGATGCCATCCGCTGCTTCGGTATAGATCCCTTCTTCTACTACCAGGTAGTGAACTGTATAGCCCGAAAGAGCTGTACCACTGGGATTCTGGACCATCAATTCGAAGGAATTACCTGAGGCATTTCGAATCCTGGTAACAGCAGGCAGATCAGAAGTGCTCGCCAATACAGGGGTTGCAATCACAACCATATTGGTATAGGAGGAATCAAGTGTAATGGTCGACCAGGAGTTGCCAATGTTTGTGGCTACGCCTGTCAGTAGTTTGATATCTGCACCAATGATTCTGGCAGTAACTGTAGTATTATCAGTTGATTCAGAATAGACGTGAGGGGTGTTGGACAGATCCAGTAAGGTAGCTGTGATCGTTTTGGACCCTGTGCCAATGTCAAAGAAGACTTTTTCTCCTGAGGGATTCGCTTCGTCTTCTGGAGGATCACTGTCGATCTGGAATCGAATGCCACCAATTTGTGTGGTATCTCCAGATACACTATAGATCAGCTTCACGGCCTTGTCATCTACTGATGTTCCTGTTTTGGGACTAATAATCTCCACGGTAGGGCGGCCAAGCCAGTTCAGGCAAACTTTGGTCCAACGTGAAGTATCGCCATCTACATCGCTGATGCGGTAGATAATGGTATCCACCAGTTCGTCTGTCCCATTCTGAACATAGGTTACTTCTCCAGTAGTGGAATTGTAACTGGCTGCGCCATGATCAGGAAGTTGCTTGAAGACAAAAGAAGACTTGTCGATTGCATCAATAGAATAGTCGTTGTCCAGGACAGTTAGTTTGAGTGTTTCGCCCAAGACATAAGTGCCTTCATCATCTTCAGTCAAAGGTGCGCAGGTAGGTTGGATTTCCTTCATGAAGGAAGTGCTCAAGCCTTCTACATCAGTTACTGTCAGATGAATTCGGTAAAAATATGTTGGCCCATCACACCCAATCGCAGAGATAAGCGTTGTTGTAGGATTGTTATAATCGATCGGCTCAGGGTGGGTATGATTATCGTGGTGGAGAACGGTCTGCCAGGCATAAGTCAATGCTCCTGGTGTATCATCTGTCGCAACCGCAGATAGCGTAGCGGTTTCATCCTCTATCACTGAGTAAAAATCCTTGCTGTCAATACTGGTGGAACTAATGACTGGAGGCGTATTGTTTAGGTAGATAATGATGCTGGCCTGATCGGTCAGAGAACCATCCGATACCGTAACGGTCGCCGTATACTTGGTAGGTGAACTTCCAACCACACTATAATTGTGGGTAGGGGTGGCACCACTTCCAGAATTGGTGTCTCCAAAATCCCAGGTATAGGTGAGGCCATCACCATTGGGATCTGAAGAACCAGAAGCATCAAAATTAACTGTCAGGCTATTTGTCGCTGAGTAATAAACATCTGAAGTAGCCTCCGCCTCTGGCGCTTGATTGCCAGAAGGAGAGTAAGTATATTTTCTGACTTCATTTCCATATTTGATGTAGAACAATTCACTCTGGGTAGGATGATAAGCCAGACCAATGACTCGGCCGATATTGGTGTCAAAGTCTTCTACAGACAAAGGCTCCATATCTGAATCAAATTTGAATACCTTGATCCATTTCTGGCCGTAATCTCCGTGAAAATATGCATCCTGATATTGAGCAGGGAAATCAGTCCCGTTATACCAGACACCACCAATAGAAGCATTTCCGGCAAAAATAGTCCCACTGACTGGGCTGGAAACATCCCCAAGAGAGTGAAAGGTACCATCTAGCTCTGTAGCATAGGTTTCGCTACCATCATGCTGCCAGGTGAAGGTTGGTCGATAGTGAATGGTTAAGGTATAGCTGTTCGGATCAATATTGCCTCCCCCGCATGGATCTGGATAGCTAGGCGCGCTGCCTTCCCAAGTCTTCACCAATTGATCGAATTGATAATGGGTCTGTCCGCATCCGCCAGGAGTGCTTACAGAAGGATCTTCGGTATCTGCTGCGTCATAATTGGTGTTTTCATTGACTCCTTCAAAGACAGGCCAACCAAAGTTCATCCCTCCTGTGGTGACAACATTCAACTCCTCCCAATCGGTCCATCCTACATCTCCAACAAGCAGGGTGCCAGGGTTGGCGTCTCCTGATGTAGGGCTACCTGTTCCTGGCTTTAGTGCCATACGGGCAGGATTCCGGAGGCCCATTCCCCAAGTTCTGGATCTGGGAGAGCGTGGATTGGCTGCATCGTAAAATGGATTACTTGGCAACCCATCTCCTGTTGCCTTGTCGAGGCGGAGAATTTTGCCATTATGAGACTCAAATGATTGAGATCGGAATGAACCAACATCTTCATTGGAAGAAATAATGCCATCTACTAGCCCTTGTGCTGTAAAGGTTCCGTGTGCAGCTCCTCCTACATCTGTTCCGAAATAACTTGCACCATCTCCACAAGAGATGAGTAGGGTTTCATCTTCCCCAAACAAAATGGTCCCTACTCCATGTGATTGGTGAAGAATCGGAATCCCCGTATCTATGGTCTCGCCCAATAGGATCATTCTCGAAGAATAATCCACAGTGGTGAAGCCAGTGGAAGATTCGGCTGTATATCTGGTTACACGCCCAATGGTCGCATTGTAGTATTCATTGGCAGTACTGACATATGAGCCTGTGCCATGATACAGCAAATGGTGCCTATCCACAACATAAAGAAGATAGATATAGCCATTTGTCAAAAAGCTAGGATCAAGTGCAACACCCAATAAACCATAATCACGCCAATTACCCACCTCCTCGGAGATGTCAATCAGCGGAGTGGCGGATTTTACCCCACCATTAACGATCCAGACTTTTCCTTCTTTTTCCCACATATACATGGTGCCATTATCATCGAATGTAACACCTAATGCCAAATTCAATGCACCAACATAACTTTGGTCACTGAATCCAGATGGTTGTGCAAAAAGAGAAAAAGAGGAAGCGATACATAGAAATAGGAATAAAAACCTTTTCATAATTTTTTCCCAGTAAGAGCTTACAGAAATACAGTGTAAAAATCTAATCAAAGCAAAAGCAGATTGTAAGTGATTGAAACGAGCCATATTCAAATAAAAACCTTACATCCTATTTTGGATGGAATTACCAAAGTAGGAAGAATTGGGTTAATGTAAGAAACAGATGATGTAGGTACTCAAATATGTTACAGTTTCAATCAAAAAACATTCCCAATTTAATACTTTCAAGAATAAGTTTTGATTTTATTGGGTTGAGTAGCCATTTTTTTTGTTTGAATGGCCGATTTTGGCTCATTCTTTTCAGTTTTCGGACATGTAGGATTTTCGAAATTTTTTTAAAAAAATTAATAAAGTGAAAAAATGGTCTTTCACTTTTCATCAAATCTTGTACATCTAGCTGGACAAACTGTAAATATCGATCCCAATTTTTCCCTTTTTGGGCCAGCAGTGCCAGAAAAAGCGAAGGCGTGAATGGTCAACCGAAAAATGACGGATCAAGCTGCTTCATATGAGAACCTTCCTGTCTGGTACATGAAAAATATTTGGCCTTGCTAAGGGGGAAAGTCTTCGAAAGTTTTCAGGAAACAGCCACCTATCAGAAACAGGAACAATGCTCAATCATCAGACTTTGTAGCGGCCATGGCCATCTTGTACAGCACTTGTGTGGTTTTCCAGTTGCGTGTCGTTGCCCGAACTTTGAGCTTGTTTTCAAAGAAGTTGTTGCTCATCCTGGCTCTTCCATATCCACTGGGAGAAAAAAAGTAAATGTCCTTTCCCTCCAGAACATATTTTTCGGGTTGATAGTCTACCTCAGATAGTTTGGCGATGCGAGCTTCATCGGGTTCCGAAGCCAGGAAGGTAAAGTATACCCGTTTAGGGCCTGACTCAGATTCCTCCTGGAATGGGTTGTTCTGCAGGACGCGATTCAGATCTTCTGCTGTTTTTACCAGGACTGGGACATCATACCCATATTTTTCCGCAATCTTGTCATGAATCAAGCGCTCCAATATGCCCGGATCCGTATTCTCATGCTCAAAGATGATGTTGCCACTCTGGATATAGGTTTGGATATGCCGGATAGGCAATTCTGCAAGATGTGCCCTGAGATCCGCCATTTTGATTTTTTTCTGACCGCTGACATTGATGCCACGGAGGAGAGCAATATAGGTCGGCATAGGCTTAGAAATCTATCTTGTAATAAAAAAGCGGCAGGAACCCCAATTGATACTCCTCCTGAACCGGATTGCCTGTAGGATGATCCGGGACATAGGTCAGAGTCAGAATGTTTCTTCTGTTGGTAACGTTGACAAAATCAATGGCGAGTTCATGAGTCAGTCGCTTTCTGTTGAGGCGAATAGCGGCTTTGACATCAAATCGAAAATATGGATCAAATTGAATGGTGTTGACGGTCTCGTTTTGGTAGACGACCTCCAGCTGCCGTAATGATTCTGCATCATCCACCTCCCCTCGCCATCTTCCGCCAACAGTTGTGAATTTTCCTCCCAGATTGAAGGCAGACCCTTGTCCGAAAGACCATTCTTTCGCAAACAGGGCATTGAATGCAAATTGCCCATTGAAGGTGGCATTTCGCAGGACATCGTCGCTCCCTCTGTATTTGGCATCGAACACTGAGCCAGTAAGCAGAAAGTAATATCCCCCACTGAAAAACCGCTCAACAGTCAATTCTACCCCAAAGTTTCTGCCAGTTCCCTCATTCACCAGGGTATCGGGGAAGAAGCGAGAAAATCCCGAGCCTGCATTGATGAGAGAGTAGGAACTCGATCTAGCCTCAACAGGGATGTCGTACAAGGACTGAAAATATGCTTCGGCCTTGATGCGCATGAACTTGGCTGGATACCAATCATAGGAGAGGACAGAGTGGAAGCTTTTGGTCAGTCCCATGTCCAGGTTATACTCTTGTGGATCATTGTTCACCTGCACATCACTGTAGAAATACAAATAGGGAGACTGAATCTGGGAATGCAAGCCCGCACCGAGGCCAAGCTTGTGTCCTCCGCCCAAATCATAAGACATGCCTATTCGTGGTTCGATCGGGGAAAAGCTATTGTCATTCAGGCCCCAATACAAGCTATTGATTCCAGCGACCATTTCGAATTGATCGCTGGGCTTGTATTTGATCTGTGCATAGGGTTGGATGAGTGCAGCTCCCTGATCAGCATTCCAGCGCACGCGCCAGGGCTGAAGGACAGGAACGCTATTTTCTTGAGGGACTACGATCCGAACCGAATCGATATAGTTCATATGTAACCAATCAGCATTCACACCGACATTCAAGCTTGCTTTTCGACTCAGCTTACGGTTGAATTTGACATAGGCAGACAGTTTGGTCTCCTGGTATTCGTAATCCAGAATAGGAGGGAGGGAATCTACCACAAATCTTTCATTGTCCCCTGTTCCCTCAGTGTGACGATAGATTTGCTCATGGTAGGTATCTGAGGATTGTCTGGATATTCCGACACTGGCCTTGATATAGGTATCGACATTCAGCGGATGTGTGTAGGTAATGGCTCCAACACCAGTATTTGTCCCAAAATACTGATCGCGGTCCTGATTGGCTGCGTAGAGGTCTCCCTCTGCTTGAGGAGCGGTTTGTTCACTCAACAGAATATCAATATCACTTAGGCCGCCTATGCCCCAAATCGCCAGGGATGCCCCATTTTTGAGAGGGAAATTGAGCCGGAAGGCACCATCCTGATAGGCAGGGATCGCATCTGAGCCGACATTGATGTTGAGGAAGGTGAAAAGTGCCAGAGTCGAATAGCGATACATCGCCAGATAGGAGGCCCCACTTTCTTTGGAGATAGGCCCTTCCGCCATCAACTCTGTCCCCAGAAATCCCAATTGACCGCTGAATTCATGTTTTTCATTATTGCCATTTCGCATTCGTAGGTCAAATACCCCGGCAGTTCCATTGCCAAACTCAGCGGGAAAAGCACCGGTATAAAAATCTGAATTGGCCAGAAACTTATTGTTGAGGATGGTTACAGGTCCGCCTCCTGTGCCGGGAATGGCAAAGTGGTTGGGGTTCGGAATGTTGATCCCTTCCAGCCGCCAGAGAACACCTTGAGGAGAGTTTCCTCGAATCACAATATCATTTCTTGAATCATCTCCTCCCTGTACCCCTGCGTAATTGGAGGCCATCCGTGCTGGTTCGCCCCGACTTCCAGCATACAGATTGGTCTCTTCGACCGAAAACTGTCTGGCACTCACTTTGGCCATTTCATTTCGGACTTCCCCGCTGCGGGAAGCAACAAGTTCTACCTCCTCCAACTCTACAGAGGACTGTTCCAGTTCGACATGAAGAATGACTTCCTTTCCAGAACTGACGACCACATTGTCCAGTTGGGTTGGCGTATAGCCGATGTAAGTGACCTGAATCGTTTGCCGGCCTACGGGAACATTTTCCAATCTGAACTGGCCTCGATCATTGGTCAAATTGCCAATCACCTCACCATCTGCTTTAAGAATAAACACTTTGGCGGCAACCAGTGGGAATTTCGATTCCTGATCTACGACGCTTCCCCTTACTGTCTGTGTGAGATTTTCTTGGGCTTCTGCTGTGAATGACAGCATCAGAAGGAACAATGTCAGGAATACTAGGTGGAGGAGTTTCATCATCTTTTCGGTTAAATGGGGCTGTTTGTTCGATGGCAAAGCTAGGAAGATTCCCCTGTTCTGACAAGGAAGCATGATTCTCTTTGTGTTAACAATCAGGAGGTAGAGCAGGGCATCTCGGTGAATAAACATGCTTGGATCTGCATACTGGTTTGGCTCAATCACTTAAGACAATCTGTGTGAGGGAAAAAGGTTGTTGATTCTCTGAATTCATCAGGAGATGTGTCATGTAGAGGAAAGGAAAATTGGCGCTTATCCTCTGAGATTGATATATTCTCAGACTCTGTAAGGAAGTGAACAGGCAGCTTTTCTTCCAAGTCTCTACCTGCCTACCAGAATTATGTCCAGCGTTTTTCTTTCTTTTTCGTCTTGTGAATAGAACCCAATAATTCTGTTGTATGAGATATCTAACCCTTTTGCTCTGTGGAATCTGTCTTATATTTTCCTGTCAGAGACCGCTACCATTGCCCGATTCAGTATGTGACCAAGCTGTAAGGATCAGTGAAAACCAGTATGAGCGGGCGAAGTCCGATCCATTTACCATATTAGAGGCTGTGATAGAGGATCATTGCTTGACACTGACCGTGTCCAGAGGCGGTGGCTGCAAAGACCATGACTTCTCCTTGTTAGACCGCAACACTGTCAATTATTCCCTCCCGCCTCAAAGAGCGATAAAACTGGTCTTAGATACTCACAATGATGCATGTAAGGCCTTGATCTCCTCCGAGCATTCTTTTGATATCAGTCCTTTGCAGCTCGAAGGACAATCGGAAATTGTCCTTATGTTGGAAGGCGTAGAAGAGCAACTGCTCTATTCCTATTAGGCTAGCTGCCGGATGGCTTTTGGCACAGGTGTTTTGTGGATGCTCAAAATAATGTAGCTTGGAGAATTGCTTTGACAAACCCGATTCTTTGTGCACATTTTTATCAAAAGATGATCATTCATGAAATTCTTTATTGACACAGCAAACCTTTCCGATATTCAGGAAGCCTATGATCTCGGAATTTTGGATGGCGTGACAACCAATCCTTCCCTCATGGCAAAAGAAGGAATAACAGGAAAGGACAATATCATTGCCCACTACAAGGCCATTTGTAATATCGTGGACAACAATGTCAGCGCAGAGGTTATCTCCGTAGACTTTGATGGAATGATCAAAGAGGGGAAGGAACTGGCACAGATAGATAACAAAATTGTCGTCAAAATTCCGATGATCAAGGATGGGGTCAAAGCGATTCGACATCTGACAGACGCAGGTATTCGAACCAATTGCACGTTGATTTTTAATGCTGGTCAGGCACTTCTTGCCGCAAAAGCCGGGGCTTCTTACGTTTCTCCATTCATTGGAAGATTGGACGACATTTCCTTCGATGGTCTGGAGTTGATTGAGCAAATCGCTTTGATCTATGAGAATTACGATTTTGATACCGAAATTCTGGCTGCTTCCATTCGGCACAATATGCACCTGATCAAGTGTGCGGAAGTAGGAGCAGATGTGGCAACCTGTCCGCTCAAGGTAATCATGAGTTTGTTGAAACATCCCCTTACGGATATAGGACTGGAAAAATTTCTCGCAGATTATAGAAAGGGAAATCCTTGATCTCTGGATGTCAATTTGATCATCTGAAATTGCTATCTTTGCCTTGAATTAACTTAGCATTCTCAGAAATGGAATCACTCATGCAATTAGTCAAGGTGGCAGGTTTGGGATCTATCGCCATCGGAATTCTTAACTTTCTTATCGGTATTGTGTTCATCATCGGCTGGGATGGCTCTGCCCATCTTCCTGGTTTGACCTTTGAATCAATTGGACAGGTGTATCTATTTACCGTTGTTCATTTTCTCGCAATCATCATTGGAGGAGCTTTCTTGATGATGGCAGGCAGTGAAGTCAGCGAACAGTGAGACGCTATTTTTTTGGAGTCTGGCTTGTTTCGTGCTAGGTGATTGAGGGAACTTCTGTCAAAAATGCCTACCTTGAATCTGAAATACCCTAGATCAAGCCTTTGGTCCACAACACTCCTGAATCGATGAACTTTCAAAGCGAGGCTTCTTTTGAGGTCTTGTTTAAGACCTATTATTCCGGCTTGCATGCCTATGCCCTCAGGTATGTGGATGATCCGGCACAGGCTGATGAAGTGGTGCAGGAAGTATTTGCGCAGTTGTGGGAAAAACGCTCAACCATCAATATCCAATCTTCGCTCAAATCTTATTTGTTTAGAGCGGTTCACAATCATTGTCTGAATCTCATCAAGCACCAAAAGGTGCGTGAGACCTACCGTACGCATGTGGAAGCCAACCGTGCGGAATTTCAGGTAGATGAGACTGACAGCATGATAGAAGTGGATATCAAGGAAAGCATAATGGAGGGAATCGCCTCCTTGCCAAAGCAGTGTGCGAAGGTTTTTCGAATGAATCGGTTGGAAGGATTCAAGTACCGGGAGATCGCAGAGAAGTTGGGAATTTCACAAAAGACAGTGGAAGCACAAATGGCCAAGGCTATGCGGCGTATGCGGGTATATTTGAAAGATCATCTGCCCCTGCTGTTGCTGATTATGGCTGATTTTTTTCGCTGATAAGCTGTTAAGGACTTAAGAAACTATCAGATGTTGCATGAAGAAATATTTTTTTGGGGAAAGGCAGTAAGGGTAAAACAATCCTTGAATTGTCATGGAGATAAGGACCATCAATGAAGAGAGAATCCGAACATATCACGGATGAGTTACTCATCAAATATCTGGCTCAGGAGCATTCCGAAGCAGAGGGGCGGATCATCGAGGCATGGAAGAATGCGTCGGATGAGAACCATCAATATTTGGCCGAGATGCGACAAGTCTGGGGCATGATGGAGCAAATGGATGAAGCTGAAATAAAAAAAGCAGATGTAGCATGGGACCGATTCCAGAAGAGAGTCGGGATCAGTTCTGCCTCCATAACCCACATGCAATCTGGTTGGCGAAATAACTGGATGCGAATAGCCGCTGTGATTCTGGTGGGCATTGCCAGTATTGCCGGAATCTGGGCCTTGCTTCAGGAAGAGGGACAGGTCGAACGAAAAATGCTTGTCAATCAATCTTCAGAACCCCTCAGGCAGGAACTGGCAGACGGCTCTGTCGTTCATCTCAAAGCCGGGGCAATCTTGACCTATCCACCCGCTTTTTCAGAAGACATAAGACGAGTGGAGCTGGAAGGAGAAGCGTTTTTTGATATTGCCAAAGACAGCCTGCATCCCTTTGTGATTGAGACCAATCAGACCCTCATTGAGGTGATTGGAACTTCCTTTCTGGTCCGGGCACTTGCAGAGGAGAAAGCAACAGAAGTGGTGGTGAAAACAGGCATTGTGGCGGTACGGGACAAGGATCAAACTAAGGAAAATTCCATAATACTTGAACGAGGCATGGCTGCCAAACACGATCATGAGCAATCGGCTGTTGTTGCGATCTCCCCTCCTCAGGAAGCCGTGGATGCCTGGGTGCCAAAGACCTTTCATTTTGTTCGTGCACCTATGTCTCAAGTAGTAAAAACCCTGTCAGATGCCTATGGGGTAGAGATTCGCTTTACATCCAAAGACGAACAGGACTGTGAGTATTCTGGACAATATAATGGACAATCTTTGGAAGAAATCCTGACGCTTATTTCAGAAGCAATGGGCTATCATATTCAGAAGACCGGTAACGGATATCTCATGTGGACCAATTCCTGTACCTAATGAAACACTTCTACCTGATTTTGTGTTGTCTGGCTAGTCTTAGCGGATTGGCTCAATCTTCCATTCTGAATCAGACCATTACGGTTCACATCACTGACCAAAGTCTGGAAGAAGTCTTGCAGGAAATCAGTGAAACAGGGGAATTTTATTTTTCATACAATCCCGCCTTGCTGGATCTGGATCGGGTCATGACAGTCCACCTCAATTCAGTCAGCACCAGAAAGGCCCTGGACCATGTGATCAATGATCCTTCGATCCAGTACAAGGAAATCGGAAGCCATGTCATTCTCAATCGGGTGCGGATTCAAACCGAACCTGAGAGGATCAGTCTGCCCCCTTCGGAGGTTGCGCGTACCCTACCTAGTCCGCCCAAGGAGAAACGTATCATCGGCTATATTTTTGATGCAGAAAGTGGGAGAAAGCTGGCACATGCGAGTATCTATGAAATTTATCAGGGAAAAGCAGCTGTAACCAATGAGAAGGGGGCATTCAGGCTTCGAACCTCTCCACACAGAAGACGCATCAGTCTTAGCGTCAAGCATCGATTGTATATTGCCCAAAACATTGAGATGCAAATGAGGCGACAGGACACCAGCATCAAGGTGTATTTGCAGCCCAGAACCGTCAAGAAAGTCGCTCCTCAGTCCTTTTTCCTTGCCAGTGCAGATACGATCAACCCCCTGGCTGATGTAGCCATGGTCTCCTGGTTCGTTGCAGATTCCACCTTAGTCAATTCTGTGAGCGAAGATAGTTTGGACACACACTTGGGTCAGTTTTCTATTATTCCTACCCTCGGAACTCATAAATTTTTTGGGCGAAAATTCAATCGGTTTTCCTTTAATCTGTTTGCAGGATACACTACTGGATTGAAAGGCGTGGAGGTGGGGGGAATCCTGAATATTGATCGGCATGGTGTAGCAGGAATTCAGGCGGCTGGTGTTGGCAATGCAGTCGGCGGTAATCTGGCAGGCGTACAAATCGCTGGCATCTTCAATGTCAACAAAAAGTCTGTCTATGGCGCCCAAATCGCGGGCTTCAACAATTGGGCAGACAGTTTGCATGGGGTACAGCTATCTCCGGTCAACAATGTGCTCAAAGGAAGATTGTATGGGGCGCAAGTCACAGGAATGCTGAATGTCGCAGCAGGGGAGCTGTATGGGGCGCAACTCAGCGGCTTCGCCAATGTGTGTGTGGGAGCTGTGAAGGGCTGGCAAATAGCAGGCTTTGCCAACTGGGGCAAAGAACTAGACGGCGTACAAATCGCTGGGCTCGCAAATGTGAGCATGGGGAACTCGGAAGGGAGAGTGAACGGCTTACAACTCGGTGGTCTATTCAATATTGGTCAGACCTTAACAGGAGGACAAGTTGCGGGTTTATTCAATATCAGTACTGGAGATTTTCAGGGGACCCAAATCTCCAGTTTGTTCAACATTGCCAAAAAAGGGAAAGGGATACAGATTGGCTTGGTCAATGTGAGCGATAGCCTGCAAGGAATCCCCATTGGGTTGGTGAATATTATCAGAAACGGACACAATGGCCTGGAACTCAATGCGAGCATGGCTTTTCCCCTTTCCTTGCGATTGAAAACAGGTAATCACAGACTATACAACATCTTCTCCGCCGGAATGAAACCTACCTCCCAAACGCTTGTCTGGGGGTACGGATATGGGTTGGGGACTGCCATCAAAGTTTTCAAGAAATCATACATTCATGGAGAATTGATGGCTTGGCAAATCCATCAGGACCGGCAGCTGATTACAGACCTGAATCTATTAAGCCAGTTTCAGTTGGCCTATGCCTATCCCTTGACGAAGCGCCTGCAAGTAAGCGTTGGCCCAACCTTCAATCTACATATATCCAACTATCGAGATCCAGATACCGGCGCATATCTCTCTGAACTAGCCACAAATGAAAGCATGGCGAGCTGGAATTTCTCCAATGTCCAGGCTCAGGCATGGATTGGCGGGCAAGTAGGCTTGATGCTTTTGAAGAAAAGCAAATAGAACCTGCTTCCCTTTCCTACTTCCTGTATAAGCTGTAGGAACAAAAAAAGCCGCCGGATGAGGAAAAAAGACGCATAAAAAAAATAAGTGACAGATGTTCAAACAGTCTCTATGGTCTGGGCTACTCAAACAATTCCGAACTCAAATATCGATCTCCCCGATCACATACGATAGAGACGACAATCCCTTCCTCCAACTCGCTGGCAACTGTCAGAGCCGCCCTTAGTGCACCACCACTGCTCATACCGGCAAGAATTCCTTCCTTTTTGGCCAACTGTCGGGTCATGTCAGTCGCTTGATCTCTGCTCACATCGATGATTCTGTCCACTCGACGAGCTTCATATATTTTGGGCAAAAATTCGGGAGACCAGCGCCGAATGCCCGGAATGCGTGAGCCATCAGTTGGTTGGGTGCCGACTATCTGGACGGCGGGATTTTGTTCCTTGAGGTAGCGAGAGACGCCCATGATCGTTCCTGTTGTTCCCATTGCAGATACAAAATGGGTGATCTTCCCTTCTGTATCGCGCCAGATTTCTGGTCCGGTGGTCCGGTAGTGCATCTTGTAATTATCAGGATTGGCAAATTGATTGAGCATAAAATACTCCCCACTGTTGGACATTTCTTCTGCCAATTCTCTTGAATATTCTATGGTTTTTGCGCCAGGAGTCAGAATAACCTCTGCGCCATATGCCCGCATGGTCTTGATGCGCTCCGGGGTGGAAGTATCTGGCATGATGAGCGTCATATGGACGCCCATGGCTTGAGCGATCATCGCCAATGCGATTCCTGTATTGCCACTGGTGGCTTCGACAAGTTTGTCTCCCGGAGCAATCTCTTTTCGATCCAAGGCGCCCTTGATCATCCCATAGGCAGCCCGATCTTTGACGCTGCCGCCCGGATTCTGTCCCTCCAGTTTGACATAGACTGTTACGGCGGGATTGGGATTGATGGATTGGATCTGGACCAATGGGGTATTTCCAATAAGTCGGGAAAGATTCATTCTGAATAGGATTTATGGATCATCGAGTCAGACAAAGTTTGTTTATCTGTTTGGATGGTATGTTGATAATAGACTTTGGTATGTGGCGCAATACTTTGTGTCAACCACACATTGCCGCCGACGATGCTATGATGGCCAATGACCGTAGTTCCACCAAGGATGGTTGCGCCAGAATAGATCACCACATGGTCTTCAATGGTTGGGTGTCGTTTAATTTTTGCGTCTTCTTTGTTCACACTCAATGCGCCAAGTGTTACTCCCTGATAGATTTTGACGTGATTGCCAATCTGTGTGGTTGCACCAATCACAATGCCTGTCCCATGATCTATGCAGAAATATTCCCCGATCTGTGCGGCTGGATGAATGTCTATTCCGGTCTTGCTGTGGGCATGTTCTGTGATCATTCTTGGAATGATTTTGACATCAAGCTTGTGCAACTCATGCGCAAAACGGTAAGCCGCAATGGCATAAAAACCAGGATAGGTCCGAACAACTTCTGCCTTGCTCTGGGCTGCGGGATCTCCTTCATACATGGCGGAAATATCCTGTTGCAATTGCTGGTAGATCGCAGGAATCTGTTCGAAGAATAGTTCAGATTTGTTGGCTGTATGCATATCTTCCCGATTCGGAGCCATGTAGAGGATTTCATACAACTCCTCCTTCAAATTGAGAATATGCAACTCAAATTTGGCAAAGGAAGCAAAAGATTTCTTGGCATAATCGGGAAAAAGGGTGCCCATCAACTCCTCAAAAAAGGTAATGATAATGTGTCGAGGCGGGCAGGTGGGGCACTCTTGTTGTGCTGTGTACAATTGTTGCAAAAAGGATTCTTCCATACATACAAAATTGGGTCCAATATCCTATACACAAAGCTAGAAGATATGTTTCAGAAAAGGTACGCCTGATTTGCGATTCTTGAAAAAATGCATTGTTTTTTGGGAGAAACTGAAATGTAAGTCGGAAAACTTGTGGCAATTTGCCTTGAAGGCTTGAGTGAGTGGTAAGTATGGAGACACAATTAATTGTAGGATCTTGTTCCTCCCCAAGCCTCCAAAGGGGGAAATCGTTGATTTCTGGCCTTGTGGGTTGATGTCTCCCGCTGGCGGGAGAGCGAGAGGGTGGAAGATGATTATCAAATATACATTTGTCCCCTTACCTAGAGACTGTTTGAACATCTGCCACTTATTTTTTGTATGCGTCTTTTTTCCTCATCCTTCAACTTTTTTTCATCTCATAGCCCCACTATGAGAACAAAAAAGAGTCTTGTCTGAGAAAAAAATACCTCCTAAAAATTCTGGTTCTTTGACAATAATCACGGGGTAGCTAAAAGGTCGTTGCCAGGACTCTGATTCTCAAATGTTCA
>JBCCGK010000105.1:0-41107 GCA_039029315.1 Bacteroidota bacterium | reverse complement strand
TGAAGTGATCATCCCCAATATTTTCTCCCCAAATCAGGATGGGATCAATGATGAATTTGCCGTCAGGTACACTGGAAAGGAGGCATACTCCCTCGTTGTGCAGGACAGATGGGGGAGAACTGTCTTCGAAGCTGAAGGGCCATCTTCTACCTGGGATGGCTCGGTTGGAAACAATCTCGCGCCCGAAGGAGTCTACTATTACATGCTCAAAGTTGGAACAGAGGAATACTCTGGTAATGTTACTTTGCTTCGATAGGTCTCTTTTCATTTGGGAGAAATCCCTTCATTCCCTTCGCTGATTCCAGGATTTCCAAATGCTAGGTCCAAGAGGAGAATTGGTAAGAGGAATAATCACAACAACAGCTTTTTCGTTTTCCTGAATGTGAGAATGGGAGCAAAGATCTCTATACTGATAACACAAAATCGTAGTGATTTTGGTCGATTGTCATGTACTCATATTTTCTTTGATGATTTTTGGCAAGTTGTTGGCTGATCCAGAGGGAAGTCACCCTCGTAGATGTTTTTGAACATTTACGAAAATCTTTCAGGGTAATCTACTCATTTTCAAGACGCATGGGAAATCTGTTAGACGGCCCGCAATTTTGTTACACAAAAAGTGACGATTTCTCCTTACTATTTCGTTATAAGTCTGTGGATGTAAGGCTTGGCCTTTTTCCCTACTCCAATGCTACCGTTCTGTTATTGTTACATGCTTTGCCGCCTGGATATATTTTGCATGGAAAGCCTTGAAGGAGAATTGATACATGGAAGGACAAAACGTAGCGATATACCTTGATTTTGAAAATCTCGCCATCTCTGCCGATAGCGTATATCCCTCCCGGAGCAAACCTCTGGAGTTGGAGCCGATCGTCGATTTTGCGACGACCAAGGGAGCTATCTGTCTGAAGAAAGCATATGCAGATTGGTCCAAGGATATTTTTGGTCAATATCAGAGAGGACTGATGAACCAGGGATTCGAATTGGTCCACCTACCCGAAACCAATCTTCAAGGGAAGAATGGTTCTGATGTTCGTCTGGCAGTAGACGTGATGGAATATATTGAGTTTTTTCGGGAGATCGATGTGATCATCATTGGTTCTGGAGATACAGACTTCATCCCACTTATCCAACGCCTGAGAGCAAGAGGCAAAGTTGTCATTGTTCTGGGATTCGAACATAGTGTTGGGAATCTTGTCAAGCGCAACAGCACAGAGTTCAAGTCTCTGGAAGAACTGATTGGAGAACCTGAGGCTGAATCGATCTCTCACGACCTCCGGAACAAACCGGGGACAGAATATGGGAGAAATCTGATGTTGCGATTTTTGAGAAGCAGAAATGAAGAAGAACCCGTATTGATGTCCCGTCTCAAACAGCAGTTGTTGCGACTTGATCCTTCATTCTCGGAGAAAGAGTTGGGATTCAGCTCCTTTAAGCAGTTTGTAGTTTCTCTGGAAGGGGATGTTGTGGATAAGATCGATTCTGAAAATCAGACCCTTCCAATTGTCCATCTATGCGAGCCCCAAACCAATGGGCATCCTCGTCCCAAGCCCAATGAGAAGGAGAACGCGATCCAGTTTCTCTCCAAAAAACTCCGATACCAAAAAGATGCTCCCAAGCGACTTGAAATGGCATATTCACTCTTCCAGAGTCTGTCTGCTTCGAATCCATTGTCAATGAACCAGATGTTTGAGAAGGTCTACCAGCATTTGGATGGAGATCTTCCCAAAAGCGACATCAAGAAGTATATCAATACCCTCTTTACGGGCGGTGCCTTTCAGGCAGGCGACAAGAAGACAGAAGGGCCACTCCTCAATCGTCCGTTTTTATTGGCAGAAGATGTTCCTGATTACGAAACTCTGGATTCAATTTATATCCAGCGGGTCAGCGAAATTTTACAGAGCCGATATTCTGACCTTCCTTCCCAGGAAATTCTCGAAATGCTGATCTAGTTACGCGTTCCTCTTCTGTAAGATTTCCAGAGGTTCAGGCGGCAAAATTGTCAGTTGAGGCCGATTCTGTACCAGGAAGAGAATTGATTTCATATCTTCGAAATATCTGCACTTGTCGAATAAGATTGGCTGTAGAAAACTTCCCTCCTTGCTTTTATCGCCAGTAATCCCCTTTCACTCAATTGTCTGAGTTTTAGACAACATGAGAACCCTAAGCTATGAGTATCTGTCTAATTCCAAGTTTCTGTGTCTGTACCCCAAAGAAATACCCACCACACTTTCTCTCATAAGTCCAATGGGCGATCCAAGGAAGCCTTCAAGCTACCAGGATTGCCAGTGGAACCAGACCGGGATGCCTGGACTTGTGAACATTGCGAGACAACAAATCAGGGCTCCTCACTGGTTTGCCGCAAATGCGAAGGACGCCTTCCTGTGATTGCCTTATTCACTGCGGCTGCCCAAAGTGATTCTTCCAGAGAGGAATACATCCTCAAATGGGAGGTATTTGAATCTGAATCAGTCCTGTTGATGCCCGGGAATATGATTGTTCCAACCAAAGGGAGCTTGAACCTCAACCCGGAATGGCAGGAAGGCAATGTATTTACCTTATTCGCAACCAATGAGATTGGAACCCGCCAACTCAGCACCAAGGTTACCCTTTCTCCTCCCAGAATACAATCATTCTGTGTAGCTGAACCAGAGATTCAGATAGGTCATCCTACCATTTTTTATTGGGAAGTAGAAAATGCCAGCAAACTCGAACTCGATATGGATATCGGGGAGGTTACTGGGGCAAGCTTCATGGAAACTTATTTGGAAAAGGGTGGCACTTGCACCCTTACGGCAACCAATCCTGCCGGCGTAGTCCGGGCAACTGTGGATTTATCTCTCAGTTTGCCTGAAATATTTAACTTCTATTCTGGGGTAGATCAAATCAGGCTTGGAGAGCCTGTTCCTCTATTTTGGGAGGTAAACAATGCTAGTCAGGTTTTTCTCGAACCTTTGGAGGAAGAAGTAACTGGGCTGACACAAGTTGAACTATATCCTGATCGCAGTACTACCTATGTGTTGCGAGCCATCAATCATACTGGAGAAGTATCTCAAACCATAGACCTGATCTTACCGCCTCCAAGAATTCTACATTTTGGGGCAGAAACAGGGATTTCTACTGAGGGAGAGGCGATCGAATTGTCCTGGGAAGTAGAGAATGCCTATCAAATTTATATAGATCAGGGGATTGGAGAAGTAAATCCTGTTGGCCGTGTAAAGGTCAAACCCCAACGCGCATATACAACCTATACTATGGAGGTCATTGGGCATTCTGGTTCAGCCTCCCAAGTCTTTGAGATTCTTCGATTTCCCATTCCATTGGAGGAACCTGAAGTGCTCGAATCTCCCAAAATCAAAGCTATTTTGAAAAAAAACGATCACCAAATTCCAGATTCACTTGCTGACCTCAAACGCCTCGAACAAGAGGTAAAATTGACAACCAATCATCACATGCGAGAGCTCAGAATCAAGAAAGCCAAGGAGCAGCATCTCACAGATGATATGTTAAAACTCGAAAAGGCCACCTTGAGAGGGGAGTTACGAAAAATTTTTAAAAGACTCAGCTCTCTTTTTTCCAATTCCAGAACCTAATACATTCTTTAACAATTCACCAGGATGAATGAATACGGCAGTTATATAGACCACAATGAAGTCCCAGAAAAAATGGGCTCGGTCAAACGGTTTTTTTTCGCTTGCGCCGGGGCATATCTTCGAATCCTTGAAGTCTGCCCATCAGAACATACCAAATATGTTGGAATCGGTGCGACAATTTTCTTGACGGCATGTCTGGCAGTTATCTCAGGGACATTTGCAATCCATACCCTGGTTGAAAGTGTCTTTTTGTCTGTCATGTTTGGCCTCCTCTGGGGTGCTTTGATCTTTAACCTTGACCGATACATCATTTCCAGTATTCGAAAAGAAGGAAAGTTCTGGCATGAGTTCGGTTTGGCCTTTCCTCGATTGATTCTTGCAGTGCTGATCTCTGTTGTTATCACCAAGCCAATCGAAGTAGAATTGTTCCGCAACCAAATCAACTCGGCACTTCTGTCCTACACCACTCAATTGGAAAAGGACGCTGAATATCAATTAGACACTCGTCTTGGAATTGATTCAATCGTGCACGAGTTGGCGTATGTAGATAGCGCGAGGCGAGAGTTCAAGAAGCAAAAATCGGGCAGACCCAACTCCTATGATTTTGATGAAGTCTCCACTGAATATTCCCGTGCAAAGAATGTCTATGACAGCTTGCTGAAGGTCTATACCCCACGGATCAAGGCCAACGAGGCAAGAAGAAACTATCTCTGGGGTCAATATGCCAAACCAATCTATGAAACGCTTCAATCTGGAGAAAAGCGATTGGTCAAATGGGATTTCCCTCAAAAGTGGCAGGATCGAAGCAATCAATTGTATCGAATCAACAAAAAACTCAATCAGGAGTTGACCGATCGTTTGGAAACTGTCCAGGAGCTGGAATCTGAGCGACAAGGTGCACGGGAAGAGTTTGCGCAAGGCATGGAAGAAGAATTGAGATTGCTGGACATTCGGCGGGCTGAACTGGTTGCCATGAAGACCGAAAAAGACAGCATTCGCAGGCTGGAACTCCCTCTGGCCTTGGAAACGGCTAAAAAATATAGTGTAGGGTTTCCAGCCAGAATTCAGGTATTGGAGCAAATGAAGGAAGCAGATTCCTCTATTTGGTGGATGAGTAATTTGATTGTCTTGTTGTTCATTCTACTTGAGACTTCTCCAGTATTTGTCAAATTGATCACTAAGAGAGGGCCTTATGACTATCTCCTAAGCAGAATTGAGCATCACAAGAAGGTAGAATCTCTCCGCCATATTTCAGACATGAACTATGATCTGAATGCCTTTATTCGCCTGCAATCCAGGAAAAACGGGCATGGACCTTCCAGCAATGGCAATGGGACAACACATGAAGAGATCTATGTAGACAAACCACCAAAGAAGAGAATGGACTAAGAGTCACACATAGTAAGCGGAAACGCAAACGGGGCATCAGGAAAAAGATTCTGATGCCCCTTTATTCTTTGAATAGGCAGAAATAGATGTGTGATACGACAGGGAAGTCAGGAAACTGATCCGGCATCCAGCCCTCTCCCTTTTTATGAACTGTTTTTTCCTTTTTGATTCTCGACAATTACAATTTCAGTCTGCCAATGGCAGGTTCGCGAAGGCTTCCCAGGTACAACTGTCCATCGAATTCCTGTACACTGGTGATCACGGCCAGTCTTCCACTTGGATCCTGAAGATTGTATGTCAGGTTCCCTGTTGCATCGAATCCCAAGACCATTCCATATCGAATCTCTTGTGGCTGAAGGGCTTCGGGGAGTCGATAGGCAAGCTTTCGCAAGAATGGGTTTGGCAAGAGAGCATCCAGAGGCGCATTTCGGGGATTGGGGCAAGCAATCCAGAATGTCCCATTCTCGCCTGTGGAGATTCCATCCGGGAAGCCAGGCAGGTTGTCCACAAATATTTCCATGCTTCCTGCTTTGGGGCCCTGCAACCAATATTTTTGGACACGATATTTATTGGTCTCTACCACGAGCAGAAATTGCTGATCAGGACTCACAGCAATTCCATTGGCAAAAAATAGTCCATCCGCCAGTTTCTTTGTTTCTCCGGTTCGCGGATCATAAGACAACAAACTTCCATTGGGACGATGCTCCATCAAATCTGATCGAAATTCATGTACACCGAACTTGCTAGAGGCATCACTGAAATAGATGACTCCATCAGCGCCAATCTCCAAATCATCTGCAAAGTTGATCGTTTCTCCATTGACCGTATTGGTAAGGAGGGATACCTTGCCAGTTGGATCGACAGATAATAGCCCTTTTTCTGCATCTGCCACGATGAGATTCCCAAGGGTATCAAAATGGAATCCCAAGGGTCTTCCTCCCGTTTCTGCAAATACTGTTGGTTGGCTACCGTCCGCCTGATACCGGAGAATCTTCCCATCTACCAAGCCTCCATAGATAAAGCCATTGCTATCAATCGCCACATCTTCAGGTCCCGCTCCAAACGGCTCTGTGGACAACAACTCAGCCGATGCAAGCTTGTCATTTGCTGCATAGGTCCCTTGCTCCAAATCAGGGGCAGCAGGCGGTGTCCAGCTTGCTGGATCGATGTCTACTGGCCAGAACAGCAGGTATCCAAGGATCAATCCTGTGAGCAGGCCGAGTAGTAGGAATAGTCGTTTCATGTGACAAAACTAAGAAACAGTCTTGATTTCTCTTTTCCCCAAGGAAATTTGCCTTTTGGGAACCCAAAACCAAATTCAAGACAGTTTCTGATTGTTATTGAGAGAGCAGTCGTTTTCGTTTTGAAGGGGTGGTCCGGGGAGGGATTCTGACCAAAAGAATATACTGATCTCGCATCTTCAGGAGGCCTCCCATATCAGTTTTGACCCAGATCAGGCTTCCATCATGATTGGCTCCAGCCTCTGCCTGCAAGTGTACCGGGCTGGATCTGCTGCACAGGTTATGCATGACCCGCCGGACTGTAGGATCGCTGCTATCCAGGCTTCCTTCCAGGATTTCTCCAATATAGGCATGGTACATATCCGGGAATTTGGGAGGATTCAATGCGAGGATGAGGCTTTTGCTGTCATAGCCTGCATAGCTGTATTGCGCATTGGCATTCTGGGGATGGAGGCGTTGTCCTGGAATGTTCCATTTGATCAGGGGTTGATGTTCAATCTGCGCCTTTCCGTCCTGATAGTCGTAGTGAATGATCACCTTATCCCCGGTATTTCCTTTGTGGAATCGCGCACGATCGGGATTGTATTTCACGATAAAGGCAGGCTTTTTTTTCCCAGCATCCCAGTACCAAAATTGCTCTGTATGACCGCGAGATCCATACAATGTCTCGATCTTGTTTCCTTCAAAATCATACAGCAGGATAGGAATTCCACTGTTTTTTTGCCCAATCACGACTATTCCTGTAGAGTTGACATTTACCGTGGCATAATCAGTACCCTCTGGCAGGTCCCAGGGCTTTTTTGTCACAATATGCAAGATCGCTGGATCGCTCTCATCAAAGCGGACGACACAAGCTGATTTGTATTTTCCATGTGTCAACAAATAATAGCCCTTTGCACTGATATCATTGGCATCACCGCCAGCTGGGGCACGCCAACCAGCTTTGGACACCCATCCGATTTCGGGGCCAGTATAGTTGACCTGAAAACTTCGATTGTTCTTGATGTCGTGCCCGATTATTTGATTTTTGTGGGTGACATAGAGGATGTTCAATTTGTGATGCCATCGGACTACTTCTGAGCTCGTCTCCGGGGGAAGGTCAATTTTTTTGAGATATTGACCTGTTTTCCCATCGTAAATCCGCAGAGTCTTGTTTTTGGGCATAAACAGATAGGAACCATCGGGACTAAATCGTCGAATCTCTGCATTGATCAAGCTGGCCTGCTCAATTTTTTTGACTTCAAATCCATAGACAGGCCATCGTACCCATTGATTGGGATGTTGATCAATCAAGGCTTTAACCGCTACCGGGTCTGGAGCTGGAATCGCAGCCTGTCCATATCTGGCTGCCAACATTTTCCTGGCGCTATCTTCAGAAAAGACAGACAAGAGATCTTCCCATTCATCTGGTTGTGCGGGAAGACAAACTGGGAACAAAAGAAAGATGGCCAAAAGACCCCTCAGAGAAAATAACAATGGATTCATGTCAGGAGAAAGTTACTGTTACAAGTTGGACATTTTTCAGCAGAGGAAAAACGAATCCAGCATTTCTTTTTATTTTGGCTGCTGCTATGATTCGCGTCCGGCATATCTTGCTCTACCTTCTCAGCGGTTTGCTCACTCTTCTGGCAGGGGAGATGTATCTAAGGATTGCGGGAATTTGTGAGCAATCTGATGTTGAATATGTAGATGGGTTGGGAAAAATGCTACGCCCCAATCATTCCATGGTGAGATTTTCTGAAGGCTTTGCCATTACCAGCAGCAATGGTCATCGCCATTTGGGGCCAGATCGTCCCCAAGTGCGTGCTCGATCTTCAGTCCGTATTGCATTATTGGGGGATTCCTTTATAGAAGGCTACCAGGTCCATGACAGGCATCATCTTCGATATGTCCTGGAGTCCGAACTCAGCTTAAAGCGTCCTTCTGTGCAAATTGAAGTATTGAATTTTGGACGCAGCAATTTTGATCTGGGGAATATGTATGCCTATGATCAGGGATTCGTCCAGGAATTTTCCCCTGATATCACGCTTTTCTTTCTCTCACTGGATGACTTGAGCATCGAATATGCAGATCCTTTGCTCCCTTCCACCAGACTTGTGAATGAGCAGCTAAACTTCAGCAGCAATTCTGACTCAGCTTATTTTCATGCTTTTCAGCGGAGCAGTTGGTTACTCAGACATTCTCACCTGTTCTATTTTCTCAACAAAGCACGGCACAGGCTCCAAAGCGTAAGTCTTTGGACCATATTGACTGGAAAGGGACAGAGTCATTCTCCCCAGCAGGAGGACCATTCTTCGGATTTCTCTCCACTCACATTTCACATACTAGGCGAACTCTCCTCCGATCATCAAATCGTTTGGCGAGATCTACGTCCTCCCCCAGCGATTCTGACCGATTGGCTGACAGCACACAACAGGTCCTTTGTCGATCTATCTCCCTTTCTCCAACAGCTTGAGCGTGATTCATTTTCCCCTTATTATTGGCCTGCAACCAGGAAAGAAGGGCACTGGAATCAGCAAGCCCACCAAGCCATTGGAGCGTATTTGGCAAAGGAGTTGGTGGATCACCTTCCATAAGGTCGATGGGCCCTCCCGGACAAGCATTCACCCTTTCTGCTTTTCTGCTCCAACGCTTGAGTCAAGAAGTTGGATGGTTCAGATATTCATCCTTAATCTTTCGCCATCCTGACGATTTTGGGTGTAAAGGACCCGATGACATCCACCAGATCTCTTTGGTAGGCCATGACTTCATCGATGTTTTTGTATGCCATGGGTGCTTCATCCAATCCTCCTCCCATTAAGGTAAGCTGATGTTCCCGCAAGTATTTTTTGACATAGTGGTGGGTCAGAGAGTTTTTGGCTTTGGTTCGAGACATCAGCCTTCCTGCACCATGCGAGGCAGAGTTGATCGATCTGGCCGCTCCTTTTCCTCTCACAATATAGCCTGGAGCAGTCATGGAACCAGGGATGATTCCCAGAACTCCTTTTCCTGCCGGGGTGGCTCCTTTTCTGTGGACAATGACCTTTGTCCCATCTTCGAGTGTCTCCTTCCAGGCAAAATTGTGATGATTCTCTACCATGAACATCGGTTTTTCCCCCATAGCTTTGCTCAAGCGATGATGAATATGGTGATGACAAGCTGAGGCATACTCTCCGGCCAGATTCATGGCAAGCCAATATTCCTGTCCAGCCTCTGAATCCATGTCCAACCATGCCAGCTGTTTGGCTTCGCGCGGGAGCCTGTTTTTGTCCATGGCCAGCTTCGTATAGTAATTGGCTACCCCTGCTCCCAATCCTCTGGAACCCGAATGCGACAAGATCCCCAGGTAGGTTTTTGGCGGCACATTCCATTCATTGTCAGGGTCCATGATCTTGACCAATCCATATTCAACAAAATGATTTCCCCCACCAGAAGAGCCAATTTGTTTGACAGCCTTTCCATGCAAGTGTTTGAGGATAGCTATTTCCCGAAACAGCTCTCTGTCCAGGACTTCATCATCCATGGGCGTATCAGGTCCCTTGCCAGCCCCAAAATAGGTATGCTCCATCAGGGCTTCTTTCAGTGAGTGCTTGTATCGAGTGAGGTGAGCTTCTTTCAGGTCATATACTGTGAGGCACATCCGACAGCCGATATCGACGCCTACCGCATACGGAATGATCGCATTCTGGGTCGCAAGCACCCCTCCAATCGGGAGTCCATATCCCTGATGCGCATCGGGCATCAAGGCAGCCGCTTTTGCGACGGGCAAACGAGCGGCAATCTCCATTTGTTTCAATGCGCCTGCTTCAATCCCCGCTTCTCCATAAATTTTGTAAGGCAGGGCTGTCTCATTCAAGTCTGGATAGTCGGGGCCATTGGGATCTGCTTCCTCTGGTTGCAAGCTTTTTGCTACTTCTGAGAGGATTTCATGTTTGTAGAATCGCTCAGGATTTTGCAATACGGATTGCAATAAGCCAAGCTTTGCCTGTCTTCCCTTCTTGATCAGTTTGTCATGCATCATTGCCGCCAATGCCAGCTTGATGGCTTCCTGATCTTCAAACCCAATTCTCAATAAATGTTTCTTCTTAATCTTCGCCATACTGATTCCAATATAGGTGAAATGTTGTTGTTGTATGAATGTTGCTGGTGTAATTCGGACCATAATAAGCTGCAACGATCTCAATAGGTCCTATGAGCTGATCATTGAAGCTTGTCAACTCCTCGGCCGCTATCCACAATTCCTGATGAGTCGTTCCACCGACTGTCTGCACCTCAAATTTGGAGAGATAAGAGGTGGGGAGGTCGAAGCTTGTGACAAATCCTGCATATCCAGAGTTGTCGTCTTGCGTATTCCAATCCCTGGCGATCTGCGCCGCGTAAGCAAGGTTCAGAACGGGATAAAATATTGGTTGCCAATAGAGCCGTGGGGGAAATCCCTGGGCATTTGCACCCAGAATGAGCTGGAGTTCCTGTACTCCTACAGGTCGATAAAGGCTTTGCGTATGCTTCATAAGGTCAGGCTGGATACGATTCGTTGAGCCGTTTCGGCTGCAGTAAGCTCATCACTCTTTACCTTCACAAATGGATCAGGTAATGGAAAAGGAAATGCTTCATTGGTATTCATTACATAGCTGCTATCCAATGAGAGGAGATTCGCATGAGATTTCTCCAGGGATCTTTTGCTAGGCTTGTGTGTGAGTCTGTTTTCTGTTTTGTTGCGATCAATACGAGTTGCCTGACTTGCTTCCAGTTCTGCGAAATAGACCTTTCCCCCTTCCTTTACAAACAATTCCTTCAACGCCTCTATATAGTCCTGGTCTTCCGACTCATTCAGTGCCCAGACGAAGGTAAAGGTAACTCCTGGCAGATCACTCTTGGCAATGGCTTCAAGGATTTGCTTGCGGAACCCATCGACCAATTGTCGAAAGGAGGGATGACCATGTGGAAAAAAATGGGTAACAAGGTCGATCGTCATATGATTGTGGAAGACCTTATAGCCGGATAATTTTTCTATTTCCTGAGCAACAGTCATTTTCCCAACTGCTGGCGGACCAAATAAGACAAGGAGATTCATGTGTGTATAATTATTGAATGAGGGTTTGCCATGATTTTTTGGCCAATCCGTACATATGGACGTCCCGGGCTTCTTCAAAAGCAGGAATATTCAAAAAACTTTTCAGAATCCCTTCATGCTCCAGCCCCGCCTTTTCCATCACCCTGGCCGAGGCAATGTTCTGCAAATCGCAAATTGCTTCTATACGCTTGACCTCTTCCAGCCCAAATAATTCAGGGATCAATGCCCGAAACGCTTCTGTGGTATAACCGTTTCCCCATGCTTGTCTGGCCAGGACATATCCACAATGCGCGCGACATCCCTTGATGGAAGCCCCCATACATCCTATGAGTTGGGATTGTCCTTTGGGGAGAATGATATAGGTAAATTCTGTTTTTTCTTCCCAATGTTGAAGCACCAGATCCAGAAACTGGAAAGTATCTTCCAAAGATTGATGCGGAGCCCAACTCATGTATGTGGTTACTTCCGGGTCTTGGGCATATGCCTCAAAAATGCCTTGTGCATCAGTTCTCTCAATTCGCCGCAAGGAGAGTCGGTTGGTTTCAATGATAGGAGTCATCTGTATGGTTCTGATACATGGAAAATACGCATTGATTTTTGGACAACAATCACCCCATCAATAGATAAGGCTTCCAGTCTTCATTGATCGATCCAGAAAATTGACTGATATACATAATGAAACTGGGTCGATATGGAAAGGTGTTCAAGGTCAGGCCTGACTCTTCAAGAGACAAATCTCCCTTCTTTGAGTTACACTTATAACAAGCAGTTACAAGGTTTCCCCAAATGGTTCTTCCCCCCTGTGCACGTGGAATCAGGTGGTCCAGGGTCAGACGTTCTCTGCTACCACAGTATACACATTTGTTCCCATCTCTTTTGAAGACATTCTGGCGAGTCAGGGAGACTTTCTTAAAGGGCAGGTTCACATATGCGCTCAACCGAATAATGGAAGGATAATCAAATTCCATTTTGACGGAACGCATCTTTTTGTCAGTCACATCCGAGACCAGTTCCGCTTTTCTCAACATAAGCAGAACGGTAGCCCGTTGTGGGTCACACAGGCTGATCGCCTGATAGTCCTGATTGAGTACCAGTACTTGCATCATGATTATGGAGATTTATGGTGAATAGGATGATGGAGGCAGGATGACTCCATCAAAAAACCTCTTTCGAATGATCATTCGAAAGAGGGGCACAGTCAGAAGAACGAACGAGTTTTAGATGTTCTTCAAGGTTTCAAGTACAGACATGAGGAAAAAAACACTTGTGTATCCAATGATAGGATCAACCGTCATACAAAGCTCAACAAGCCGCTTGACCTGGCTCAATCTCTTGTCCCATGTGCTCAACTACCTTTCTGGCTTCTTCTGGCCGGCAGTTGGCATGTTTCATGTAGAGCTTAATCGCTGCGATTTTGCCTTTGTATGTGAGTGTCGCAAGGATTTCCTCTTCTACTTGAGGTTTCAGTGATTTTCTTTGACGTGTCATGTGTCTGTTCATTTTTCTACAGATTCAACAATTCCTTTTCTGTTTCCCGGAGATATGTATTCTTCATCCCCTGTCAACCTGGCGTTTCTAAGGTTGAAGTTCTGTTAGGAAATAAGCCTGATTTTAGGAAGCTGGGAAAATTGGAAAGAACCAACACTTATCTGCTAATTCGCAAATCACGTGCCTACTTTTCCAAATCCCAGCTTGAATCTGCTGTATCGTCTATAAATGAAGATGTAAGGCTATTTCAGCCGCATAAGTGGCTGAAATCCAAGCCTGTTTGGTCCTTGGCCCTGCTCAACCACCCACCCTAACCCACAGAACAAGAACAAGGAGACAATAAGATTGATGTATCGAGTTGGGTGTAACAGGATGTTCGCGAAAGAGATACTCTCTCTGTATTCGGAATCCTGTACCCTGAACTCTCTACATATTGGCGCAGCAAGGAGGATTTGAACCCCCAACTTCGGTTTTGGAGACCAGTGTTTTGCCGATTAAACTATCGCTGCGGATCGGTTCGTAGCCAAGTGCGTCCATCTCTAACTTCTCTTGTCAGCAGGACCTAGATCCCATACAGGTACCAGTGATGGCTGTCAACCAACTGTTTGGGAGAGCTTGGATTCTCCCTTTTGTACCAGACACGGAATCGCTTCAGGCGGTTGTAGTAGAACAACCTTGTCAAAATTCGGATAATAGTCCTCATGGTAGTAAGTGTTAAAGGTGATAAGGATAAAAGGCGAACAAGCGGGACTTGAACCCAGCGACTCTGGTTTCACAGACCAGGATTTTTGCCAGTTAAACTATTGCTCGCATGTAAGAGGTTGTTGGGGGTAGAAGGGAAATAGAGGAAGTAGGGGGAATAAGAGATTATGGGGCTGATATATATCCATCCTTTGCATAAACTCTTATATCCTTCCTTACGCCTAAGTCCCCCCAAGTGCCCAGAGTGGGAGTCGAACCCACAGAAATCAGGTTTTGAGGCTGACGCGTTTGCCAATTTCGCCATCCGGGCATGTGGTTGCGGGTGCAGGACTCGAACCTGCGTCCTCGGCTTATGAGACCGTTGAGATATCCTCTTCTCCAACCCGCAAAAAAGTACCCCGTGAGGGATTCGAACCCCCAACCCTGGTGTCTAAGACCAGTGAGTATGCCAATTTCTCCAACGAGGCAGGTAGATGATTTGAAAATAATTGATCCTTTTGTGAGCGCCCGACAGGAATTGAACCTGCATCTTCTGAATGGCAATCAAATGTCTTCAACCATTGGACCACAGGCGCTGCTTGACTGGTTTGTTTTTCTTTTTGTGAGCGCCCGACAGGAATCGAACCTGCATCTTCTGAGTGGAAGTCAGAGGTCTTAAGCCATTGGACCACAGGCGCTAGTAAAAACTGATTGAAGAATCGAGAAAATGATTGCAGCTGATTGGTCGTACGAACGATCTTCTTCAATTCTTTGGATTTCTTCTTTTTGGCGGAGAGGGTGGGAATCGAACCCACAATAGAGCGTTTACCCGTTACCCGATTAGCAGTCGGGCGCCTTACCATTAGGTCTACCTCTCCGATGATTGGCACATGCCTGGAGAAGAGAGAGACTCTGCGTCTCAACTCTTCTCTTTCTCTGAAAATCTCCCCCATTATCTGTACAGAGGAATGCAGCGTCCCTTGACCTCATGTGGGCGAAGGAACCAGCCGTCTGCACCCTTACCACAGATAAATGCCGCCGAGTAAGCCGACTGCGCAGATATCATTTGGAGGCGGATGGAGGGAGATTCAGATCGGATCTCGGTCCAGGTTACGACCAAAGAAGCTGGTCGTCCTTCATGCAGGCGCAGCCAAAAGAAGGTCTGCGACCAGTCCTGGATCAGGGTCAATTCATATTGTGTCGGAACCTTAGGTCCTCCCAGGTGGAGAAATCGCTCTACCTTCAGAATAGCCCCGATTCCTGCAAAGGATTGAATAAGGGCTCGTGTGTTCATCCGTGTGATTCATGAGTTGTTTCTCTGATTGATATTCGTATAAAGTGGAAGGAGCGGGACTCGAACCCACAGAAGATGTTGCCACCTTCGTCCGCTTTCCAGGCGGGTGCAGTACCAATTATGCTTACCCTTCCATGTCCTGAGGAGGGCAGAGGAATCGAACCCCACTCCTTTCGGTAGACCTGGTTTTCAAGACCAGTCGCCACTCCATGTGGCTGCGTTACCCTCCTGTCAATTATGATCTGATGCTCTGGCAGGAATTGAACCTGCTTCTCTTGGGTCAAAGCCAAGTGCGTTACCGATACACCACAGAGCATTGAAATTCATAAAGAATCTACATGAATTCTCCTGTCCATTTGATATGAAGACCCAGCAGGATTTGAACCCGCATCTACTTGGTTCGAAGCCAAGCGTTTTTCCGTTAAACTATGGGTCTTGCGTTGGTTATTGGGTAGTGGTGGTATGAGGATTGGACCATCACGATTGGAGATGCCCTGGTAGGATTCGAACCTACATCCTTCTGATTCAGAGTCAGACGCGCTGCCAATTGCGCTACAGGGCAAAGATATTTTCGTAGCAGGTGAGCCTGGCAGGAATCGAACCTGCACCCTTCCGATTAGAAGTCGGATGCGCCTCCTTTTGCGCTTCAGGCCCTGAGAGTTATTGCATACATATACTGCCTCTTCTTCATAAGTAGTCCCGGCAGGACTCGAACCTGCGATCTTCTGGATGTAACTCAGAGGTCTTGGCCGCTAGACGACAGGACTAGAATCGTTGTGAGGTTTGAGAGATGAAGTCTGAATACTGGCTGTATTCTGGACTCGATACACTCTGCCTCCTTGGTATATTATTTGTCTTGGGAGCAGGATTTGAACCTGCGATCTCTTGCGTCCAAGGCAAGCGAGCACTCCTTGCTGCTCCGCCCCAAGATATGTGAAGGGTAAAGGATCTGGGCAAGAGAAAAGCATTCCTTCTCTCGATCCGGCACTTCTGTGTTGGTCCGGTGGGATTCGAACCCACAGCTCCCTGATTAAGAGTCAGGTGCCCGGCCAGTTGGACTTCGGACCAATACGCATTGAAACTTATTCGTGAGTGAGCAGAAAATATGTTCCATTCATACTCCGCACTTCTGTGTTGGTCCGGTGGGACTCGAACCCACAGCTCCCTGATTAAAAGTCAGGTGCCCGGCCAGTTGGACTTCGGACCAATAAACACATTGGATATTCGCCTCGGGAAGAAATTATTCTTTCTCATTGATACCCATGTGTAGGGATGGCAGGATTCGAACCTGCACCTGAACTGATTTTAAGCCAGTTGCCTCTGCCGATTGGGCCACATCCCCAGTTGAGTTGTTGAGCATACATAATCCCTTCACATAAGTAGATGGACAATATTAGTTTTGATTTTGGGTATAAGGGAAATAGGGGATATAATGGCTTGATTGGTAAGAGTTCTCCCTTTTTTCCCCAATGCCCACTATATCCTTCACAAATAAATGTGTCCCCTTACTTAATATCTCCCTTCAACAAGTTCCAATTCTTTTGTACGGGTGGTAGGATTCGAACCTACTCAGCCAAAGCAACGGTTTTACAGACCGCCCCGGCTCTCCAACTCCGGCGCACCCGCATGATGGATTTTGTTTATTAGATATTCTTTGGTGGACAAGGCGGGACTTGAACCCGCAACCTCCTGCGTGCAAAACAGGTGCTCTCGCCAATTGAGCCACTCGCCCATTTCTGTTGTAGTCTTTGTCAGCCATCGTCTGTTGTCTGTCCATCTATTACACAGATTCCCTTCCCGTTCATCATTCACTCACATACTTCCCCTCGTCTCGTTTGACCAATAGAAGAGGTGTAAGGGGGAATTCTTCTCATGTCCAGGTTCCCCCTAGGCGACCTTATGTTGTCCTGTGTTCTGACTGGCAGTCCCGAAGGGAATTGAACCCTCGTCTTCACTGTGAAAGAGTGATGTCCTAGGCCACTAGACGACGGGACCGGATGAAACAAGGATCAGGAACACTTATGATCCTCTGGAGGGTTGTTGAGGGCCTGGAGGGAATCGAACCCCCGTCTCTGGAGTTGCAATCCAGCACATGTAGCCGTTCTGCCACAGGCCCAACATATGTGATGACATGAACACCCTCTCATCCTGTAGATCTGGAAGGAATCGAACCTTCAATCTCCTGTGTATCAGACAGGTGCCTTCAACCATTTGGCCACAGATCTAATGAAGTACCGAAAAAGGTGGCTTTGGCAGGAATCGAACCTACGACACCTTGTGCTTCAAACAAGTGCTCTACGCCACTGAGCTACAAAGCCATTTTATTCATTCCGTTTATCTTTTACAGGAACTATTTTTCATTTCCCGCTGTAGGTCCGGCAGGAATCGAACCTGCACTCTTCTACGTATAAGGTAGATGCCTTCACCCTTTGGCTACGGACCCGATAGGCGTGGAGAGATTTCTACATACTCCACATAAGCGGACATGGGATCTGTTCGTTGGGCCTCACGAGGGATTCGAACCCCCAACCTCCTGTTTACAAGACAGGTGCAATGACCAATTCTGCTTGTGAGGCATGTGGCGGGTCAGGAGGGAATTGAACCCCCATCGTCTGTTTAACAGACAGCCGCTCTCCCATTGAGCTACAGACCCGGTTGAGGTGTCGACGGGACTCGAACCCGCATCTTCCGAAGGTTGTGATACAGCTTTCGAACGCTTTTAGTCCATTAAGCTACGACACCACTTGTGCCCAAAAATCAATACGTCAAAAAACTTGTCCTGACTCGATGTCAGGAGGGAATCTCCTCCTTGCCTACTGCACATACCTTCCTCGCGGGCATTACGGGATTCGAACCCGCATCTCCCTGATAGACAGTCAGGTGCCTAGCCGTTCAGCGCCAAATGCCCGGATATTTATGTCAATGTCAAATTGTTGTCTAAAGATGGCCAGGGAACCTGAGCCCCCCGGCTCACTTACACCCCTCAAAAGAACTTGATCAAATGATCATTAATCGTTTGTGTATGTTTTTATGGCTTGTTTTTTCTGGTAGATTTATGATGATATTTATATAGGTTTTGTTCAGAAAAAATCAATCTCACATATACATCTATTTGCCTTTTTTTTGAATAATCATAACAAATCCCTTTCAGATGTTCTCATCTGCCATATCTTTTCGATCTACTCTCTACGCCTTCCCATGGCTTTCCCCTTCGCAAGGTAACGCTTGCGTTTTCTTTCGGACTCATCTGTCCCAGCAGCAATCAGAATTTATTTTCTGAGTGACGTATCCAGATGGAAAGACATGATTCTCCCTGCTATGATTGTTCAATCATAGGCTTTAAGAGATTTGTAATCAATGATTTCTGATGAATTTGCCCCAACCCTTTAGAAAGTACGGCCAATAAAAAAGCCCGAACTTATGATCGTTCGGGCGCATTGGGTAGAAGATTAAGCTACAGCATCATCTTCGCCGTTTGACACGCCCGACAGGCAAACCCTCATCATTACGACCATCAATCACCATCGGTATTATTGTTCTCAAGCTACTAAAGAGCGAGGCACAATATTTTTGATGGAGTGATAACATGATTTCTTTAAATTAAAAGGTTTACTGTTTTTTTGGTTTCTTGTACAAATATACTGGAAAAGTTTCGAAATAGTTTCGAGAAATTGCACGAACTGTCTCCCGTAATGCGCGAACTGTCATTATCGCTGTTCGAACGGTTATTTTGACATCATGAACGGTTTATTCTTTTTTGAAAATGATGCGTACTTTCGCACCAAAGACAGAAAACTTATGCAATATCGTGTTGGTCAACGTGTCCGCTTGCTTCATGAAACAGGAGAAGGGGTGATTGTTCGCCTGATTGATCAAAAACATGTAGAGGTGGATACTGGGGATGATTTTTCTATAGATGTCCATATCAGTGAAATCGTCCCTGTAGACGGATCTGAATTCAACTATCTTGGTGGAAGGGATGATCGGGAAAAACTGGAAAGCAAACATGCTCAAACCATTCAACAACTTGGCGTGTCCCTTCTTGATCTAAGTATGATTGTAATTAGAAAAGAAGATGATACCTATGGTCTCCACTTATTCAATCCTGAGCCGGCCACTATTTTATACACCTGCTTTATCCGGTTGAGAGGAAAGTATCAGGGAATGAGCAGCGGAAAATTGGCGAGTGGTTCTGGTGAATTTTTGTTCTCATTGCCCAAATCTGAATTGAATCAGATCAAATCTTTTTATTTTCAAGCCCTCTCTTTTATCTCAGGAAAAGGGCATCCTCATCAGCCTTTAACCAAAGAGCTGGCCTGGAACAAAAATCAATTAAGCACAAGGCCGAAATTTCTCCCCTCTCTGGAGGAAGAAGGCTGGGTATTTTCGCTTCGAGAGAGCAAACAACTTCAGGAAGTTGCTGACATTCCAGAAACAACCTTAAAACAGGTTCAACAAGCAGATACTGTTGTGCCGCGAGAGGAACCAGAAATTGATCTTCACATTGAAAAGTTGGTCAAACGACCTCATGAATTAGCTCCTTCTGACATGCTCCAGGCTCAACTCCAACATCTGGAGCAAGCGTTGGCAGATGCCATCTCGAAGAATTATGCAGGCATGATTCTGATTCACGGAATCGGGGTAGGCAGACTGAAAGCAGAGGTACATCAACGACTCAAGTCCAGTCCACATGTCAAAACATTTTTGCAGGCAGATCCCGCGAAGTATGGAAATGGGGCGACCAGAGTCATCTTTAAATAAGAATCTGTCCATTCAGCTTCTTCCTGGGTAACTGGGCCTCAAAGAAAGACGATCAATTATACTCTTTTCATGGACAGGTAGACGGCTTTCTCTTGTACTTTTTGTGCCAGACATGTTCCATTGATTCTTTTTGATTCATGATTTGGGTTAAGTAGGGGAGGGAGGCATATTAGTTGTATCGAATTCAAGCACCGACTGAACATCAATTCTACCTAACGTGGACATCATTTATCACTATCGCCTGTTTCGTGTTCTATTCCTCCTTCCAGCATTTCTGGTATTTCTTTTTTCTGTCTGTCTGGGACAGCCCAAACCAGATAGTTTGAAAGTAGATCATATTTATCTCGAAAAGGCCCCTCGACCAGTCAAAAAGTCCGGCCATTCGGCCAAATCCTCCAGAGATGTATTCCGGCATATGACTCTTCTAAGAATTCCGCTATCCGAGCAGGGAAATTGGCCGTTGTGGAATGCTACGCATCCAGACCGGGACCTCCCGATGGATGAAGGCATTGTGATGCATTTGGTGGAAGCTTTGAGGAAAGGAGAAATCAAAGGACGGCATCCCGGAGATCTACTCAAGCGATATGACTTCTTCGATCTTGTGTACGATTTGATCGAATGGCAAGAATTGGAATCCGAGGCCTTAGAGGGACATATCTCCAGAGATAAGCTCGATTGGTTTGGCCTGAATGAGGCTGTGGACTTGATCGTGGATGAAGGCTTTTCTGGTCAAAATTCACGGACATTTTTTCGAATTCGATTTGTCAGATTGATCTGGCATGACCCCATGAGCAGCAAGGGCGCACATGTAGCCGTGATTTTTCCTTATCAGGAAATTCGCCCCCTTCTCTCCAAACTGGAATGCAAGTTGGCTCCCGATCAAGCACGCCCTGTTGCTGCTCGTGAACTTCTTGAGATGCGGCGATTCCAGGCAAGATCTATGCCCATCGCAGATGATCCTACTCAGGTACTCCCTCCACCGAATCGCCCCCGCCCCAAACCACCAGTTTGGTGGAAGCAATAGAAGTACAATTCGCATATTTATCAGAATAGTCCAAAACAAAAAGAATTTGGCCAAAGAGCCAGGGACAAGGCATCTGAAAAAACGGTATCAGGCTAAATCCTGAATAAGATTCTTAAGTACTCATCGTGATCGTGAGGATGTCATGCTCACGGGAAGATTGCATTTTTTGCGGGATGAAAAAGCGGTAGCTTTCTGTTAGAAACATTCAAACATCATGATTAAGCTTCCTTTTGTTACTGCTTTTTTGCTTTCCCTTCTTGGAGGATCTCTCCCTTCTTCATTGTCTTTGGAAGATGAAAGACCTGTCAATGACATCATCTTCAATGTTCCACAGGAACTTGCCAATGATACTCTGCTGATTCCCCGATATGATTTTCTCGATCCCGAAGATGGGGCTGTGGGCGCAAGACGTGAGTTTGTTGTCAACGTCAACAAACAGGCAAAAAAAGGGAATACCACCATCAATGAGATCGCACTCAAGTCCTATCCTTATCCCTACAAATTAATCAGTCTTAGCGAAGTGGCCTGGTATCGAGACAATGGCTACAAATATTTCATGGACATGGCTTTGATGCCCAAACAAATGCGCCAACCTGAGCCGAAAGCACTCATTCCCGCATTTGAAAAATTTAGCACAGCCAATAAGATGTTCCGAAACAGAAACAGCATGTGGCATTTCTACTTCTACATTCGCGATCTGAGTACTGATGACGCCTACATGACCTCCAAGCTCAAAGGGAGTTTTGAAGTGTATCGCTGCATGAAATCATTTTTGGGAAGGGTGAGTGGAGATTTGGGAAGTCCTACAGGTGTTGCTGGTAAGCTCAATGCTGTGAAGAATAAGATTCGCTAAGCTTCCTCTCTCACATTCTATTAGACTTTGTTGTCAAAACGGCCTGAATAAACTCATGCTTTCCACTTGTATAGGCCTTGCGGTCATGAGGAAATCGACTTGCCAGGGATTGTTTAAGGTGCATGTATTCCTCTTTCAACTCTGGATGGGCCAGGAGGGTATCACGAAAGTGGAGATAATTCTTCCATTGGGGATCAGAATGTAAGACAATATGAAGATGCTGACTGCGAACTTCTGCTTCGATATTCAGCACACACAGATGCCCCCCATCTTCTCGCGCATCTCCCCGATATTCATAGCCCAAGGCCTCTAGTGTTGGCAGGATTTCTTTCAAAGCATCTTTTTGTGCGATCGCCATGGCCATATCGAGAATGGGTTTTGCTGGAATGCCAGGAATAGCAGTACTGCCAATATGTTGAATATCCATTACGTGATCGCCAAGTGCATGAAGAAGTTGCTCCCTGGTTTGGTGGAAGATCTCTTGCCAGGTGGTTTGATGTTCTAGCAAGCGGACGGTATGTCGTTTGAGTCCAAGCATAAGGAAAAAGGATTGGGTCTCCTCGGAGGTGTGTGTGGCGGAAAGGCGCGGCGGCACCACCTCCGAGGTGTGCGCGTGGGCAAAGAGTCTCTCTGCCATCTGCTACAGATCTCGGAGGAATCGCCTGCCCGCTTCCCTGCCAAATCCTCCGAGATAGCCCCCCCTGCTATTCTTCATTCATCTCCTCGAGAAAGGAGTGATAATCAGCATGATATTGAAGGAAAGCCTCCCTGGATCCTAACAGAGAGATCACTGACTCCCTGTCTAGCCATGTCCCATCTCCTGACTCAAAAAGTTGATAAGAAGAGTACTGATATTCTCGAAAATCCCTCACCAGACCGTGTTTCTGGGGATTGGCATGAATATAGTACAGCGCCCGTTTCAGATACTCTTCAGTATCTACCAATTGTCGCTTGACATTTTCATTCAATAGTTTGCCTGATCGGTTATAGGCATTGTTGATGCTTTTAGAGTAGGCATTAAAACAGTGAGAAAATGGATGATGAAGCTTGATTTTTCCAGTTTGAATCTCTTGGGGAAGCTCCTGCCACTCCTTGATTCGAACCAGCAAATGAAAATGATTGGGAAGTAGGCAGTAGGCCAGGAGATCAGCAATTGGAGAAGTATGTCTTCGAAGCAAGCGAAGGAAATAAGGATAATTTCTTGCCTCATAGAAAATGTTCATTCGGTTGATCCCATAATTGTACAGGTGATACACTTGTGAATGAACCAAGGGGATACGGGGTTTCATGATTGCCTATTTGTACGAAATAGGGCAAAAAAGGAGAATTTGTCAAGGGGGTACCTCGGAGGTTTGTGCGGCGGGAAGGCGCGGCGGCACAACCTCCGAGGTGTGCGCGGCTGGCAAAGAGCCTCCTTGCCAGCCGCCCCAAACCTTGGAGGAGTCGCCTACTCACTGCCCACCAAATCCTCCAAGGTTCTCCCATTCTTACTGAATCACAATATTGAACAACACCTCTACATTGGCATCGCCCGGCTCACAACTACCATCCTTCACGCCAGGCTGATGTTTGAGTGAGAGGTTCAGGGTTCCTGTGGAGGCCTCCCCTGTCTCCCAACTGGAAGTCAAACCCAATTCAAGATCATTGGCGTCCTTATCAGTCCGGGTGATCGTTACATTTGTTCCATTGGGCGTAAAGCAGACAAGATGATCTACAGATTCTGTCAAAATTTCTGCCGTGATGTCCTCATTGTCAGCTGCATTCCTGAACGATGCAGACACGGTTGTATAAGTGGTATTCGCATTCAGAACAATTTCGGGCTCCGTTCCATTAAGTTCCCAGCTAACCGTAGGCCCATTTGAAAAAGACAGGGTAACTTCGTCGATTTCTTCTTCTCCACCTACTGGCGGCGGATCTGGTGTACAGGCCACAAAGCCTAGAAGTAGAAGGAACAGGGCCAGAATAACTGTGTGTTGTTTGAGGATGTTTTTCATGATAAATGATTAAAATAAAAAGCTGAATTTGAGCGAGTAGTTGCGTCCAGGTGCATCAGCAAAATAGCGGAAGCTATCCAGATAATCCCGATAGTGGGTATTGAATAGATTGTCAAGGTTTCCACTGTTTGAAGACGATTCACTCCCCGTAGATCAGACAAAATGTCTCCCAGGCTTTGGCCCAATCCCTGCTGCAGTTGCTGCTCCCCAATTCGTTGAACTGCTTGAGTCGCTTCTGCCGCCTTTCTTTGGCTGTGCATTGTGATGGTTGCTAGATCCATATATCTGTCAGTCGCTTCAAGAAAGAGCCAGGTTGCATCCTCCAGATCATGTGCCTGTTCCAGATGCTCACACAAATGATGTTCACAAACCAATGTATATCGACCTGGACACAATCCATTGAAGTGAAAATGACCATTGGAATCAGCCAAGACCTTGCGATCCTGTTCCCTAATTAGAATCTGCGCAAAGGATAGCGGAACACCTGAGAGAAAAAGATTGGACTGAATCGACTGTATATCAGAGAGATAGGATATTACAACTGCAAGAGGAGCTTATGAAGTTGTAAATAGAGCAACAATCAACTCACATAGCTCACAATCAGGATGATCAATGCTCCAGCCATTATCTCCATCATGATGATTCTCCAGGGAAGATTCATCCTTAAATGCACATTCATGCCAGTATTGGACAGGAAAAATCAGACTTTAACATAAGTCCAAAAACAAATAACTGATATGTAAGTGCAAGGATAGCAATATGCTACATTTATTTTCAAAGCAGATGAGAATTCGCGATGATGCCATTACTGTTGCAAAAATATTTCCATCAAAATTCCTATCTTCCCACAACAACTACGCTTCAGATGCTCTTGCTACTACCTCTACCAATCATATCCAGTACGTTTTGGGTGTGGGAGTTCGTGGGTCGACTCCATCCAATGATCGTGCATTTTCCTATTGTATTACTCATTCTCGCCTTGGGAATGGAAGCTGTTCAATTGAGCAGAAAAAACAATGACCTTCAAGCAGGAATATCACTCGTCCTGCCATTGGGAATAGGAACTGCTATTCTGGCGACGATTCTTGGGTTGATCCTGCATAAACAGGAAGCCTATAATCATGAACTTGTTGAGAATCATGAACGCCTCGGAATTCTGACAACCCTCTTGGCCATCGTTTCTGGTGTCTGTTATCAACGGTGGAGAAAAATTGGCAAGCAGATTTATCGAAGGGCTTTTCAACTGATGTTATTGGTCAGTGTACTCACTCTCACCCTGGCAGGGCATAATGGGGCAAGCCTGACACATGGAGCCGACTATTTGAGCTCAACGTTTCCTTCCAGCCAAGCTGACGAAGCCGCTGATATTCAACAAGATTTATTAGCAGAATTTGCAGCATATCAGACGTCCGACAGCCTCACGATCTCACAGTTGGATCGCCTCAATCTGGAAGTACGGGCGATCTTTGCTCATCATTGCTATCAGTGTCATAGCGAAGAGAAGTCCAAAGGCGAATTGATGCTGGACAGCAAAGAATCTGTATTCGCAGGGGGAGAGTCCGGTCCAATCATCGAAGTGGGTAAGGCCAATCAAAGTGAACTGATGCGCCGGATTCGCCTTTCCAAAGGGGATGATGATGTGATGCCCTCCAAAGGCAAACTGCTTACCAAAAGCCAGATAGACCTGATCCAGCTATGGATCAATACAGGCGCACATTGGGCAGATCAGGCCCTCAAGACCTTTCCAGAAGCAGAACTGGCATTGAAGATGCCAGACCTCCCAGTCAGCAGACTGGCACATCCAATCGACAAAATCGTAGATGCCTATTTCAAAGAGCAACAGATCGAATGGAAGCCTGTTGTATCTGATCGCATATTTCTTCGCAGGGTTCATCTAGATCTGACTGGCCTGTTGCCAACACCAGAAGTGGTCAGTGCATTTGAAAGAAATACTCAAGCAGACAAAAGAACTGCCCTGATTGATTCGCTGCTGGCAGACAATCATGCCTATACACAACAGTGGCTAAGTTTTTGGAATGATTTGCTTCGTAATGATTATTCTGGCACCGGATATATCACCGGAGGACGCAAATCCATTACTCAATGGCTATATGCCTCTCTGCTGACCAACAAGCCTTATGACCAGATGGTCAGAGAATTGCTAGACCCCTCTCCTGACTCTGAAGGGTTCATCAAAGGAATCAGATGGCGAGGGGTCGTCAATTCCAGCCAAAGTACGCAGATGCAGGCAGCCCAAAACATTTCTCAATCTCTTCTTGGCCTGAATCTCAAATGTGCGTCCTGCCATAACAGCTTTGTGAGCAATCTCACACTGGATCAGGCATATGGATTTGCCAGCATATTTGCAGATACCATCCTGGAGATTCACCGCTGCGACAAGCCGACAGGACGCATGGCACAAACCAAATTTATTTACCCGGAATTGGGTGAGGTCAATGCAGACAGTATCAAGGAGAGGTTGGAACAATTGGCGAAAGTCGTGGTCCAACCTGCCAATGGACGCTTGTATCGAACCATGGTCAATCGCCTTTGGGATAGACTATTGGGTAGAGGCATCATCATGCCTGTGGATGAAATGGATCTGCCGGCATGGAATCAGGATCTACTTGACTGGTTGGCGGCGGATATGATTGAGCATTCCTATGACCTCAAACATGTCCTTAGAACCATCCTGACTTCGCATACTTATCAGCTTCCATCTGTGGGGTACCGATCCCGATTGGCCTTGGCAGGAGAAGATTATGTGTTCAGGGGACCTGTTCGCAGGAGAATGAGTGCAGAACAGTTGGCGGATGCTCTGGGCCAATCTATCGCTCCCTTGTATCGCTCTGTAGCCTTTGATCCCGTTGGGAAACGATATGAAGCAGAATGGATCTGGCATCGGGAAATAGAAGTGGACAGAGACATTTTGCCCAAACCTGGAAAAAGATATTTCAGACATCGCTTCCAACTCCCAGCAACAGCAGTGAATCAGGCCGAAGTTCTCATTACTGCCAATCATAGCTTTGTGTTATGGATCAATGGCGAGCGAATCGGTTCTGGAAACAACTGGAAACGACCCATGACATGGGATATCAGCCAACACCTGCAACCCAATGGGAATGTGATTGCTGTTGAGGGAGAAAATGAAGGAGTCATTCCCAATCCTGCTGGCTTATTGGTCAGTCTGAACCTTCATTTTGCCAACGGAAAACACATGATGGTCTCTTCTTCCCGTAAGTGGAAAACCCATGCCGATACACCTGATGCTTCCTGGACCAGTCTGGCGTATGATGATTCGGCTTGGGAAAAAGCCAAAAGATTCGGGGGATGGTATAACAAGGATTGGGGTCGATTGATTGAATTCCAGCATTCTGAGGATGGCAAACACCTACAACAAGCCAGGGCTTCCCTGGTCCGGCTAGATCCATTTTTGAAGGCTCTCGGCAGGCCAACACGTGAGAATGTCACCACCAGGCGGTCCGATGAAGCGACCTTGTTACAGGCATTGACACTGACCAATGGTGCTTTTTTTAATCAAGCACTTGCAGAAGGAGCCGAAACACTCTTACAACAATTCCCCAACCAAGCTGATGCCTTGGTGCAGGCTGTCTATCAGCGAACCCTTAGCCGACAGGCCAGTGTGCGGGAAGTCGAAAAAGCCCGTGAATTTTTGGGCAATCAACCACAAACAGAGCAGATTCAGGATTTGTTATGGGCTGTTGTATTGTTACCTGAATTTCAACTTATCTATTGACTATGAAGTCCTACCTCCTGTACCTGATTTTGATCTTGTCATGGATTGGAGGCAAGACTCAAAGTCTGGACATTCATCCGCTCTATCACTCCGCTGGAGTCAATGTCCAACTTCCAACTGGATTTGACACAGACGAAAGCAGTCACTGCGTGGTGGAATACAAATCCAGCGACTCAACCAACTGGCTGAGCGCTTACTTTCCCGATCGGATTTCCTGGAAGGGAGAGGACGCTTTCAGGGTCAGTTTGTTCAATCTGCTTCCTGGAGAGGTATATGACATCCGAGCCTTTATTACAGATTCTGTCCCGATCGTGGAACAGTGGGCAATCCCCGCAGATACCTTTTCTACTTTGGCAGAACCAAAAGTACTTGCTACATCTACCGTCTTCTGGGTGAGTCCAGATGGCTCTGGTACAGACTATACAGAGCAACATCCTGGAGAACTGGCAAGCCTTTTTCAAACGAACATTTCTTGCGGAACGACCATTTATTTGATGGATGGCATCTATGCTACAGGAGACATGGTCTTGAACATCTGGAGTGATTGTAGTCCTACTGCTCCTATACAGATCCTGGCAGCTCCCGGAGCCAATCCAATTCTTGATGGTGGCTATCACAGCCCCCTCGAATGGAATCAGTCTGCCAATGACAGTGCCCTCTTCTTCGCTGGTCTTCCCAATTCTGTAAGCTATACCAATTTATTCCTGTTGAATGGAGTTCGGCTATTTCCATATTCTACCCTGGACCCAAATATCATTTCCGGAAACTATCATCTCCGCGCATTGAATTTTGAGTTCGATGGATTTGTCCGGGATCATCAGACCATTTACCTCAAAACACTTGCGGGGACTGATCCTGCTCAATCATCGGTGGTGTTATCCCAGCGATTCCGGGCCTTGACCATCAATGGAATGGGGCATGATACCTATTTGACACTGAAGGGGATTACTTTTCAGTATTATGGAAAAAGTTCTGTTAGTACCAATGGGGCTTTCACGGCCATTGCCCTCCTGCTTCGCGGGACCAATCATGTCTTGATCGATAGTTGCTCCTTTTCCTACAATGATGAATCTCTCGTTATTCAGGGTGGTCCGTCCAAGCTCACCATCCAGAACTGTACCTTTACAGACAATACGGGCCTGTGGAAGCATGCGATGTTCAAGAAATCCGAGGCCAATTCGACCATTCTTTACCCAACATCCCTCGGCAGGGGTCTGGAGAATAGCGGCATCCAATATGGAGATGGAACCAATGGCTCTCAAAACATCGTCATTCGCAACAACAACATCGATGGTCTGACCAACGGCATTGGATTTGCGACCTGGAATTCTGGCATCGAAAACATCGATATTTATGGAAATATCGTCCGTAATTGTTTTGATGGACTAGAAGTAGACGGCCTATTCTCTCATGCCAAGGTGTGGGACAATGATGTCTCTCACATCCTGGCAGGGATCTCTTTGGCCCCTCCGCGTATCGGGCCTGTCTATGTCTATCGCAATGTCTTTCATCATATCATCAGCCGGGAAAATGAATCAGATGATCCCCACTTTGTGAGATGTGCGCCCCCGCAGGCATATATGTCGGCTGGTGTGGGTATCAAAACCAATCCAGGATCATTGTTTGATGATGCTGCCTCCCTGCATTTTATCAACAATACATTTCACTCGGCAGATAGCATAGGATTCATGATGTATAGCTGGGACGATGAGTGGAAGCATGCCAGCTTTCTCAACAATTGTTTCTATGGAAAAAACAATGATTTGTTCTTTTTTACAGCCCTAATTGGCCCAAACTCGATTCCAGACAGTAGCTTTCAGTTGTCTTCCATTCATGACAATTATGCTGTTTCGCCTCCTCACCGGATTGCAATTGCCAAAGAAACGCATGGTCAATATGCCTGTCATGCGATCCCCGGCGTAGATTCATTGGCAACCATCTTGAGTACCCTTACACAAAGTCCTTATATTCAGATCAAAGACCCGCATACAGATCTTCCCGAATTTTTGGATGCAGATCAGGGAGATTTTCGATTGGGCGCTTCCAGCCCTCTCATTGATGCGGGCATGAGGGTGGATGGTTTTTATGACTTCAGGGGCCTGGCACCTGATATTGGCGCGAAGGAGTCAGATGTTGCCATAGTGGATGGGCTAGAAGGCGAGAATCTTATAGAAAAGCGGGTTTCTGTCTATCCCAATCCTTCTCCCGGAAACATCAACATACAAGCCGATTCAAGAATTCGGTCTGTTCTCATATATTCTTCCCAGGGACAATTGCTTGATCGCATGGAAGGGAAAAATCAATTGTCCCTCTCTATGGACACGAGTCTTCCTTCAGGAATATATGTTTTGAGAATTCAAACTGTTTCCTATATTCAGCCTGCAAAACTGATCATTGTTGAGGAGTGAGTCATAAACAGAAAATTATAGGGCTGGTTCTGGGTATCCTGGCTGTCATTACGATGGCACTGATCCTTCGGCCTGTCCCCATCCCTACAGAAGCAGAATGCCTGATTGAAACGGGCAAGGTCGTGGCCATCTACGAAGCAGGAGAGAAAGATGTAGTTTTTCAACTGGCAGATACAGATCAGCGATTCTATATCAACCGAGGACTTGAAAGGGGACTTGTGTTGGAGGTCTTGCAAGCAACTCTGATGGATCAGGAAGTTACCATTAAGTATCCAGACTATTGGACACCACTCGATCCGCGCAATGACAGTCGGCACCTCTCACAGCTAGAATATAAAGGAGCTGTGATATTCAGTGAAGTCAAAAAGTAATGAAACCCTCCTGCTAAGGGAGAAAAATCTTCATAAAAAGCTTTTTTCTTCTGCTTGTCTGAACGATTTGCTCTTCCTGCGGGTATACATCAACATCGAAGGATTAGCGGCCAGTTACCCTCTTCGAATCCTCTACATTACTTAGAGACTGTTTGAACATCTGTCACTTATTTTTTGTATGCGTCTTTTTTCCTCATTCTCAGCACAGATTCCAAAACAGTCTCTTAGCTAGAATCCACAAACTGCCTGTATGAAAACACACCTTATCCTGCTCATTCTTCCGCTTTTTTTTGCCTGTACCTCTGTCAAACCAGAATTCGGGGCTGCGGGCGACTATTTTCCGGAACCCTATTGGCTTCAGCAGGGCATTGTCAATAAATACCACTATCATTTCGACCAAGGAGAAGGATATGACCCATCGACCAATATCCACTACAGATCCTACCAACTCATAGACAGTAACAAACTCCTGGTGTGCCAATACGATCCTGCTATGGCATTGGTCCAATCAAGCACCTATCAATTCGAGGATCAACACATGCAGCTTCTTGAGGAATCCCGATACCTTCGGGCAGACACCTTGCATACAGAGGTCATTCAGGCTGGTTTTGCCAACTGGCGCGGTCAACAAGATACACTTCACGAAAAAAAACGCTTCTTGTCCGGGGCCATACAAGAAGTATTTCAATATCAACAATCCATTCAGGATACGATTCTTTTCAGTCAGAGGAAGGCAAAAACCATTTCACGGGAGCAAACAACGATCAATTATATCCCCGATCGTGATCCCCAAGAATACCATTCGCAGCTTGTCTCAACCTATGTCCAGGGTATTGGATTATTTGGCTATGAATTGACTTATGAGAATGGCGTAGGACGGCTTGAATTGATTCAGCAGATTCCTCTCAAAACCTTTGAAGAAATGGCTCAACATGCCGTGAAGCGGGTCGCATATATTGACCCAGATTCTGTGCTGGATACAGACAATGTGTTCAAGCCTTGTGAGGCAGAAGCCAAAATAGTTGATTACTACAATGGCGAACCAGATGGAGCAATCGTCGGAGGAAAAAAGGCTTTGTGGGAGCTGATCGAAGAGCAACTTCAGCCAGAAAAGCTACGCCAGGAATCAGGATACCTGACTTTTCGCTTTGTGATCAATTGTGAAGGGCAGGCAGGCTGGTTTGTGACTGAAGAAGCAGATCTGAATTACCAAAGAAAAGTTTTTGCAGCAGACACCCGTGATCATCTGCTAGAAATCCTCTACCACTATCCACAATGGCAAGCCTGTGAAATACAAGACCAGGCACGAGATTCATATGCGTACATCACCTTTATCCTCAAAGATGGCCAGATCACTGAATTACTTCCCTAAGCTCTCCCTCCTGCTCTTGCTTGCACTGTGTGCTTGCCAGCAAAAGGGAAGCCTACCTCTGTATCAGAAAGAGATTCCTGCCGCTGATCATGAACAGCTCGCACAAAGAATGATGAAGGGAGCCTTCAACTACTATCAGGGATCTGCTGCCCAGCAATTTATTTTGGAAGAAGCACAGGAATATGATCCCTTGAACGCGACGATTCATCGAGAAATTGGCGTTCCTTACCTGAAACGGGGATTTGCCGTAGAATTTGAGGAATACTACAAGAAAGCTACCGAACTCGACCCAGTGGACTGGCAAGGATGGCGCGGCTATCTCTATCTGTTTTTCTACCGGGATTATGAGCGCGCCCTGGCAGACTTCAATGCGACTGATACTTTAACCCCAGACTTTGTGGATTATCCTCAGTCGATGAGTGTTGATTTCATGCGTGGGATCATCTTTCTTCAAACCAATCGGCTGGATCAGGCACTATTCTATTTGGACAAATACATTCAGCATGAAATGGATGGTCCTGGATTTGACTACATTGATCCCAAAGGATTCTACTACCAGGGCATTACGCTCTATCGCATGAAGAAGGTGGAGCAGGCGAAAACAGCATTTGAACGTGCTATGTCACTGGACAAACGAAATGCCAACTTGCGGTATTGGCTGGCGAAAATTGCCCTTCAGGAAGGAGATACATCTACTGCCACTGCCCTCCTGACCGAAGCCAAAACCCAATGGCAACTCGGCTATCACTACACCCGCCCCTATGTGGAGGATTTTTTTCAGATCTACTGGCCTGATCTCCTGGCATTGGAAGCTGAAGTGGAGCGATTGAAATAAGGATCGCCACACACCTCTTGCTCCAGATAGCTACAAAGCGCCTTGGGCAAGACTGCCCTTTACAGGCTAGGAGTCCGTCTTAGTCGAATGACTCCAACGCAACAAAATCGGCAATAGAACCAGATCTGCCAGCAGGGCAAACACAATTGTCAATGCTGTGAACATGCCTGTCGCCCAAGTCCCCCCAAAGCTGGAGGTCAACAAGATCGCAAAGCCCGACATCAGAATCAGCGAAGTAATCATCATGGCCTTTCCTGTTCCGTGCAGAGTATTTCGTATGGCTTCCTCAATCGAATTGCCCTTTTGCATTTCGAGTCGATAGCGTGTAAGAAAATGAATGGTATCATCTACCGCAATCCCAAATGCAATCACGAACACCAAAGCTGTAGATGCGGTTAAGGTAATGCCAAACAATCCCATTACACCTCCTGTCAAAATCAGGGGAATAACATTGGGCAACATACTGATAAGCAGGATTTTCCAGGATCGAAACAGCAAACCCATGATAATGCCTACAATCACAAAGGCGATTCCCAGCCCCCCCAGCAGACTCCGACGAATGTATTGGAGATTATGCTCAGTCAGATAGGCATGACCTGTAGCCCGATATCTGAACAAAGTCGTGTCACAACTCACCTGAACAAAGCTATCAAGTCGGGTGTACAAGGTCTGAAAAGCATCGGTCCCCATATCGGGAATCCGAGAGCTGATTCGGCCTGTTTTTCCATCCTCACTCACAACTCGACGAATCAACTCCTGCCCTCCGTTGATTTGTGCCAGTCCCAGAAGTTCATCGATTTCTTCCTGTTTTTGGGGAATTCGTCGGTGTCTTTCTCTGCTGAAATGCGAGAGATAATTGGCTTCCCTCACAATAGATGCCGGAGACAGGAAAGGGCTAAAATCAACCTGGGCATCCAGCCATTTTTCCATTTTGTCTATTTCCACAAGGATGGCCTGATCTGTGATCTGCTGCCCTTCTTGCTTGACATGAATACCCATTTCAAAGGGCCGAAGTCCATAAGATTGCTCTTCAAAGAACTCCATGGATTTCCGTATTGGGTCATTTTTTCCAATATCTTCAATCAGATAGGTATCGGTCGGAATATAGAAGATCAAAATACCGCTAGCGATCAGAATCCCTGCAAAAGCCAATGCAATAAGTTTCGCGTGATGCTTGGTGAACTCATATATGGCATCCATCCACCGGTCCCAAACCGGATTGGCATCCAGAGACTTGGGCTGGATGAAGTGGTCCGGGCGAAAATAAAGCAGGGCATTGGGGAGTAAAACAATGCTGATCAAGAAGGTAAACATGACTCCCATAGCAGCATATAGGCCAAAATCCCGAATAGGAGGAATCCGGGAGATCAACAAGGAGGCAAATCCGATAGAGGTTGTCAAACTCGTCAGAAACAATGCCATCCCAATCTCCTTCAAGGTGACTTGCATGGCTTCTTCGCGAGAGATTCCAGAACGAACCTGCCGCAGGTACTTTGTAATCAGGTGCACAACATCTGAGGTCCCCACCACAAAAATGATTGGAATCATCAAGTTGCTAATCAAATTGATGCTTTTTCCGGTTGCTCCCATGAGTCCCAGAATCCAGACCAAGGAGATCAGGATGGCGGCCGTAGGGATCATAACTCCCCAGAAATTGCGATAGGTCAAAAACAAAATCGACAGGATCAGCACCACCGACAAACTCAAAAAGATGGCCAGTTCCTGTCCAATCACTTCGACATAGCGCGTGCGGATAAATGGAATCCCCGAGACAATGTATTCATAGCCTGACTCATCCAGTGTGGAGAGGATCTTTTCACTCAAGTAGTCTCGCTCCCGTTTGTCAAAAATCTCTTGATCGATGAACACATACCCACAGATATATTGCTTATCTCTTGTTATGAACAAGCCAATCATGCTGCTGTCTTCCGAAATCCGATCTTGTGATGCTGCTATCGCTTCCTCACTCTCAAATTGAAGGTAGGGCTGGCTGGAAAAGGAAAGTCCTCTGCGTTTTATCTGCGGAAAGCGCGTACCACTGATCAGGGAATCTATCCCTGCCAATGCTCCAATTTGCTCGAAGACTGCATCCGATTTTTGCAAAAAATCCAGATCAAAAATATCTTCCGAGGGGCTTTGCAGGGCCAGATAGATCATATAATTCTGATCCTCATAGAACAAATCCTGAAAAGCAGCATAATACACGAACTCCTCATCATCCTTGGTGTAGAAGTCCTCAAAGCTGAAGTTGATTCGAAGGGAAGTAATCCCTATAGCGAACAACACAGTACCAATCGCAATCAGGAGGAGGAGGGAATATTTGTTTCGTAAAATCAGGTTCATGAACAGTTTCTATCTAGCATTCCTGCGGCTGTGCAAACCTCATAAAGATTGTCCTTATGCAAAGTCATGCCAAAGCTGGTCAAATTTGCTTTGGAAAGATTGTATAGTATCCGTGTTATTGGTAATAAGTATGTTTTCTTCATTTCTTTCAGCAGCACTCCTTGTCCAGTTATAACTTCCTGTGAGAACATAATGTTTGTCAAATACTGCGAACTTGTGGTGCATATGATCGGGATCGGGATCTACTCTCACAGGAATGCCAAGCCGGTCCAGGCGTTCGATGTCAGAACCACGATCAAAGCTTTTGTCATTGTCTGAGATGATTCGAACCTGTATCCCCCTTCGGTGACACCGCTCGATCTCTCTTGAGATCAAGTCATCGCTGATGGTAAATACACAGATATCCATCTTTCGACGGCACTGCCTCATATGTGCGATGATCGCATTTCGGCAAGCCTCTCCCGGACTGAACAATACTTTTTGTTTGGAGCCAGAGGAAGTATCTCGCGGCAGAAGGATTTTGTTGGCTTCCTTGAGCCAATTCAAGAGTTTTAGGGCCTTGGTATCTGTGATCTGTTCCTCAACCATCTCAAATATCTTGCTGCGAAGGGCCCCGAGTGCATTGACCGGAAGTGTTGTTTCTCTTACATATTTACGCAAGCTTGATCGCTCTTCTCGGGTAAAAATCTCATCCTCAAGGGTTTGCTGTAACAGTTGTTCGAGTTCTGACATATCACATAAGTTAGGATAACATGCGGGCGACCTATTTTCTCTTGTCCAAATGAATCAGGACACAGTTATTTTTGGTTCCCAATACAAATTTGTATTCATACTCTTTCATCAAGCGTTTTTTTACATTGGTCTGACAGACCATAATGGTTTCTCCTACCTTGACCGATTCGGGAGAACGATAGCGTTTGATTCTGTAATTCTTGAGGTTATTATAGACCAACTGATAGAACAGAATATGTGTGGATTGGCCAATATGAAGGATACAGTATTCTTTGAGATCAGGAAGCAATCGCTCTGCCTCCTTGATCGTAAGTCCATATCTCTCTGGCACATAATGAACATCTTCGGGGAGATATACTTTCTGCATAATATCTCGATAAGGAAACACAAATATTCCCACAACGAACAGAATAGCCAGGAGATAATTTTTACCCATACTCAAAGGTCCAAGATGATGTTTGAGGCCCTGAAACAGCATAAAGAGTACCCAGGCTACCCAGAAGGTCATGATCGGATAGACGGAAGCATCATACCAGAGGAGTTTGGTTTGGGAGTTGGAGATAACGGCCATATATGTCACAAAGCTGATCAATAACAACACCCCCAAATCGCGCATATATCGAAACCGATTCAGGAGCATCATTCCTATGCCCAGCGGGATCAGTGGAAGCCAGGGAAACCTCCCGATATACCAATTGTAAAAATACCAGTACCAGGGATGATCATGAGAATCTCGGGTTTTTCCATAATGTCCACCCATCTCGTATTTCCACATTCTGTCGAGGAATTCCGGGCAGTCCAGATGCCGAAACAAGTAGAAGCCGCCGATGGCCAGGAGATATATGCCGATGGCCAGCCAGGTATATTTGTCCCGGAGCAGGGGAATCAGTTGTCGCTTGTATAGGGCATACATAATTATGCCCGGACCAAAGAATAGTCCTGCCACTCCTTTGGTCAATGCCATCAGGATCAGCATGAGAGTGAGCAGAAGCAGATATTTTTTTTCGGTTCGCTCAGAATCCAGGTAGCGATAAACGGAAAGTAAAAAAATCAAGCCAAATAAAGCCAGGGGGACATCATGATCTCCTGTCCGGCTAAGGTGTACATCCACAAATCCTCTGGAAGTAACCAACACCAACCCACACAGATAGCCAAAGGTCGGAGAGCCAAATTCCCGTTTTCCAAATGCAATGAATACCCAAATCAGCATCACTGCACTGATTGCAATGGGCAATCTCAAGGCCAGTTCATTATAACCAAGCATATGAAAAGATAATGCTTGAACATAACTGATCAGCGGAGGTTTGGTATTAGAAGCAGAGGGGCCTTGCGGAAGATCGCGAAAGTTGCAGAGATATTCACCATAATACGCAATACTAAAGGCTCGACAGGCAAACAAGGATTCATCAAAGTTCTTGACTGGTTCGGTGCCCAGGTGCAAAAACAATGGAAAATATATGGTCAACAGAAAGAAGCCAGCCGGAATCCAACGGCTCAGCCACGCACTTTTGGAAAATTGTGTCGACATCAACAAATCCGACTATTATGGCCTAAAATGCCTGAAAAATCGCTACAAATATAGACAAAATGGAGGGTTAGTTATCAGAATGGTGGATAAATATTGATTCCTCCCTCCCCCAAATGTGGATAAATTGTGCAACAGCCTTTGTACCTTTATCTTTTCAACTAGCTCGGGGATATGCAACAAAATCTTAAGAACCAACTGTTTCGACACATCGAAGAAGGAAAAGCCCTCTACGAATCGAGGGATTATGAACCTGCCTATGAATACTTGAGTCGTGCGATTTACCTGATCGAAGAAGCCAAAGGAGAGCAATGGATTGAGCCAGATGAACTCTCCCAACTCTATCTTCTAAGAGGTTCTGCACTGATGTATGACGATGAGGCCAGAGCATTTGAAGACCCGGATATTTTCCATCAGATTCTGGAAGATTTTGAACAAGCCATCGATGCCCAACCACATCAACCCTTATACTATCTGGTGAGAGGGCGCATGTATCTCAACAGTAAGTTTGGTCGATATTCGCGTGAAGCCAAAGCTGATTTTTCTCAGGTACTCAGCCTGGATCCTACCAATATCAGCGCACATAAGTTCATGGGTCAGGTCCTCAGCAAAGAGGAGGCGTATGATCGAGCCATTTATTATTTTTCCAAAGTCCTCGAACAAAGTGATGATACAGAAACCTATTTGTTACGAGGGGTGAGTCATTTTCGGAATCGTCCGCCAAATTTTGAAGCTGCTGTTGCAGATTTTGGGCGAGCACAAGAATTGTTACCTCGCTTACAGGAACTCTATATCTGGCGATCACAATGCTTTCAGGAAATGGGGCAGATTGAATCGGCCATTCAGGAATATGATCGTCTGATTGATTTGGTTCCTCACAAAGCTGGACATTACATAGATCGGGGAGTGATTCGCTCTGCCATAGATCCTGAAGGAGCAGTGCAAGACTACAATCGCGCGCTGGAACTGGAACCGCATCCACTTGCCTACAACAACAGAGCAGCCCACCATCGGGCAGCTGGCAATTATGAGGCTGCTATCGCTGATGCGAATGCTGCACTTGCAGTTGATGGCAAATATTCCATTGCATATGCCACCCTGGCTGAAATCTATGCTGACCAGGGAAATCGTGAATCCTTCTACCATTTTCTTCGTCTTGCGATTGATCACTATTACGAGGATATTGTGGAAGTCATGATGGAACCTGCCTTTGCCCCCTACCAGCAGGAAGAACGTTTTCAAGAGGTGATTGGACGACGATAAACGGCCAATCTGCTCGTACAATTTCTCCTTCTCACTTCACAACTTCTTACATTCATGAAAAATCTATTTTTCCTCCTACTCCCTGTCATTTTCATCGCCTGCAACCAGGCTACTTCCTCACCAGAATCTTCAGAACCTCAAACACCTGTTATGGAAGAGTCCTCAGCTCCACTGCTTCGCCATGTGGTCATGTTCAAATTCAAGGATGAATCCTCTGAAGCGGATGTGCAATCGGTCATCGACGCTTTCGCAGCTCTTCCTGAGAAGATTCCTTCAATACACGCTTTTGAGTGGGGAACAGACAACAGCCCCGAAGGATTGCAAGACGGATTCACACATTGTTTTTTCCTGAGTTTCAAGAGTGAAGAGGATCGGGCCACTTATTTGCCCCACCCTGACCACAAAGCCTTTGGCAAAGTGTTAGGACCACATCTGGACAAAGTTTTGGTCGTTGACTATTGGGCAAAGTAAGGGAGCGCGCTTTCTGACATTTCGGCTCTTCACCCCTGCTATCCCGGGCCCCAAATGTATCAAACAAGCAAGCCTGGGACAATCCTGAGAAGGCATAAAAAGCTAATGGTGAGGCCATTGTATGACGTTTATGAATTTGTGATATAAATATCACATCGCTGTGATGCTTGACAGGGCATATATGAACTAATCTTGTGATTGAAGATTTGACAAACCGCTATTTCTTCCTAATCTCAATCACAAATGTAGTTTTATGCTCCGTTATTTTTCACCCTTATTATTATTGTTTTTTACCCTCACGGCCTATTCTCAACCGACTTTTTTCAAGGTTCGGGTAGAGAATGTTGGACAAGCATTTCCGCTTTCTCAAAGCGGTGTGTTCAATACTCCTGTGGATTCTACTGGCCCTGGTCCATTGTTTCCGGGTGCTTCTTATGAATTCAGTTTCGATGCAGCCCCTGGCAGCTATCTGAGTTTTGCGACCATGTTTGTTCAATCCAATGACCTGTTCTATGGACCGGATGAAGCCGGGATCGCCCTGTATGACATGATGGGCATGCCCGTATCTGGTGACCTGACCAGCCAACTGGATCTTTGGGATTCAGGCACGGAAGAAAATGAAAGTCCTGGAGAAGGAATGAATCAGGCGCCGAGACAGAGCGGCCCCAATACAGGACCAGCTGACCCGGATACTACGGTTCGGCTTGTCAATGATGGATTCACCTATCCAGCAGATGAAGATGTCATTCAGTTTACCCTGACACATAATGGCGGAACATCTTTCACTGCGACCATCACCAATGTATCATCAGATACGACCCTAACTCTGGCAGGCGGAGGTACGGCGCCAGTTCCATTGGCTCCTGGCGTATTTGTTGTACATACTGATCCAGCTCCTCTCTTCACAGTTGGTGAGGAAGACCGGGGAGAAGGCCTGGAAGGCATTGCCGAAGATGGAGATCCTTCTATGTCTGCTGCCTCTGTCGCCAGCCAAACAGGCATCACTGCTGTGTTGGCCCCAGGTGTATTCGTTGTGCATGGAACAGATGATCCCTTGTTCACTGTCGGCATGGCAGACTTCGGAAATGGTCTGGAAGGCATTGCAGAAGACGGAAATCCCGGCATGCAGGCAGGTGTCTTGAAATTGGCTCCTAATATGACAGGAGGAGCCTTTGCTGTACCTGTAGGAGCCATGGGCCCAGGTCCTTTGCCTCCTGGTGAAGCATATGAATTCGTGATTGCTTCTGGCAGCACAGGCAAACTCAGTCTGGCCACCATGTTCGTTCAATCCAATGATCTCTTTTATGCACCTGATGGAATGGGCATCGACCTCTTTGATGCAGGTGGCATGCCGATCAGTGGAGATATCACAGCTCAGTTTGATCTATGGGATGCAGGGACAGAGCTGAATGAAATTCCGGGCATTGGTGTGAATCAGGCTCCTCGACAATCCGGCCCCAATACTGGAGCTGCCGATACTAGCACTGCAGTAAGATTGGTGAATGATGGATATACCTATCCTGCTGATGAGGATGTGATTCAGGTAAGCATCATGCCATTGGAAGAAGTAAATTTCACCGTAAGAATTGAAAATGTCTCAGGGGATACCACCCTCTTCATCAATGACACCACCACAGCTCCGGTTCCTCTCGCTCCTGGCGCATGGGCGATCCATAGTACACCAGATCCGATGTTCACGGTAGGAGAAGCGGATTATGGATTCGGATTGGAAGGCATTGCTGAAGATGGAAATGCTGGTGATTTGGGGACCTGGCTTGCAGCCAAAATGGGAACCCCATCCGGTGTATTCAATACCCCTGTTGACTCTGCCGGTCCTGGACCATTGTTCCCCGGTGCAGCATACGAGTTCAACATTACTGCGGCACCCGGAATGTACCTGAGTTTGGCGACCATGTTCGTTCAGTCCAATGACCTGTTCTATGCCCCTGATGGAAGCGGAATTCCGCTCTTCGATATGGATGGCACGCCAGTTTCCGGGGATGTTACCCCTATGTTTGACTTATGGGACGCTGGTACAGAAGAGAATGAACAACCAGGTGTGGGAATGAATCAAGCACCTCGACAAACTGGCCCCAATACCGGTCCCGTAGATAGCGATAGTCTTGTCAGATTGATCACAGACTCTTTTGTGTATCCTGATGATGAAGAAGTTATCAGAGTCATCATCACGCCAGAACCACAAACTTCCATTGATCCCCTCCGTCCTGACAACACTTCTTTGGTGGAGTTGGTGAGTTTTCCAAACCCATTTCAGGAGCAGGCCACCATTCGTCTTCATGTGCAGGAACGCATGAAGATAGGGGTAGATATCTTTTCACTCAGCGGCCAAAAGGTAGCTCAGTTACAGACAGCAGAATCCCTCCTGCCCGGTCAACATGATTTTCAGTGGGACGGAACTGATCTGCGTGGCAATCAAGTTGCTCCAGGATTGTACCTCATTCGTGTAAATGGAGGCAAAGCTGGCGTCGCAAGTGAATTATTGTTGAAAAGGTAAGTTAAATTAAGAGACTGTTTGAACATCTGTCACTTATTTTTTGTATGCGTCTTTTTTCCTCATTCTGCGGCTTTTTTTGTTCTCATAGCACCACTATGAGAACAAAAAAGAGCCTTGCCTGAGAAAAAAATACACCATAAAAATTCT
>JBCCGK010000104.1:0-42485 GCA_039029315.1 Bacteroidota bacterium | reverse complement strand
CTTAGATATTGGACAATATGCCTTTGAATCATATCTTTAGAGAATATTTCTATCATAACTGCGACAACTTGTTGATTAGTAGTGTTTTCTACAAGATCGTCGCAGTTTCTCTTTTTCCAAAAAAACTTTAAATCAGTTCATTGTGTTTGACCTTAATCAAAAAATTCTGAAAACAAATTCCAAATTCTCTCGCCTATACGTAGGTTTTGTCGATTCCGTATATATCGTGGGCCAAAAGGCACGACTTTGGCCTGAAAATCAGAAGTGTATAATATAGATTGAGGCAGCTCTCCTGTCCAGAGAACCAAAAGGAATTCCCCTCGCTCACTCCTGAAGCAGTTCAAACAAATCCGGATAATCCACTTCCAGTTTTGGGCTCCAAATCATGGTCAAGGCGGCCTTCTGAGGGAGATCCGGCAATTCAATCAACTTCACGGGAAGATCATTCCATTTGACAGAAGACAAAGGCTCAAAGGAAACACCAAGACCCGCCTCCACCAATCGGAAGCTCGTCGTCGCAGAATCCGTTTCATGGATGATCTTCGGCTGAAAACCTGCATCCAAACACATGGATTCCAACATGCGCACATAATTGGGTCCATCGGAAGGCGATGGAAAGATGAAATCTTCTTCTGCGAGGACCGAGAGATCCGTAAAATTCTCCGCATCCACCGGATGGTTTTTCGGCAGCAAGAGCACAAAATGATCCACCTGAATCACCCTGCTTTTCAGCTTTCCTGGCACCAGGGGATTGGTGCAAAAGCCCACATCCAACTCTCCTTTTTGCAAGGCCAGGTACTGATCCCGATTGTTCATTTCATGCAAAATGGTCTTCAGCTCAGGCATGCCCTGTCTGATCTTTTTGATGATGCCAGGGAGGATCGATTGCATAACGGAATGGGTGAAGCCAATGCGTAGTTCACCCGCCTCGCCTCGATGGATTTTCACAGTCCGATCCACCACCCGCTCCAATTGCTTGATGATTTGCTCCACTTCCTGAATGAAATACAGCCCAGCAGGCGTCAGCTCCACATTGCGTTTGTTCCTTTTGAAAATGGGCGCCCCGATTTCCTCCTCCAATTGCTGAATCTTCCGACTCAGGGCAGGTTGAACAATATTCAAGGCCTCTGCCGTGCGGGTGAAATTGAGCTTTTGAGCAAGCATCAAGGCAGATCTTAAGCTGTGAATGTTCATTGGATTTCATTGTTTGAGTAAAGAGCCGATTAAGCTGACAAGCTTGCGCGAAGGAGATTAAACGGGCGTGGGCGGATGGACAGCGCGTAGGCCACGGTTTGCCCGTTTAGAGTTTTTGCGCGCCTTTTTGCGGAAAAAAGGCGCAAAGGAACACAAAAATACAAAACAGGCCAATATCCCTCGATGAACCATCACTCCCATCCAAAATTTTCACACTAATACGTTTTCAGCATAAAAACATAACAATTAAGTATTTTTTCTGATTAATCAAATTCCCTACTTTTATTTCAAGATCACAGATTTGCAGAATCCCTCCATCCGTTTGTAGGAACGGGACAGATCTGCTATACCCCAACAAAACCAATCATGATGCAAAGCCATCCACTCACACCTGCCATTGATCAGGTCTATGATCCAGAACAATTTCGCGCCCGAGCACATCAGCTGGTAGATCAACTCGCGGATCATCTGATCAGTCATCAAAATGGCAATCAGAACCTACTTCCTTATTTTCCCCCTGAAGAGCAATTAGACTTTTGGCGACAGCACTTCCAGCAAAACAATGGCCTGGGAGATACCTTCACCAGCATTCTGGATCGATCCATTGGGGTTCATAATCCAGGATATCTGGGCCATCAGGTATCGGTCGTGGCTCCGATTGCCAGCATAGCAGGGATGATGGTTGATTTGCTGAGCAATGGCATGGGGGTCTATGAAATGGGCATGGCTGGCAATGCCATCGAACGGGTAATCATCGACTTCATGAATCAGGCAGTCGGCTATTCAGCAAACGCAGGGGGCTTTATGACATCAGGCGGGACGCTGGCCAATCTCACAGGCTTACTGGCCGCCCGCAAAGCCAATGTTCATTTAGATGTTTGGCAGGAAGGAAGTCAGGAAAAATTGGCCATTCTGGTCTCAGAATCTGTGCATTACAGCATTGATCGGGCAGCAAGGGTAATGGGTCTGGGTAGTGAGGGCATCATCAAAATTCCTATGAATGAGCGCTTTAAAATGCGGACTGATCTCCTGACAGATGCTCTCACCCAGGCAAAGACCAATGGATATCATGTCTTTGCTGTGGTGGGCTGTGCTTCTTCAACGGCTACAGGTTCCTTTGATGATCTGGAGGCCATTGCGGATTTCTGCGAAGCCAACAAACTCTGGTTTCATGTGGATGGCGCACATGGAGGGGGCGTTGTTTTTTCTGAGAAACACAAGCATCTGGCCCAAGGGATTGAACGAGCAGACAGCATTGTGATTGATTTTCACAAAATGCTCCTGACCCCAGCCCTGGCCACAGCTTTACTCTTCAAAAAGGGATCTGATAGCTACAAAACTTTTGCACAAAAAGCTGAATACCTGTGGAATAGTCCAGAAGAAGAAGAATGGTACAATTCCGGCAAACGAACCTTCGAATGTACCAAACTCATGATGGGGGTGAAGGTCTACAGCATTTTGAAAGCCCATGGAAAAGAGGTTTTCCAACAAAATATCGATCGACTATTTGACCTGGCACAGGATTTCGCACAGCAAATTGAAGCGTGCGATAATGTTGAATTACTGCTCTCCCCGGAAGCAAATATTGTGAACTATCGCTATGTAGGTGGGTCTGCGAATCTGGATGCAGCAAATGAGAACATCCAGCAACACCTGCTTGAATCAGGCAGATTTTACCTGGTCTCTACTGTTATTCATGGCAAGCGTTATCTGCGCAGCGCGATCATGAATCCTTTGACGAGGTCTGCTGATTTTCAGGCATTGCTGGATGAAATTGAGGTCCTTGGACAAAGAACTGGAATAGACAATAAGATAAGCTGAGTTTAGGATAAAAAGCTCGTGGTCCAGGGATTAATTTTCGGACAGCTAAGTCGCAGGATTTTGTCCAGAAATGCTTCCCTCACCAATGCTAGATGCACAAAAGTAGATGGAAGGGGCATTTATGAATCAATCACAGGTGTACCCTTTCTCCGATGTATTCTCCCTTTTGGAATCCCGTCGCCAAGATCGTAAGGGAGGGATTACCACTGACATGGACAGAAGACCAATTGTCTAGCGCCTGATCCAGGCAAGAAAAGATCATCCAAAAAATAGATTGTTTGGGCATAAAGAAAAGAGAGACGCTATTCTTCCTTCATTAGGAAGAAGAATAGCGTCTGAATTAAGTAGGTGGATATATTTACATTTGACAATCATGCTCCACCCTCTCACGCTCCCGCCAGCGGGAGACATCAGCCCACAAGCCTGCAATCGCAGTGGCGGGGACTGGGGGAGGAACAAGATTCTACCATTTAATATTGTCCACCAACTTACCTACTTACCTACAATCTATTCTATTGTATCTTAAACCCTTCAGGGTTTTGTTGGAGACTACTGGTTGAAATCGCTTGAAATGGAATCGGTGCTATATAATGCTTCCAATTGATCTCAGAAGGATCAATCGCCAATGGGACTTCTTCCGTTGGATCACGTCTGGCAGCAATTTCAGCAACAGTTTCTGTTCTGACCAGATCGTACCAGCGCTTGAACTCGCCTGCCAGCTCCCAGCCTTTTTCGTCCAATATCTCTTGAGCTGAGACGGACGCAACATCGATCGTATCTACCGGCATATCATAAGGCAAGCCTGCTGCTCTTCTGCGTACCTGATTGTAGGCTTCTGCTGCATCGCCTGTTGCCATTCCGCCACTTGATCTGGCTGTTGCTTCCGCATAGATCAAGAGAATTTCTGCATAGCGATACAGTTCTATTGCACGGAATCCAGCCGCACGATTGTTTACGGTTAAGTCCTCGGACAAATTGAACTTCAGGAACTGTGGATGTTTTCGTTGTGAGTCTTGCCAGGGAACTGTAGCCGGATCTTTTTCAAAGATCGCTCCATTGGCAAATCCTCTTTGTGGTATTTCAGTCCTAAAGGTGATGTCTTTTCTTGGACCTTCAGGAAAATCAAAGAAAAACTGCCTTTCGGGAAACATGTCAGACCACCCCCTTGATTCATGGAAGTTATTGTCCGCAGGTTGATGATTGCGGATATCTTCACTTGGGGAAAACTGGATTGCGAATACAGATTCGAGGCTGTTTTGGCTTTCCAACTTCCATAGGTCCTCAATGGGCATCAACTCATAGTGGCCCATATCCATGATTTCTTTCGCTTTGGAAGCGGATATCGCATATTTGCCAGCATCTTTCACAGGCCATCCAGCCCATGTCGAATATAGATCGGCCAATACAGCCTTTGCGGCAGCGCTTGACAGTCGTCCAACCTCAGACACCTCGGATGGATGAGGCAAATTCTGTTCTGCAATTAACAAATCAGCTTCTATATGTTGATAGTTTTCAAGAACAGTGGCTCTTTGTTCTTCCCCGGTTGGGGTGGTATCATCGAGGATAACCGGCATATTCCCATGAGCCTTTACACATAACAAGTAGGCATAAGCCCTCCACCAGCGAGCCTCAGCATCAGCATTCGCAACAAGCTCAGGAGAAGCAGTAGACGTTTTCAGGTTAGCGATCAAGCTGTTGGAATAATAAATGATCTGCCAATAGATTTCCCAAGGCTCATTGAGCCAGTTGATTTCCGAGTTTTCTCCATTGCCATAATCAAAGCGGTCAAACACTCTCAAGGGAGCCTTGTTCCCCGCCCACCAGGTAGTGATGTCATCTGCGCCATAGCCTGTGATGATCCAGTTGTGAGGACGATAAATCAAGTTCAACATACTCCGATAAATAGGAGCGAGTGCCGCATTGATGTCTCCTTCTCCAGCGAGGTTTTCAAGTAAGAGAACAGCTCGGGTGTCTTCGTCAAGCGAGACACAACTTGGTCCAATAAACAGAACCAGAGCAAGCAATATGATTTGTATTTTTTTCATGAGGATTGATCTTTTTTTACTGCTCCTTTGAGAAAGAAAGAGCAAAAATGGATATTATTTCTTCCGTTCTTTGAATTCAAGCTAGGGGGTTAAAAGGTTAATTTCACCCCTCCGGTAATGGTTCTTGACAAGGGATACGCACCATGATCTATGCCCACATCCACATCCAGGTTACCAGATGAGGTTGACTCTGGATCAAAGCCTCTATAGTTGGTTAAGATAAAGGCATTTTCCAGGTTCACATATACTTTGAACGCATCTAATCCAATCGCCTGGATGGCATTTTGCAGGGTATAACTGAGGGTAACATTTTTCAGGGTGAAATACGAGCCATCCTCAATAAATTGTGTGGATAATATTTCTACTCCATCTCGTGCTGCTGGAATATTGCTTGGATTGGTAGGCGTCCAACGATCCAGATAGTCAAGATGAGAAGCATGGAAGGTCGCAGAACCCAATGACATCATCCGCCCTCGCTGAAGATTGTAAATATCGTTCCCAACTGAGCCGATGAACTGGAAGCTCAAATCCAGATTTTTATAAGCCGCTCCGCCATACCACCCAAAGATAAAATCGGGGTAGCCATTTCCAATTAAGGAGAGATCATCTGTTGTGATGTTTCCGTCCGGCACACCATCGGGACCGCTGATATCTGCATATTTCGCATCTCCTGGTGCCTTGCCAAATTCAGCCGCTGCCGCCTCTTCTCCTGCCTGATATACTCCTTCAAAAATATATCCTCTGAACATCCCCATAGATTCCCCCACTTCCAGACGGGTAGGATTAAAGCCAAGAAATTGTCCCAGATAGGTATTCCCTTTTTCGATGGGCTTATCATCCACCAGCTCCAGCACTGTATTGATATTTCTGTTGAAAGTGAAATTGGTGAACACATTCCAATCTGAATTGCGCAGAATATCGAGTCCAAGCGACACTTCTATTCCTTTGTTTTCGACCTTCCCAACATTCTCAGCAACAACCGTAGGCCCGACAAATTCAGGAAGAATGCGATCCAGCAACAAGTCGGAAGTCGTTTTTTGGTAGAGATCAATGGAGGCGGTGAGTTTTGAATTCCACAAGCCAATATCCAACCCAATATTGGTCTGTGCTGTCTGCTCCCAGGTCAGGTTGGGATTTGCCAATCTTCTGGACGGAGCCGTTGCAATCGTTGCAGCCCCTCCTGAGAAAGGATAGTTCAGCCCAGGATTAATGACCGGCTGTGCCCTGGTTGCCAGAGCGCCAATTGCCTGACTACCCGTAATTCCATAACTCACTCTCAGCTTCAGGTTGTCAATCTGGGCGACATCTTGCATAAACGCTTCTTCGGATATTCGCCATGCGACTGATCCAGACGGGAAATAACCCCATCGGTTTTCTTCCCGGAACTTGCTGGACCCATCAGCTCTCAAAGAGGCCGTAATCAGGTATTTGTACTTATAGGAATAGTTGACTCTTCCCAGAAATGACTGGAGGTTTTCATTGCTATTGAAATTGTTGATTCTCTGGATTTCAGCCAGCGAAATATTCCTGTATGTGGTGGCATCTGAGAAGTAGCCATTTCCATTTGCATCCAAACTAACTGCGGTGAATTGCTGTTGCTCATGAATGGCATCCAACTGAAGCCTGTGATTGGGGTTGGAATCCCAGGTATAGGTCAAGCGGTTGGTATTTTGAAGACGAGTGTTGTTATTCGTTGCGATCGTGGATATGCCATTTGAGGTCAAGAGTGGGACATATCTGGAGTTGTTTCGATAGGACCATTCTACCCCGCCAGAAACATTCAATACAAGATTATTGATCAACTCAACTTCGGCATAGGACATGGCCACGATTCGATTGGTAAAATCATCCCGAATATTCTCGAGGGCAGCCACAATGGGGTTGATCCCACCTTGCCCAACACCGGGATGTAAGACAGGAGTGAGGTTATACTCTCCGTTGGCATCAAATGGAGGAGTGGTTCGGTCCCATCGGTATGCACTTGCAAGCCCAACGCTTTCACCTAGCGTTTCTACTCTGGAGCCCGTTGCATTAAAGCCAACCTTAATCTTGTCTTGCACTCTGGTATTGATGTTGGCTCGAACTGTGTAGCGGTTATAATCCCTGGATATCACAGTTCCTTCGGCATTGTAGACATTGGCAGAGATATAATAATCTGTCTTATCTGATCCGCCACTGAAGGATAATTGATAGTTATGAGAATTCGCAGATCGGAAAATGGCGTCTTGCATGCTTTGGGGAGGGTTCGCAGCCAAGCCGGAAATTTCTTGCTGGGTAAATAGCTCTGTCCCTTCCAAATAATTTACCCCTTCGGCATACTGAACAGCATCCAGAATGGGTAATTCCTGAAACACCGTTGATACGCCATGAAATGTTTCAAAGGTGATTTGTCCTTTTCCTGCTTTCCCGGTTTTGGTCGAAATCAGAACAACCCCATTCGCCCCTCTTGAACCATAAATGGCTGTCGCAGAAGCATCTTTTAACACTTCCATGGAGGCAATATCGTTGACATTGATTGAATTAATATCCCCCACGACCAATCCGTCTATCACATATAGGGGATTGTTACTCCCACTGATGGAGTTCGGACCGCGGATTCTTATCTTATATCCCGCGCCCGGAAATCCACTGGTCTGAGTAATCTGGACGCCCGCAGTTCTTCCTTGCAAGGCTTGATCCATCCGAACAATGGGTTGCGCGTCGAAGGACTTGGACCCCAAAGATTCAATCGATCCTGTTAAATCACTCTTCTTTGCAGATCCATATCCGATCACAACAACCTCATCCAGAGAGGAAGCACTTTCGACCATCACGAGATCGATCACAGTTCGTCCGCCAATCTCTACTTCCTGTCTTTCATAGCCGATATAGGAAATCACCAGGGTACTAACCTCATCAGTAACGGTGATCTGGAATTTCCCTCGCTCGTCTGTCAAGGTCCCTTGAGTGGTCCCCTTGGCACTTATCGTGGCGCCAGTTAGCGGCTCACCTGCTTCACTTGTGATGGTACCAGAGATCGTTTTTTCAAGCTGAAGCTTATGGGTATCTGTAACAATGGATCGAAGGATGGCTTTATTACTCCTCTTTTTGGACTGTACACTCAGGTCTCCTTCTTGCTCCAGCTTTTCAATTTTCCTGATGTATTTGCCCAGTTTTTTTGCGGATTTGTTTCCCTTCTTGCTTCTTTCGTAGATGACATAATATTTTTCTCCAAAAGATTCATAAGCAAAATTTGTGGGCTTGAGCAGGCGATCAATCGCTGGTTCGAGCAATTCTCCTTTCTGAATCTGAAAGTCAACAAGCACTGCATCAATCGAACGGGAGTCATAAGAAAATAAGACTTCATAGGTCTCTGAAAATTCCTCCAGGACTTCTTTGAGCGGTCGTTCATTTGCAAGGGAATGGTTATTAGCCTGAAGTGGATAGATCATCACAAATGATAATAATCCAGCTAATAAAACACTCAAAACCCTTTGATAGTGAGTAGTAATGTTCATAGATTAGCTTTTTTTGTAGTTAAATTCATGCCGGAGCAATTGTGCAGATTGTTCCGGGCTTTTTATTCAATGATCAATTGATCCTTAGTTATCTGAATCTTCACTCCAAGGGTCTTTTCCAAAATCGGGATGGCGATTTCGATTTTATCCATGGGGATGGCGATGGTCTTTTGCTCCGCCAGCGATTTCTGATGATGGACCACCACTTCGTAGCCGTAGATTTCTGCGATTTTATCCAATATGCTCTTCACCGTTTCATCTTCCAAAATGAGCGAGCCTTCCTTCCAGGATGCCAGAGTTTCTGAGGCAGTCAGTTCATATTCTGTGATTTTCTTTTGTGGAGCAGAATAGGCAATGTACTCTCCGGGAATCATCAGCTTTTCATTTTCTCCCAAATCCAGACGAATTGTTCCTTCCTGCAAAAAGACCCCTGTTTGTTTCCCCCTGCAATGAACATTGAATGCCGTTCCCAATACCTCTACTTCCAGATCTTCAGTAATGACACTGAATGTTGCCCCCAGAGAATCCTTGGCCACATCAAAAAATGCTTCTCCACTGAGCCATACTGTCCGATGTTCTCCCTGAGTCCAGTTTTTGGCGAATCTGATTTCGGAATTGGCGTTCAGCTTGACTTCTGATCCATCTGGCAGGGTTTGGGTTTTCCACTCACTATATGCTGTTGAGATGATCCGCATATTCCCATTGGGCTGTATCAGCCATTTCCAGGAGGCGGCCCCCAGGATGAATGCAATGGAAGCGGCAATGGCTAACCGTTGAATAAACGTTCCGCGATTCATCTTGCTTACTTTCGCTGATCGTTCACGAGTCAGCTGATGCTTCAATTCAGAAATGAAAGATTCATCCAGGGCGTTGTCTCCCAAAGCTTCTGCCTGAAAATCCTCCTTCATGTTCAGTAACAAGACTCGGGCTTGCTCAGCGATCTGTTTTTGTTCAGGATATCTGGCAAACAGACCTTGCCACCATTCACTTGGTTCAGTATTTGATCGCAATACCCAGTGTCGAAAGTGTTGATCCTCCAGATAATCTTCCTCTGTAAAGGAAGCATATGTCTCGAATTTATGTTGCATGCTTCAGTTGATCGGATAGTAAGAGATAGGGAAGGCAGATGATTTCTAACCCTCTTTATTGTTTTTTTTTTGAAAAAGTTGCTGAGCTGGAGAAATGTAGAGCAAAGGAGGTCCCAGATCGAGTTTTGAGTTATCCGCGAATTAACCAATTATTCCTGCACCAGCTAGCAGAAACAGAGAGAGAAGAGAGAAATTGCCCAGGTGTTTCTTCAGGTTTTTGATTGCCCGGGATACATAGTTGTATGCAACCTGATCACTAATGGAGAGGATGGCTGCAATTTCCTTGTAGGATTTATCTTCGAAGTACCGGAGGTACAAAATTTCTCGTTGATATCGAGGAAGGTTGGCCAATTCAGTTTGGATGCGTGAGGCTTGTCCGTGTTGCTGTTCCTGATGAATATAGAGTTGCTCAGGAGAATGACCCGCTGTCTCCTGGAGCGGTAGCGTTCTTTCGACATACCTCTCAAAGCTTCTCTGTGAATGATGAATGCCTAGGATACGGGATTGTAGATTTCGGCGAATGGATTGAAACATATACACCTCAACATCACGCACCTTTTTTAATTTGGTGTAATGTTGGGCCAACCACATAAAAAAATCCTGAATGGTATCTTCTACTTCCAAGCGATGCGCTTTTCCTATCACCTGAATGCCATAATAGACAAGCCGTTGATAATAGGTCCGATAGATTTCTTCAATCGCCTCTGCATCCCCATTTGCCAAACGCTGCGCGAGTTGGCGTGTTTCGATTTGTAGTTTGTCATATGAGGATTTCTCTTTCAAAACGATAAGAAATCATGAGTTCCTTTGGCTGCCTGGTATTTTGGAACAGAATTTTTTTATGGTATCCCCCTCTCTTGCCCTTAGTCTGCCCCTCAAGCGGAGCTTCCTACATGGCCTTCGCTGCTGAAAAGCAGATTTCTTCTTGCCAGTTCCTCATTTTGAGAGAGTCAAATACGCCTCACTAGAAATTTTGGTTCCAAAGTACTTAGTCTACAATGTAAGATATTTTGGCAATAATTGGTAATTGCTCAAGCGGAAAGAAATCCTGACGCAACATGCCCCTCTCATTCATCCAAATGAGGGGAGGAGACGAAGATGATTGTGGACATGCCTTGTCCCAAGATCGCTGGAGACATGTTGACATAGAAATCTCTGGGGTGGATGGGTACCAAAATCGTGGATAAGGTAAGTGAGGAGGAGATGTTGAAGGCTTAGGGGTAGCACCTTGGTTTGGGAACTTCATTACATCTCCAGCTTGAATCATTGAAAAGGAGTATTTGCAGAATTAATCCCTTTCACTCCTGGTAACCACTTTTTTCCAAATAGAGCAAATTATCCATACCAATAGTAACAATATGTAACTTTCATTACATTAAGAGACTGTTTGGGAATCTGTGCTGAGAATTTTTATCGTGTATTTTTTTCTCAGGCAAGGCTCTTTTTTGTTTTCATAGTGGTGCTATGAGAACAAAAAAAGCCGCAGAATGAGGAAAAAAGACGCATACAAAAAATAAGTAACAGATGTTCAAACAGTCTCTTAGTCATATTTATTTAGCAACAACATGCGTTAACCTACAAGAACTAAGCTCTACATAAGTCAGAATTTTTATAGTAGGAGAGACCAGGATGAACCCCTCAAAGAGTAGGAGCCAAACCGACTGCTTATGCCATTTTATATGTCGAAATCAATAACATGCCGCGTATCGCCTTGATTCTCTTCCTTTGTTTGTTTTTGATCTAGCAGGCCTTGAAGATTGTTACCCGCTACATCTTCCAGGCGACTATCGATCACAATTTGATACCTTCCTTTTTGCCACGCTTGCGCTGGAATAAATAGTAGCCATTGTTCTTGTTCAGAAATTTCCCAATGACCTGGGATGAGGTTTTGTTCTCCGTCTTCTATTTGAACCATGGATTGGACTAAGGCGTGGTCCATGATTCTATCAAAATGAATACGTAATGGATCGTAGCTATTTGCTGCTGGTTTGTGGATTCCCCAATCTTGTAGGTTGATAGATTGACGGTAGGCTTTACCGACGACAAAATCTTTCGTTGTCTTCACGAACAATTCTTGTCCATATACATCTTGCCAGGCAGCAGATATGTGTAATTGGTATCGCTTGCCCTCAAGCAAGGCTGGGCCTAGCTCCATATTCGTAGAAACTCCTCTTTTGATCCGGCCGGGATCGAATAAAAGCGTAAGTCGTTTCCCATCAGGACTCCACAACTCTTGCTTAAATTCCATAAAAGCATGCTCGTCAATATTCCCCGAAGCATCAGTCAATTCTATGTGTTCCAATGCCTGCCCTTTTTTCATGGGCGTATTGAAATAGAGATAGAAACGCAGCAGGTTTTCGGGAAGTTCACTAGCTGATGGGTATATGGCTACCACTTCCGCCTTGTCAATCGCTGGCTTCTTTGCTACCTGAAATGATCGATAAGAATAGCTATGATCAGTATCAGGGTCTTTTATTCTGACGACATAGATCATGCCCCTTTCCCATGGGAAATAGGGAGCAAACACCAAATATTCTCCTTCAATGGTATGTCGTCCCTGAACGGCGTACGAACCATCTGCTTCTCCTTCATGTTGCACAAAAACAGATACATATTCGTACCCGGATTTTTCAGGATTCAGACCTGGAATGGCTGAGATATTCAGTTGAACGGTCCCGTTCACTTCATTTGGTAAAACGAGGTGATAAGGAGTTTGTGAGAATACCGCTGAATGAGAGGCCATCAGAAGAACAATGAGTATATGAAGCCAACTATCAAGGCAAGGGATTCTTTGTTTCATCTTGGAATATCAAATTCTCCAATGATATTATGCATGCGGAATGGAAACTTGGTAAAAACAGTTTCCAGATCCAGACTACCGCTTTCTGCATCTCTATTCAAAGAGACAAACTGTCGCTCATTCAATAAGTCAATACGGAGAGAAGCCCCCGTAAACATGATGGACTTACCTATTGGTCCAAAGGGCATCATGGGATGTAAGTCCACTTTGCCTCCTCGTTCAAAGTCCTGATCCGTAACTACTTTGGCATGTTGGAGCCCACGTACCGGAATGACCAGCGGACTTCTACTATTATTGGTAACATATAGCATTTCCTCCCCATTCAAAGAAAAAGGAACCATATCAATGGGTTGACCATTCCCCATATCGCCTATGGTTCTGGCGCTAACTTTTGCCTCATTTTGTAATTCGTCCAAAGGAATTAATACCAATGGGCTACAGGTATAGGCGGCTACCAATTGATCTATGTCATCAATCTGTTTCACCACCATGGATCGAATGGGCGCACGGCTTTCGTAATTGTCGTGCACAATATGATACATCTCAACCTTGCTGATGCTTTCTTCCCCCTTAAAAGGATAGGGGATTCTTCGCAGCACCGAAGAGAATTCTTCATTGCTGATTCCTGAAACAAACAATTCGCCCTGGTGATACTCCATGGCCACGATCGAAAGCATGCGTAAGGGCCACTTCGATTTGGCAATATCCTTCTTTGTGGGAGGCGAACCCGCAACACCACGCAAGGCAATCCGTTTCTCACCGTCTGGAACCTTATTCAGGACCTGGGAAGTGATGGTCAGCGTAGATACCTCGACAATATGGAGTTGATTCGCCACATCTACCTTTGCCAAAGCAGCTACAGCATCCATGCCGTGCCCACGAGTTACTGAAAGATACACTTCCCCACTTTTGGGATGTACCGCTATATCATTGATCTGCACATTGGCTTGAGAAGTCCCCAAAACAGCCGCTATTTGTGCATCTATGTTGTACACATATATCTCAAATGGATCTGTGGCCTTGCTTTCAGCCGTAAAGTCAAAAGCATGGATCGCTCCTGAGGTGTTGTCACCGGCAAATAGGATACCTTCCTCACTAAATTCGAGAACGCCCAGTGATTGGATTTCGTGGGGATTGGGAGAAAAAGTTCCAGTAATCATTGAACACATGTTGATGATGATTCTTTCGTTCAAAATAAGAACGTGTATAACACATGCGTCATCCCGAATTTCCATATACATGTCCCGGACGTCATTCCGGGGCTTTTTCCAAGAGAAACGAGGAAAAAGAACCTGGAATCTACCTCTCCTGTCGTCTCTTTTTTATCTCTGACAAAGGGGATTTAAAGCCAGATTGGTAGATTCCGCAGCGCACCAGACCATCCGATCGGGATCGATTTCGCTTGCTTCGCTCGCTCCATTGTCCGGAATGACGTCAGGGACGTGTTTCTAACCAAAAAATTTGGGATGACTCATATTTTTTCAACAGACTCTTAGGACTTATTCCTTTCCTTGGGCGGGCTTATAGCTTGGAAAATCAAATTCAGCAGCCTCAATATTGTTCATTTTAAAAGGAGCCATTGTCATAAGTGTTTCCAAATCCAAACTCCCTGTTGGTGCATCTCTGGTCAGGGACACAAAGTGATTTTCATTTAGTAAATCAATGTGAAGAGAAGATCCTACGAACATGACACCTTCTCCCATAGGACCATAGGGCATCACAGGACTTAAATCCAATTTTCCTCCTCTTTCAAAGTCTTTATCAGTAACGACCTTAGCATTATTCAAGCCTTTCAGCGGTATCACTTGGGGCGTCCTACCACTATTGGTTACAAATAACATTTCTTGCCCCATCAGATTGAAGGAAACCATATCAAGAGGTTGCCCATTTCCCATATCGCCAAGCGTTCTAGCTTTGACCTTCGCTCCGTCCGTTAAATCAGTCAAGGGAATTAATACGATTGGACTACAGGTGTAAGCAGCAACGATTTGGTCTATGCCATCAATATTTTTGATCTTCATAGAGCGGATAGGTGCACGACTTTCATATTGGTCATGTGCGATATGAAACATTTCAATATTGCTGATGCTCTCTTTTCCTGTAAAAGGATACGGCATTCTGCGTAATACAGAACTGAACTCTTCATTGCTTACTCCCGAAACAAACAGTTCTCCCTTGTGATATTCCATATCCATGATGGAAAACATACGCCGGGAGCGTTGAGCTTTGGCAATATCTTTGGCTGTAGGGGGGGACATCATGGAGCCACGAGGCCTAAATTTCATACTGAGATCAGGCACTTTACTCAACATTTGAGAAGTAGTTTGTGTAGCGCTTACATCAACAGCATGTAACGCATTCTCTGCATCTATTTTTATCAGGGCAGGCAAAGCTTCCACCCCATGTCCTCGGGTGACAGAAAGATAGGCTTCCCCACTTTTGGGGTGTACAGCCAAATCATTGATCTGTATGTGATGGGGAGCAGTACCTAAGATAGTAGCTATCCGCGCATCGACATTGTACACATTGATTTCAAATGTTTTTGCTGTCCGACTTTCTGCGCGTAAATCAATGGCGTGAATCGCGCCTGACAAATTATCTCCTACAAACAATACCCCCTCGGGGCTAAACTCCAAAGCTCCAATGGCTTCTATTGATTGGGCATGAACCAATGAAATGGCAAAGGTGAATGCGACTGTAAAAATGAATGTTTCTAACTTTTTCATGTTGATGAATGTTAATACTGCGTAATATTTGATCTTTTCCATTGCCCAAATCTCCCCTTTCGCCGATCGGTAGTCTGGTGCGCTGCCTGCCACCCCTCCTTGGCCAGAGGAGGAGGGGCTGGCGAGAATCCATTTTTTCGGAGAAAAGGCCTTGCTTGAAGTCTCCTTTCAGGAGGCACGGCTTGTGTGAGGGAGGTCCAAAGCATGACAAAAGACTTTGATTACGCTGTAGCTAAGTAATACATATTTTGAGTTAATTTTTACTTGGATTCTTCTCCCGTCAGTTTGAAGAAAAGGCGACGATATCCCGGCACCAGCAAAAGGATCAAAAAGAAGGCGTCAATGGCTGTCATGATGGCGGGTGCAAGGAAGGGATTCATGCCTTCATCTACGATCGAAGGAGGTCCAGCAGCACCGACAGTAACAAAATTCCCAAAATGGTCCACAATGGAAATTGCCAGATAGACAATAGCGGAAGTCCAGGAAATGAGTCCCGGCCATCTCAGAAGTGCCCCAATCAATGGTAAGGCGAATACTGCCGCAAATAAGTCAAGGTATGCAGGATACAGCCATGCAGCTGATTCCGAACCGGCATTGATATCATCGATCAAAGGAATGGCAACAAGCCTGCTGATTTGCAACAAAATCCAAACCAGCAGCCCAATGAAAAAAACCTTTTCATTCCGTGTGAAATTCTTAAATGGAATCGTCTTGCTCATAATGTAAAATTGAAACCGTTTGTCAAAAGGTGATTCTTTGAGTGTTAATCCGAGTTTAGGTCTTCCAAAAACTACATCAGATACATGGGCTTCTAAATCATCTGACTTTCATCCAATAGATTTATTTATCAAATACAATGCGCAGATTAGCCGTTAACGCCTGGTTAATTGCCGGCAAATCAACCAGATGGACATTTCTGTATCTGATGTCATAATTGATCGCAAAGGACAATTTTTTACTGAGTGCTACCTGAAAGCTTGGGATAATCCAAAGCGTATAATCTGTAGCTTCTTTCAATGATTGGAAATAGAACAAACTATAGGTCAACGAAAATTTTTTGTCGGCAAATTGATGCGTGTTCTCCAAGTGAACGGCAGAGATCCCAAATCTTCTGTTGGAATTGATCAGATCACTATTCATAAATTTTTCTCCACCATAATTGGTATTATCAAACCCGACTCCGGCATACAACAAGGTCTTTGGGTTTTGCAGTGAAGTAATGCTCGCGCCAGCAAGGAAGCGGTGACTGTTGAGAATCCTGAATAAAAGATTGCTTTTATACAGGTGGAATAGAGTTGGGGAAATTTTTGCTCCCTTTGTAAACGAGTAACTTAGCTTGGAAACAACTGTCCAATCATCAAATAGTCGAACATTATTCACTTCAGAATAAAAATAGGAGGTTCTGTTATACAATGCCCAATCAGATTTTTTGAATGTGTTTTCAAAACTTCCCGTTATGCTTGCTTGATTGAGCAAACCAGTTTTATAGGAACCACCTACAGTAAGAGAACCATTGTATTGTAGCGTATCCGATACTTCCTGCCCCAAAAGGGTGTGTGTCGCAAAAGCGCATAACAGAAAAATCACAAGGGCTGTTCTTTCCATACGATTTCTTCAAAAAAATTATGTAACAGACACATAATACCTGCGTATCTGTGTGCATTCGTTCTACCCTGGGCAGTCCAAAGCTTTTGTTTTTTTATGATTAATTGTTACCAAATGTAACCATTAAAAGTTACAATTTGCTACTTTTCAATAGAAAAATGGTGGGATCTGCAAAAAAGTGGTTACCTAGTGGTAACAGATAAAAAATAAGATGAAGATTAAGAATATCAATAATTGTCCTTTGACTGCAGCACTTTCTGTAGTAAGCGGTAAATAAAAGCTGATCATTATTTTGAGCTTACGCAAATCACCGAAACGATTCGGGCAAATTGATTATTCAATACCAGACGTTTCCAGGAAGGTCTTGTCTTCTGAGAGTTTGTCAACATGTGAGACGATGACATACTAATTCAGGAATTCTCCACATCCTTCTTTATGAGCTCCCTCCCAATAGGCAAGAAAGTCCTCATTCCCACCAGGATTTTCGAATACTTTTTTGAACCGATCCATGGTAATCGGAATCTGATGTAGGCGCATGTCAATCATCACTTCAATTGCCTGACCAAGCAGTCGGGTCAAAATCATATTCATTTCCTTGTGGTTGCAGCCAGATCTTTTCAGCCTTTGACGCGCATCATCCCAATCTTTCTCCATCACAAACACACCAGAGTGCTTGCGGAATTTTTTCCTGTCAATACAAACCTGAAGGTAAATGGGATAGGGTTCCTGTTTTTTGTTATCCCTTCGGAGTTTTTTTGGGGGAGGGGCATTTTTTTTTGGCCGACATTTGTGTCACTATTGTGAACATGTCGTCAAAAAAAGCCTGAGAAAAGAGTTTGTGTCACTTTTGTATCACCGAAAAACGCCTTTTCTGAGCTAGAAAAGGCGTTTTTGAGAAATTTGTGATCCCGCAGGGAACTGAACCTATTTATTACAACTTTACAAAAACATGCTTAATATAGCATATAAAGCATGTTTTTACTTTCCAATAATTCTCACTTATCATATATTTTCCTATATTTACTCGACCTATAACTCGACCCAACATGTTTTAATCCCCTGCCATGGCAACTACAAAATTCATTGTCAAAAAGAGCAAAGCCAATAAAGAAGGCAAAATTCCCATCTACATTCAGTATTGCCATGAAAGTAAAACTGCACTCTTTTCAACCGGAGAACGCGTACACCCCAACAAGTGGAATTTCAAGAATGGCAAAACCCGAAAAATCAAGGATGATGAAGAACTGGAATCCATCTCAGATCTCATCCACCAACAGCGAGATGAAATTGATGATTTGGTACGGAAAATTAAGTTTTCAAAGAAAAATCCGACAACAGATCTCGTAAAAACTTTATACACCGAACAAAAAACCATTGAAAAACCGTCAAAAAACCGCGAAAAATCATTTTTCGAACTCATAGAAGAATTTTTGGACATCAGCAAACAGACAAGAGCAGAAGGCACACTGAAAGGATATCGCTCCGCCCTCAATCATTTGAAAAACTTCGAAAAACACAGAAAAACCAAGATCCGTTTTTCAAAAATCGACCGGAGTTTTTACGACCGCTTCTGTCAATATTTGTTTGAAGAACTCAACATGTCATCCAACACGGTTGGTCGATATATCAAAAGCCTGAAGGTTTTTCTGAACTATGCAGAGGACCAGGGAATTTCTGTGAATCCTGCTTTCCACAAATTCAAGGTCCTGCAAGAGGATGCAGACATTGTCTATCTCAGTCAGGAAGAACTCCAGCAATTACATGATCTGGACCTTTCCACCAATCAACGTCTCGCCCACGTTCGGGATGTCTTTTTGTTCGGGTGTTATACAGGTCTCCGTTATTCTGACATTTCCCAACTAGGAAAAGAACATATCCACCCAAGCTCTATCCTACTCAAAACTCAAAAAACCAGGGATCGCCTCAAGATCCCTCTCATTCCTCAAGCCAAAGAAATTCTTCAGCGATATGAGGGCAAATATCTCAATGCCCTTCCTGTCATCTCCAACCAAAAAATGAATGACTACCTAAAAGAGCTGGGCGAACTCGCTGGCTTGGATACTCCCGTCAGAATTGTCAGACATCATGGCAGCAAAAAAGTCGAAAAGTCTCATCCCAAATATGAACTTTTGACTACTCATACGGCACGAAGAACCTTCATTACCTTATCCCTGGAAAAAGGCGTCCGACAAGAGGTTTTGATGCAGATTACCGGACACAAGGATTTCAAAACCCTGATGCGCTATGTAAAGATTGTGGATAAGGTAAAGGAAGAGGAGATGTTGAAGGCTTGGGGGTAGGAACCAAATCTCGCAACACATAAATATTTGCTGATAACACTTCTTTTTTTCGAAACCAAAGAAGAACTATATTGGAAAAAGTAAACTGAGTTTTGCCTGATGGTCAGGAATTCTATTTTTCTTTTTCATGGCATTCAGTATACTTCCAAAGAGAAGAGACTCCAAGATTAATTGTTCCATCCGTTTTGCATCAATTTTTTGATATCTATGTCATACGATATCTTCAATCTACTTCCTTTTTGCAGTAATGGATACTTCAAACGAATCATAAGTTATGTCAACACCTGTATTTCGACTTCAAAAAACCATTATCAGCAAGTACTTAGTTCTAACTGAAAAGGAAGTTGCTTCACAAGAAGAAATAGAATCTTTACTCTCTTCCATCCTAAGGCTATATGAATTAGCAGTTCTCAACGAAAAGGAAATTTGGGATTCTAAACTCCAACTAGTCCTCAAATCCCTTAAAAAAGATTTTGAGGCTGTGAAACGAAAAAGGAAACATAAAGCAATCCCTCTGGAAATAAATCCTACTTTCAAGACCATTCTTCAGGCAGATTTGGATGGAATCGATTATTCAAAATCGGACCTTGATGAAATTGCGAAAGTTGCCGAGCCTTATGATATTCAAATCAATCTTAAAACTGTTCTACTTGCCTTGAAACACCTAGTCATTCCAAAGAGAAAGTTGTCGAATGAAGCAGACCTTGAAAAGCTTGTCAATAATCAATTGGCGCAAGTATTTGACAAAACAAAGGTTCACAGGCAATACAATATTGGTGGTTTCTTGGCCTTAAAAACTGATCTTGACATCGGGAATGGACAAATAGGAATTGAAATGAAAATTGCTGAGAAGCTGAATGCTTCAGAGATGCAGCGTCTTATTGGCCAAGTAGTTTACTATCAACGAAGGATTTACGAAGACAAACTCGTCGTTTTTATTGCAGGTAAGAAACCTATGGACGCAAAGTTGATTGAGTTGAAGAAGTTTATTGAGGAGTTAAATACCGCTTTTGTTTACTCTCAGGGAATATAAATCTAATACATTTTCACATTTGTTTAAATTATCATGATTATCTAAATTACCATCATGTCCAAAATCACACCAGCCGAAGCGGCAGAGATCGCCACAGAGCACATAGGGGAATCCGTCTCTCGCTCAACGGTGTACACATGGATCAGAACAGGAAAACTAAAAGCAGAAAAGTTCTTTGGTCGGGTACGGATCGATGAGGTATACTTTCGCCAATGGCTGAAAGACAATACCCAGTCGATCAACTGACCGTTTTTATATTGTTTCACAAAAGGGCCCCGGAGCTGTCGCCAAACAATTCTCCGAGGCCAAAATGACACAAAGTCAATGCAAATCTACAAAAGCTCCGCGAATCGCGCCCAAGGTGTGATGACCGCACCTCACCCACAAATTGGCTACATAAGTCAATATTTTCACCACCATTCCAGATGTCAGAGACCGCCGAATGATCTTCGGAAATAGAATCTGTCTATTTTCTTCAATTCTCACATTCTAATCTGACATCTCATGTACACCATATCAATGAATATGGTCAGGATACTGCTCGTCCTGACCTGGCTGATCCTCAACAGCCTCCAATCCCCTTTGGCACCCAACCAATGGGTCCCCTATACCACAGAATCCCATATCGATATGGGAAATCGCACAGCCTTCTCTCGAAGAATCTATCTTTATCTCAAGGAAAAAAGAAAGATCCCTGATTCCAAATTGAAAGCAGAATTCAATCGCTGGTTCATTCTTAACCTTGGGCATGTCTTTGAAGATGCTGCACTGAGTTCTTATGGAGTTTTCAAAAACCGGATGATGTACAATGGACGAATCCCGGATGCAGTCGAAGATGGGGTTCTGGAACAATTCACCCAGTACACCCGATATCCAGCATCCACCTTCATTGAGGCCAAGTTTATGAGGAATATCACCCTTTCTGACCCAAGGATTTCTGGTCAGCTCATGGACATGATCGATTTCCTTTCTATGCAAGAACTTCATTCGACATATTATCGTAACATTGGTTCTTATATCAATCGCGAACCTGGAAAAGCATCTTAGGAGGAATTGGCAATTCTTGTTTTTCTGACTCCTGCCAATACTGTGGTTTATCAAGATGTGATTGAATATGCTGAAAGCAAAAAGGTAAAAGTTTATCAAATGTTCATGTATCACAGCTACATCGATCAAACCCAACTAAAACTGGAGAAACCCATCCCTTTGACCAAGCCTTCCAGACATAGATTTGGGCATATTTTCACTCCTATTGAAGTGAGCTGTCCCTGGGATCGACCCATCATTGATCCCGACACAGGTTTTCCTATTTACGAGGATTGAATTTCAGACTTATTGACAAATTCGTACCTTTATTCTATGACAATCCCTGAATCAACACACCCTCTGTTTCAAGCCATTGGTCTGAAGCCATTCAACCTGCCTGATGACACCAAAGCCTGGAATATTAATCATCAACAGGCTGAGTTACTGAAAGCCAAAATGAGTAAAGAACCTGAAGTGAAGAAAGTTCTTCCTCCAGGTGGGACCATGTACTCCTGGGGTTCACAAGATCCTGTGATGATTCTGACTCCAAATGATTCGGGGATTGTTTTTGCTTCTTTGGAAAAGGCTGAAAGGATTCTTCCTAAGCTTCGGCAGCATGGACTTCTCAAGGAGGAGTTGTTTTGGTATTTGGTGATTGAAGGGGAGGAGGTGGAGCGGTTGTTGGCTTTGCCAGGGAATGAGAAGCAAATTTCTGATTTAGGACCTCCGTTTTTTGCATTGGAGACTCCCAAAGGTGTGTTGAAGCGAATGGGAGATGGGAGTGGAATGTGGTTTGGGAGGGAAGAGGATGCTAGACAGTATCAGGAAGGTGTATGGGAACTAAATAAGATGCGATAGCCTTATTCGTCAGTATTTCGCGGGATTTTGAGCCAGTTGTCAAATAAATCATCAAGGAACATCTTCAATCTTTCGGATTCCCATGGTGGGTTTTCATAAAAGTGCAAGAAAATCTCTTCCAATTCATTCCTCCTTTTCAAACTATCAATCTTCAACCAGGAAGGATCTTTTTTTGGGTATCCATGTTTTATCAAATTAGACCGATGAACATATCTTCGATGCCGCTTTTGGAGCACGTTTTTCAAAAATTGAATCTGGTCAAACAAGAAGTCACAATTTTGGAAAAACACTAGCTCAGCCAGAAAGACCCAAAACAATTTCTGGTAGTTTTCAGCATGTTGTTCAATTGTATTTTGGAGCAAGCTTGAAATTTTATTCTGATTGGAGGCCTCACTGCTCATTTTGCTAAATCTGGGACCTTCCAGAGCCTTCATGAGATGCCAGGGATCTTCTTCCCACCATTCAGAATCAGGCCAGGAAACATCCAAACATTTATGAAAAACCCAAACAAACAGGGAGAGCAAATATTCTCGATTCTCATTGGATAACCGGATTTCGATTCCTCGGTCGGCAGGGATAAAATTCAGAGATCTTGATTTTCGCAAGGAAAAGATCTTTCCAAAAAAGACCTGAAGCCCTTCTTCTCCTTCTTCATCCAAAACATTTTGAACAAGGAACTCAAAGTAGGTTTCCTGATCTACCAAATCCCAGTTCGGAACCAACTCAAGCCAATGCTCGAGGACTTGATCCATTCCTAACTCACGAGAAAGCAAATGGAGAACATGCCAGCTATGGGTAGAATTCAAAAAGGATATATACAGGAGAAAGTCTGTTTCAAAATCTTTGGATTGGGTTGCGAAAATCTTTGAGTGAACTTGGTTGGCCCTTTGGAATAACCACAAACAATATTTATCGTTTACTCCATCCTGGGAAAACAATACCAAATCTGGCAATATGCGTTTGATGACATTTTGCAGATCTTGTGGGAGTGGAAAAGATAACTTGTTTTCATTCCAACTAATCTTGATGTATTCATAAATATTCCACCAGGCCTTAACAGTTCCTGCTGCCAATAAATGGTTGAGTTGTTCCGAAACGAAAGGATTATCGAGACCGATCAAGGATAAAATGTACCCGGCATCCTTCCAAAAAAATTCCTGATGGTGCTTTTTGAGAAGTAAAAATAAACTTTCGTGATTTGTAGAAGGAAGCTGTTCCAAATCAATTAGAAATTGATCAGCCATCGACCTAAACTGGGAATCTACAGCAAAAAATGCTAGATCATTTTTTACGAATACAGAAAATATAGGAATCAGCTCTATTATTGGAACTCCTTTGATAAGAGCTGCAACCTTCTTGTCATATTTGTCCTCTTGAAAGTCAGTTCCTTTTTCGAGAGATTCGGCAAATTCAAGTAGCTTTGAATTCCTTCCAATAGATCTTTCTGAAGAATAATAATACCTAGTAAGCTTGTCTGTTATTGCTGGGCACGCATTCAGTTGATCTTCCAGTTGTTGAATTGGTTCTGGGTCAAATCCATACCAATGGACCAAAAAAGGCCTATAACTTTCGCTGATGCGGCCTAACTTTTCCAACATCTGAATCCAACAATAGACATCTTCTCTTTGGGAAGATTCCTCTAGAAAAAAGTCAAAGAAGATTTTCACCTCATCACCTGTTTGATAAGGTTTGTAAGGCAGATTTTCTTCTGTTACCCCTTGACCGAATCGAAAATCTGGATGCACCGAAAAGCTCCATGCTTCCAGTAAGGCCACAATAATCTTTGCCTTTTGCTTGTTCGTTGCAAACTGTTGGTAGTAAGAGATCAGAAACTCCAAATGCTTATTGCGAAGATCTTTAGCTTCCCCAATATCAGGCAAATAAGTGTTATGGCGCAGAAAATATGCGTTCTCCTTCCAAGGATCTGAATCCCAGGCAAATGTGAACCATGTCTTTCTGAACTCCGGTAATACTTCTATCAGAGTGTCAATCCCCTCCTGTGCTTTAGCCTCTTTTTCAATCAAGAATTCCAACACCTTTTGCTGCCTATACATAGGCTTGAAATCACCAATTTTACGTAGGTCATCTTGATGGATCTTAAAGCAAGACTTCAGCAGAGTCTGGTCTCCCTTCAATTTCCCAAATTCCCAAAGGATTGAAACTATCCTAGGCACCCAATCAAGAATATGTGTAAGTCCAGACGAAAGCTTTTGAATATTCGACCAATACAATTCCAAAAATGATTGAGGTTCTCCCCAAGCTTTCTCGATTTCTCTTTCAAGGAGTTGGACGTGATAAGGATGATTGACATTTTGCGCAATGCTCAGTGTACCTTCTAGCCAAGAAAGGGCAAATCCTGATTCATTTTGTTGAGCAAATTCTGCAAAGTGAAATGCTTGGTCCCAATACGTTATTTCTGATTGATTCGAAGCTTCCACTACACGTTGCCAACTGGCCTTGAACAGTTCCCTGGCAGTATTCAGAAGCTTAGAATTGACTTCCTGAGCCCGATACAGATTTTGGATGATTTGATGCTCATAGGTTTGGTATAAGATCGATTGAAGCAAGTTGATTTTGTTATTCTCCTTTTTCAGAAATTCATTTACCAATCTATTGCGGATGGGTTCAGGCTCAATGGTATAAAAAATGGGAGTATAAGCCCAGATTTTAGAATGTTCCAAGAAGCTCCCAGCACTTCTGGCTTCTTGCTTTTCGTCCAAAACCAGAATTTCAGGCTTTTCTGCGGTATACATCTGGCGTATGGCACCACCTCCTAAAGATTCTTCCCGCAATACAAACAGATCAATCAGGCACTTCAGAAACTCCTTCAATTGATCCGTATCCAGTTTTAGGAATTCACACAAGGGTCTTCCCATTTTTTCAATTGAAAAAGGAGAGATCAGTGCGAGCACCTCAATCGCTATTTTGATCTTATTCCTTTTTAGCTGAGTTTTTCGCTTGACATACTTGATCTGCTCGTTAAGGTACCTTTCTATAGCTTTTGAAAGTGCGAATTCCGATTGTTCTATCCTCTTTCCTTCTTTCTTGGATCGGAGTAATTGCATACAAATCGCTGTGAGGACAAAGGGAACGCCTCTGGATTTTTGGACAATCAAAGGAGGAAAGCCTTGTCCTATTGCTTGTTTTCCCAATATCTCATAGCATAACTGGACTGCGGTAATGTCATTAAGTGGTTCCAGTTGAAGATCTGGCACAATTGCATCCATGGGTGCATACTTTTTTTCTAATCGATCAAAACGAGTGTTCCGACAAGTAAAGATCAGCTTGACCCTTCCTTCCAAGGCAGGATGATATGCCCATTTCTCCCACTTCTCAACCTGGCTTCCCCAACCATCTGCATCATCAATGAGCAAGGCAAGTCTTTTGCTAGAAGGTACGGTGTGAATCCAATTCGTTTGAGGGATTGGCGTATCTTTTCGGATCACATATCCACGCCAACCAGATTCTTCTGCTTCAAGTCGATTAAGAAACTCATATACCAGTCTGGTTTTGCCAAATCCCCCAGGTGCAGTAAGGGTAAAACGCTTTGCAGAAGGACTATTGAGAAAACTATTTAATTCCTCCAATTCTTTCTCCCGCCCAACAAAGCCAAATCGAAAATTTCCCAGACTTTCATTATGCTTATCCAAATGCTTGGCAAAGTAGATGTCTATTTCCTGGAAAGGGAAATGAATGGGATTGGGCTTCCCCAAACGATTCCGGGCCTCTGATTCCGCTTGTACCTTCCATTCTTTCAGAAGTTCTACAGGATACCTGGTTTCATCTTTATCAATGATTGTGGCACAAGTGGCACACAACCAAATGCCGTTTTCACCAGACCTTCGTTCTTCTGAAGTCAAGGAAGCATCATATCTTGGTCCATCAGGTGAAGCCGCTGTAATATGAGCCGCCTCACCAATGGAAACAGATTTGTCATCTTCTGTATGAGGTCCAGTTGTACTCGCCCTACACTCAGGATTGGAACATAGATACCCGACACTCTTGGCGAGGGCAATTTTAGTCTTTCTTGTAAAATTGTCACGGTTGACCATGAAAAGGAAAAGGAATGATTTTTACGACAAACTGTAATCTAAAACCGACCAATTATTCTCATAGCAGTTTCTTCCCACCTCAATAATACTCCTTCACATACGCATACGCCCGATCAAACAAGTCCTGATCCTTGTGCAGCTTATACTTCAGCAAGGTCTTCCGCAAAGACTTTTGCACCTCTCGCTCCCCAGAATTTGTATTCTGCCACCCAGGGAAACGAACCACCTTCACAATGCCATCAATATCATTGACAATCCGCTCCACCACTGCTGGTGTCTGGTCAGTCTTCATTTCAAGGAATAGCTCAGTAAGTGCAGCAGTAGCAGATTTCTGTTCTGTTTGAGTGAGAACTTCCTTTTCCGTCTCTACCGTCTCTTGAGCGAGCTTACAAAGCTCCTTGATGAATTCAATACTGGAAATCAGGCCACGTTCGGCTTTGTCGCGAAGGGCTTCTAATCGTTCGCTGAGAGGCTTGAAGCGGGGATCGCCACTATGCTTCTTGAAGCGGCGAATGAGTTCCTTTTCTAGTTGCTTTACCTTCTTGGGGTTGGGATTGTTGAAGATATCTTCAATTACATCTGCGTCCAAGACAAATTCTTCCAGATTGTCATGAATCCCTTTGACATGAATGTTCTCATGGATCATCTTCATAGTCTGGGCTCCTAGGGTGTGCCATAGCAGCTTGCCTATATTGTCCACTGCTGGCCGAACAGACTGATATATATCCGTCAACCATCGGTAATCCTGATTATAAGGATCGAGTACCTGATCAGGTGATAGGGATTCCCAGAGCTTGGATAGGAATACATAATCCTTGGCGAACTCATCTCGTTTTTCATCAGAGTTGATACAGTTTTGGGCAGCTTCTAGGCCCTCAAAGCCTTCTAATTGTCGATCCGCAGCTTCGAAATGTGCCAAAGAACTCTGCACTGCCTCAGGCAATTGCTCCCTCAATTCCTGCAAATTGCTGATCACCTTCTTCACACTCTCTTCATCGAACTGAAGCGCAGCAGCGGCATCATCGAAGACACCAAAATAGTCCACGATCCGGCCAAAAGTCTTACTGGGATAGAGTCGATTAGTGCGGCAGATTGCCTGAAGCAGGGTATGGTCTTTGAGCGACTTATCCAGATACATTGTCTGGAGGATGGGCGCATCAAAACCTGTCAATAGTTTGGCGGTTACAATTAGAAATTTTAGGGGTGAATCCTTGTCATTGAATTGTTCAATCACCTTGTCCTGTTGGTCCTTGTCCAGGCCATATGTTTGCTTAAATTCCCACTCATCATTGGCACTAGTTGACATCACGACTCGACTCGACTCTGACGAAAAGTGGCGATCCAACTCCTCTTTATATTGTACACAGGCATAACGATCCGGAGTAACAATCATCGCCTTGAATCCATGTGGCTCCACTTTTTCCTGAAAATGCTGCACTATATCCTTCACAATGGTCTCTACTCGCTCCGGTGATTTCAGAAAAGCAGACATTTTTGCGGACTTTTTGCTGAGCTTGTCAGCTTCTTCATCACTGAGTCCGACTTCCTCTTTCATTTCCTGAAAGAGTTTATCAATCGTCTCCTTATCTACATGCACATCCAACAACCGTGGCTCAAAATGCAATGGCAAAGTCGCTTTATCCCGAATCGAATCCTGGAAAGTATAGCGAGACATATAACCTCCATGATCTTCTTCAGCACCAAAGGCCCAGAAGGTATTTTTCTCCGCTTTGTTGATGGGTGTACCCGTCAGGCCAAACAAAAAAGCATTGGGTAGTGCTGCACGCATTTTCCTTCCCAGATCCTTCTCCTGTGTCCGGTGAGCTTCATCGACCATTACAATGATGTTGTGCCGGGTATTCATATCGGGATAGGCATCCTTGAACTTGTGGATGGTCGTGATCAGGATTTTGCGCGTATCCCGCTCCAGAAGTTTGTGAAGTTCTTTTATGCTGTCTGCCGCAACCATATTGGCAACCTCGGCTGCACTAAAGGTTCCAGTGATCTGGGTATCCAAGTCGATCCGATCCACAATAATGAGGATTGTCGGACTTTTGAGTTCTGGTTCTCTGCGTAGCTTCTGTGCACCAAAGAGCATCAATAAGGATTTTCCTGATCCCTGAAAATGCCAGATTAACCCCTTTTTTATTCGTCCCTCCTTCACACGATCAACAATCATATTCGCTCCCTCATATTGCTGAAAGCGGCTGACAATCTTGATTCTGCGTTTCTTTTTGTCAGAGGTGAACAGAGTAAAATTTTGCAGGATATCCAACAATCGTTTGGGATGCAAGAGATGGGACAATTCTTTTCCCACTTCTCCGAGGCCCAGCATTTTCACCAGTTGGTCCTGATCGGCTTCTAGTCGCCAGGGAGCCCAGAATTCCAAAGGCGTACGCACCGCGCCATAGAACAATTCCTTTCCTTCCGTGGCAAAGGACAACACATTTGGCACAAATAATTGAGGAACGGCATTCTCATATATATTGCGAATCTCATGTGCGCCGTCTAGCCAAGAGATGGAAGGTCGGATAGGCGTCTTGGCTTCTCCCACAACTACCGGAATACCATTGATCAGCAGAACAATGTCGGGAATCTTTGTCTCCCGATGATGAACCCGATACTGATTGGTGAGGAGGTAGCTATTGTTGGCGGGATTGTCAAAGTCGATCAGCCTGATCGGAACATGCCGATTGTTCGGTCCAAAGGGCATGGTCTTCTCCCCCTGCATCCATTTTGTGAATCTCTCATTGGCACGCACCAAGCCGGATTGATTGACCGAAATCAGGATCGCTCGCAGTTTGTAGATCACTTCATCTGCCAATTCCGGTCGCTGGGTGATCTCAGGATTGATGCGGATCAGGGCTTTGCGCAGCTCGCTTTCGACCAGGACTTCATTGACTTCCCGAGAAAGTTGTTTGGATGGCACATATTGCCATTTCAGGCCATATTCAGCTACTGGCTCCTCAACGATAGCAGATTCATGGCGATTCAGGTTCACCCCGCTTAGCTGGTGAATGATGTAGTGCTCGACGCTGTTGAGTTCGTTGAAAGCCATGGTTGTGAAGGTGTAGGGTGTTAGGCAAAGCCAAGTGCTTGGCGATATTCTTGGACACGCTTGTAAGCAACTTGGATATGATGAGTCGAAAACAGTTGTTTCTTTCGATCACTCCAAGCCTGGATCTGCTGATAAATCTGATCAGTACTTGCCTCAGGTTGTTCTGTCAAGATCGTATCAACAGTTGCCAATGCTTCCATCGACAGCGGAGACTGAAAGCCCTCAATGAAAGACAACACTGTTTGTAATCGGGTTTGTTGATCCGCATTGAGTTTTTCTTCAACAAACTTCTGCACTTGTGGGAAACGATCATAACGCAATTGCAATCGTTCAAATGCCTTGGCTTCTCTCTGCTCTAAACCAGTGATGAATGTCCCATTCAAGGCATACATCACATGTCCGACCTGATCGGAATATGGTCCATAATGATGCCGTTGGAAGCGAAGCTTGAGTTGCTTGTCGCCCATCCGTTGCAAGAAATAGGCAAGCTTGTTGGCAATGAAGAGACTGGTTTCCTCGCCAGAGGTTTCATAAAGGAAAAGTAAATACAGGAGTTCTGCCCGAGCAGGCGTAAGACGCGCTTCCTTTTTGCTTGCTTCCTTGGCAAGTACCTCTCGAATGTGCTGATTGGGCTGGTAAATCTGAATGTCTACATCATGCAATGGACCGAGGCATTGCTCCATCATGGCTTTCACTTTGGCCCAATCCAGTCTCCCATTGCCACAGCCCAACGGTGGAATCGCAATGCTGTGAATCTTGTGTTGGTGGATAACCTTCACCAAGTCCTTGAGGCCTTCTTCGATCCAGGGATATTGGGAGGGAGAGCGCCAATGTTGCTTGGTAGGGAAATTGACAATGACTTTGGGCCCATCCAATCGCGATACCTGCGTAACAAACATCTGCCCTGTCTTCACCTCTCCTGCCTTGACTGCTTGGGCATAGGCATGAAAATTCTCAGGGAAAGCCTCCTTGAATTGCAAGGCGATGCCCTTGCCCATCACACCAACAGTATTGACGGTATTCACCAGAGCATCGGCTTGGGCTTGTAGGAGATTTCCAGTGAGATAGCGGATCATTCAATAGTAATGTTTGCGCGAAGCAGCGACTTGGATTGTCAGGCCTAAGCGATCTACTTCTTGTTGAACAAATTTAACTTTTTCAAGCTCATATACAATGATATGGGATAGGCAAGTGGCTGGCACATGTGTTTTTACAAGGAACTCGGCTTGCTTGCGACGCTTCCGGTCCATGTCTTCTTCCGTATTGGCCCAGTTTTGTTCTCGGACCATTTCCCAGTCAATGTGAGCAAACTCTGATTCTTGATTGTAATAACGAGAAGAGAAATCACGCGCATTCCCATCAGTAAAGCACCATTCTATATTACTTGCTTTGATCTGATCAAATGGAGCAATCAAATAGATGATGTCTGATTGTGGGGTCTGTTTGACAAAGTTGAAGCCATGTTTGATCACATAGAGCATGGGAGATCTCGCCCCAAAATAGAAGGGAATATAATCCGACAAGACACCTCCCGGTGGGATCGGTACGGACATTTCTTCCCGAGAGCGAATCAAGGTGCTGTCCCCAATCGGCACATACTCAGGATTGGCCTGAGGAGAGGCAGCCGTCCACAATCCACGCTCCAGCGCATGTGGCACATTGTCGATATGTGTCATGCGAAAGAGGTGAATGGGAGTGGGGATGGGCATAATTATATTGGAGGCCTCTTTTTAAAGAAGCTTAAACTCTTCCTAAATCTAAATTCTGATCAAAGTTTTCTTCATCCTTGATCTTCTTTTCAAAATAATCAATATGATTACCAGCGAAAGCTCTCACCTTTTCAAGAGGATGATCTTTCAACGTAGAGACCAAAGTCAATCTCCTGCGAATCATTGGAATAGCTGATCCTCCAACGGAGGAAATCCTTTTAAGTCTTCTGGAAAGTGCCATTCGGACTTCCTCGGAATCACCAAATTCGTTCAGAATGTTCTGCATTATCTCCGTCAAAACGTAATTCCCCTGTTTATCCTGCGTCTCGAAAGGCACAAATTGAGCAACAATTTCTGCATCTTTTACTCCTCTGTGCTGAAGCCAAGACCATAATTTACCTTCATCCCATTTTCTGAGGTTTCTCAAGCTTTCTCTCAATTTTGATTTTAGGAGATAATCCTCTTTGTGAAAAAATTGCACTACAATTGGCCAAGACACATCCCAATAATCACTTAATAAATACTTGAATAAGCTTTGAAGGTAACTTACGTCGATTTTGTTTGACTCCAGAATATTGATCAGAACATCCCTAGCAAACTCAGGATCATTATTTTCAGATAATATATCATAAGCAAGATTTTTATAATTATCCAGAGTAATTGTGTCCCAAGGCATCTCACCTTTCAAATCAAACTGGGAAATGTGGGCTTTTGCGATCGGATGGAGCTCTGCCCATGTACTCTTGCCTTCTTTTGCGAAATCAGCAATTATGTCAATTGAAACCCCGTCGTCAGGTAAAGGTATTGTGATTAACCAATCCAAGAATTCTTTCAGCTCCTTAACAGTAAGATGCTTTAAGTTGTATTGTCGAAGAAAATCAATAAAGCCTTTATTCGAGAGGAACAGGTTTTTCAGTTTTTCGAGATCATTAAGACCGATTGATAAATATCTTGTAAGCCTTAATGCATGGTCTTCTAATTTAGGTTCAGCAAGAAGTTGATCAATACAGGCTATAATTTTTTCTTCATCTTTCATTCCTGTTAATAAACCTGCTAATAGGGAAATGTTGTGATCATCATAAGGCACTTCCTTCAAATGGAATAGAATAAGCTGCACTAATCTATCTTTTTCTTTCCAACACTGCCCTAATCTGAACCCAAAGTTAAGACTTTGCCTTTGCTCACCGGATAGTAAAATCGGTAAGTGTTCTATAAATGAATCGTCCTGGGTTTGGCATAATCTATCGGCCAGTTCAATTGCGCGTTTTTCTGGAATATTAACATATATATTTCCTTCCTTCCTCATTTCATACGGCGGAAGTTTAATATATTCCTTTAATTCTGATTCAATATTCGTTGGTTGATATTTAGCAATTAGCTTTTCAAGCTCACTACTATCTTCCTCTGAAAGTCCCGTTAGATAGGCAATCTGTTGTTTCAGGTTCAAATTGACCTCCCCCTCTTCCTCTATAATAAACCTGATTCCTTCCATCATTTTTTCCCTAGCACCATTCCTAAATTGTGTAGGGAATTTATCAATGAGGATTTTTTTCGCTTCCTCTTTATAAGGGGAATTTTCTTTCAAAAGATTTATCAGGAACTCAATAATATTTTCCCAGTAAACAAATATTTCCTCCTGACTTGGTTCATACCATTGCAGTTTTTCCCCTGCCTGACTTTCTGGGCCTCCAAACATCGTAAGGCCACCTGTTTGGAGACCTTGGTTCATTGCTTCAAGTATTACCTTCATCTTCAAAGAGTTCTTTTAGTAATTTCCATCTCTCATCAAGACTCAATTGGGTACTTGCTAATCTTATCTGAAAAAGTCTGGTAAAAACACCCGTTGCATTATTACCCCACCCCTCATTTTCTGCAAGGGCCAGTTTATAAAGAAGTGTGATCGCCTCCTTAGCAGTTTCGGCTCGGAAGGCTAGTTTCTCCAAAGTATAAATAATATTTCTTCGACCTTTAACGAAGGATTTCAAATCTACATTCGATGATGTCAGAACATTGGATAAAGATGAAAGCACTTCTTCAGGCGTAATTTCTGCAAGGTGCTTATATATCTCAGAACCTTCTCTAGTATTTATAAATTCGAGTGTTGATCCAAGACCATCTGGATCGATTATTTCTCTGATAATGTCCTTTGCATTTTCTAACTCTTTTACTTCTACTATTTTTTCACAAAAAGGAGATAAAAGAGATGAACCGATAATCTTCCTGATGAGCAATTTAACATCCTCAGAAGAATGTTTTTCCCACCACTGTTTTATCAATTCAGATTCAAAAACTGCAATCCAAACAAAATCACCTTTTTTATTCAAAAAGCTTCTTTCTATGAGGCTATCAATAATATTCAGGAACGAATCTAAATCTATCCGTAAAATTTGTGTGGCCAATATCTCAACTTCCGTTCTATCTGAACCACTAACTCTTACCAGTTTGAATAGGGAAATTAATTCCAAAACTGTGAGTGCTCCCTCCTTAAGCAATTCTGATCCTAACAATTGTTTCCACTGATCTTCGCCTTCAATGGGAATGATATCCCCTCGCTTGATTGTAGAATTGATATAGGCAGATGCTTTTGACAAATCCTTATTAACAATCAGTTGCAATTCTTGAAGTTGATTATGGTCGATTTTATCTGAAAAAGTTTCGGAGAGAATCTCTTTTGTGAGCTCAGTGGTCAAGTCTGGTGGAATCTCAATTATGATAGAATTACGAACGGACCCACTTTCCTTCCCTATGGTAAGGAGACTGATCTGAGAAGTAGACACATCCTCCAAAATTCGATTATGTTGATGAGGAGTACAATTATCGATTACTAAAATCTTGTGTTGATCAATCCTTACGATTGTGTTTATTATTTTTAGTATTCCTGAATCTATTCGTGTCAGCTCAAGATTATAATATAACAGTTTGTAAATATTAATATCTTCTTCCAGCTTGCCTTTTTGAGCTTTGAACAACTCATGGATAAGCCTGGTTCTTCCAGAACCAGATGGCCCAACTAATCGAATAACAGCTCCTGGTTTTGACAATGCCTCCCTCAGTTTAATGATCAATTTAATGAGATTTGGTGTGAGGAGGTATGGATTTGAAAATCGGGGGACATTCCAAAATTTATGCAATGATAAAGGAGAGAACAGCTCTCTTTGATATTCAGTATCTGATTCAATCACTCTTAAAATTGCGTTTCGTAAATCTTCTCTTAGACCTTTTCTAATCTTCTTTGTTTTTGATTTATCTTTTCTTTCTTCTGAATCTAGATGATATGGAACTGGCCACCTAATATCTCCCATATCTACAGGTAAGACATCAGGAGTCCCAAAGGCAGTATTCATTATCAAAATTGTTCTATAGTGGGTCCTTTTTGCCCAAGAGTGTCCTGTTTCTAGTAATACATTCGGATTTGGAGACATCTTTTCCTCTTTTTTTAAATCCCTCCAGACTAATTCCTTATTCCGTTTTTTTAAGGCAATCAACTGTTTAGATAAGTACTTTTTTCTCGATGAGGTAAATGTCACGTCTCCTATGAAAATATCACATGTATCTGCTTTTTTGAACATCTCAGCAGCAAGCGGTGGGTTCCCTGGTGTACCACGCATTCCACGATCAATTTCTATCTCATACTGCCCTTTTAGTTCTTGTTTGATGTTATCCAAAACATCTTGGATGAATCCATCATTCAATTCTTCATCTATATCTGACTGATAGGAATAAAAAATTCGATACCCCATTATTCTGAAAATATCTGATTAAGGAGGGACTTGAAGAGGAGCTTCATGCTCAAAATTGAAGTCTGTAGTCCATCTTTTGATTTGTACATTGCTTTAACTTCATCAGCAAGTAGGACCTGTTCTTTCATCTCCGGATACGGTATCTTTAATGATTTTATTTCTTGCTGAGAAATATTTTTCATGGCTCCACCTGTACCTGTGGCATATGCTTCAATTTGCCTTCGCAGTTCTTTGGATGCCAGGACTTCTGATAAGAATGTTTTATTAACCTTATCATTCGTTTCCAACCGCAACGTTTTATCACTCAACATCAAATGTGGATGATCATTTTTCACAAGGCATACTCTCCCAACCAGCTCAGTAGTATTGGCTCTCGTGATCAATAAGTCGCCTTTGGATATTGAAAACTTATCCAAAAATCCTTCTTGGTCATTCAAGACTTTGTTTTCAATAGGATCAAATCCATTTGGCCCAACTGCGCTCACTTTCAATACGCCTTTTTCCTCATTTTTTATAGGTTTATTGATTCCATTCAAGCTTTTCCCAGCCGTAATTCCATTTAGGAGTTCATTCAACTTGACTCTTTGATGATCCTTATCAAGAAGTACTTTTTCTCGATAACTAAGAATAGTTGTCTGCACCTTTTGAAGTGTTTCTTTTCCCCTCTCCACCACCTCATCCGCCGCCCAAAGCAGCTCTGCCAGCCGGGCCTGTTGGTCTTTGGGGGGGAGGAGAAATTCTTGCTGGCGCAATGTTTTCCAATTGATTGTAGGAGAAAGGGAGCCTACAGAAATATCAATGGCCCTGTGCATAAAGGTATCCGAATGAAGGAAAAAGGGAAACAATTTTGGTTCAATCACCTCTGGATTTGCACGAAGAACCATAGCATGTGCAGAACAAATCCCTTCAAATTCTGCGATAGCAGCTTTGCGTTGATAGGCTCTCCTTTTTCCAAAAATGACATCCCCAGGGTAGACTTTGAGTTTGGTTCCTTTCACATCAGCAGGAGTGCCAAAGCGTTTGATATGAATGGATTCGGCATCCAGGTGTTCCAGACCTACATAAATATCCAAATCGGTCTCACTCGGTTCTACTCTCTCACTGATACTACTTGCAATCTGATCAAAGCGATACCACTTCCATTCTGATCGGGCCAAATCCTCAAGATGAATCTGTTGTGCTGTTTCAGGCATCTTATTTTGTCTCTAAGGTTTCAAACAAAGTCTCCATGCTTGTAGCAAGTTCCCGCGAACTTTTTTCCCATTCTTGGATGACTTCTCGCAAGGGACGAGCATCTCCTTTTGCATCTACATTGCTGACATAGAGTGAAATGTTGAGGCTGCTACCCTTGTCCAGGATTTCCTCAATTCCGACAAGTCGACTGAATCCTTCAATTTCCTGATGATCCCGATATGCTTCAAATATTTTCTGAATATGCACCTCCTCTAAAAATGCCATCGTTTTTTCCTGCTTGACTTCCTTCACAGCATTGATGAACAAGACCTTACCTTCTCTTTCGACTGGCTTATTCGTGCTGGTGATCAGCAGGCAGGCTTCCATTGGCGAGTTGTAAAACAGATTCGGGCCAAGTCCAATCACACAATCCACCACATCTGATTCGATCATCTTGCGGCGCATTTGCGCTTCTGAGTCTCGAAAGAGAATCCCATGCGGCCAGAGGCAGATCGAGCGACCATTGGCAGGATCAAGGCTCTTCATGATATGCTGCTGAAAGGCATAATCCGCACATCCCTGAGGAGGCGTCCCCCACAGATTGCGTCCCCAAGGATCGACTTCAAATTTCTTTCGGTCCCAAGACTTGATCGAGTATGGGGGGTTGGCGAGAATGACATTGAAGGTTTGGAGCTGATCTTCACGAAGGAAAGCAGGATTACTCAGGGTGTTCCCACGCACGATCTGAAACTCCTCTATGCCATGCAAGAACATATTCATACGGGCGATGGCAGAGGTAAGCAGATTGATCTCCTGTCCAAAAAGACGCAAGCTGCGGTATTCTTTACCTGCTTCTTTGAGTTGGAGGGCGCAGTTTAGCAGCAAGCCCCCAGAGCCACAAGTAGGATCGTATACACTCTCACCTGGCTGCGGGTCCATGATAAGAGTCATAAGACGGACCACGGTTCGGTTGGTGTAGAACTCTGCTGCTGTATGCCCACTGTCATCCGCAAATTGCTTGATGAGGTATTCGTAGGCATTGCCGAGTTGGTCATCGGGAACACTAGCAAGGTCAAGCTTGTGTTGGGAGAAGTGTTCGAGTAGGTTGAGCAATGTCTCATCGGAGAGACGGTTTTTGTTGGTCCAGTTTGCATCCCCGAAAATGCCATATAGGGTTTCGAGATTGGCTTTCTCGATGATTCGCATGGCGTCTTGGATGGCGATGCCGACATTGACGGTAGTTTCTCGCACACGATCCCAGTGGGCTTCGCTTGGCACTAGGAAACGGTGATGCTCTTCAAAGGCTGCATATTCCAGATCGCCATCGCTTTCTTCCATTGCCTGCCGGAATTCTTCATCATACACATCGCAGATTCGTTTGAAGAAGAGCAGCGGGAAGATGTATTGTTTATAGTCTCCCGCGTCTATGGTCCCGCGAAGGTAGGTGGCTGCACCCCAGAGGTAGGATTCTAGTTGTGATTGGGTCATGCTGGAAATAGATCTTTGGATTTTTGGTGGAGACGAGCAAACTCCTCTACACTTACCTCGGGATGTTTCATGCCCTGAGGTACTTGGAATAGAACATAGGCTTCCACAAAAGGCAATTCCCCAGCTAGTTTTAGATTCTGAGCCATTTGCTTTCTGCTGACATTCCAGCCAAACAGGATCACCAGTTGATAGACTATTTCGGGAGAAAATTGTATTTGGCACTCCTCTTTTTTGTTGTTCAAATAATATCCATTCTGGCCTCTAATTTTCTCTACAAACTGATTCTTGTTCACTAAATATTGGGTAAGGTTTCGTTGAAACCCAAGGTTCATTTTTATATCAAAATAATGAGTCAATTCTCCCTTATGAATGATTCCCAAATCAGGATTGAATGCTTTTGCTTTCTTCCATGAATCTAGTTTAACCCGAAAGGCCAGATCTACCCAAAAGTTAAGCTCTGAATTTTCCAGCATCTCTGCTATGTACAGGGCAAAGAGATCTTCTGCATAACTGGAAATTGTATGAGATCGCCCTCTTTGAATCTGGTATTCGGAAGATGGTTCTTTTACCTCATTGGCTTCCTTATAGGCCTGATCAATCTTGTCCTTAAAGTCTTGTTCGGTCATGATCATTAGGTTATGCTGCTACAAAAAATCTTTCAGAAGTTCCTTAAATCGCTTCTCTGCCTCCTGGCTCTTCTTCCAAGTCTCCTTCAAATCCGCCAAAGCCTCTTCTACACTCGGTAAATCGTCCTCGATGATCTTTTCCACATAAAGTGGAATATTCAGGTTGAAATCATTTTCTTGGATTTCTTCCATAGAAGCGCCTTTTACGAAGTTTTCTACATCCTCGAAGTCGCTGTACCACTGATAGAGCTTTGAGACATGATCTTCTTCCAGGTAGTTTTGCGCTCGCCCTTTGCGGATTTGTTCTGAGCCATCGATGAAGAGGACATGCTTTTGTTTGCGTGTTTCTTTTTGCTGCCGGAAGACGAGGATACAGGCGGCGAGTTGGGTTCCATAAAAGATATTTGGCCCCAAGCCAATCACAGCTTCCAGTAAGTCCATTTCCAGCAATGCTGTGCGAATCCGTCCTTCAGCACCTTTCCGAAAGAGAGCTCCATGCGGCAGGACTACTGCCATCCGTCCGGTGGTGGGCAACATAGACGCGATCATGTGCTGCACCCAGGCCATATCACCATTACCTTTTGGTGGCACACCAGCCAGATTCCGGCCAAAAGGATCATTGGTCCAGTGCTCTGCACCCCACGCTTTGAGAGAGAAAGGAGGATTAGCGATCACACAATCAAAGGTTTGAAGATGATCTTCCCGAAAGAAGGCAGGATTACGTAGGGTATCACCCCTCACGATCTGGAAGTCTTCAATGCCGTGTAAAAACATGTTCATCCTGGCGATTGAGGAGGAGGTGAGGTTTTTTTCCTGTCCAAACAGTTTTAAGGTTCGGTAGTCCTTGCCTTCATCGATCAAATGTTGGGTACATTCCAGCAGCATACCACCCGTTCCACAAGCAGGATCATAAATGCTTTCGCCTACTTGGGGATCAACAATCAATCCGATCAGATGCACCACGGAGCGAGGGGTATAAAATTCTCCCGCTTTTTTGTTAGTAAGGTCGGCAAAATGTTTGATGAGGTATTCGTATGCCCTCCCCAACATATCGGGCTCTACATGGGAGTTGGAGAGATTGTATTGGGAGAAATGTTCAATTAAATTGAGTAAAAGCGCATCTGAGAGCTTGTTTTTGTTAGACCATTGGGCATCTCCAAAGATTCCATAGAGAAATTCCTGATTGGCTTGTTCAATCCCTCTGAAAGCTCGCTCCAATGCCAGCCCAACATGGGACGTTTGTTCTCTCACTTCCTGCCAATGACATCCATCTGGAATGATGAATCGGTGAAATTCCGGCAAGGAGGCATATTCTTCATCTCCTTCTGATTCTTCCAATGCAGTCCGATACTCTTCATCATATACATCCGAAATCCGCTTGAAGAACAGCATTGGAAAGATGTATACTTTAAAGTCCGAAGCATCCACTGGACCTTTGAGAATCCAGGCAGCTTTGGCAAGATATTGTTCGAGTTGAGAGAGGGTCAGTTTTTCGACCATTATTTGAGCTGTGTGTAGGGTGAGGACTGGAAATCGAAAGTATCAATTTTTTGATAGGATTCCTCATCTTGACTGAATTCGAAATGGACAAAATAAGTCTCAATTTCATTATATGTTCCCAAAAAGAAGGCTTTCTTCCTGAAATCTTTATTTTCATTCTCTTTCCTAAATCTTCATTTGATTCTTTCCCCCTTTCCGAATCCTGATTTTTCAATAGTTTTTCGAGGTTTTCGTAGGAAAGATATCGGAACAATCATGGAATCATCAGTCTTCAATCGGAAAAAATTTGAATTTCCGATTAGCATTTGCGCCAAAAATTTTGAATTCACAGTTCTTGAATGCGGCAAACTGCTTGAGAGATCTTGTGAATTTTGATTGGGTCCATCGATTCTCTCCAAAATCTTTCTGGAAAGACTCGAAACTTTCCTTGAGATTGTGTTCAAACTCTAGATTCAAATTTCCACAGTATTCAGCAAAGGAATCTGATGTTGCAGCCACAAATCGATTCCAGGGAAGGTTCTCTGAATCGTAAGTAAGTAAGCCATGATTCAAGTACATTGAGATGCAATTGAACATCAAAAAATAAAAACAGGTCCAATCTTTTTCTTCCCAGTCATCGAAAAAACGACGACCGAAATCATCCTTGGGAGAGAAGCCCGAATGATAGTGATTGGCCAATTCTATTTCATGTATTCGTCGTTTATCGCTTTCTCCTTGTACCCGCATCACATAATTTGTGGTAAAGACAATTTTGGGTGATTGTGAGAATGGTATAATGAAGGCATCTTTGTGTTTTTGTTCAATGGTCATGTCTCCAGTGATGGAAGGATATAATTGTTTTAAGTCGAAACTTTTCCTCAAATCATCCAGCGCAAATAACCTGGTAGAAGGTCCAATTTTCTGAAAAGGAAATCCTCGATCTAAACGAAACATCTTACCATCTTCTATAACGGTATTTCTCAGATAAGAAATGGCATGGAGGATGAGGCTTTTTCCTGTACCTCCATTTGCTTCATCAGAACTCTGGTACTGATCACAAAGTACAATGGCTTTTGCATTTGAAGGATCTTTGTAAGCATGTAATAGGTACCCAATTGCCGTCATGATACTTTGAATTCTGTCTTCATCCCCATTACAAATTTTTGTCAGGAATAGATGAAACTCAAAGGACTGTAGATCCTGATTTACGTCTTGGATTGTAAATGGAATCAGATCTCTTTCCCAAATCAGTCCTTTAAGGTGATCATAGCTAAACAACACTATTGATTTTCCTTTTTCAATATGAACAATCCCATTTTGAAAATACAGCCTGCAGCTTGTCGATGTATCGTGAATCAGATTAGTCTGACCTGTATAATCTTGAATAAATGCCAATGTTGCCTCGCTGAGGAGATCCTTTTTGGAAATTATCAATTGTAGGATTTCGGGAAAATCTTCAAAATGCTCGCGAAGGTCATTTTTGATTTGATCGGGTTCTTTTTTGAAGAGGATTTTTCCCTTTTTCTGAACCCAAAAGTATCGACTTTGATTTTTGGCAATTCTATATTTGCCATATCCCATTACCCTTTCCAGGTATTGGATGAAGGCCAGATGGACAATAAAAGGTTTCTTTGAGGATGAAAATTGAAGAAATGCAAAACCTGCATGCGTCGCATACTTGATAGTTGATTGCAGTTTCCATGTCCCATGCTTTGTCAAAACATCATTTGCATCCTTACAACCTTCTGGCCAATCAACTATCCAACATTTTTCCTGTGGAAAGTGTGTCAAAAGCTCGCATTGCAGTTCTGTTCCTGCCTCATCATTGTCAACAGCAAGAATAATCTTTTCTGCTTGATCCAGATATTTCTGCGCATGCAACAAGTATTGGCGGTTTTTAGCTCCTTTTCCAGCTCCTAAAGGGATAGATACCACATTCATAAATCCAGCGACCTCCAAAGCCAATTTATCCATTTCTCCTTCTACAATGATTACATGCGTCCATTTGAGTTTTTCTCGCTTCCAGTCCACAATGTCATTGATCCCATATAAAACTTGCATGCCTCCTTTCTTTTGCGAGAAGGCTTTTTCCAGGTTTCGGTATTTGGTATTGACGATCTTTTCTCCAACATAATAATCAAAGCAAATGGCCAACGACTCTGAAGCTGTAGAAGAAAAGTAGTATTTTTCTTCACGCATTTTATTCCGTATCACCACATCTGGAGTAATCGCCCGATTAGCAAAAAACGATATCCAAACTTCCGATAAACATGTAGCCTGATAATGTTGATTTCTTTCATGGCGGCTCAAAGGGATAGAAGCTTTCTTTAGCCTCCCTTTCCAGCCACAATGATGGCAGAACCAAACACCATCATCTATATTGACAGAAAGACACTTTTCTTTCTTTTTCGTTCTATGTGGGCTGCATATAGGACATAAGGTCCTCTGCTGTCCCTTTTTGTTGGGATGGATGATGATCCCATAGTCATCAAAAGATTCCATAATTCAGGATATACTTAGCCCTAAGACTTTTTCAAGACTTACCAACATGACCATTACGTGAATGTGATAAATGAGAGGCAGGAAGAACTTATTTTCTGCGCCCCTTTCGGTTGGGGAGTTTACCCACGGCAGCGAGCAGTTCTGATTTTTTGAAGTATACCCTGGAATTCACTTTGTAAGAAGGAATCAGGCCAGAGTTACGCCAATTCAATAATGTCACTTTGGAAACACCAAGCAACTTCATCGCTTCCTGTGTTTTGATCAAAGGTTCATACTGTTGAAGATCCAGGATTTGCTTGATCTCCTCACGAATAGCCTCCTTGAGCAAGGATCTGAATTCTGTGATTTCGAGGGGGATGATGATTGTTTTCATTGGAAATATTTATTTGATGTCCAATGATAAACAGATAAGTCAAGATAGGGGGTCCCATGGGACGTCCCAGATTTCATATATTTTCTTCAATTACCCTTATTCGTTCATTTTTGAGATATCTGTCTTTATCCTATTCAGCAATTTTTCTACTTCTTCACGAACCTTTAACAATAATGTTTATCCGGCACTATACACCGGTTTCCAATACAGAGTAGCTGCAGCTATTAGCAGTCTATCAAATAATCGTTCATTGAAGTAGCGTCGGTTTTGTTTGTAGCAGAATTCATTGAGG
>JBCCGK010000103.1:0-42593 GCA_039029315.1 Bacteroidota bacterium | reverse complement strand
TGTTGAACCCCTTCGCACTGGCCCGTCCCCTTACAAATGGGACTTCGCACAAGGCCTTTTCTGCTGAAAAGCAGGAAAATTCTTGCCAGTCCCACCTCTTGAGGGGGGATATTAGGCGAAAAGGGGGGTTCAGGAAAAAACATAAAAAACTTATGTTCCACTGTACTTAGACAGAAAAAATTATCTTTGTCCAGGCACCAACATTATCCAATATGGTGGAGGACAAACAAGACAAGCTGACAATAGAAAAAAACAGCTCCAGCAAATGGAAACCCCTGATCTATGCCCTCTATTTGCTTGGCTTTGTCGGGGGAGCAATTGCCAATCCTGAAGCCTTGAGCATATTCGTTTTTGGGGTAGTTGTGATGATTCCCCTGGAGTACTTTTTCAAACGCCATGATGTCCCCATTTGGCGACCAAGCATGATCGCGGATGCTCTGCATGTCATGGTCACCCCTCTTCTCTCATTTATCCCACTTATTGCACTCTTTGGGCTGCTGGAACCCTTTAAGATCACGTGGATTGCCGATGCAATCACAACACAGCCGCATTGGCTGCAGATCATTGAGGTATTGCTAATTCAGGATTTCCTGACCTATTGGGCGCACCGCTGGCTGCATACGCCGCTGCTATGGCCTATCCATGCGATTCATCACTCATCGCCGCAACTGGATTGGCTGGCAGGGGAGCGTACACACCCGCTTGACATGGCTTTCAATGCCGTCATCATTACTGTGCCTTTGGCCTTGACCGGTTTTGATTTGGTTGACCTATTGTGGGTTGGTTTATTTTTGGAGGTATGGGACAGGACCATACATGCCAATCTGAATTGGCGTTTGTGGTTTTTACGATACATTTGGGTAACGCCTGAATATCATCACTGGCACCATGTCGATCGGCCTGAGGTATACAACAAAAACCTCGCTGGCCTCTTCCCTATTTGGGATATTCTCTTTGGGACTTATCACATGCCTCATGATCAGCACCCGAACACCTATGGCATCCCCGGGGGCATATCTGAAGACTATCTTGGTCAACTGATATATCCCTTCCAGAAGAAGAGTGCCCCAAAAAAGGAGGAGAACAACAAAGAGGAGTGATTTATTTTCTTATTGCCCAAGCTGTCCTTGCAAAAAAAGAAGAAGCCCCAAATCATCTTCAAGCCAAAAAGAAAAAGCCCTTACAAATCATTGATTTATAAGGGCTTATGAAATTTTCGAGCGGTCCGGACGGGACTCGAACCCGCGACCCCATGCGTGACAGGCATGTATTCTAACCAACTGAACTACCGGACCAAAGAACTGTTGTTGTCAGTAGCGGATGCAAATATAGCGGCTTCCGGGTATTTGGCAAACTTTTTTTCAAAAAAATCTGACTAAATTTTTCGGATGGCATCTGCTTCTACAAATCCGACCACATCACCGATATTGGCATCGTCAAGGGAGATTTTGATCCAATTTCCGATTTGGTCTTCCATCTGTACCTTGACCCCTTCATGAAGAATCAAGAGATCCGTTTTCCCCTCAGGGGCATCCTTGACATAGGCATTGGGCGTAAAAATAATCGCATCCCCCTGATTGTCATTCTCCTCTGTGCTGAGGCGACTCAAACTAATGCCTGTGGTCAACAAGCTTCCTGCTAACAAGATGATGCCTCCAAAGAATCCAATCCGTTTGATAATCGGATGATTGATCATCAAAAAGGCAGCCCCTAATCCCATCGCCAGCCATATCAAAATCAGAGAAAGTTGTGCCCATTGCCCTGCAGATCGACTACCATACCAATCCAGTATCCACTGCATCAAAAACAGACGCGGAACAGGCTTCAGATTGTCAACAACGCGTAGATTTGCCAGACGCAGATTGAACTCCGCATCCTTATGGGACGGATCCAACTTAAGGGCTCGCTCATAGTTGAGGATTGAGGGAGCGATATGTCCAAGCTTGTAATGGACATTGCCCAGATTATAGTACAGATCACTGGAGCTATAGCCCTCTGCAAGCAGGGATTCATAGCTCTCCTGTGCTGCTGGATAATCCCCTGCCACAAAGGCATCGTTCGCAGCTGTAAATATCGCATTCTCTCCTTCGGCAAAGGTCAGCTGAGTGATCAGAAGCCCCAGGCTCATCAGAAGCATGTTGAACAGGATATGATTGGCAAATTGTTTCATGTGGTTTCACTCATTTTGGTCTGCTACCGCTTTAGCCTGGTTTACAATTGGCCCTCTACTTGAGTAATAAATCCCATTGCTTCTTCGTAGGTTCCCTTCATTCCACCCTGAACAGCCACGGGAGCAAACAAGGCCATCTCACAGGTATCCAATAGCTTGATCAAACGGTCAATAAGGGGAGAAGCCACAGATTTTTGTTCCAGGACCTTTCGGACTTCCTCACGGCTGAGATCAGACTGTCCCAATCGGAGCTTGTCACCCAAATATCCCCAGACGGCTCGCACAACTTCATCATAAAAAGCTTTCTCGTTCCCTTCACCCATATGCTTTTGAGCAATGGACAGACGTTTTTTCGCCATCTTCGTGGCTTTTTTGCTTCTGGTCCCTACAACATCCGCCGCAGCTTGATCTGTTTGTCGCTTCCAGAAAAACAAGCCTCCGAACAACATGAAAGGTAGCAATAATGCAATCCAAAACTTGCCTGAGCCAGCCAGTGAAGTGCGCGCCTGCTTCAAACCAGGATCACCCAAGGATATATGTCGAATGGCTTGGCCAATGAGTTCCACATCTTCCTTGTTGAAGTTAGGCGAAATAGAGGCATTGCCTTGCTGAGGTTCTCCGGTAACTGTCAATTTGTATTCTGGAGAGGACAACTGCTGATATGATTTTTTTCCAACATCAAAGTAGGAGAATGAGGCCGTTGGCAATTTGTATGCGCCAGGATTCCGCGGAACTAGCAGATATTCATATGTACGCCTTCCCCCGAGTTTTCCTTTGCTCCGAGAAGTTTGTTCAGATATATTGGGATCATATACTTCAAAATCCGGTGGAAAGTCCAGCTTGGGTTCTGGAAGTTTTTTGATGTTTCCCTGCCCAGAGATGCGAACCCTAAAAGTCACAGGCTCTCCAGTTTCTGTTTCGGTTTTGTCTACCTGCACATCCATATTCCATTTTCCAATCATTCCATTGAAGTCAGCTGGCTTGCTGGAAGTGGGGAGAGCTTTGGCAGTGATCTTGATGGGCGGGTTGGCAAATTTGTATTGATAGGTCTCAACTGGAGCAAAGAAACTGTCAAAGATGCTCTGCCTTCTTTTTCGCTGCTGAGATTGTACCTGCACATCACAAGAAAGGGTCATCGGATCAATGGTCAATGTGCCATCTCTTTGAGGAAACAGGATATCTTTTTTGATTACTGCTGTCCGAAATTGCACACCATTCACTACCTCTAATTGGGTGGTAACTTTGGGGATATCAACACTTTCTACCCAAAATCCTCCGTAATTTGGTGGTTCATCTGAAGTCAGATTGCTTACTTCTACCCGCCTATACAGTTTGTAGGTTACTGTCAACTGATCTCCAACATACAAAGAATTCGTACTCGGAATGGCTCTCAAATAAATGGCATCCTTGAGCTGCTTTTCGATGCTTTGGTTACGTGCCTGCTTTGACTGCTGTTGGTTTTGTTGCTGATTGGATGGAGCAGCTTTGGCCTCACCAACGCTTACCGATACAGCATCTGACTTATAGGTTTTGCCATTGAATTTAACAGAGGCTGATCCAATGGTCAGTTTTCCCTTGCGAGTCGGTCGAAGATAGAACGAAAAGGTGGTGGACTGATTGACTTGTCCATTGATGATTTGCATGCTGGTAGAAGTACTCGGGCCACTCAACACCTGAAACCCATCAAAGGAAGGATATCGGATATCATTGCTTTGGCCTCCTTCCAGCCGAAATGAAGCCTTGAAGGTTTCATTTTGTCCTACCTGATTCTTGTCCACAAATGCTGTGAAGGATTGGGAGAACATACTCCCCATACCAAGAATTAACAATAAGTAAATCGTCCAAATACGGATCATGTCACCTTTGAGGTTTGTATTATTTTGCCGAATACAGTTGCCAATTCCTGGGCAGCCTGCATCAGTTGCGATCGCCGTTTTTCCAACTCTCCTGCCCCTTGGGAATCTACCAGTCTCAACCAATAGTGAGTCGATTTGCTTTCCATCACACATTTTTTGATGCCCAACAAATACTCAGTCCTATTGGAGGAAGATTGAGCGGAAATGTAGCTAACTCCTATGGCCCCTGATGCTCTGATCAGTTGTTTAAGGTCTTCTACATTTGCCACAGTCATCGGTAATAATTTTCCAAATTCTCTTACTTCCAGGGCGAATTTTACAGCGTATTCATACAACTGATTTCTTTCTTGCGTAGATTGGTTCATGCGTCTGAATTGATCAAATGTCTATTAGTTACCTAATGAATGGACGGTGTTCAATAAAGTTACGCAAATATCCGACCTAAGTATATGCTTTCAGCGGAAAAGCCAACAAATGAAAGATATTACCAATCCTTTTCTCCCTTCACTTTCACTCCTTTGACTTTCTTTTTCTGAATTTTTTCCTGCAGTTTCTCCTCCTGATATCGGAGAGCTTCCAACATCTGCTCGATTTCTTCCTGAGACATTTGTTGTACTTGTTGTTGTTGCTTAGAGTCTTGTTGATTCTGGTTTTGTTGATCTTGTGGTTCTTGATTTTGCTCGTTTTCACTCTCCTGATTCTGCTCGTCGTTCTCCTGATTCTGCTCGTCCTGATTTTGTTCCTTGTCCTGCTCCTGTTTTTCCTGATCCTTATTATCTTGATTCTTGTCCTGATCCTGATTCTCGTCCTGGTTTTGTTGTTCTTGTTGTTGCTGTCGCAATTTTTGCAAGGCGTAGGCGAGATTGTATCGGGTATCCTCATCTTTGGAATTCAGACGCAATGCTTTCTTATACGCATCGACACTTTCCTGAAATTTTCCATGGTTCAGATAAGCATTCCCAAGATTGTGATACGCACGAGCCCTCGACTGATCATTTTCGGAATAGTTGGCAGCTTTTTCAAAATGGCTGGCAGCTTTTTCCATACTATCAGGCGCCATTTCGTATAAGGCATTCCCAAGATTGTAATGCCCCTTGGGATTGTATTCATTTTGTTGAATAACGCCCCTGTATGCCCGCTCGGATTGAGGCAAATCTCCAGACTCATAAGCACGATTCCCGGCGCGAAGCTGAGAACGTTCTCCATCAATCAATTGAGCAAACCCACTCCCCCAACTTCCCCATATCAATACACTGACAATAAAAACAGGCAATCGCTTCATATCTCAGGTTTTAAATATTTTCCAATCTGACATCCATGCACTTTTTCTCTCTGACAAGAAATACTCCAGGCAAATCAACAAGAGAGCAATGGCCAAAAACCATTGATATTGATCCTCAAAATCTGTGAAAGCATGTTCTTCAAATTCCTGCTTTTCCATCGCAGCAATTTCGTCCAGAAAAGCATTCAATTCACTATTTCCTTGAGACAGCCGCATGTACTGACCGTTTCCTGTCAGGGCAACTTTTCGCAGCATATCCTCATTTAGGCGAGACAATACGATTCCTCCTTGTTTGTCCTGCTTATAGCCGATCATCTTTTTTCCTTTGTATTGCGGAATGGGCGCACCTTTGGGAGAGCCAATGCCCATGGTATGGATGATCATGCCCTTATTGGCAGCAGCTTTGGCTGCTTCGATGGCATCTCCTTCATGATTTTCTCCATCAGAGATGATCAACATAGCCTTGAATTGCTTTTGGGTTCTGTCAAAGGATTCATCGGCTAATCGAATGGCTTCTCCAATTGCTGTCCCTTGAGTCGCAGCCAATTCAGGGCTGATGGTCTTGAGGAATGTTTTGGTTGCGGTATAGTCCGAGGTCATAGGTACTTGTAGATAGGCATTACCAGCAAAAATGACCAATCCCACTCTGTCGCCAGCCAATTTATCAATCAGCCGAGAAATAAATTGCTTCGCTCTGGCCAACCGACTTGGCTTCTCATCTTCTGCCATCATGCTTCGCGAAATGTCCAAAGCGATTACCAAATCGACGCCCTGTCGTTGAACCTTCTCATAAGTATGACCGATCTGTGGATTGGCCAGGGCAACCACCAGCAAAATGACCGCGATGGCAGCCAAAACAAACTTCCAATAGTGCTTATACAAGGCCATACCTGGCATAAGCCTGGCAATCAGACTCTCTTCGCCCATCCGACGAATGGCTTGATTTCGTCCAAAAATGAACCAAACAAACAGTCCTCCAAGCGGGATCAGCAAGGTCAACAAGTAAAAAGCGTCAGGTGATTCGTATTGGATCATATGGAGAGTGAGCGTTCAAAGTTCTATGGAATGTTTCGGACAATGGCATATCTAAGAAGAAGTTCAAGCAGGAAAATCAATCCTCCAATGATCAGGAACCAATGGAACTCTTCCGTTTTTCGCGTGATTCGGGTTACCTGAATACGGGTTTTTTCCAGCTCATCAATTTCTTTATAGACATCTCCAAGGGCTTTATTATTGGTCGCCTGGAAGTATTTTCCTCCGGTTTTATTGGCAATATCCTTAAGCAACTCTTCATCCAGTTTTACTTCCATATATTGTTGCCGACTGTTGCCAAAAAAATCCTGTGTCAAAAATGGCGCCTGACCGTTTTTCCCAACCCCAATGGTATACACCCGAATGCCATACTGAAGTGCTGCATCAACGGCAGTAATTGGATCGATGAATCCAGCATTATTTACACCATCTGTCAGCAGAATAACCACCCGACTTTTGGCATCGCTATCCTTGAGTCGAATGATCGAGGTACTCAAGCCCATACCGATGGCTGTCCCTTGTTCCAACAATCCCTCTTCCACATCATTCAGGAGTTTTTTCAGAATGGTATGATCGGTTGTTAATGGACATTGGGTAAAACTTTCTCCCGCAAACACTACCAATCCCATCCGGTCGTGTGGACGTCCTTCAATGAAATCAAGTGCTTTCTCCTTGGCAGCGCCCAAACGGTCTGGCCGAAAATCCAGGGCCTTCATACTCCCTGAGATATCCAGAGAAAGCATGATATCAATCCCCTCTGTATCTACATTTTCATCACTGTATTGCTGTTGTGGGCGGGCCAACGCAATGATCAGTCCGACGACTGCCAAAGCTCGGAGAACAAACAAATATTTTTTGATAAATCCCCTCACCGGATGTGTATGTCCTTTGACAGCATCAAGAATGGGTAAGCTCAAGGTTGGATACAATTGCTTATATCGCCACACCTGCCACAGGATCATGAGCACAGGCAGGATCAACAGCCAAAATGCTTCAGGATTTGCAAAGGTTAATGAGTTCCAGTATGCCAAGGTGGTCTATAGTTATGAGTTATTGGGAATTGGGGTATCTGTGATCGGCTCCTGGGAAGTGGGAGGATCATCCTGATTCAAGGCTTCCTTCTCTGGCTGTTGCTTGAGTTGTTTTTTGTTCCATTGATGGGCGTCCTTGAGGAAATTTCGTCCTCGTTCCATCGCCTGAAGGTTGTCATTCTGGTCTGGTCTCAGTTTGGCAAACTTGGCCAGGTCTGCCATCTCCAACAAGCTCTTCATGTCTTTGATGAGTTTGACTGGGAGCGAGATTTTGCCAAGATCTGCGATGATTTCATGGGTAACAGACTCCATCGCTGGGACCTGAAACTCTCCTTCGATATAGGTTCTGACAATATCAGTCAGCTCAATATAGTAGCTTTTGATTTCTCCCTTTTGCCAAAGGCGTAATTCCTCCAACTTGGCAAGCTCACGCATCGCCACCTCGTAGGGGGGAATGGTGTACACAACCCTAGGCTCATCTTCTTCTTCAGTTTGTCTGCGTTTTCTGACATACCAGACAATCGCAGCGATGATGGCCAGAAATCCCAACACTATCCCTCCCCAGGCCGCAATTTCGCCAAACGTAAGCGGAGATTGTTCTATCCCCTTGATCGGCTTGATGGCCTGAGTCGTATCCACTTCGATGGTAAATACATTGAGCGCCACAGCATTGGTAAAGATGGACTTACGAGCAGTGTCTCCTCTTTGAAAATAATACACATCCTGCGGAGGGATGCGATAGTAGCCAGAATCAAAGGCAATCAACGTTAGTTGTTGTTCTAGGAGGATCTTCCCATCAAGCTGCTGCTCGGAAATGGGCTGCATATCCAGAATTTCCATGCCACCCAGCGTGTCCTGAACCAGTGGGAATTGCACTTCTAATATTGAATCATGAGAGACAGAGAGTTTCACATTCACCTGCTCCCCAATTCGCAATTCAGTGGTATCGGCAAGAATTCTGGCTTCGACATACTGTGCCTGGACAGGGTTCCCCCATCCAAGCGCAAACACACATATGGATAATAGTGTCCAGCGATATCTATTCACTTGTTTCATAGGCCCAGCAAATATATCGTTTTTTTGGGCCTGAGGGGTGTTAATGTTTTGTTAAAGATGGAAAAAAGTAACCAAATCAAGTTTGCTGCATCTAATAAATGGAAGAATCGGATAATTTACCCAAATTCATTCATTCACTTATCGGAATTACCTGAAATATTGTTTAGTTTCACCTTGACAAAACCAAATAGATATCTCCCACTTTATCAACAACTTATGGACTCAAATTTAGAAAAATGGGCATCAGAACTTGATGAGCTCGAAATACAGATCTCTCTTGGAGAAGAAGAATATGTGGATGCCTTCGAAGAGCAAAAATCCAAATTCCTCCAATTTGCCGAAAGCACTGCAGATGCCATCAACCAACAGGTAGAAAAATACGGGGTCTCAGAAAAAGCTGATTCTCTTGTCGGCAAGTTGGATGAACTTCGCCTGCAACTGGCTCTGGGCAAAGCGGATTCCAAAGATGCTTTTGAAGAGCAAAGAGAGAAAATTGAGGGAAAATTGTCGGATTGCTCTTCTGCCTATGAAGAATACAAACAGCTTGCAGGGGAAAAAGCGGATGAATGGGGAGATGCGTTCAGCAAGCAACTAGAGAGTTTTCAGACAAAAATGGATGTATTTCGTTTGCATTTTGCCCTTGGTTCAGCAGATGCTCAAGAAGAATGGAAGGAAAAGAAAAAAGAGTTCAAAACTCAAATTGCTGACCTCCGGCAAAAGGCTGAAAAGAGAGGGGAAAAACAAGTGGAAGAAGCTGAGGAAAAATGGGAAGAGGTCAAAGATGATTTATCTGAAGCCTACGATCATATGAAAAGCGCACTCAAGCGATTGTTTACCTAACCCCCCATTGAATGATTGTAGGTATACAAGGGATTCGGCATGGTCGAATCGAAGAAGTTGTCACCTTGAGCCATTTTATCCCTGAGTTCGAGGCCATTTATGATATTGAGGAATTCCGTCGGAGACTCGATGGGGTTCCTCATCTTATTTTGATTGCTGAGGTAGCTGGGCGCTTAGCGGGATTCAAGGTGGGCTATGAGCGAGAATATGACGGAACCTTTTACAGCTGGATGGGGGGAGTCTTGCCCGTGTTTCGCGAACAGGGCATCGCAACACAACTTGCTGATAGACAAGAGGCCTGGGCAAGAGATCAAGGGTATACGGCAGTAAGGTTCAAAACCAGAAACCGCTTCAAAAATATGCTTTATTTTGCTTTGGGAAGGGGATTTGAGATCATTGAGGTTACCCCTGCGGAATTCAGGACAGACAATCGAATCTGGCTGGAAAAAGATCTATAAGCAGCGATCTTGTTTGCTAAGAGACTGTTTTGGAATCTGTGCTGAGAATTTTTATCGTGTATTTTTTTCTCAGCCAAGGCCCTTTTTTGTTCTCATAGTGGTGCTATGGGAACAAAAAAAGCCGCCGGATGAGGAAAAAAGACGCATACAAAAAATAAGTAACAGATTTTCAAACAGTCTCTAAGTTCAGCCTTCTTTTTGAGCTAATCTGAGCATATTACCATCCTCAAGCAGGACAACTTCCTGGTCCATCATCATGCGCAGGACTTCTTTTCGCTGAATGGGACTGCCCACAGACACTTCTTGGATGACTCGTTTGTAGGGGAATGTCTGTCCTGCCAAAAAAGTCAAGATTGCCTCCTGAATCTTATCTACTACTTTTCCTGTCAATTCACGCTTGAATCTCCCGCTGCAAACATCACAAACCCCACAGGACGTTTGATCTGTTTCTCCAAAATAGCTTTGGATGATAACACTTCTGCACACTTCCGTATCTTGTATATAGTCAATCATCTTCTCCAGCCGAAGATCATTTTGTGATTTGAGAAAGGCATATTTGTCCCAATTCAAGGATTTCTTTTGCAGTTTTTGTCTTGGAAGTAAGAAGCGGATACTTGGTTTGTCTGTCGATGGGGTATACAGAATCATCTTATGTTGGGCCAACCGCTGAAGCTGGTAATGGAGTTCCAGAGGTGGCAAATCCAGTCTCCTTGCCCAATGCTCAGGCAAAAATCGTTTTTCCTGAATATATACTTCACCTCCCAGCGTTCGCAGCAAAAAGGTAATCAAATCTGCCAATAGAGGATGGGTGGCTTTATACTGAAGCACATCTCTGGGTTGAGCCAACATCATGACATAGGCAAAATCATCTTTCTCCTCTGTCATATGTAGCAAGCCCTCTTGATGAAGGATTTTGAGGGAAGCATACAGTTGCAAGGCTGGCACGTTGAGAGATTTGACCAATTCAGGCATTAGCAGATCATGGCTACGCTCCACTCTTCCGCTGTTTGGAACCTGGAAATATTCACACAACAAGCGATAATGTTTGGTCAGCATCTCCCATTGAGGATACTTGTCTGCATTCCAGTGTCTGAGTTGGCGAAGATCTGGCCCTGAGAGAAAAGCGATTGCCAAAGCTGTTTTCCCATCACGGCCTCCCCTACCCGCTTCCTGATAATAGCTTTCAAGATCGAAAGGCAAATTGTAGTGGATTACAAATCGAACATCTGATTTGTCAATTCCCATCCCGAATGCATTGGTCGCAACCATGATCCGACTTCGATCTTCCAACCAATCCTGCTGAATCTCCCCCCGTTCAGAATTGCGCAACCCTCCATGATAGGCTTTGGCTGAGATTCCATGATCCTGGAGATAAGCAGCTAGTTTTTCAGTCGTTTTACGGGTTCGGGCATATACGATTCCTGTTCCCTTGATTCGTTGCACAATTTCCAGGATTTTGGGGGCAATGCGCTCTTCATGCAGCACAAAATATCGTAGGTTCTCCCTTCGGAAACTTTTGGCAAATATTTGTGGCTGTTTCATTTCCAGTTTCTGGATAATGTCCTCCTTGACCGCAGGAGTCGCAGAGGCGGTCAAGGCAACCACAGGAATATTCGGCTTGATCTCCCGGATCTTGGCTATTTCAAGGTAGGCAGGCCTGAAATCATAGCCCCATTGGCTGATACAATGCGCCTCATCCACAGCGAGCAAACTGACTGTCAACTTGGGAAGTCTAAGCCTGAACATCTCGGACTTGAGGCGCTCCGGAGCAACATAGAGGAATCGATAGGTCCCCAGAATCGCAGCATCCAGCTTTTGATCAATTTGGGCATAGCTCATCCCACTATTGATATAGGTAGCGGCGATACCCATTCGATTGAGTCGTTCTACCTGATCTTTCATCAGAGCGATGAGCGGAGAAATGACAATGGTCAATCCGTCAAGCATCAAGCCAGGAACTTGAAAACACACAGACTTCCCACCTCCTGTCGGCAGCAGAGCAAAGGTGTCCTGTCCCCCCAGGATGGTCTGAATGATTTCCTTCTGTTGAGGCCGGAAAGAATCGTAGCCCCAGTATTTTTTCAGGATATCTTCAGGAGTGGGTTGGATCATCGGAAGAGTTGGTCAATCAATTGGGATCACGAAGGTAGTATTTCCTGTCCTTTGATAACACGGATATTAGAAAAAAAATCACGATAGATTAGCACAGATTGCAAACGACCTGTTGGCCACCTACCTTTTATCGATCCATAGAATCATCTAACACAAGCTTCCATGAAAACTCTCAGCTGCATTTGCCAATTATTCATTCCTATACTCCTCGTTTTTGGTTCACTTTCATGTACTCCGCCCTTAACCTTAAAAGAATTGGGGGTAGACTCTTATACCTATTCACGTACCAATAAACTCCCACCTCTCACCCTTGAATTTGACAAGGAAAGTTTTCGGTATGCCTTCAACTCAATCTCTAGAAGGTCGAGTTCGTCTGAATTGGAATCCCTCAACCCCGATCCACGGAGACCTACAGGGTATGAATATGACTTATTCTCCAGTGATACCCGAACACTCATGTCCAGAATGTTATTGGATGACATCACTTCCGTCGCCCAGCCTTCATATGGTTTTGTCATTTGCAGAATCCAATCAATTAACAACTATAGGAGGAAGAAGAGCCTGTTTCCCCTCGCGCTAATCAGCTGTTTGATTGTTCCGAGAGCTCAAATAACCACAGAAGTCATTATCGAAATGGAGTTTCAGGATATACAAAAAAAATCATTGGCCATCTATCAAGCTCATGGAGAATCCAGCAATTGGCTACGAATAAAGGACAATAAACATGCACAAAGAAAGAGGTATTACTTTGCCATAAAGAAGGCGACCAATTTCATTGAAATAGATATACTATACTCCAATCACAACTACAAAATTATCCGAAAGGATTTGCTAAAAAAAGGTCCAAGTACCGCTCCTTGATCATTCCCTTACACGAATGTAAAAAGAATCATCACGAAGGATCATATAGAGAAAAAGGATGCAGCTTCTTTCCCTTTTTTTTCGCCAAGTTAGTATATCATTTACCCAAACTTATAACGCTATGAATCATAATACCTCTCTTTTCTTTCGTTTTTTTCTCCTCCTATCCATCCCGTTTTTCTCCAGTTGTCAAACATACCTACAATTATCAGACCTGCAACCTCATCACAAACAGGAACTGGACCTTCCTCCACTTGCCATCGAATTTGAATGGGAAAATCCCAATATTGAGTATTCCTATCAACACCCGCAGGAAATAGAGCTGATCATCGGGAGTGAGTTGGATGGGGGAGAAATCCAATATTCAAGCAAGGAAGATGTTCGATTACAAGATATTCGAACCCTGATGCGCAGAGAGATTCGACAAAATATTTCTCAAGCTAGTGGCCCTACCCATGGCACGGCCGTTTGCAGAATCATTGGAAAAAACAGTTTCAGAGATTTGAATGTTATGATGGGAATTTCTGCAATCGGTATGTTTGTGCCAAGCATTTTTGGTCTGCCCCTTGGTCGGCAAAACTCGGAAGTTGCATTGGAAATTGAGATCCTAGATAATCTTGGACATAGCCTGGGCACCTATGAGGGAATAGGCGCATCCAGCATGATCGAAGGCTTGTATTATGGCCATCAGGCAAGAAGGCGAACCCACATCCTTGCCAGCAAACGTGCATTGGATCTGATCCAGGAACAAATCAAACAGGACGCGAATCGCCTGAACAACGCCTTGCTTGACAATATGTATCACTGATCCACTCCTTGGGAGGCCTAACAATCAGCTGATCAGCTAACAAAGGCAATTATCAGAAAAAATCTTGAAGACAATCTGTCCGGGTGTACGACAAATTGCAGATTTAGCCCTGGATAGTGGGGTTGTTTCTCATTGAAGTCAAAAATTCCGCATGGCGGAAGAGAAACGGGAAAAGTGCGGAAGAGGTCAGGAGTAGCAAAATCTGATTGGTTCTTCAATTTGTCGTACACCCATCTGTCCCTATTATTTGGTCTTAACTTGAACTGCATCCTTAAGGATGTAGTTCAGGCCAAATTGGTCGTCATTGAGCTGAAAGATTCCCTTGAAAGTAACAATATCGTCCAGCACAAATTCCTGATTCGGTTCTGCCAACCATAGTTCAATCACGGATTCCCGCCCACCACCTCCACAGAAAAAACAGGCACTAAACGGATACGCAGACAAGGCATACTGCTTGCTTTCCAGGTCCATAGGTAATATATACCCTTCTATCACAATTTCTTTCCCATTCTGATCCTGAAGACTTTGGCCATATTTGGCTTTCATGTACGCATATCCAAGGTCTTCGTCCATGACGGACACATATTTCACCTCTGCCAGATCCTCCCAGGTCAGTTCAGCTTGGGAGAGAATATAAGATGCGGGAAAGAAAAACAGGAAGATTGTTGTAAGGATATAGAAAAATGTTCGACTCATGTGATCAAAGATTTGGATTCGAGCTCCAATGATACAAATTTGCGTGCATTCATTCCTAATTTAAACGGAACGTGAGCCTTCCTGTTGTCATAGAATGGACAGTTCATCCAGAAATTATCTCATTAGGGCCTTTGAGTATCCGATGGTATGGTATTCTGTTTGCCACTGGATTCGGTCTAGGGTTTGTCGTCACCCAGCGCATTTTTCGACTAGAAAAAGTCCCTGATTCATGGTTGGACCCCTTACTGCTCTACATGGTTTTGGGTGGATTGATCGGCGCACGGCTGGGACATGTCTTCTTTTATGATTGGGCTGAATTTCAGCACAAACTATGGGAAATTCCGATGATCTGGCGTGGAGGTCTCGCCAGCCATGGCGGAGCAATAGGAACCCTGCTTGCGTTCGGACTATTTTCCTGGAAAATCAGCAAGAAATCCATGTTTTGGGTCATGGACCGAACAGCACCGGCAGGTGCTATTGGGGCAATGTTTATTCGCCTGGGCAATTTTTTCAATCACGAGATTGTTGGCATACAAACCAATGTTCCATGGGCTGTCAGCTTTCAGCACAATGTACATGAGTTCGTGCACGTCCCAAGGCATCCAGCTCAATTGTATGAAGCAATCGCCTATCTGTTCATCTTTGTTATCCTTTGGATTGTCTACAGACGATGGCAAGGATCAAGCTATCCCGGCCTCCTTTCGGGATTGTATTTGGTCCTGGTCTTTTCGGCTCGATTTGGTCTGGAATTCCTCAAGGAAAATCAGGTCGCCTTTGAAGAGGGAATGCGCCTGAACATGGGACAATGGCTCAGTCTTCCCCTCATCATTCTGGGATGCTGCTTTATTTCTTACGCCTTGTTCAAGCGCGGATTGGGAGACAAGAAAGTAAACAACTGAGTGGTCCAGGAATGTGGATCAGCGGGTTCCCTGGCTTCTCGGATAAACAAGCTTCTTTGTTGGTGGCTTCCCCGAAATCCAGTTGTTAGTTCTGATGGTGTTTTCGCTCTGGGTATTCCTTTCTGACTGAATAAATCTACAGAAAATTCTTCAGTAGAAATGATCACCTTGATCATGAAATAGTCGTGCTCGACTCCATAGGCAATCAAATCTCTTTCCTTTTCATCTTCCCAACCAAGACCAAGGGCGTTTCCTCCGACGAACCATGCAGAAGCGCCAGGCTGCAATTCGACGACTTGCTGCTCAATCGCATTGTTCATCATCCCCAAATCACGATCCATATAGATACCGGCCATATATAAGGCGCGGTCCAGGGTATTGGTAAATTGAAATTTAACATAGGTAATAGGTCTTGGCTCGCTGGGATCATCATAATGAATAACAAATACATTTTCCTTGTGGGACAATTCCTGATCATGCTGGATCACAGTAAGTTTGATGGGATTTTTGCCCAACAGGGTATCAGCCGGATTGGTGAATACTTTGGCATAATACCAGCGGGAAAGAACTTTCAGCTTGGTTTCGAGATCTTTGTGAGAATGCTCATCGAATCCCATGCTTTGTTCCATCAGTGGAATATTACTTCCGACCTCAGTAATCGCATAATGTTCCCGAATATCATCAATACCCCCTCCAGCCAATATCTGGAAAGTTGCCTGATCGGGTGAATCCACCAGGAAGAGGGTCCAATCCTGCCATTGGGTTTTTTGGTTGTCAACATATTGCTTCAAGGATGCTGCCCCTTGCTCATTTCCATCAACATAGAGGGACAAAGGCTCCACCAATAAGCCCTTCAAAATCCCCTGATACGTCTTTTCGGTGTCCAGGACATCTTCTAGATGTGCGCGAGAAAATCTCAACACACAACTTGAGCTATCAACCTGCTGAATATCTGCCGAAATATTTTTCCCTCCTTCTATCGGAACCAGGACGACTTGTTCGCCTCCTTCGATCTTGCGGCCAACCCCATGAATCGCCCCCTTATCGAGTATCCACTCTTTTCTTTTGGCATTGTAGACGATGTTGGCGTATAAGGGACGATCTCGCACAGCACCACTCAAAAATTCTTTAAACACATCCTCCTCATGCCCAAATGTATAATAGGATTGCGGGGATTGCGTAACACCATTTTTCTCTCCCTTGATGGAATACTTGACTTTGCTTAATAAATCTAAATAGGAAATTTTGCCGCTGGACTCCCGCAATGCTTTGAGTAATCCATCCGTAAACATTCCCCCATTGTTATTCTCATAGGCAAATTCTGAATCCTTACAAGCTGCCATCTGTACATGCCGTCCCTGCGGCAACAGAGTTGCCATTCCTTTGGCTGCCAACTCTTCCTGGCTGAATTTGTCTGAAAAAATAAATTCACTCCACTTTCTTTTTGGCATGACAGTGGCGATTCTTCTTTGTGGGAAGGAAGCACTCACACTTGCTTGAGAGGAACGCGTATTATCAGCCGAATGACAACTATCAAAAATCGTCAAAATCTCGCACTTCGTTCGGGACAACTCATGAATCAAATACCGCAGTTCCTGATCAGCCAACAATGTTGCTCCCCCTCTTCCCGAATCATGACAGACGAGTCCCTCAAGCTTTTTGTCTGGCTCTGATTTCCAAAACACTTCTGCTGCATCTTCCTGAGCTCCATGCCCCGAATAATACAACAAAGCCACATCACCTTCTTTGGCCTGCTCCACCAAATGCTCATAAAATGCGGATATGATTCCCTTCTTTGTGGCATCTTCATCAAACAAGGTTCGGGCATGAAAGCCAAACTCTCCGGAAGCAAGGGTCCCGAAAAACTCCTTTACCTTTGAGATATCTGCCTTGCAGCCACCAAGATTGCCTACGTGCTTGTATTTGTCAATGCCAATGAGCAGGGCGTATAAGTTTCTTTGAGCCATGAGTAGATCGTTTGAATAATTTGTCGGTAGTCAAAGTTGGGAAAAATTGCTGAAAAGTCAGTTTCTGTTAGAATTGTCCTAAAAGTTGTAATTTAGACGAATTTTGAAGGATATATATCATCGTCTTTTCACCAATTTCTTTTCATCATGTTGCGAATTTATCTACTGCTAATGCTTATCCTCACTTTTGGTCATGGTTTTGGTCAAAAGAAAAAGAAAAAGGGTCAGCAGGAACAGACAACCACCGAACATAAAGAAGACAACAAATTCAATTCCGGAACCTTCAGTGGTCTGTCATTCAGGAGTGTAGGACCTGCCATCACCTCTGGTCGGATTTCAGATTTTGCAGTCAATCCGCAGAATTTTTCTGAATACTATATAGCGACAGCCTCTGGTGGTGTGTGGAAGACCATTAATCATGGCGTTACCTACCAACCTATTTTTGATAGTCAGGGGTCTTATTCCATTGGGTGCATTACGCTTGATCCCAATAATCCGCACACTGTCTGGGTCGGAACTGGAGAAAATAATGGCCAAAGATCTGTGGGGTATGGAGATGGAGTCTATAGATCCACCGATGGTGGAAAAAGCTGGAAACATATGGGCCTCAAACAATCAGAACATATAGGCGGAATCCTTGTAGATCCAAGAAACTCCAATGTTGTTTTTGTCGCTTCTCATGGACCATTGTGGAGTGACGGCGGCGACCGGGGATTGTTCAAATCTACTGATGGAGGTGAAACTTGGAAAAATGTCTTGAACATCAGCAAATATACCGGCGTAAATGAAGTACTCATTGATCCCAGAAACCCTGACATCATGTATGCCAGCTCCTGGCAGCGTAGGCGTCATGTATGGACATTTCTTGGTGGAGGGCCAGAATCTGCCATTTACAAGTCCACCGATGGAGGAGAAAGCTGGGTCAAATCACAAAAGGGCTTGCCTGCTGGCGATTTGGGGAGAATTGGCATGGCGATTTCTCCGATCAATCCAGATGTCCTCTATGCTATCGCAGAGGCATCAGGTGGCAAGGGAGGATTTTTTCGGTCCACGAATCGAGGAGCCAGTTGGGAAAAACAAAGTTCTTTCAGCACCAGTGGCAATTACTATCAGGAAATCATATGTGATCCCTTTGACATAGATCGGGTGTATGCCATGGATACCTGGGCACAAGTAACTGACAATGCTGGCAAATCTTTCAAGATGCTGGGAGAAAGACATAAGCATGTAGACAATCACGCCATCTGGATCAATCCAACAGATCCCAATCACTATTTGGTAGGCTGTGATGGAGGCATCTATGAATCCTATGATCGTGCCAAAACCTGGGATTTCAAGGCCAACCTGCCCATTACACAATTTTATAAGGTGGCCGTGGGACAGGAAAAACCTTTCTACAATATATATGGAGGAACACAAGACAACTTTAGTCTCGGAGGTCCCTCCAGAACCACCAATGCTGCTGGCATAGTAAATGAAGACTGGTTCATCACCAATGGCGGAGATGGATTCGAATCTCAGGCCGATCCTGTTGAGCCTAATATCGTCTATGCCCAGGCACAATATGGCTGGCTGGTCAGGTATGATAAGAAGAGTGGAGAAACCATCAATATTCAACCACAAGCTGGCAAAGGAGAGCCCGGCTTACGATGGAACTGGGATGCACCACTTTTGATCAGCCCTCACAAACATACCCGTCTATATTTTGCTGCTAACAAATTGTTCAAGAGCGAGGATCGCGGCAACAGCTGGACAGCCATCAGTCCCGACCTGAGCCGTCAGCTCGACCGTAATTCCTTCCCCATCATGGACAAAGTGTGGAGCATGGATGCTGTTGCCAAAAACCGTTCGACTTCTATTTATGGAAATATTGTTGCCTTTGACGAATCTCCTAAGAAAGAAGGCTTGCTCTACGTCGGTACAGATGATGGGCTGGTGCAGGTGAGCGAAAATACAGGTGGCGCTTGGCGAAAAATTGAATCCTTTCCCGGAATCCCCAACAGAACCTATGTCAATATGCTCCTGGCGTCTCAGCATGATGAGAACACAGTATTTGCGGCATTTAATAACCACAAAAATGGTGATTTCAAGCCATATCTACTGAAAAGCACAGACAAAGGACAAAGCTGGACTTCCATCGCTGCCAACTTGCCTGAAAGAGGATCAGTCTACGCCATTGCGGAAGACCATATCGATCCCAATCTTTTGTTTGCTGGCACAGAGTTCGGGTGCTTTTTCAGCAGAGATGGTGGGCAACAGTGGATTCAATTGAAATCTGGCTTACCAACCATTGCAGTCAGAGACCTTGCCATCCACAAAGGAGAGAACGACCTGGTTCTAGCCACCTTTGGACGAGGATTTTATGTATTGGACAATTACGCTCCATTGAGACAAGTAACTGAAGAAGTTCTGGAGAAAGACGCCCATATGTTTGCCATAGAGGATGGCTTGATGTTCCTGCCTTCTTTGCCACTTGGTCTACGAGGAAAATCCTTCCAGGGAGAATCTTACTTCACAACTGACAATCCTCCTATTGCCGCCACTTTCACCTACTATCTCAATGAAGGCCTCAAAACCAAAAAACAATTGCGGCAAGAGAAGGAGAAGAAATTAGTGAAGGAAGGGAAAGCGGTCGCCTATCCAAGTTTCGAGGACATGCGCGCAGAAGATGAAGAAGAAAAACCGTTCTTGTTATTCACCGTCACAGACCAGACTGGAGAGGTAATCACCCGATTACGCACCTCTGCTTCCAAAGGAATCAAGCGCCTGCATTGGAACTTCCGGTACCCAAGTACCACTCCCGTCAGTCTCAAAAAACAAGGATTTGACAATCCTTTTTCCTCCCCAGATCAAGGACACTTAGTGTTACCAGGCAGCTATCAGGTTTCAATGGGTAAGGTGGTTAATGGAGATTATACCGAGCTTGTCGGCCCACAGTCCTTCACAGTTGTTCCCCTCAACAATACGACTTTGCCAGCCGAGGACAGAGATGCCTTGGTTGCTTTTCAAAACAAGGTACAGGAATTACGCAGAGGTATTCGGGGAGCAAGTAGCATGCGAGGAGAATTGGTCAATAAACTCAAGCATATCAAAAAGGCCATCGAACAAACACCAGCAGCACCCCTCAGCCTGATAGGTGAAGCAAAATCGCTGGAGAAGCAGTTGGCTGATATTAGGGTAAAATTATCGGGCAATAGCAGCATTAGCCGAAGACAATTCGAAACACCTCCTTCGATCAGTGGACGTGTTGAAAGCATCGTATATGGACTTTTTTCCTCCACAGCAGCCTCAACACAGACGCAAAAGGATGCTTACGCAATTGCTGCGGAAGAATTCGAACCCGTCATGAAAGAGTTAAAAACTGCTGTCAACTCCATGAAGGCGCTGGAAGGCAAGTTGGAACAATATGGTGCACCCTACACACCTGGTCGTATCCCAACCTGGCAGAGGGATTGAGTCTGAATCAGACGAACCCACTGTAGGAGGATAACAGCTTGCTTTGTTCTTTCAATATGGAGCTCAGCATGTTGAAGGGAAAAACCAGATGGAGTGCAGATGTCTTCGAAATTGCCTATTGATTCTTTGGCAATCGATATATTGATCGGAGCTCGTCTCCAGAAAATTGGAGGAGCATGCTGCACCACATTATTCACAGGGCGGGAAGGTCTTCGGATCTTCTCGCCTGTTCTTTTTTTCTTGAACTCAGCAAACAATTTATACAAGTGAGGGTAACCTTTTCCAGAATTCGGACACCAAAAGATATGCAGTAAAATCTTTGCGTGCCGTGCGAATCTTTTGCAGAATTGTTGTTATTTGTGTGAAGTCAACGAATATTTTTGTCAGCATGCCATTGCCTGATCCAACAGATTCAGAAGCGTATTACCTCAAGGGAATCCGGGAGAGAAACCCCAAAGTTCTACGTCAGATGTATCAAGCGTTTTTTCCAGCGCTTCGCAAGCATGTTCGTGCCAATGGTGGATCAAAGGAGGATGCAGAGGATGTGTTTCAGGATACCATTGTGGTCATTTTTCGCAAATTGGAATCTCCTGAATTTTCACTCAGGAGCAGCTTTGGCACTTATGTCTTTGCCATTGGAAAAAGAGTTTGGTTGCACAAGATTAGTCGAAGAAGCAAACGACCTCAAACCAGTCTAGAGGATGCTGCTATTCTCCAAAGCGAAAGTCCAGACCTGCAAGTTGAACGAACGGAAAAGTATCGATTTTTTCGAGAGAAACTCAAACAATTGGGAGAAGGCTGTCAGCATGTCCTCAAACTTTTTTTTGCCGGGGAATCGATGGCAGATATTGCAAAAAAAATGGGCTTTGCCAGTGAGGGCTATGCCAAAAAACGAAAGTTTCACTGCAAACAACAATTAACCAAATTAGTCAAAGCTGACCCACGTTTCAGAGAATTGACAGGGACAACAAATCCTTCGGCCTATGGATGAACATCGACAACGGCAAATTGATCAATATTTGGAGGGAGAGCTAACCGGAAAAGACCTGGCAGAATTCGAGCAGGCATTGGCAAATGAACCAGAATTGGAGAAAGAACTGGCCTTGCAGCGGGATATTGAAGCTGCTATGCGGGAGCCAGAAATCGCCGACTTGGAGGAGAAAATGGCAAACATCATTTCAGAAGAGGCAGGAACTGTGCGCCAGATGTTGTCTCCCAGATGGTTTATGACCATTGCTGCAGGACTGAGCTTGTTGGTTGGCCTTGCATGGCTGATCGGCAGCCTTGGCACATCTCCCCACACACCTGAGGAGATATATCAATCCTATATCAATTCTTCCATCGACTTAACAAGTTTTTCAGCGACCCGATCATCAGTCACCAACATCAGAGAGAATGATTCCTTGTTCAAGGCATTGCAGCGCATCCATGCGCACTATCAAGCTGGAGCGTATCAATCTGCTCTAGATGTACTAGATGAACATCCAGTCTTCCTTCAGATCTACCCCGATCTATATTATTGCTATAAAGGACTCTTTTTTTTGCAGGTAGAACAGCTTGACTCAGCTTCGGTTACGTTGGAACGAGGCATGCAGGGACAGGGAGATTTTGTAGAATCATCTACCTGGTACTATACCTTGCTCCAGCTCAAAAAATCAGGAAATACCCAAAAGGTTCGGGATCGTTTGGAGGTATTCACTTCTTATGACAATGACTATCGAGAGGCATCAATCAACATCCTGAAACAGCTCAAAACGGACTGAGAATCAGGCGAAGTTTGTCTTCATTCATCAGTTAATGCTAACCCCCATTTTCCTGTTTGCTTTTGCCTGCTTAAAACTGATTTTGTGAATTTGTGAATCCAGCCAGGAGAGGATGTCGAGCATTTCCAGAACCTTTTGCTCATATTCATCTGTCATAATACATTCCATCTCCTTTAGGCTTGATTCGAAAATGGAAATTTGTCCCAGGCGATCTTCGGGAATCCCCTTACTCAATTTTCGGAAGCATTTGAGGAAGGCTTTTTCGGTCTGATGATAATGGTCGATTTTTTTGAGATATCGGGCATCAGATTCGACAGTATGTTGGAGAAGGAGATAATTTCCCAGCTTGAAGTGAATAATCAGGTTCAGGAGGCGACCGCACATATGAATTTCAAGCCGACGTTCCCTCTCCTTTTCATTCAGCAAATCATTAATGTGTGTAAGCGCTTCTGAATACTTCTCCACAGCTACCAGGGCATAGGCCATCAGGTATCGAAAATACATTTTTTCCCCAACCGCCATCTGTTTATTGAACCGCTGTATCAGGCTCTCTAACTCGGGAATCCTCTCTTCCAATTGATCAAAATTGCCCAATTGTGCCATGCGTGTCAATTCTATCTGGGTGGAATCAATCAACATCCGCATCTCTACATTCCTACGCGCTTTTTTGATCCTTTTGGGAAAAGAGCGAAAAAAATCGAGGTAGAGATTGAAATCTTCATCAGAAGCATGGCTCTTGATCGTGAGGATTCTGCTGTAAATTTCTATATACTTATTCGGAAATTCCTGCGCATATTTTGGATTGCTGTCCATGATTTCCAGCAAGGTAAGATTGGCCTCCAGTTCCTTGGGTTCATCATCAATGGCATAATAATACAAGGCATAGGTTTGCCAAAAATGCAATCTTGCCTCAAAAGTCAGGGGAATCGTTTCTTTCTGAAGAAAAGGATGAGAGATAAATTCTGCCAAGGTTTCCTCTTCCTCCACAGTTCGTGCATTTGGAATCTGTCGTTGTAGCTCAGCCATGGAATAATGCAGTTTCATGAAAGCCTGCATATTGTCCAGCAGGGCCAAATGCTCTACAGAATCTACCAGGGCATTTTTGGCTTCTTCAATATCTCCTTGTTGATTGAGGGTTTTTTGTTCCCACACAGAAATCTCGAGCAAAAGCGGATAGAGATCATATTTGGTTGCCAGACTTTTTGCACTGCGCATGAGAGACAAGCAATGATTGTACAAACCTCTATCATACAGAATCTCTACCTGATGCAATTGTTCCTTGATCTTCAAGCTTGCTGTTTTGCTTGAATGATGCACACTCAAGTCCTTCAAAATGTGTTGGTACAGATAGGTCTTGTCGGAAGCCAGATGGCGAGTAGAGATTCCTTTTGCCTCCAGGGTATTTGTCAACATCTGCGAATCAAATTTCTTCATTTCCTCCAATACATCGAACAGAATAATGTAGTTGTTCTGCCCACCAATGGAGTGGCGCTCAGCTGAGATTTTGAAGTGTCGCTTCTCAGCTTTGCTCATAGAATGAATAAGTTCATGCAGTTTGTCGCTTTTTTTCATACCTCTCACCTAAGACTTTCAGCCTGGGGTTGTTGTTCTTGTTTGTTTATTTCCTGGCCACTTCTTCCCAAAATGCAATCTCATTTGCGGCTTCTGTGCGAGCATCTTCTACAAATTCCCTCACATCTTCATACAAATATAAACTTCCTTTCCTCATATATCCGATTCGATCTCCCATCAGGATGGCCTCCTTCAAATCATGGGTAACGAAGATGGCGGTGATTTTGTATGTCTCTGCAATCCTCTTGAGAAAATCCTGCATCCGCTTTCTTGTTTCAACATCTAAATTGCCAAAAGGTTCATCCAGAAGTAACAAAAGTGGATTGACGATCAATGCTCTTCCAAATGATACCCGCTGTCTCTGACCTCCCGACAACTGATGTGGCATCTTGTCCTGCTGGCCATGCAGTTCAAGATCCTGTATCATTTGTCTCACCCGATCATCTGCTTCTGACTTTGGCACTTTCCGAAGTCGAAGACCGAAAGCAATGTTCTCAAAAACCGTCAAATGGGGAAACAACAAGGCTTCTTGATACAGATAGACAATGTTTCGCTGATGTGGAGGCACCTCATTCATGCGTTGCTCATGCCAAAAGATATCGCCCTGATCCGGCTGTTCGAGCCCTGCAATGATTCGCAAAAAAGTTGTTTTGCCTGAGCCTGAACGTCCCAGAATACTTAACATCTGTCGGGTACCTAGTTCCAAAGACAAATCTTTCAGGACTTGCTCCTGCTCAAAAGATTTGTGAAGATGAGAAACGCTTAACATATCGGCTCAATCAATTGAGGATTCAGGATTCTGTTCGAAATACGATGCGCTTGTTGATCAGAATAAGGATCCAGGGTGGCAAAAACAACAAGCAACTGGCAAGTGCTGCATGGTAGATATTGGCTTCATTGACATAGTGAAAGACTTTGAGAGTGAGGGTCTGAATTTTTCCCACCCCAATCAACATTGTCAACCCATATTCAAACCATGAAATCAAAAATGTTTGAAAAAAGCAAACCATCAAAATCCCCTTAGACACAGGAAACAATACTTTTTGATAGGCTTGCCAGGGGGTCCCACCCAAGGTATATACCAATTGTTCCATGGCTTGCATGCGCTTGTTCCAGTATCCAACAAAGATGATCACAGCAAAGGGATAAGCAATGATCATTTGCCCGATCACTACGCCAAAAAAATTACCTGACAGCCCCAACACAATGAAATAGAAGTACAATACCGCAGCATAAATGATCGGGGCCAGAACATAAGGAAAATAAGCCAGTGCCAGGAGGGTTTTCTTTTTGGGATGATAGGCAATATACTTGCTGGTAATAAATCCTATGACAGTAGACAAGGTGGCTACGAGTAAAGAAATACCCAGGGACAGGAGCAAACTTTGGGTAAGGTCTCCTTGAAGCTGGAACAATTCACTCCAATGATCCAGCGTCCATTCTCCTGGTAACACATCAGGGAATCGCCAATCTTTGCCTACTGATAAACCAAGCAGGAGAAGAAATGGGAAAAAGATGATTCCGCTCAATATGATACCCAAGGTTTTTTTCATGAAGAAGAGGAAGTTTGTCTATTCTTGAGAGCCATCCACAACAGAGAGAGTACGAGGACAGAATAAATCAAAGCGATGATGTATGCTTCTGGTTTGTCTAGCAGGTTATAGCGTTGGAGTTTTCGAATAATGAGTACAGACACCATCTGGGGAGATTCTCTTCCAAGAAGTAAGGGAATTTCATACGCGCCTAGCACAAAGATGAAATACAGAACCAATGTCGGAAAACTCTTTTTTAACAGGATGGGCAACCAGATTTTTCGACTAATTTGGCCAGGCAGCGCCCCAAGGGTAGCAGCCAATTGACTGAGTTCTTCCAGGCGTTCATTTTTAGCCAAATTCAAAAATAAAATCAACAAAAACGGAACTGCAAGCATGACATGCGCTGAAATCATGCCGATTCCCCAGGCATCGTGAATCAAATCAGGGAAGGTTTCTATAGCGTTCGTCACACCCAGTCCATACGTCATTCGAGACAACAAGCCTGATTTTCCCATGAATTGAAACACAATAAAGGCAGCTACTATTCCAGGAATGGCCAGAGGAAAATAGATGGCATAGGAAAGTAAACCTTTCTGAAAATGGGCACGCCCCCAGATGACCAACATCAAGGCACATGCAATGGACAAGAAGGAGGACACTGTTGCCACATAGAGACTATAGCCCAATGATATCCACATTTCGCCTCCACTGAGGGTCTCCCCCCAGTATTCGAGGGTGAATCCATCGTGAATGATCCCTACGATCCCCAGACTGAACAACAATGCATAGATCAGACCTGCCATAAGTGGAAGGGCCGTCAAAGCAAGAAAAAATGCCAAGCCAAGGTGTCGCAAAAGAGTTCCGAGTTGAAGGTAATGAGTAGAGAATTAGAAAAATTATTGTTGGATGACTTCTTTACGAAAATCTTCAAAAATACGGATCATGTATTCTGGTGCAGGTTCTGGCAAGCCGTTGGGTTCTATCTCTTCTCTTTGTGGCGCATAGGTCCGGGGGGGAATTTGTTTGAATTTTTCTTGCCATACTGCTGGCAGCTTATCTACTGCCAAAATGGTTCCATCGCCCCAGGTTTTGGGGTCCGTTTTTTTCAATTGTGCTTCAGGTGAAATCAGAAAATTGATCACCACTAAGGCTCCTAAAGGATTTCTTGCATGAATAGGGATTCCCTGATAATGGGAATTGCGAATGGTTCCGATATCCCAGACATAGGCAGTAGAACTTTCGACAAATACCTCCTGAAGAACCTTACTCTCCACTTCGGCATCATTCATACTCATCGAAAAATCGAGCTCTCCACTGGCAAACATTTGGTCAACCGCAGCTCTTCCAGAGGGGAATGTTTCTCCTTTCTTCCAAAAATACGGCTTGATTCGATTGATATATGCCCAAAGTTCTGCAGAGTGTTTTTGATATTTTTCTTCATTGAATTCTCCCACAATCGCCTCCTTGCCTCCATAAAACTCAATCAGCATTGACTTTAACAAACTCATGCCCGTAAAATCATTCGGCAGCGTGAATCGTTCAGGATGCGCCTTCACCCAGGTTTCCAACTCTGCCAAATTCTGCGGAGGTTGAGAGACTCTCGCCGTATCATAGATCAAGGTTTGTTGCACTGTGCCCCAGGGACATTCCATGCCGTCTACCTCTTGCTGAAAGTCATATTTGATGAAAGGATTCTCAAAATCAATGTACTGGCTGTTGGGAAGAAAATCTGTGAATGGCCCAAACAAAGCATTGATTTGGCGCAACTGATAGAAGGTCTCTCCATTGAACCACATCATGTCTATCTCGCTCTCTTCTTTCCCCGCTTCCAGTTCAGGCATCAAAGCCGAAATGATCTGGTTGCCTTGTCCATTTGAGATAGTAAGGGTGATTCCATATCGCTGTTGTACTTCTGGCACAACATACTCGCTCACGAAGGTATTGATTTCCGGATCTCCTTGCCACATCATCCAATTCACCTCAGTCCCTCGCGCAGAATCCAAAATCGCTTCCCAGGACAGTTGTGCGATCTCCCCTCTGCTCAGTCTTTGAGTAGTAGAGGTTCCACACCCCCAGAAAACAAACAGACATCCAAGCAAGCAGTAAATTAGGTATCGCATATGAGTTGTAATCTAGATCCAATGTATTTGCATCGCAAAAGTAGGAAATCTTTCTTCATCGTACATGCATTCTATATAGAGGGAGTACGGTTTATTTTTGTACAAGCTCAACAATTCGTAGCTTAGAAATGGTGAAGAAATCCATTATCTGATCATGAGAGAGTTTATTTGATCGCTCAGAGCAAGTTTTATGTACCATTTCTTACCTAACAGATAGCATGTTCAATCCCCAATGTATGAGATCTATCCAACAGTTAATCAAGGTGTCCAAATCATCTGTTCTTTCATTGTTCCTGCTGTTTCTTTTGCTTGGCCTGTCCCAGGATATCCAGGCACAGCGAGCAAGATTCAAACCTCAAACACATGAATTCAGCTTGCAAGTGGGTTCCCTGAATGGCATTCTCGATCCGGTCCAATCAGGCTTGATCTTTTATCCATTGGATGTTGGCGTAGTCAATGGTGGGCAATATACCTATCACTACAGCCTGTCAGATGGATTCCGCTTGGGCGTGCAACACAGACAAGCAAGTTTCCAACTTATTTCTCCTACTGATATTCCAGTCTCGATAAACAAAAACAACTGGGACTTCCATCTCGGTTACGAACGAAAAATTCACTACGGTCCATCTCAACTATTTGGAGGTGCTGACCTGCATTATTCCGCACAAAATCTGACATTTACTCCTGGTGCTGTGGGTGAAAAATCCAGTAATCTAGGAGGAATTGCAGTGTTTGGTGGATACAGCTATTTTTTCTCGCCCTTTCTTTCTCTTTCTGCAGAGGCAAAATTATTGTACCTGCGGCAAGTGAATGAACAGCTGAGTGGAGACAAATTGCCCCTTAGCTTTGTAGAAAATGGGGAGGTCGATCTGATGGCAGGACTCTCGCTCAACCTTCATTTGGTAAAGATGAAAAAACGCTGTACTTGCCCTAAGTTCAGACGATAATTCTGTACTTTTGCCCCATGAATGTATCCAATCGCTGGTACCTCTTGATTCCGGGGTTGATTCTGCTAGGTTTGGTCTTATGGTATTTCTATCCCATTCTGGTATATATTGGGATTGCGGCAGTCCTATCCTTGATTGGACGACCAATTTTGCGCGTATTGGACAGGGTCAAAATTCGACACTACTTTCTGCCTGACTCGATCAAGGCAATCATTACCTTGTTATTCATGTATGGGGTGGCAAGTTGTCTGTTTGTGCTATTGATTCCCCCTATCCTGGAGCAGAGCCAAAATCTGAGAGCCATTACTCAAAATGCCGACCAAATCAAACATGGGCTGGAAGAACCGCTTCGAGGAATTCAAACCTTCCTGAGTTCTTATGGCTTCATGGATGAGGAGGCCTCTTTCGGCTCCTATTTTAGCAATCGAATCTCTTCGGTCCTTAATGCGGGGAATTTATCCAGTGTCGCACAAGGAATTCTGGGGTTCACCGGAGATTTTCTGATCGGGTTCTTCTCCATCACATTTATCTCTTTCTTTTTCCTGAAAGAAAGAGAACTGCTTCACAAAATTATCCTCATGCTCACCCCGGAACAATACCTGGATAAGGTCACCCATATTCTGACCAGTTCCAAGGTTCTACTTTCGAGATATTTCATTGGCGTGATTGCAGAAGTCGCACTGGTCGGCTCCCTGATTGGGATCGGACTCTTTATTCTTGGGGTCGAGCATGCCCTCGTCATTGGTTTTTTTGCAGGCATCTTCAATGTCATTCCCTATTTAGGTCCAATTTTGGGTGCAGTATTGGGGGCGAGTCTCGCTTTGTTGGGGTGTCTGGACCTGGATTTCTATTCCTATACCTTTCCCCTACTTCTGAAAGTTTTGGTGGTATTTTTGGTTGTCCAATTGATTGATAATTTCGTTTTTCAACCCTACATATATTCCAGCAGTGTCAAGGCCCATCCACTCGAAATCTTTTTGGTCATTCTTGCCGCTGGAAGTCTTGCTGGAGTCGTAGGGATGATTCTTGCCATTCCAGTGTATACAATCCTTCGGGTGATTGGGAAAGAATTTTTCAATCAATTCCGAGTCGTACAGTCTATCACGAAAAGTATTTAAATGAAAGTAAACACAGAGAATCCCTGGAAAACCCTTGACTCCATCGTTCATTATTCCAATCCCTGGATTTCTGTCAGTGAGCATCAGGTCATTAGTCCTGGTGGTAAAGCAGGTATTTATGGCACTGTCCATTTCAAGTCAGATGCAGTTGGAATTGTGCCATTTGATGGAGAACATATCTGGCTTGTAGGGCAATTCAGGTATGCCCTGGATCAGTATTCCTGGGAAATTCCTGAAGGCGGAAGTCCGCAAGGAGAAGAGCCGCTCGAAACCGCAAAGAGAGAGTTGCTGGAAGAAACTGGTCTGAGTGCCCAGACCTACGATATATTGTTCGAAATGCATTTGTCCAATTCTGTTTCTGATGAATGGGGCATTGTCTATCTTGCCACTGGTCTCCAGCAAGGCGAGGCACAACCAGAGCACACGGAAGAGTTGAGTGTTCGAAAAATAAGCCTGGAGCAAGCATTTCAAGAAGTCGAATCCTTCCGCATTACAGATTCATTGACCATTGCAGCTATATACAAGTTGATGCTGCTTAAATCCCTCAATAAGTTATAAACTTCCCCCCGCTTCATGACCTTTGACAGAAAAAAATTATCCGATGATTTCCTACGGGAATTGTACAGCAAGTTGTTGTTTCCCAGAATGGTAGAAGAAAAAATGCTCATTCTCCTTAGACAAGGCAGGATCAGCAAGTGGTTTTCTGGAATTGGTCAGGAAGGAATTGCAGTAGGCATTACCGAAGCCCTCCAGTCTCAGGACTACATCCTCCCGCTCCATCGCAATCTTGGGGTCTTCACCACAAGAGGGATTCCTCTCAAGCGATTAATCAGCCAGTGGTTGGGAAAAAGTGAAGGATTCACCCAAGGGAGAGATCGGTCATTTCACTTTGGCTCTCCAGAACACCGGATCATAGGTATGATCTCGCATCTTGGCGCCATGCTTCCAGTAGCAGATGGCCTTGCATTGGCCAGCAATCTGGATCAGGAGTCTTACATAGCCGTTCCATTTTCAGGTGATGGGGGCGCGAGTGAGGGAGACTTTCACGAGGCGATCAATGTAGCCTCTGTCTGGGATTTGCCTGTTCTATTCGTCATCGAAAACAATGGCTATGGGCTCTCAACTCCGAGTCAGGAACAATTTCGATGTAAACAATTGGCTGACAGGGCCAAAGGATACGGGATTCAAGGATTCACCATAGACGGGAACAATGTCCTGGAGGTCTACCACACAGTCCAGCGCATTGCCAAACGGATGCGCAACAATCGAAAACCTATCATCCTGGAGTGCGAGACTTTCAGGATGCGTGGTCATGAAGAAGCATCTGGTACCAAGTATGTTCCCAAAGAGTTGTTTGAGATGTGGGAAAAGAAAGATCCGGTCATGACCTACCAGAATTGGTTGCTCGAAACAGACATTTTGACAGAATCTTCTATCCAAGACATCCGCAAAAATATCAAACAGCAGATCCAGCAAGCGGTAGATGAAGCTTTTGCCAAACCTGAGATTGTCCCTGATCTGCACAAAGAAGTTAGTCAGGTATTTGCCCCCTCCTTTGCTCCCCTCTCTCCCCCCAATGGTCAACAAACAGTAGATAAACGATTTGTAGATGCAGTATCAGACGGCCTAAAAGAAGCAATGATCCAGCACCCGGATCTTGTTTTGATGGGGCAGGACATTGCGGAATATGGGGGCGTATTCAAAATTACAGATGGGTTTATAGAGGCTTTCGGCAAAGAGCGCGTCAGGAATACTCCCATTTGTGAATCTGCCATCGTCGGTGCAGGCTTGGGACTTTCGTTGGCAGGGAAAAAAGCCATGGTTGAAATGCAATTCGCTGATTTTGTCTCCTGTGGCTTCAACCAGATTGTGAATAACCTTGCCAAAAACCATTATCGATGGGGGCATGCAGCTGATGTTGTCATCCGTATGCCAACTGGCGGCAGTATGGGGGCCGGTCCCTTTCACTCTCAAACCAATGAGGCCTGGTTCACCCAGGTTCCCGGCCTGAAAGTCGTCTATCCTTCCCATCCGGCCGATGCAAAAGGCTTACTTAGCACCTCATTTCTGGACCCCAATCCGGTCTTGTTCTTCGAGCACAAGGCACTCTATCGCTCCGTGAGTGGTTCGGTTCCAGAAGGAAATTATCAGCTTCCAATCGGCAAAGCCAAGGTCCTCAGTCAAGGAGAAGACCTGAGTATCATCACGTATGGACTGGGTGTTCATTGGGCGCGAGAAATCATACAGGAAGATTCCCGATCGATAGAGCTGATCGACTTAAGGACGTTGATCCCCTGGGATCGGGAAACGGTCTTTGCCTCTGTCAAAAAGACTGGAAAGTGTATTGTCCTGTATGAAGGAAACCTGACCAGTGGATTTGGGGGAGAAGTCGCAGCTGAGATCAGTGAGCATTGCTTTGAGTCGTTGGATGGACCTGTGACACGAGTAGCTTCTCTGGATACACCCGTCCCATTTCATCCGCAACTAGAGGAACAATACCTTGCGAAAGCCAGACTGAAAGAGAAACTGGAAGCCCTTCTCTCCTATTAGGAAATTTTTCCTGTTCCTGTACTTCACAGATAATTTGTGTAATTTTGGTCCTGACATTAACCCTTTAACCAACAGGCTTTGAAATTCAAAAATGAAATCACATTCGGGTTCTTCGCCCTCATGACCATTGCCCTGATCCTGTATGGGCTGAATTACATGTCTGGTTCAAAATTCTTCGGGCCTCCTCTGATTTTGTATGCCAAATATCACGATCTCAGCGGGCTAATCAAGGGTAATCCCATCATGATCAATGGATTGAAGGTGGGAAAAGTTGGCAATCTTAATCTAAATATGAAAGAAGATCTTGCCACAGTCAAACTGGAATTTGACCAATCCCTTGATATCCCAACCAATTCTACTGCCGAAATCTACAGCATAGACTTATTGGGGTCTAAAGGCATAAAAATTTTCGTACCAGATTCATTGACTGCTTCTGACGTCTACTTTGAATCGGAAACAGAAATTATCGGAACGATTGAGCGGGGGATCATTGATGGAGCCAGTGATTTGCTTCAGGACAAAGGGGTAGAGATTCTCTATGAGGTAGCACGCTTAAGTGTGCAGCTCAATGAAATTGTCCGCCTAACCAAGGCTATGCTTCAGGACCAAAACAACAATTCCTCTCTCCGAGCAACTCTGGACAACATCAAACATACTTCTGACAACCTAACCAGCATCTCCAGTGAAGTAGATAGCATTGCACGAGAGTTGACAGGAATTTCCAGAGATGCGGCCAGTATTGTGGAGAATTTTGAGTCCAACAACTCCAATATTACCGGGATACTCGCCAATGCCAAAGGCGTAACAGATACCCTCGTTTCTGCTTCTGCTGAAATTCAATCCTTGATTTCAGATGCAAGTTCTGCTGTCGGAAGTGTCGAAAATATGGTTACCAAACTCGATACCACAACCGGGACTTTGGGGATGTTGCTCAATGATACTCAGCTCTATGATAGCTTGACCGCAACAACTGAGAATGTCAATGCCGTTTTGCGAGAAATCAAAAACAATCCTCAGCAGTTCTTCGATGATATCAAACTCTACATCAACGTAAGACGTCCAAAGGAAGCAAAGAAAGAAGAGGATGACGAATAGGCTACTTTTGCTATGGAGGAATTGACTTTCAATTTTCCTTACCAATGAATTTTCTCAAAATCTTTGGCTACAGCAAAATAAAAGGTACTGTCTGTCCTACGAATAGGCTTGGTTAACGGCTGACCATCAATAAATACCTGATCTGGAATTACTGGAAATCCATGAAAGTGGAACATGAATTGTTTGTGGTCACTGTTGTATCGACCATCTGTTCTCTGATGAATATTGATGTGTCCCTGCTCAACTTCCAGTGTGAATACTCTGTGCTGATAATTTCCCTGATCATATCCATAATATTCCCCAGCATCCTCATACAATTCACTTGATTGGGTACCTTGGTGGTGATACACGTGAAGATCCAGTTCCTCGAATTGTTTTTCCCCTACATATTGCTGCACCTCATATAAGGGAATAATCGCACCTGATTTCACAAACAGGGGAATTTGGTCCAAAGAAACCTTTACCAAGAACTCCTTACCACCTTCTACCCGTTCGTCTGTCCAATAATTGAACCAGCTACCTTTAGGAAGGTACAGAAGCCTCTCCCTTGACTTGGACTCGAGAATCGGACAAGCAAGTAGATGTGGCCCAAACCCAAATTCATCCATCCGATAAAAGGTTTCAGAATCTTCCTGATCGATAAAGCTCAGGGGTCGCAGAATAGGTGTACCGGAGACTGTATGACGCCAAAAAACCGAGTAGATATACGGCAACAAACGGTATCGGAACTCTATCGCTGTACGAATGGCACTGGTATACGGCTCTCCAAATGCCCAAGGTTCCTGATCCGCATAGTCTCCGGAAGAATGATTTCGAAAAAAGGGATGAAAAATACCTAATTGCATCCATCGCGTCAACAACTCTCCATTGCTATCTCCAATAAACCCTCCGATGTCAGAACCACAAAAGGAGACGCCGGATACACTAAGACGCTGGCATTGAATGTTGGCCATCCAAAGATGTTCCCAGGTTGCCAGATTATCTCCTGTCCATACGGCTGCATATCGCTGCAATCCTGCATAACCTGATCGCGTCAAAGCAAAAGGACGTTTGGGATACATCGCTTTTTTCATGCCTTGAAATGAGGCCCTCGCCATTTGCATTCCATAGATGTTGTGCGCCTTGCGATGACTACAGGGATGCCCATCATATTCATGTCTTGTATCCAGAGGAAAGGTCCCTATCTCGAACACTGCGGGTTCATTCATATCATTCCAAATCCCGTCAATTCCGCTTTCCATGAATTCTTCGACCAATCCGGCCCACCATTCCCTCACTCGGGGATGTGTAAAGTCCGGAAAATGACAAGGCCCCGGCCAAACATCCCCTTTCATCAAAGGGCCATCGGCACGTCTGCAAAAATAGTGATGCGCGAGTCCTTGTTCATATGCTTCATATTGTTTCTCGATTTTGATTCCGGGATCGAGTATGGCTACAGTCTTGAATCCATCCGCCTCCAACTCCACAGTTAAGCGTTTGGGGTCTGGAAATCGGTCGGAATCCCAGCTAAAACACTTAAACTCATCCATGTATTCGATATCCAAATGAATGACATCACAAGGAATTTTATGTTCCCGAATGGACTCAGCAAGTTTTTTGACATTTTTTTCAGGATAATAACTCCATTTGGATTGGTGGTAGCCCAATGCCCACATCGGTGGCAATTCGGGTTTCCCTGTGATCAAGGTAAATTTTTCAACCACAGACAATAGTTCTGGTCCATAGATGAAATAATAATTCATTTCTCCCCCTTTGGCCCAAAAAGTACTGATATCACTCCGTTCATAACCAAAATCAAAGCGCGTTCGGAAACTATTGTCAAAAAAGATCCCATATCCTTTTCCCTGATGCAAGCCAAGGAAAAAGGGAATATTCTTGTACAGGGGATCTGTTGTGGTTTCGAATCCATAGGTATCAGAGCCCCATGTTTCAAATCTCAACCCTCTCATATTAAGCCGATTAGGCTTATCTCCCAATCCAAAAAAACATTCTTGTGGTTGAATTCTTTTGCTACAATAAATGATATTTCCGCCTACATCTGCATTTCTTTCCCAATGGAATCCTCGTTCGTCCTCATTGATCAGCACTCCATCTTTGTCATAGATTCGAATATGGAGGGTTTTGGAGATTTTGACCAACAGGGTTTGAGTGATCAGATGATATTCATCCCCGACTTCTGTCAAGTGAAAAGGTGCCTTGGGTGCTGGCATGTCCCCTGGTGTTTGCACTGCATAGGAAAAATCATGTTCAAAATATCCTTCTGGTGAATATCTAAACCGAATGATGTCATTGTCATACACTCCAATGTCCAGCACAGTATCCGGGCAATGTAGGAAAAAATGATTGTCTCTTTGTTCCCATGATTTGATCAATTGAGGGAAGCGTTTTCCAGCTCTGGGATTTTGCCTGCTTATTTCCATAAATGGGGTTCTGAGAGACAAAAATGTCATTTTTTTGCGACACTTTCTGCTCCTCTCTGCATTTGTCATTACATTTTTCAGGGGGATGTAATAACATACAGAAAATCAATCAATTAGTTTCCAGACCGTGTATGAAATGCTATCAGGCCTTGCATGGGATTCTGAAGAATCTTCCCCATGTTCAGGTCAAATCCCTGGCAGGATTCGCGCCAAATTTCCTGAAAATAGTATCCGATTGAACCAATTGTATCAATCGGTAACTCGCTGGAAAAGGGCATGTGCAGAATAGTGGTCTGGAGGAAGGTCTCAAAACATGATCGAATCAGGAGACGGACTGGCTCCTCTTGCTGAAACGGCAGCAAGTGACGCGCCAGAGAGGCCAGATAAGCACTAGGACGAGAACTGGTATAGACACCCATTTTCAATTCGTGTAAGGATTGTTGCTCCTTTTTGAGCACATAGGACAGGAGGTGATCAGGCAATGTTTCGTAGAGCAAGCCTTTCAGGAGAGCCTTCCCCAAATCCTGTCCTGATCCTTCGTCTCCTACAAGGTAGCCATGTCCGCCTCTTTTCTCTTGAATTTGCCCCTCCCGAAAATAACAAGCATTGGAACCGGTTCCCAAAATCCCGACTATGCCCATCTGTCGGCCAGTACTCCTCATAGCCGCGACCAAATCACTGTCCAGATAGATTTTTGCTGAAGAAAAAACCGGTGCAAATACCTTTCTGAGGGTACTTCTGCCTTTTTCATCCACAACGCCAGATCCATAAAAAAACACATCGGTAATCCTGGAGACGTCTCCAATAGCTGAGGCGAGTTCCTCCAGTGCATGACGAATCAAGGCCAGTGACACTGCATTGGGGTTGAATCCAATGGTCGTAAAAGAAAGTGGCTTTTCTTCCTCTCCACACAAAGCCCATTGGGTCTTTGAAGCACCACTATCAGCAATCAATATTGACACTTGGATGATAATTTATTTTTCCACCCACATACTGGGTGGCTTATGAATGATCTGTACAAATAAAGGAAACTTCTCGAATCAGCCTTCTCGCCTCCCATATTTCATGCACAAAATGGTCACCTCTTTCCCCATTGGCATCAAGGCTGTTCCTTGATTAATCTACATGTTGACGGTAATTTTCGTAGCGTTCAAAAATGGAATTGACATAGGCAAAAGGTTCCTTGCCCCGACAATACCCAAACTCTACAACCGGATCGTTGTAATATTCCGGGTTAGACTTGAGTAAGATAAATTCATCCACACTTCCAGTCCACAAATTGGGATCTTTCCCATGTTTTTCGGCAAGTCGACGAGCATCAAGTACATGTCCTGGGCCTGCATTGTAGGAAGCGAGAACAAATTTGATTTTCTCCACTGAATCCGGTATTTCTTCCCAGATTCCTTGTAAGAAGCGTAGATAGCTCGTCCCTGCCTTCATATTTTCATCAGGATCAAACAGCTGATCTATCCCAAATTGCTTGCCAGTTGCAGGAACCACTTGCATCAAGCCACAAGCCCCTGCCCAGGAACGGGTTTTGGGATCAAACTCGGATTCTTGATAGATCTGTGCAGCCAACAAGCGCCAGTCCCATTCCAGACTATCAGCATGTGTTCTGATTTGTGTATCAAAGGGGGAAATCTTTTTTCCTTTTTTGGAATAAAACTCACTCTTGCTTCGATTTCGGAATTCCGTTTTGTTTTTGAAATACTTGTTATAAATGACAAAAAAATCTGTCTCCTGATGCATCCTTCGAAGCCATTCATTCAGAGCTTCCAACAGTTCGGGTGAATTGGGGCGGACTGCCCAGGCCAATCGCTGGCGGAGACTTACAGGGGTCTCTATGTCCAGTCTCGGATGGGAAGCAGTGTTGATCAAGGCAATGTGTCGATCAGAAATGGTGTATTCCAGTTCTCCAGATGCAACCATCCCGATCACCTCATCAGTTGTAATGGTGCCTGGAAGGGTGTCAACGAGAATTTCACCTCCCACCTCTTCCATCAGATTGAACAGTCGCTCATGATAGGCAGAGCCCACGCGAATGGATACCTTTTGATCAATCAAATCAATTGGATTTCGGATCAAGGTTTTGTCGATCTCATGGAGCTTCATGTCCCGCCAATTGCTTGGTTTTCTTTGGACAAGGACTTGTTGAGTCTGGATCAGATGATCTGTAAAGGCGAGATACTTTTTGCGGTCTTTGGTAATCGTAAGCGTCTGACCGATCATATCTCCTTCTCCTCTTAGCAACATCTCAGACATTCGATCCATGTTTTTCGCAACGATTATTTTCAATTCTACCCCCAAATCTTCTGCCAGTCGCTCAGCCAGTTCATATTCATATCCCATCGTTTGGCCTTTGTAAATAAAATAACTACTCCCACTATAAGAGAGAATCACCCGCAGGGTATCACGTTCAAGGATTTGGGGCATATCGATCGAGACCGCTGGAATCGTACTCATCCCGGATGGCAAATTCATTGCCACTGCAGATTGTGCCACATCAGGCGTATCGGTAGGTCTACAAGAACAAAACAAGATCAAAAAGCAGCAGCTCAGGAAGAGCGAAACCAACTTTTCAGAGGATTCTAACGAAAGCAAGGCTACTTTCATGGAATTAAATTCTTGGGTTAAAAGAGCTAATCAATTGATGATCACACCAAATTTGACTGAAAAAATAGTTATCTGAACATCAAAGTCCAAATTCTGGTTGAACTGGCCTTGATCCTGTAAAGGAATTCTTGGCATTTCCACACGCTTTTGTTTATTTGCATCGCGAAGTTCATACTCAGCTAATTGGCGGATGAAAGTATTGGTAATTGGTTCTACTGGAAGGGCCGGGAGATTATTGGTCAAGTATTCTTTGGAAATGGGTCATCAAGTTACTGCATTTGCAAGGAACATTGATGACTATCCTGTTCAGGATCAACATCTTCAATTATTCAGAGGGGATGTATTGTATCCTGCCCTTCTCGAAACAGTCATGCCCGGGCATGATATCGTTCTTTCTGTTATAGGAATACGACAATTTAGTGGTCCCATCACTTTGTTGTCCAAGGGTATCCGACATATATCAGAAGTGATGCAAAAGGTAGGGATTCGTCGTCTGTTGACCATCACCGGTGCAGGCATTTTGCAAGAGAATCCCCAACAACTCATCATGGAAAGTCTTAGTTTTCCTCCCAATCTTCAGAATATTTCTTTGGATCATCACAGAATGTGGAACATTCTTCAAGGAAGTGAGCTGGATTGGACCATAGTTTCCCCGGCATTTATGCACAATGGAGACAGGACAGGAGACTATTTGCTCTCTGCTGATTCTTATCCCACCCAAGCTCTCAACCAAGTGTCGATTCAGGATGTAGCAGACTTCATGACAAAAGAAATGACTGAAAACAAATATCTACAAAAACGGGTTGGGATTGCACATCCGAAAAAATAAAAACATCTATCCAACGCCTATCTGGGTTGGCTTCATATCATCCATCAGAAACCAAACAATCAGCAAATTATATTGACATCAATAAGCGATTCAAGGTTGAATTCATGCTTAACTTTCTATTACAGCTATCTAACGAACCAACATGAAACTAGGAATCATAGGTACAGGCAGAATCGGCAGAGCACTTTGCACAGCTCTCACCCATAAAGGGTATCATGTAATGGTCGGCTCACGAACCCCAGAGAAGGCTATGGAGTTGGCAGGAGATATGGAACATTATGCTCAGGGAGGTACCATAGCCAACACCATTCACTATGGTGAAGTTGTTTTTTTGGCGGTCCCTTACAAGGCTGTCCCCGACATTGTCAGAAACACCGATTCCTTCAAAGGGAAGGTGGTTGTCGATTGTACAAATCCCCTGGTTTTTAACGAAGGAGAAGTGGAACTCGCCTTGGGACATACCACCTCTGCTGCAGAACAAATCGCCAAGATGATTCCTGAAGCCAGGATCGTCAAATCTTTCAACACAGCCTATGCTGAACACATCGCCAATGGTCCTTATTTTGGCCCCTTGGATGGGTCAATGTTCTATTGTGGAGACGATGACGAAGCCAAAACAGCTGTTTGCAAGATTATCGCTGATACAGGATTCGACCCTGTAGATTGTGGTCCCTTAACCAGTGCCCGATTCCTGGAACCGATGGCAGCACTCATTGTCAGGCTCGGCATGAACATGGAAGAGGGAAGAGAAATTTGCTACAGATTACTGAGCAGGTCTTAGAGACTGCTCGAAGATGAATATCCATGCTAATGAGCTAGAAATGAGGCAGATAACACCTCTTCCCTACCTAGCTTCGTCCACGAATCAGCCCAACTGTCGAACGTATGAATCCGAGATTACAGGCTATTCAAGAAATCCGCTCTCGGCCCCCTGTCCCTCCGATTCCCAGTAGAGACCGGTCAAGCAAGTGGTTTGGAGAACTGGTATTCAGTCCCAAAGTCATGAAGCGGTATGTGCCAGAAGACACACTGAATCTGTTGCAGGAACTCATTGATCATCGACAGATTCTTAGTCGAGAGCTCGCAAGACCCTTGGCCAGTTCAATTAAGTCCTGGGCTTTGGACAAAGGAGCAACGCATTATGCACATTGGTTGCAACCCCTCAATGGGCAGGTTGCAGAAAAACACAATTCGTTTCTCGAATTTCTGGAAGGAGAACCCATTGATTCTTTTTCCAGTGAACAACTTCGCCAAGAACAACCCGATGAAAGTTCCTTTCCGGTCGATGGTCAAAGAAGTACGTTCGAAGCCAGAGGATCGATGGTTTGGGATTGCCAATCGCCCATTTTCATTTTTGAGACCACCTATGGGAAAACCCTGGTAATTCCGACTTTATTTGTCTCTCATAGTGGAGAAGCATTGGATTACAAACTGCCCTTGCTTCAGTCGATGGATCTATTGGAGAAAGCAGCCCTCCCTATTTGCCACCTCTTCGATACAAAAGTCCAACGCATCCTGCCAACTCTGGGAATGGAACAGGAATACTTCCTGGTGGACAAGAGCCTGTATGATTTGCGACCAGATCTAGTACTGACTGGCAGAACCCTCATCGGAAGCTCCTTTTCCTACAAGCGACCCTCAAATAGCCACTATTTCAGTGCGATTCCTGAGCGAGTCTATGCCTTTATGAATGAATTGGAGCAGATGGCTCACCGGCTTGGGATTCCACTCAATACCCGCCACAATGAAATAGCCCCAGCCCAATATGAATCAGCCTCCAGATACGAGCAAGTCAATATCGCAATCGATCATGGTTTGATGGTGATGGACCTGATCCAGAGAGTAGCCCGAAAACATTCGTTCGCAGCTCTATTACACGAAAAACCGTTTGATGGAATCATTGGGTCTAGCAAGCATAACAATTGGTCTTTAGAAACAGATACGGGAAAGAATCTACTGTCTCCAGGAGCCAATCCTTCAGAAAACCTGTTGTTTCTCATTTTCTTCGTCTCCATGATCAGAGCGCTCCACACCTATGCGCCTTTTATTGGTACGATGATGGCCTCAGCGGGGAATGATCTTCGGCTTGGATCTCGTGATGCCCCCCCCTCCATTATTTCTCTCTTCGTCGGCAAACACTTAACAAAGGTTCTTCAGGACATTGAGCATCCCCCTAGAAGAAAGAAAAACGAAAAAGTCAGTGAGCTGGAACACCTGGGTATTGCTGAAATCCCACAGGTTCTGGTAGATAATACAGACAGGAACCGTACTTCTCCGATTGCTTTTACGGGGAACAAGTTCGAATTCAGGATGGTGGGGTCAAGTTCCAATTGTTCTGGACTGATGATTCTTCTGAACCTGGTATTGGCAGAACAATTGAAAGATTTTAATCACAGAGTCAATGGTAAAATGAATCGAGGTCGAAAAAAGCAGGCTGCGATTCTGGATATTCTTCGGGAGTACATTGGCCAAAGTAAACACATCTGTTTTGAAGGAGATAGCCATAGTGAATCCTGGTTGGAAGAAGCAAAAAAAAGAGGCCTATACCATTTAACTTCTACGCCTCAAGCCCTAAAAGTACTTACCTCTGCAGAAGCGATCAGCTTGTTTGAAGGATTTTCTCAGGGATCGTTAGCCGATTTGAAACAATATCAAGCCAACCTCATTCAGTCATACTTGAACCAGGCCATCAAGGAAGTCGATTTATTCATAGAGCTCATCCAAACTCAGGTCATCCCGCTTTCCATTCAATATCAGGGCAAGTTGCTCTCCATTATTCATATCAATCAAAATCACCACATGATGAATAGTGGCTTAAGTGCTCAAAGGTCTATTGCTCAAAGTATAGGAGACAAGGTTGACCGCTTACACGAGATGATAGAACTTTTGCAAAAAACAGTTAAAAAGGTCGATCGTGAAACCAATGCAATCAAAAAATCCCTCGCCTATGCAGAGGAAATAAGACCTTTACTCCCGCCCATTCAGACCATCAGCCAGGAGTTAGAAAATTTCATCCCGGATGATCAATGGTGCCTTCCCAAGATTCGGGAACTTCTGCATGTCTATTAACAAAAAGAGACAGCCCATTATGGGCTGCCCGACTGTATGAAAACGCATCGATGAATCCTGAATAAAAAGGGCTGAGTTTCAATCACTTTCTATTCTTTTGAGCTATTACAAATATCGTTATTTCCACACACCAGATCAATAGCAGCGTAAGACCTCCGATTCCTTTTCTCTCAAAAACAGACATCGATGAAGCTTTCGATGGATCAGTGGTCAGTTTCCCGGCCTGAACGGTTAGATTTTTTTTGAGGCCACAGGTAAGGGAAAAAAGAAATGGAACGATTGTGAGCTTGATATTATTTGGGTGTATGCCAAATTGTCGCAAAAGGAGTATCTTAGCCAAAAAGGACTCATATGAGCAAGGAAGAATTTTTAGCTATAGCCGCCAAGCGTTATGAATCGATAAAATCGCTATCGGCTCAAGACAATTTCTATGATTAT
>JBCCGK010000102.1:0-43118 GCA_039029315.1 Bacteroidota bacterium | reverse complement strand
GGACTCTAAGCAACTGAGCGAATTGTTCCTCATCAGGATGAGCCTCAATCAGGGCTTGGATAAATTGTCTGCTCTTTTGCCGCTTGATGTATCGTTCGATTTTCATGGCTTCAGCTCGACTGTTCCCAGCCACAAAGGAAACTTTGAGTTCCCACGGCCGATGTTTGAAGGTGTATTTTGTTGATTGATTCGGCCGATCTCCGTGATTGTGCTCTTTGAGTCGGGCTTTTGGATCATGAGATTGGCCGACATAATATCTATCTGCACTCGGAGAATAGAGGATGTAAACATAGTATTTCATGGCATGAAGAATTGGTGTGAAACACAAAAAAACCGATCCTCATTTCTGAAGATCGGTCTTGTAAGGCTCCCCCTCTTGGACTCGAACCAAGGACCTATTGATTAACAGTCAACCGCTCTAACCAACTGAGCTAAGGAGGAGTGTCTCAATTGTGGTTTGCAAAGTAAATGCCTCGGTAGAAAAAAAGCAATAGGATTGTGAAATTTTTTCTCATTTTGTTTCAAATACTTCAGAGAACCTAATCTCTTTTTCTATCAGACCTGAAGCTGAATCATAGTAGATTGACACATCTACATCCACCTGCCACTGATCTTGAGAGAGTTGCGTACCACTAATGCTTCCTTGGGTGAGCTGATGCTGTTGATTGGTTACCCAGGCTCCGACTTCATAGTAGTGTGCATGTATAATAATCATAGAGGTATCCCTAAAACTGAAATCTACCAAGTCAGAATCAACCGCAAATCGAAGAAATTCAGCATAGCCATCATCGAAGACATCTTCACATGATTGATTCGCGTGAAAAAATTCAAACAATAATTGCTCCCCATCAGTGGACTCGTACCGATGAAAGTTATAGGTGTCATCATAGCTGTAAGTAATATCTTGATTGGGCGTGATGGAATATTGATATTGTTCGGGAGTACAATTCAGGCGAGAACAACTACTGGCGATCATAAAGATCAACATTGGAATGGCGATAAGCATGTGTCTGTTCATAAAAAGGAAATTAAGTTCATTTTTATAATAGACAACAGTGCTATAAGTGATGTCAACACAGCCCTTATTTCTAGGCACTCCTATCATATTGTCGGAAGGTCACATTGATTCGTGACTGCTGATAGATTGGATTGACTGGTAGGGCATGTTCATAGAGATCCTGACACCCATTCCCCATGATGATCAGACTACCATGTTGGAGGGTAATCCCTGTTACCTTCTGGGTCTTTTTTTCCTTGAGACAAAATTCTCTCTCTTCCCCAAGGCTGAGTGAAGGGAGCACGCTTGTATCTCCGTAAGCGGAAGAGTCTGAGTGAAAATCGACACCGGAGGCCCCATCAGGGTAATAAATGCAGACCCCGACCCCAAAGGAAATCCCTGTCAACAGCTCCACCCTTTCCTTCACTTCCCTGAGTTTGTCCGGCCAGACGGCCGTGGGGCCCCAGATGGGTTCTGGGAATTTGTTCCCTTCATACAGATCCTGATCCAGAAAGATGATTTTCCCAAAGTTGAAGGTTTCCCATATGTCATTGAACCCTTTTAGCCTTAATTGAAAAATTCGCTCGTCCTGTGTCAATTCTTGAAAGAGTTTATGGGCTTCTTCAGCACTGAGAAAGTCTTCATAATAGCTTACCTCACAGGTAAGAGCTAGGCGCAGGGTAGGATCTAGATGTGTCATACGAGATACATGGCAAGTGGAGATGAAGTGAAAATAAAGAAAAGATGGATAACATAGAGAGTCAAATAGGCATAAAGCAGCCTGGATGCACAGAAAGAAACCATTTTATTTATGTCGGTTAGCAGTCTGACTAAAAGTTCTGAAGCAGGAAGGTCCTGAACCAGATTCAAATCTTCAAAAATATCCCTCCCATAATTCCTGTCGAGAGGTGCCTATTGGGAAAAATTAAGGCTTGAGAGAAAAATTCGATGTCACTTGTGAGAGAGACATGCAATTTTTTTGACAATTGGATATTGAGACCCGCATTGGCTGCAACTGTATATAGAGATATTAGAGATGGATCTATGTCGAACTTATAGGCAATAACCCCATAGGCAAGTCTTGGGCGAATGATGCCTTTGGGATAGATATACTCCAACTGAAAGGGAACTTTCACAGCCTTATGTAACCAATATCCCAAAGGATCCAATAGACCAAACTCCTGAATTACAGTCTTGCTCCGCAATATTCCTGTTCTTACATATAATTTTTCATTGGCTCTGGGCAACCAAAGATGGAAGATGAGACCTGACTGACCGTAGATGGTATTTGCCAGTTCGGTCGGAGCAGAATAATCCAGTCCAGCGAATACGAGTTCTATTTTGACCTTGACAGGTGGCAATTTTTTCTTGTAAATAATACACTCTTCTCCTTCTTCACAGACTGCATAGTGATAAGTCTTGGCCAGACGAACAAGAGCATCATGCTCGGGTTCTTCAATAGATTCAATTTGGTCTTGAATCTGAGGAGCATCCGCCAGATGTTGTTTCAACAACATAATATGTGTTTTAGAAGGCAAATAATAATTTCGAGTGTCTTTGGTGATCAATTGCTCATGATAAGGAAGCGCAGTAAGGGGCACGTTCTCCTTCTCCAGAAAATAACGAACCTGGGTTTCATCCTTCAGAAAATACATATTGACCTTTCCCTGAATCAAAAATTCAAGGAAAACAGCTTCATTGTTGACCTCTTTGGATACATAAAACTTGCTATTGGGGAAGCGGTAGCCTACAATCTGAGCAGGAAGAAAAGTTTGGACATCAGAACTTTCATTCAATCGAAAACGGGATTTCCGACTCATTAGAGCGGACCCTCTATAATCAATCTCCCCAAACAAAGTATCGCCAGATGTTTGGATAATGTACCCTGTTTGAAAATCTATTTGGCCGAATAAACCTTTTGACATAAATAATAGCAGGAAGAGGGGAAAAAAAATAGTGTAATTCATTTTGGTTGTTAATTGAAGAAAACTACTTCGAGATTGTTTGAGTTTTGTAATGCAGAAGAGTGAAAAAAGAGCCATAACATAACGATAGGCTGAAATTCAAATAGACTTTGAGTATTAGTCAATTATCAAGTCTATAAGGTTAACAGAAAATAGAAATTTCTGGCTTGAGAACTCTTTCCACCCATTAGCCTTGATCACCATATGGGTTTTTCTTTGTTTATTGAAGCAGTCCTTCGGTTTGATTATTGAATTCGCCAACTCTTATCTTCATGAAATCTTGCACCCCTTTGCCAAGCTTATTTTTTGCTTTGTTGCCTCTCTTCCTGTTGCCCGTAATCTCCCTGGCGCAGAACTCTTTCCCTCAAGGCAAGATCGAAGGGCCATTTGAATGGAAAAGTGATATCTATCCCGGAACCGTTCGAAACTATTGGATCTATGTGCCAGAACAATATGATGCCAACAAGCCTGCCTGTTCTATGATAGTTCAGGATGGCCTCGGTCGGGCCAAAGGCTGGAATCTCACACATGTGATGGATTCTCTCATCGCTCGGAAAGAAATACCAGTTATCATCGGCATCTTTATTGATCATGGCAAAGTTCCTGCTGCTGAGTCTGATGATTGGCCCCGCTTCAATCGATGCTTTGAATATGATGCCCTGGGAGATCGATATGCGAGATTTTTGCTGGAAGAAATGCTGCCCGAGGTCGAGAAACGATACAACCTAAGTAGTGATCCCAATGATCGGAGCATCGCAGGTGCAAGTTCTGGAGCTATCTGTGCATTCAATGCTGCCTGGGAACGACCGGATGCTTTTCGGCGTGTGTTGAGTACGATTGGAACCTATGTTGGTCTGCGTGGCGGGGATGAATTTCCGACGCTTGTCCGCAAAATGGAGCCCAAGCCACTTCGAATCTTTCTGGAAGATGGAAACACCGATCTGAACATCTATGCAGGCGATTGGTGGATGGCCAATCAGGATATGCTGTCCGCTTTGACATGGGCTGGCTATGAGGTCAGCCATATGTGGGGTGAAGAAGGCCATAATAGCAAAGGCGGGAGGAAGATCATGCCGCAGGCCTTGAATTGGTTGTGGAAGGACTATCCTGAACCTGTGGGGATACATCCCAATAAATACAGTGGGAAGATCACCTTATTGGCTGGGGAAGAATGGTCACAAGTAGATCTTGGTGGAGAGAAAGCGAGCCGAATTTCCGTGAACGAAAAGGGCCAGGTCTGCATCAGTGATCCTGAAGGCAACAACATTCGACTGATTGACGAGCAAGGCGAGACCATCTCGCAGTTCAAGCTTGGCTACCGTTCGGGCGGCATGTCTTATCATGCCGATGGGCACTTGTATCTGGCTGATCTGGACAACAAAATCATTAGGGCCTTTGATAGAACTGGCAAAGGGCACATTGTTCTCCAAGAAGTGTATGCAGATCATTTGACGATCAGTCCCAAAGGTATGTATTGGACAGATCCTGTTGGGAAACAAATAGGATTCTATGGATTTGAGCGTAAAACCGTACAGTATATCTCTGTTCCGCAAATCCCTCAAGGCTTGACATTGACTCCTGATCAGACCTTCCTGAATGTTACGGTATCCCAAGATGTCTTTGGCTATTCATTCAAAATTGCAAAAGAAGGAACCTTGAGTGTGGGACAGGCCTTTATCCACTATCACATTCCTTATGGCACCATGACTGCTGAACCTCAAGGCATGACAGTGGACCGAGACAATTATTCCTATAGTGCCACCAATATGGGGATTCAAGTGGTTGATCCATTGGGACGAGTGAATCTGGTTTATGCCAAGCCACAAGGCGAGCCAAGAGATATCAAATTTGGTGGAGAGAAAATGGATCAATTGTATCTGGTCTGTGGTGACCGCTTGTACAAACGAAGCGTTGCAACTCAGGGCGTGTTATCCTGGCGTCCCGCTGTGAAGGTCGCCAAACCAGGATTGTAAAGAAAGGCTTCTTAATACATAGCTTCCCTGTTCTTGATCCAAATCTGAGACGAAGACCCACCGGCAGCGAAAGAGGAGGCTATGGGGGTACACACGGACCTTGCTGATCAAGAATGGCCGCTTGATCAGAGCTTGGTTAAGGATAGAATTGAGAGACTGAGAATGAAAAAGATCGATCTACTCTTGCACTCTACGGTTGACAACAAGGATTGAGTTTACCCATATGTTTTGATCGCCGCCAATAAGGCTTCAATATATCCAAAACTATGCGCAAAAGCCTGTAAGCCTCCTGGATCATCGGGATGTCGTGGCACATGATCTGGCATCACCATATATTCATAATCTACTTCATAGAGGGTTCGCAACAATTGCAGCATATCCATGTCCCCATTGTCCAGGAAGGTTTCATGAAAATCATCTCGCTTGCCTCGGATATTGCGGAAGTGGATGTTGAAGATTTTTTTCCTCTTCCCAAAATATCGAATGACATCATGGATCTCTTTATTGGGATCCTGAAGCATCTCAGATGTAGTCCCAAGACATAAATTAAAGCCATGCACTGGGCTTTCTTGTATGGAGGCAAATTTTTTCAAACCATCGACGGTCCCTAACACGCGACTGACGCCCTGAAATCCTTCTGGCGGAACACCTGGATCATGCGGATGGCAGGCCGCTCGGATGTTATATTCTTCGCAGACCGGAATGACACGCTCCAAAAAATAAGTAATTCTTTCCCAGGCTACCTCATCATTGACTTGTCCCGCTCTTGTCATTGCTGGATCTGCCACAGCTTCAGCCAATCGCCAGGTGCTATAGGTCGCCCCTCCTCTGCCCGGCGTCCGTTCTGTGCGCAAGACCCCCAGAATACTCATGTTGTATTTGAAGGCAGGAATCCCGGCTTTGGCGAGGTTGCGGGTCATGATGTTGATGTGCTCGATGTCCCGATCACGTTCTGGGCTCTTTCCGAGCATGATAGCGCCTCGTTTTTCCCGATCGATATGACTAGATGCCAGGAATGGAAGCGCGACCATGTCCAGGGTGATGCCGTGTTGTTCACAGAGGTCTCTGGTTTGTTCCAATTCTTCGACAGTCCAATATCCCCGCTCCCCCGGATTAGGAGGATAGCCACAGATATGGTCCACTCCATGGCGCTTGATGTACTGCAACATCTTGGGATCCGTGGGGCGTCGTTGTGTTCCCACATACATTCGAACCGGTTTAGGTGAGGTCTTATGAGCTCCGGCTAGAGAGCTGTCTGTTTGTTCCGTGGAGAGACCACAACCAGCAGCACCTGCGGACAGAGCTGCGAGGGAGAGAAAGTTGCGTCGTTTCATTGCGAGCAAGCTTAAAAGGTGAGAGAAAAAATCTAAGGCTGATTCTACAAGATGCTGAACTCTACAACAAAGCGCAACTCTGCCCAATATAGAAAAAGCCACCCTGATCATCAGGATGGCTTCCAGCTAAAATATATATCACCTTGGCTTAATATACGTAGACTTTTCCGGCAGGCGGAATGACAGGGACTGGAGGAGGCGGAAAGACAAATGGTGCATTTCCAGGAGCTCCAATGAGCAGATCTTCTCCATCAATCTTGAGGCTTTCTCCAAATAAGGTATTGCTATCCGTCCCTGCTGCTGGTGTATGCTTGGCTATCTGATTCCATGTGCTGCCATTTCTTTTGAACTCATACACAGCATCGCCTGTACCGGTAGCCGGAACACTGATGAGCAAGCGGTTTCTGTGTAGGTTCATCCATCTTGTCTGAGCAAATGGAATGATCGCTTCATTGATGAGTAATTCGTCCTCAAGGACCCAGGATTGTCCATTTATCTTGAAAGAATAGGCCTTGTTAGAGGGAATAAGTGCATTGGTGATGACCCGCTTATTATGTGTGGTAACAGAACGTGGTCCGATGGCTCCAAAAGGAAGGGGAACATAGGCTGTTTGTGTCCAACTTTGTCCTGTTCGCTCAAACACATGAAAGGCTGGGGCGAAGAATGATAGCCCTGAAGCAACCACCAGGCGCTTGTCAAAGAAATCTGCATCCCAGGCGATGACTGCAACCGAAAGCTCCTGGCTCAGGTTCCAGATCCCATCGTCATCATCCCTTCGATAAATCAATCCCTTGGCACCTACCCCCGTTGTGGTATCTCTGAATCCTGTAAAGAGATAATTGGCATTGATCTTGACAACCCGACCAAAGTCGAATCCACCTGTTTTGTGAATAATTTGTCTCTCTATCCAGCTTCCTCCCTGATTTTCGAATACAAACAAATATCCTCCAAAGATACCATCAGAAGCGCTGACCACCAGATTGTAGCCACTGACCGCGACTTGCTTCCCAAATCCCAACGCACCATTGCTGGGCGTAAGGATCTGGGTTTCTGTGAGTGTTCCGCCATTGTTGGTATTGACATAGACTTGGCTGGCAGCAGGAGCGCCAATGAATACTTGGTTGCCCTTGGAGGCGACAGAAGTTCCATAGCCGTCATTGTCAGATCCATCAGAGGCGGAGATTGTAGTTTGCTTGCCTACTCGTAGAACAGAACTCATGGAACGATGGGGTTGGCGAGCCAGTTGTTGCAAAGATTGACGAATGGAGGTACGATATTCATCCAACTCTTTTTCTGACATATTTTTTTTGAGAATGCGAAGGGCTTCTCCTTTTTCCTCTTCTGTCATGCTCGATGGAGAGAGCGCCATGGTCTCCAGAAACATATCCCGGAATTCATAGGACGATTCTTCTGTCTCCAGGCTGATTTCTTCAAGCTTCTGGTTTTGTTCGGCTTGGGCTGGACCCAATGTCTGGTCTTGAAGGCAGCTGCTTAAGGAAAGGACGAGACAGCTGATGCAAATCGGGAGGAAAACAGATCTTAACATAGTTCACGTATTTGAAATAAGTTTTGTAAAAATATTTTCTGGTGAATAGGGCTTGTGCTGTGAGAACCCTTGCAAGCTGGGAAGATCGTCTCCTCTGATTTGAGACAAAAAAAAGAGGAAGTTTCTGAAAAATAGCCTATCAATACTGCTTTGATTGTCTTATTTCGTTGATTTTCAGGAATAAATCCCTAGGTTTGTTTCTTAGATTTGTTTCAGAAATGCCTATGAATTCAAGCAAGCTGGTTCTCTTATTTCAGACCTTTCAGCCCGAAGAGATGCGCTGGATGAGCAAATTCGTCAGATCTCCGTTCTACAATTCCAATGAGAAGGTGGTAGAGCTATTTGACTATATCAGGAAATACTATCCGAATTTTGGGTCCCCAAAACTGGAAAAGGAAAAAGTGTTTGATGCCTTGTTTCCTTCCATTCCCTTTGATGATCAGCGCTTGCGTTTGTTGATGTTTCGGCTATCAGAGGTGGCAGAACAATTTTTGGTAGCCAATCGACTCCGTCAGCAACCATTTTTGTATCAAAAGCACCTGATCGATGAACTGGAAAGTCGCAGCCTGGATTCTATGTATGAAAAAAAGAGCAAGCAGCTATCCGCCCAATTGAACAAGGAACCATTCCGGGATCATCACTATCATGAAGCGATGTGGCGATTGAATCACCAACTCTATTTTTTTCACAACAAGGAGAGGAAACCATCTGGCTCCCATAGTCTTGCCTCAACACTTCATCATTTTGATGCGTTTTATTTTCTAAGCAAACTCCGATATGCCGGGGAGCTCTTCAATCGACAGAATATCTTTACCGAAAGCCATCATGTTCTCCTGCTGTCTGAGATTCGGGAGTTGATAGAGCAGGCTGAAGCATTCAAAGACAAGCAGATCTTCAGAATCTATCAGGATGTATTGTTGCTGATGGAAAACAATCTGGATGAAACTGTGTATGATCGTCTGGAGGATAATTTTGTTCAGCATCTTCATCAAATTCGTCCGGCAGACCAGGCTTCCCTGATTCGGTATCTGATCAACTCTACCATACAGCTATATCAAAATGGCCGCCTTGAGTACCTGAATCGACAATTCCGATTGTACCAACTAGGATTGGATAATGGGTTGTTCTTCATCGAACAATCTCTTCCTGAATCCACCTTCCTCAACATTGTGATCACTGCCACAGTCCTCAAAGAGACAGTATGGGCAAGGAATTTTATTGAAGACTATCAGAAGTATCTTCCAGAACAGGATCAGCACGATGCCAGCCATCTGGCACGCGCTTATTGTTCTGCGGCCTCAGGCAACTATCTGGAATCCAACCAGCTTTTGCATCAGGTAAGTAGAACAGGAATGGGATATATGTTGCGAGTCAAGTCCCTGTCTTTGCGGAATTACTTTGAGCTGTTTTTGGCAGATCCCAGTTACTTTGAGCTGTTTTTGTATGAATCCAAATCCTTTGAGAAGTACATTCGAAGGAACCGAAGAATCTCTGCGAATCGAGCCTTGGGCTACCAAAATTTTATTCAAATGCTGAGAAAGATTGGAAAATTAAGATCATCGCAATTGTTGTTGGACAAAACAGAACTGGACAAACTAAAGGAAGAGATTAGTTCGACTGAGGTACTTGTGGCAAAAAAATGGTTGTTGGATAAACTGACGGACCTGTCATAGCCTCTGACTGGAATAAGGCGTTTGCATTCTTTTCTGTAAGGAAAGATACACAAAAGCAACTGCCGCAGATCAGAGCTGGTTATTTTGCTATGGTGAATATGCTGAAAACATTTTTGAGTACGCCTATCCCCTATTTCCAGACGAATCGTGAGATTTGGCGGTATCTGATCAGTTCAGGCGTATACACTTTTGTGTTTTTGACCTTCTTCCAGCCATTCGGCGTGAATAATTATGATCCAAATGAAACGATCACCCTCTTTTTTGCAGCTTTGATGTTCAGCATGGGGGTGGTTGTTGTCCTCAGTCTTGGAGTCAATGAATGGGGAATTAGACGCTTGCTCCCTCCTATTCTGAAACGATGGCAGGTATGGTGTTGGTTTGGATGGACAATGCTCTTCCTGGCAAGTGTGATGTTTGTGTACTACAACTTTCTTGGCAACTGGCATGATCTCAGCTGGACGAGTTATGTGGAATTCATTGTGAATATTGCTGCCTTGTCCTTTTTTCCTATCCTGATCAATCTGCTGTACCTCAACTATGGAAGAACCAAAGAAAAAACGACTTCAGGACAATTCGCAGGCCTTCCGAAACCGCTGCTCACCTTTACCTCAGATAATCAGAAGGACAGACTGGCTGTTTCTGTTGAAGATCTATACTATATCGAAGCCCAGGACAATTATTGTGCGATATATTATCAAGCAGAGAACACTGTGAAGAAATATCTAATTCGTGCAAGTCTCAAGCGTTTGGGGCAGGAACTGTCCGGTACCCCTGTTCTCAGGTGTCATCGATCATTCTTGGTGAATCTGATGCAAGTATCTACTTACAAAGGCAACCTTCACGGCTTGGTCTTGACTGTCAGTCCATCTCTGATATCGGTGCCGGTTTCGAGATCCTTTGCACAACAGATCATGGACAAATTATCCCAGTGAGGAAAGAGATTGGCCATTCATCCCTGATTGGCCAACTTCATCCCAAAATCTCTCTTCAACTGGAAATAGAGGAGACAGGAAGATAGATTGGAGAAAAATCATTCATGATGAAAACTCCTATCGCTATTCGTTCACCACATCCTGCACATAGTTTGCTGCTGCATGTAATGGCTTTCACTTTTCTGTTGGTTTGGTTGCCTTTTCTTCGATCTGCTTTTGACGGACCTTCCTACCAATGGGGAACCAGCTATTTTGGTATCTTTTTTTCAGGGAAAGGAATCACGCCAGCGTATCTATTTCTTGTGATACAGCTTGTGTTCTATTCAATGGTATTCATATCTATCTATTGGATCAGGAACCGAGCACTGATGTATGTACTCACAGGGCTATGGTTTGTCCATGTATTTGGCAACATGATGGTCTCTATAGCCAGAAATCCGGATGCAGCCTTCAGGGGCGATACCTTGGGTGTGAATGTGCCACTCCTGTATATCGTGATTCCATTGGTGCTGCTGGCAGGCGCACTTGTCTATTGGATGATTCAGGTAGACAGCAAAGGCCCCGAGGTGTCTATTGCATGGAACAAGAAAAATCGTCTGATGGCCTTGTTGGTGTTTGGGCCCCTTCCATTGCAGTGGCTCCTCCTTCACTTTGGTTCTCCGCCTTCTACTCTGGACAAGATTGGCGTACTCATAACCATTATTCAATGCTTGAGCATTCCTTTTGTTTTGAAGCCTTATCCCAGACAAAGAGTTTGATCCTTATAGCTTCAATCGACCTCTGATATGGGCCATGTTGATTGATTGAATTTTCCCAAAATGAATGGAGATTCTCATTTTGGGAAAATTCCTGTTTTGGTGATAAGTTTCATTATGCTGATTTACAGCTGTTTATGTTTGTTTTTTTCTACTGGCACCGATCTTGAATCTTCTATGGCATACACGGACAATACAAATTGACTGATAATCCTAACGAACATGACCTTTTTGAAAAGCCTGATTGTTATTGCTCTTTTTTCCATCACTCTTTTCAGCCCAGCCCGCTCTTTTGCCCAACTAGATCCTCATCGCCCAAGTCAACCTATTTCACCTAAGCTTCCTGTAACATTGATTCTTGATCAGGCAGACAGGGATACCCCCCCACAGATTCCGCCTCAGGAAAGAATCTCTGAACCTTTGCCGTTGCTACCGAAAGAATCCTCCTTCACGTCCGCGAATGCCATACTCATCAGCAGAGGTCCAACGCCAAACAAACACAAAACTCATGAAACGACTAAGACATCTAAAGACATAAAAAAGTAATCAGAAACCCTCCTAGGTAATGGTCAAACGGGCTTCGGCCTTGTTTGACCATTTTTTTTATTCCAATGCTTCGAGGAGTTGTTTGGCATTTTGCTGGTGAATATGGCGATCAGATTGAGAGATTGTCTGAAGCATTTCTTTGGCGACAATATGATTTCCTTCTCTTAGATATGTGAGGGACTCATACCATTCTACATCAGGCTGGAAGACACTTTCAGACGGAACAGATTGCAGGGCCTGCTGTGCCTGTGGATATTGTTCCAGCATAAGGTAGCAGATCCCGAGATAGAAGTAGGCTCTTGCTTCAAAGGGTGCTTCTGTACTTAGTTGAGAAAGTAGCGGTATGCTAGCAGCATAGTCTTCCTGATAATAATGATCCATGGCTGTGAGCCACACTTGCTCTGTGTCTGAAGCGGCATCCCTCACCCCCTCTCCGGGTGGGAGTTCAAAATAGCTGGCAAACAGTTGCTCGGAGGAAGGTGTGGAGAAGAACAACTGGTGGATGCCAGCTATCACAAGCAATAAGGCGATAACAGCAGCCACCGACAGCAAGATTCTTTGTCTGGCAGGATGGGATCGTACATTGGGTGGATAGGAGAGAAAATCTTCCTTCAAATGACTTTTGAGTGATTGGGTAGAGGCTCGTCGAATTCCCAGATGTATTCCGATTTGTGTGCGAACTTCTTCTGCAAATGCCGGGTCTTCCCGACATTGTTGATCAAAAGCCTTGTGTGCTTCTTCAGACAGCTTGCCTGAGAGAAATTGTTCTACCATGTGCTGAATCTTGTCCTGCTCCATGACTTACAGCTTATTTGACGGTGACTCGATGCTCTTTTTGAAGAGTTTTCTAAGTTGGGTCAGACATTGGTAGCGCATACTGGAGACACTTTGTTTGGAACTCAATCCTAACCGTTGGGCAATCTCCTCTGGGGCCATATCCCAGAATATGCTCAGGCTCAAAATTTCTCTGCATCGTAGGCCGAGTTTCTCCATCAGCCTTTCCACTCTTGACAGATCTTCTTTTTCCATGAGCCATTTGATGGTATCTGCTGACTCATCTGCCAATTGCGGAAATTCTGCTTTCCAATCTATGCTTTGCTTATGAGTCGTATTGTGGCGAAGCCGATCAATACATTTGTTCGAAAAAATTCGAAAAAGGTAGGTCGATAGCTTGCTGCGCCCTTCGAATTGGCCGCTGATGACATGATTCATCAATACCACAACTGCATCAGTATAGGCATCCAATGCCTCTTCCTCTTTCAGCCCATATTTTCGCATGCCTTTGTACACAAACTTGTGGAACTTCTGATGAATACTTCTAATGGCTTTTTCCTTGCGAATCCCTCCTGACCGGATGTCTTCCGTCAGATGTTTTTCGCTTGAAAAATGACCCGTCAACATGCTAAAAGCAGAGAATTGAAATTTTTTTTCAAAAAAGTATGCAAACCTACTTGATCAAACCAGAATTGCCTCGACCAATGAAGCAAACAGACACAATACCTACGAACAATCCGGCAATGAAAGTATAGATAATCTACCCCTAGTCCTAGCTTTTTTTACCTGTTATATAATCTGTTGACTCATGCGACATCAAGTGATAGTCGTAGGCATGATCCTCATGCTTCACCTGTTTTTTTGTGGTTCTCTCTCAGCGCAAACACCTAGCTGTTCTTCTTCAGTCAAAGCGGTCTCTGATATGTGGGATTCCTTTGGGGAATGGAAGGAGAGTAGCTATCCGGTATATGTCAGACAGGCAGCAACTGCTGTCAAAGTCTGGCATACGATCAGCAAGCCCAGCTATCTCACTATTGGGCCACGCATCCTGAAGATATCCAGAAACCAGAAAGGGATCATAACTGACAAGGGGACTCACACTTTCATCTCCCCGCCCATATATACCCAATCTGTCAACATTACTATCAAAAAGCTCGCTGGAAGCGGACAGACCGGATTCAGTATTTGTCAAAGCGCGAGTGATGGCAGCTCTCATATGCTGTATGCCTACAACTTTATCCGGGGAGAATATTACAAAACCAAAAGCTTTCGGATTCGACATGCCAAAGGCACTGTCCTGAGTATCAGTATTCGGAACTATTCGCCTAAAGAATCATTCAAATACAACATTTCAGCAACATAATCACATATGATGTCAAATAGCTCTATTCTCAGAAGTCTTTTTTTCGCTCTTTCTCTTTGTGTACCTTTTTTATCTATACAAGCGACAGTTCATACAGTTGCCAATAATTTTGCTCTTGGATTGGGTTCCTTGAGATCTCATATCGGGTTGGCCAGTGCAGGAGATACCATCGAGTTCGATGTTTCTCTTTTTGGAGATACCATCACCTTAGCGACGCCAATTCCTATTAATCAGGATCTTCATATTATAGGATTGGGAAAAAATGCACTGGCAATCAGCGGTGGAGGATTTGGCGGGAGTCAGATTTTTACCATCTCAAGTGGGACTGAAGTCGTGATAGAAGATCTTACCTTCTTTGAAGCATATAGCAATGCGACAAATGGAGGAGCTATAAATAATGAGGGAGATCTGACACTCAATGATTGTAGGTTTGAGGAGTGTCAGACCAGTACATCGAAGACAGGTGGGGCGATTTATAGCGAAAATGGGATACTGACTCTGAACAATTGCATCTTTAAGGCAAATGAAGCTCCGTATGGAGGAGCAATATATAGCTTGGATGCCAGCCTCTATATTGTCAATTCTACCTATCTGAAAAACGAAGTGAATTTTGGCGGAGGAGCTATATACTTTGAAGACAATGTCCTGACAAATGTCTTTCAGATTGAAAACAGTACTTTTATCCAGAATGAATCAATATTCGCCAATGGGGCTGCAATTTGTAATTTTCTGGGAAATTTGACTGTCTCGAATACGAGCTTCAAGCACAATGATACCTTCAGCGATGGGGGGGCAATCTTTAATTTTTTGGGGGGAACAAGTCAAACAATGACAATGGTAGATTGCGTGGTAGATAGTAATGAAGCCACCGGAGTAGGAGGAGGAGTATATCAAATCGGCGGGAGGATAGATATATCCGGCAACACAAAATTCACTGGAAATGATTCTAACTTAGCTGGAGGAGCGATCTATAGCCTAAATGCAGATCTTGAGATTCTTGAGTCATTATTTGTGAATAATCTAGCAAGCTCCGGAACGGCCATCTACCATGAAGCAAGCTCAACAACGGATACAAGCTTGACGATCGATCAATGTTCTTTCCAGGACAATGGAGCTGGGTTTGATTATTATGCGATATGGACGAATCAGGCGAAAATAGGCATTCAAAACACCAATTTTGTTGACAATAATGGAGGGGGAATCAGAGTAGAAAATGGCAGTATATGCGCCATGCGTAATAGCACAATCCGAAATAGCCATGAATCAGGGATTTTCAGTGATGCTTCAAGTATAACGATAGACAGTTGTAAATTCATAAAGAATGATGCAGAAAATGGGGGAGGGATTTATTTCACTGGATCTAGTATAGATACCCTCAGGATCAGCAATTGTGTGATCAAAGCCAATAACTCTGACAAGGCTGGTGGGGGCATTTATTTTGAATCTGCTGTGATGTATATTTCCCAAACGACTCTGGATTCGAATCGACTTAGTCTGCTTGCAAATGATGGCTATGGAGCAGGAATATTTAATAAGAATGGTGAACTGATTGCAGATCACTGTACCATCAGTGGGAACGCTGGTTTTGTAAGCTATTCCCAAAAGAGTTATGGTGGAGGAATCTTCCAGGAAGAAGGAATGTGTCAACTCAGCAATTGTACCATTGTCAACAATCGGGCAGAAGAAGGAGGAGGAATCTATCAAATTGGGAGTGCTTCCTCTACAACTCTGGATCATACAATTCTTGCCTTGAATATCTCTACTACCAATACAGGTCATGATGGACAAGTGTTGGCAGGAACAGTAACGTCTCTGGATTACAATATTATTGGAGATAATGATAACCTGGCATTGGTGTCATCTGCAGCAGATCAGCTGGGTTCCTCTTCCGGTGGAGGCATTATTGATCCTAGACTACAAGCTCTTGCCAACAATGGTGGTTTGGGACTTACCCATGCTTTGGAATGCAGCAGCCTTGCCAAAAACGCTGGGGACAATACGTCGGCGCCATCGACTGACCAGCGAGGGATGGCCCGAATTGCCTTTGATGATCGGGATATCGGAGCAGTGGAACTACACCTCATTGACATGCCTGATCCTTCCCGCCACACAGTCAATACTTTGAATGAAACCGGGCCCGGTTCCCTCAAGCAGCTGATAGAGGAGGCCTGCATCGGTGATACACTGGAATTCGATCCAGGCCTATTCGGCGGGAAATTGATTCTGACCAGTGAGATTGTCATCAATAAGCCTTTGGTGATTGAAGGGCCAGGGGCAGACCAATTTACCATAGATGCCAATAACACCAGTCGAGTCTTTTATGTCAACTCTGGAAATGAGGTCCTGATCTCTGGCCTTAAGCTTGTCGGTGGGCTCGCTTATGATGGTGGCTGTGTCAAGATCGAGGGAGAACTGGAGTTGGCGGAATGTGTACTGAGTTCCAATGAGGCTACCAACAATGGCGGGGCATGTCATATCGGCAATGCGGCTATTCTGGCCCTTAATCGCAGTACGATTGATCACAATGACGCTGGCAATCTGGGTGGAGGAGTTCACAATGACAATGGAACATTGAACCTTACACAAAGTACACTCAATCACAATGTAGCAGTCGATGGAGGAGCAATCTACAACCTTGCCGGCAATCTCAACCTCGACAACAGTACCCTGAGCAACAATACCGCAAACGGAAATGGGGGAGGAATTTACAATGACAATTTTGGAACCATCATTTCCACTGTATTGACTTTCACACAGAATCATGCCTATGATTATGGAGGCGGTGTGTTTTGTACTGGTGGATTCTCTTCATTTTTGTTCAACAATACCTTGCTTGGTGGCAATACCGCAGGCATTGATGGTCCAGAAGGCTACATACTCTCCTCTGCAACGATAACATCTGGTGGACATAATTTTGTGAGCAACAATTCAGGCTTTTCTTTCGCGAGTGGTTCAGGAGATCAAATTGGGACAGTCTCCAGCCCAATTCTCCCACTTCTGGATGTGCTGGCAGACAATGGAGGTCTCACCTATACGCATCTTCCCCTACCCGGCAGCCCTGTGATCGATATGGGCAATTCTCCAATGCCACTTGACCAGCGGGGGTATATTCGAAGTATTGGTCCCCCTGACATTGGTGCAGCTGAATTCAACAGTGTGGCATTTCCTGTAGAGTGGCTGGATTTTCAAGTACATTGGACTGATCCTTCCCAAGAACATGCTCGCCTGGAATGGGTCGTGGCCGCTGAGCAAAGTAGTTCTCACTATGAGGTGGAGAGAAGTGGAGATGGAATCGACTTTCACATGATTGGGACGGTAAACTCTGTGAATCATTCAGATGAAATCACCACCTATGCCTTCACGGATGTATTGCCTCTGGCAGACACGTATTTCTACCGCCTCAAACAAGTAGATCTGGATGGGCAAAAATCCTATTCTGATGTTAGAATCCTGTATCGAGACAATTGGAATCCTGAAGTGAAACTTCGAGTATGGCCCAATCCCTGTTGGGAGAGTTGTGAATTGTTCCTGCCTGGATGGCGAAAGCAGAACATTCGAATTGTACTCCTCGATCTACAGGGAAGAGAAGTCTATGTTCGGAATATCGTGTATGCTCAAACACCTATTCTACTGGACCGACTGACAGATTTGCCTGAAGGACTTCTTCTCGTTCGTGTGGTAGGCGAACAAGGCCAAGGAGTTCTATCTTTGGTTCGAAAACATTGATTGCCGATGAATTTGTTACGATTGACGTGCCTGGGTCTTGGTCTTCTGCTAGCGGAAGGCCAAGTTTTTGCGCAAACAGACAGGCTGGACAGCTTGCTTCAACAAGGCTTTATGAAGATTGATTCAGGTGAATGGGGAGCTGCGGAAATCCTGGGGCAGGAGTTGTATCGAACGGGAATGGAGCAGAATGAGGTTGCCATCATACTTGGAGGACATCTCATCTCTGGAATGGCTAGTCTGGGACAAGCCAAAATCGAACAGGCCAGGGAGAATCTTTTGACTGTCCTTCACCATCCAAAGGCTGGCAGTTATCCTGCAACACTTGCCAAAGCAAAGATGAATTTGGGTCTCTTGCATCACAGAACAGGAAAATATGAAGTGGCAAGGCAAATATTTGAAGAAGTGATTTCTGCCCCTTTTGGGGAGACATATGAAGCAAAAGTCAGAGTATTGTTGGGGAGGGTATTCTTTCGTCAGGGTTATTTTGTCAAGGCAATCGAGCAATATCAACAAGCCATTCGAGCAGATACCTTTCAACTGAAAGACGAATCTATTTCAGCAGCTTATGGCCTGTTGAGCATTTATCTGGACCGGAGTGAATATGATTCTGCACAACAGGTTCTGGAAGAGATCCGCACATTGATTCCCAATTCCTCCCGTGCAAAAGGGAACTTCTTTCTTGCCTATGGAAGATATTATGAAGCGATCGGTGAGTATGCCAAAGCCAGAGACTATTACTATCAGGTCAAGACACTCTCTGACTCTTCTCATATGTTCAATGGGTCTATCATCGCATCGAACAATATCGGAGTTACTTTCAGATTGGAGGGATCTTACGAACAAGCTTTGAGCATCCATATGAAGAATATTCAGCGAGCACGTACCTATCAGCATCGACGAGCGGAGGCCTATTCTCATCTCAATCTCGGAACCAATTATTATCATTTGCAGCAATTTGACTCTGCTACCTATCATTATGATCAGTCTATTCAGTTATTCAAGGAACATGGCGACATAAAGGAGATCGGATATATTCAGTTTTACCGGGCCAGAGTCTTCCAGGAACAGGGGCTAATCGAACGCGCCTTGTCTACCTTCCAGGATGCGATAGCGCGGGCCCAAAAAGTTCAGGATTATCAGACTGTCATCGATGGGCATTGGAATAGAGGAATCATGCTAGCAGATATGCAGCAACCCCTTGCCGCTTTGACAGAATTCCAATTGGCACTGCGCTTGACTCAGCCTGAAATTTCAGCCATCGAAATGGGGGACCTGCCAGAAATAGAACACATCTTTCCGAGTGTATTCATCGTCCGCTTGCTGGCGTCCAAAGCTTCTGCTCATCACCAACTGTACCAAAAAAGGGGAGAGAGACAAGATTTGGAAATCGCTTATCAAACATATCGTCTCACCACGATAGTCATGGAATCTCTGTGGCATCAGGAGCGAATTCAAAAAGATCAGTTTTTATTGAGTGCGGAATCTCACAACATATTTGAGCACATGATTCAGGTCTGCCTGGAGTTGTACCATATGAGTGAAGATGATGCCTATCAGGAACAAGCCTTTTTGTATGCTGCAAAAAGCAAATCAGCCATCCTCCTGGAAGCGATTCAGGCGTCAACTTCCCGAAGGTTTGGCGGAATGCCGCAACCCATTCTCGATTTGGAACGGAATCTCCGAAAACAACTCAGCTTTTACCAAAAGAAAGTACAGGAACTTCCCTCCCCTGTAGATACGCTTGAAGAACAGTTGGTTGCCTATTATCGATCTCGAAGCTTTGTATTGCAGAGCAGTTATGACTCTCTGAAAAAAGAAATTCAGGCCAATCATCCCTCTTACTATGAATTGACATATGAAACATTTCCGCAAACAATAAGGACCATTCAGGCACAACTAGATACGTCCTGTCTGATGATCGAGTACTTCATCGGACAAGAACACCTGTATATATTCTCTCTTCAACAAGATAAGCTGACCGTGTATGTGGAGGAATCAGAAGACTTGCATGAAAGAGTGGACTCCCTCTTGGGATTGATTCGGGACCCATTTGTCGCAGAAAGATTTACCTACGATTCTGCGCACATCTCACAATATATAAGACTATGTAGCGGACTTAGCCAATCTCTCCTCGAACCAGTTCTGCAAGGGGTATCGACAGACAACTTTCGCCAACTGCGCATCGTTCCAGATGGAAAACTCAATCATTTGCCGTTTGAGGTGTTGCCTTACCGTGAGATATCTCACCAATCTGCCGATTATCACGATTATCCCTGGCTGATAGAGCAATATGCAATTAGCTATGCGTACTCGAGTTGGCCTGGAGCTGATCGGGATCTGCCATATCAGATAGCAGGAACAAACGGATATATTGGGTTTGCGCCTGACTATGTTTCTACTATGCAATCCCCTATGAGAGGAAGTCATCCCCGCATGGGCAGATTGCTTCATAACCGGGAAGAAGTACGCCACATTCAATCTCTGCTGGGAGGCAAGATTCTGGAAGGAGAGGCTGCCTCAGAAGTCGCCTTCCGACAACATGCACAGCAATACCAACTCGTGCATGTTGCGGCTCATGCCTTTATTGACGATCAACATCCCTTTTCTTCGGGTATCTTGTTTGCTTCTTCTGCTAATCCTGATATTGACAGCCTTCTTCCTCCATATCTTCAGGAGGAGCAGGATAACTTTCTTCAACTGAGTGAGATTTTTTCGCTCTCTCTTCCTTCTCGGTTATTGGTATTAAGTGCTTGCAATACAGCTGGAGGAAAATTGTACCAGGGAGAAGGAATCATGAGTCTGGAACGTGCCTTTCGATATGCTGGCAGCACCAATATTGTTGCCAATTTGTGGCAAGCCAATGATCAGGTTTCTGCAGACCTGATGACGACCTTTTTTCAGTATCTAACAGCAGGCATGGCTACAGATGAAGCCTTGAGGCAGGCCAAGCTGACTCATCTGGAACGTTCAGCTCGTGTACATCCCTTTTATTGGTCAGGATTTGTATTGAGAGGAAAGCCGGAAAAGATTTCCCTCAGGAGAAAGAGTGAGAATAGCTACGTATTCCTTATAGTGATGGGGGGGATCTTTGGCTTGGTTGTGATATGGATGTTTGGTACAAGAAAACAGCACAGGCAGAGAGGAATCTAAGCCTGGGTATCACATGCACAGATGGGTGACAATTAGAAGTATATGGAATTCAATCGAGGGGGAATACTTGAAGAAGCTGCGGCAGGACCTGATCAATAGCTACCAGGCGTTTCTCTGAACTTGTTCGAAGCTTCCACTCTACCCCACCCTGTTTGAGCGCTCGTTTGGCGACAGTAATCCGAATGGGAATCCCACGAAGATCAGCGTCTGTGAATTTTATGCCGGGGCCGGCAACCTTTTTGTGTCGATCATCATAGAGAACGGATATTCCTATATCCAGCAACTCATGATAGAGTTGATCTGCTATCCGGATGGTTTCTTCGCCATCTACAAGAGACACCAACATGACCGCAAAGGGAGATATGTCTGCTGGAAGTCTCAATCCATGTTCGTCATGATGAATATCAGCGATAGTCGCCATGATGTTCGACAGATTCCAATAGGCGTATCCCAGATGAATGGGCGTTGGCTTTCCGTGTTGTCCCATAAAGGTGATATCTTGTCTCCCTGGCCATTCAGACCCGATCTCGATGCATTTGCTGAGTTCAGTCCCCAACATACTGTTTGTAGTATGGGTAGGAAACAGGCAAAAATTTCCCACCATATCAGCTTCGTACTCTCTACCATAGCAGCAGTTCAAGAGGTGATAATCGAGTTCGTTTGCCCCTGCGACCAGATTCGATTGCTGAACGACAGACTTGTCTGCAAGAATGGTGATCAGCTCTCGATTCAGCCCAATGGGAGATGCATAGCCAGGAACAGCTCCAGAGAGTTGTATTTCTTCATCTGTGGAGGCCCGTAAGTGAGAAGATTCCAATGCCCTTCTTACAGCCATTTCATTCACATCAAGATCACCTCTGATGACGACCATCACCAGTTTGGAGGAAGCGTGGAGAGTCGAAGTAGAGGTGTAAAATACGGCTTTGGCTGTTTGTGAGGCATCTATTTGAAGCAATGCTGCCAGATCTTTGATGGTTTTGGTGCCGGGAGTATGGACTTTTTCTAGAGGGAGAGGTGTGGATGCTTGTGGAGAAGGGGTGAATGGAGCCATCCCATATGCAAGGAGTTCTTCTCCAAGCTGAAGATAAGGCCAGCCTCCCTGTTCTGTAGGATAGAGATAAGAGATTGCCTGCCGCGCACCAATGACTCCCGGATCGGAGTGGACTGATTCGATGGGGATATCCAGGGATTGAAAGCTGGACTTAATCAGGTGATCCAGAGAAGATAGACGTTCTCCTAGCTGTTCCTTGGAAGAGGCGATAACCCATGCTTCAAGAATTTGTGGAACGATAGGATCATATAAGCCTTTCCCTGCGAAAGTTGCGAAAAAAGGTGCTTGACGTGATTGGAATATGATCAAGGGCAATTGGCGATAGGAATGAACTTCGCTTTGGATAAGATGTAGAATCGCTTGAAGTTGGTGCGGTCCCAGGAAGTATTGTTTTCCGGAATCCTCCAGCTTCTGTACACGCTCTGTACTCCCATCAACAAACCCAACTGAAGCTTCTGGGGCCATGTGCAAAAGACTAAGTGATATTTCCGTTGCTCCAATCTGACTCAATTGATTCTGGAGGAGGTCTCGTACTCGATTTTGCAGGTGCATCCCCAAAGAAAGTGTCAGCCAGTTGTCCTGTGTCAATCTTCGAACAAAACCCGCTCGAATCAACATGTCATGGCCCATTAGTCCACTCGAGGCACCATCAGGTCGAAGGCTAAGTCCAAAGAGTTGAGAAACTTTCATACATTCATAATCTGTAATATGACGATCTGAAACGTCAAATTGTTAAATTTGGAAAATTTTCTTGATACCTGAATTGATGATTTCCCAAGAGAATATGTATCTTATTGGGACCGTTCTTTGTAAAAGGATACTGGAAATACCTCAATATTTTTTGTTTGGGGTTGATTTACGTCCTTTTTATGGGACTAATATAATAGAAGAGGAAAAGAAAGAATACCGGTTACATTTATTCTTATCATTCTCACTAACGGTAAAATCAGGACCATGAACAAACAACTGATTCGAATTTTTGCATTTCTCCCTTTTCTTCTGGCGATTGCATTTGCTGTCAAAATCTATCTGGATAGATTGGATGGCGACTCTAACACCCATTTCCTTCATCCCCCAACAGATGCCCCAATCACAAAACGAATGGATGGGGTTGCCAACATTCAAGTTGCCCTCTTGCTGGATATCAGTGGGAGTATGGATGGGTTGATTGATCAGGCAAAATCTCAGCTGTGGCAAATTGTCAACGAACTGGGAGAAGCCAAATATCGAGATACTGACCCCAACCTTGAAATCTCGCTCTATATCTACGGAGGAGATGATCTGGATGCCAGGGAAGGCTATGTGAAGCAGATGACACCTTTGACCACAGATTTGGACCTGATTTCTGAAAAACTATTTGAACTCACAACAAATGGAGGAGAAGAATATTGTGGCAAGGTCATCGAAACATCTTTGCTTGAACTGGATTGGACAAAGAAGGCTGAAGACCTTAGATTGATTTTCATTGCTGGAAATGAACCCTTTTCCCAAGGACCTGTCCTCTATAAGCAGGCATGCAATGCAGCCCTTCAGCAAGATATCATCGTCAATACCATTTTCTGCGGAGATTATGCCGAAGGTGTGAGTACCCAATGGAAAGAAGGGGCAGAAGCCGGAGGCGGACAATACCTCAATATTGACCATAATCAGGAGTTGGCGACCATTGAGACCCCGTTTGACGACGAAATCCTGGCACTCAATACCAAGCTCAATGGAACCTATATTGCCTATGGTACCCGTGGCGCGGAACTATCTCTCCGACAATCAATCCAAGATGACAATGCTGGAAAAGTTGGAAAAAGCATTGCGGTAACAAGAGGAATTGCCAAAACCAAAAGCCATTACATGAACAAACACTGGGATTTGGTGGATGCGGCCAAAGAAAAGGATTTTGAACTGGAAGATGTAAGAGAAGGTTTAGGGGAGGAGTTAAGCAAAATGTCCGAGGAAGAACTGAGCAGTTTCATTGAGGAAAAGCAACAGGAGAGAGATTCTATTCAAGAAGCAATTGCAGATCTTGACAAAAAACGATCAGCATTCATTCAGGAGAAAAAACGAGAAGAAGCGGAAGAACTTACCCTGGACAAGGCTTTGGTCAAAGCTGTAAGATCTATTGCTGAAGAAAAGACATACAACTTTCAATAATCAAGCAGTTACTCCTCATTTATTTCTACACCAAGATCGGAAAGACTCCCGGATCCAACCCGGATGATTTTGATTTGATTTTCTCCTTCACTACAGTCTATGACAGTTGAGGGCTCCAGATTCCCATAGCCCCCGTCTACCATCAAGTCCACTTGCTGGCCATATCGTTCATATATCAGATCAGGGTCCATATTGTATTCTATTTGTTCCGCATCATATGGAAGACTGATAGAAGCAATCGGATTCCCTAAATGTTGTGCAAGCAGGGTTGGAATCGAATGAGAAGATACCCGGATACCAACAGTCTTTTTGTGTTGAAAGTGTCGGGGAATTTGTTTCGATGCTTTGAGGATAAAAGTATAAGGCCCAGGAAAGGCATGTTTCATCATTTTGTAGACTGGCGTTGAGACTTGATTGGCATAGGACCCAATGATCGCCAAATCCTTACAAACACAAGAAAGATGTACTTTGTCCGGGGTGATTCCTTTTAGGCTACAGATCCGATTGACGGCCTTCTTGTTCGAAATATCGCATCCAAAGCCATACATAGTGTCTGTAGGGTAGATGATGACTCCACCATTTCTGAGACAATCGATGACTTGCTGTAGCAAACGTTCCTGTGGATTGTCAGGATGTATCCTGAGTAGCATGAAGGGGAAAGTAGATATTTTTTTGTGGTTTTCGTAATATAGGCGGATATTCGTTTGATCTTAGACCTTCAATGATACTCCGAATGAAACATTTTCTCCTTTCTTCCCTGTGCATATTGATTGGCCTGTCTGGCGGGAACCTTCTGGCTCAACAAGGCTTGAAAATAGGGGCATTTGCATTGCCACAATTTGTGGGCCTGTACAATCTGGATGATATAGATGCGGCTCCCGAAGTGTACACCTTTGATCCGCTGTGGGGAATGGCAGGTGGACTGGTATTGGGGTATAATTTCAATGATTATTTTGGCATTACCGCCAATGCTGTCTACTCTCAACAGGGAGGTGCCTATACCTCCTCAGAAGGTCTTGACGTGACTACTCGATTTGTCAATCGAACCCAATACTTCAAAATTCCGCTGATGTTAGGGGTTAATTCCAACCCTAATAATCATAAGGCAATGTTTCATCTGGCTGCTGGACCTCAGTTTGGCTTTCTGACAGGTGCATTTTCTTATCATGACAATCCAGCCTTGGGAAGCATCATCCCGTCCAATATCACTCAATTCCCTGGTGGAAAGGAGATTTATCAGCCCATGGATATCAGCATCGTAGGAGAGATTGGGATGGATGTCAAATTGCCACCGGACAATTTTTTGCTCAATCTATTGGTTCGGGCAGACTACAGCCTTCAAGATGTAGAGAATAAAGACGCTACCTACCGGATTACGACCAATGGCGTCACTCAAAGCCTGAAATATTGGGATCTTACGCGAGGAGCAATTCGCAACAATGATACCTTTGGGTTCAATGTAGGACTGCTCATAGGTGTTACCTACATTTTCCCTACAGGTCCTTAGGCCTATTCATATTGGCCCCGGCTTATCAAAATCACCTGATGAGCAACGTTTTTACCTACTTTTTACGTTAAACCCTACATAACTTGTGATTGCTTATCTATCTGGGAAAGTTGCACAATTAGAGCCAACTCATGTAATCATTGACTGTGGAGGAATCGGATATTTGGTCAAAATCTCTTTGAATACCTACACCCAAATTCAAGGAAAGACGGAAGCCAAACTCCATACTCATTTTATGGTTCGGGAAGATGCGCAGGTATTGTTTGGCTTTTCTGATGCCAAGGAGCAAAAGTTATTTGAACAACTCATCAGCATTTCAGGTGTCGGAGGAAATACCGCAATCACCATCTTGTCGAGTATTTCTGCCAATGATCTGGTGACAGCAGTCGCCAATGAAGACGCAGCTACCCTGAAACGTGTCAAGGGGATCGGTGCCAAAACAGCGGGGCGTATCATTCTGGAACTCAAAGACAAAATCAATTTGCCTGCAACTTCTTCGGATACTTCCATGACCGGAAAAATCAATCTTGGTCAAAAGAAACAGGAAGCATTAGCGGCTTTGATACAATTGGGATTTTCCAGAGCGCAAATGAGCAAAAGACTGGATCGAATCGTGCAGGAACAAGGCGAAGATGTCAGTGTAGAAGAGATGATCAAGCTCGCACTCCGAAATGGATGAAATCCTTTCATTCAACAAAATAATTTAAGCAATCATTTTGTTATTGTTTGTTTAAGAACAAATGTATTTTTGTAAATGATAATTGTTGCCGGAAATGATTGAGAATTACAAAGAATCTACGTCTAAAATATAAAGGGGATTGGAATTACCCTTTGTTTGTGATGGATATTTTCTAAGTTTGTAAAACTAAAAATCTCGTCTCTTGGCGGATAAAGCTAGTCTAACACCACATTAGCCTATGTAGCAAACCTCTACTTTTTAAACCTGAAGTAACGCATACTTCATCGTCGGAATCACTAAAAATTGAAAGGCTTTGTCGAAGTTCAGTATTGCATTACTGTTGTCGGCGATGGCTTCTCTTTTCACGCCAGAAAACGATGCTGTCAGGCTTGAAGTAGAGGAAAACTCCATAGAGGAAGCTGCCGCCATATGTCTTGATGACCTACCTGCTCTCCATGTTTGGGAAGGAGATACCAATAAGGTAAAAAAGAACCCGAATGACCGTGTTGGGGATGCTACTCGACAAGAGTACGTAACTCCATTGCATCTGGGCAACCCACAAAACATGATGACCTCCTTCAAATTGGAGGACGATCTCAGTGGGTATAGCATTTATGAAAAGGTCGGAGAAATCAACGTTCGCCGTCCTTCCTTCATTTCTTTTGAAGATTATATCAAATACAGAAGAGAGAAGGAAGCCACTGATTATTTCAGAGACCAATCCCTGGCCTCAAATCTTGAGACAGAAAAAGGGCTTGAGCTCAATATAGATATGGATGCACTCTCCGACGTATTTGGAGGAGGGACTGTGTCTATTCGACCTACAGGCTATGCCACCCTTGATTTTGGCCTGGACCGAAACCGGACGGATAATCCCAACCTACCAGTTCGACAGCAACGAACCACCACCTTCAACTTTGACCAACAAATCCAACTTGGAGTGATCGGACAGATTGGAGAGAAACTACGCCTGAACGCCAATTTTGATACCCAGGCGACTTTTGATTTTGACAATGAACTGAAGTTGGAGCACCAAGGGACGGAGGATCAGATTCTTCAGGACATCAAGGCAGGAAATGTGAGTATGCAATTGGGCAACTCCCTGATGCAAGGTCGCCAAAACCTGTTTGGACTTCAGACAAGATTGAAATTCGGACCTGTATATGTGAGTGCCATTGCCTCTACGGAAAGAGGAAAAGTCGAGAGCATCACAGTGTCTGGTGGAGGAGCTATCGAAACTCCCTTTGAGAAAGATGCCACAGACTATGATATGAACAGACACTTCTTTCTGTCGCACTACTTCAGATCCCGATATGAGCAAGCCCTGATCAATCTGCCAGTCATTCAATCCACGCTGCGGATCAATCGGGTAGAAATCTGGGTGGAACAGCAGGGAAATACCCGAAGCAATAGAAATGCAGTCGGACTTGTGGACCTTGGAGAGCATAGTGAATCGATCGCGCAGGGACAAGGAAGGGTATTCAACGAAAACCTCACCATGAGCCCTGATGGGCAGAATCGATACCCAAACAATGAGTCCAACAATCTGTACGAAATCCTCACCAGTGATCCCACATTCCGAAGTCAAAGCAGTGCGAAAGGAGCCATAGAAGCAGTGCCTGGTCTTCGAATGCAAAACACTTCTGATTTTCAGGTCTTGGGGAATATGCGTCGTCTGGAACCCAATGAATATTCTATCAACACGCAGTTGGGATATGTTTCCTTGAATTCGCCCATTCCCACGGATCAGGTATTGTTCGTTGCCTACAATTATACCTTCAATGGAGCAGTAAGACAAGTGGGGGAATTCTCCGATGACGTGCCGCCAGATGGTCTCAATTCCAATGTGTTGTTCACCAAAATGCTCAAACCCTCTGTGCTGCGGGTAGCCCCCTACCCTGCCTGGGATTTGATGATGAAAAACATTTACAACATTGGGTATGGCTTGAAGTCAGATGGATTCTTTTTGGATATTCAGTACGAATCCGGGACCAGTGCTGGAAAAATCAATTTTCTCCCGACCAGTGCTGTTGCCAATACGCCCTTGATTCAGGTCACAGGAGTAGATAAAGTAACCAACAATACATCCGCCGGTCCAGACAACTACTTTGACTATATCGAAGGCATCACCGTTAAATCTGATCGGGGACTAGTAATCTTCCCTGTCTTGGAACCCTTTGGAGATCATCTTGCTAACCGATTGGAAAATGATCCGGATGAGGTAGCCAAATATGTTTTCGCCGCACTGTATGATGATACCCAGCAGGGAGCTATACAGCGTTTCCCTGAGTTGAATCGATTTACATTGGAAGGCTACTATAGATCTTCTAGTAGCTCCGAAATTCCCTTGAATACCTTTGATCTGGCCGAAGGGAGTGTAACCGTAACCGCAGGCGGACGGACATTGGTCGAAGGTGTGGATTTTCAGGTAGATTATTTTGGAGGGAAATTGACCATCATCAATCCATCAATCCTGACTTCAGGACAAGATATTACGGTTTCCTTTGAAAGTTCTTCTCTCTACAGCGTACAAACCAAGACCCTGCTAGGGTCCAGAGTTGAATACAGTCCTTCTGACAATATTCAATTAGGAGGGACCATTCTGAATTTGCGAGAGCAACCCTTCAATAACAAAACCATTCTTGGGGATGAGCCGATCAACAATACCTTGTGGGGCTTGGATGCAAGTATACGCAAGGAATCAGATCTCATGACTAAGGTCATTGACAAGCTTCCCTTCCTCACCACCAAGGAGACCTCAAGTGTCAATGCCGCTGCCGAATTTGCACAGTTCATTCCTGGTGCCCCGCGAGTAGTCAAGAATAATCGGGACAAAGGGATTGTTTTCCTCGATGACTTTGAGGCAGCTGCGACGCCTTACAATCAGCAGGGACAACTGAAATGGAAATTGGCCTCCTACCCGGAAGGCAATCCACGAATGTTTGACCCAAGACGTGCATATGCAGATCCTCTGGCACCGAACTTTACACGGGCAAAACTTGCCTGGTATCAGATCGATCAGGCGTTTTATAGAAGATTTGGCATCTCGATTCCCGATGACGACCTGGAGGACAATTATACTCGTCAGATTCGTCAGACAGAATTGTTCCCAACTTCGACCCCTGTATTTGGAAATAACCTTCAGCCCACATTTGATCTGAGGTTTTTGCCAGCACAAAGAGGACCATATAATTATCAGACGGATGCCTTCAAGTTGGACGCAGCCTCTGGAGAATTCCTTGAGCCACAGGAAAACTGGGCGGGGATCATGCGAGAGATTGATATCAACAATGACTTCGAAGCGACCAATGTAGAGTTTCTGGAGTTTTGGATGATGGACCCCTTCCTGACAGATTCCACTTCCTCTGATGGAGGGGAATTCTACATCAACCTTGGGTTGATAAGTGAGGACGTACTTCCAGATGAGAGTCTGAGTCGAGAGTTCAGTTTGCCAGGTGTCAATGATCCTCCGAATGTGCAAAACACTGATTGGGGAGTCGTGTCTTTGGGAAATCCTCCTACAACGACTTTCAGTAATAGTGAACAGGATCGTGTGGTGCAGGATGTTGGGCTAGATGGCCTTCGAACGCCAGATGAAGCTGCCTTCTACCAAAGAATAACAGATAGTCTGGAGCGAGTCCTGTCCCCAGCAGCTTTTCAGACGTATCTGGCAGACCCCAGTTCAGACGACTTCATTCACTTTAGGGATTCCGCTTATGAAGCGATAGAAGAGGGCGTTCTCCAACGCTATGTCAACTACAATGGAATGGAGAACAACTCTCCCGTAGATATTCAGCAAACCAACCGAAACTATACCATTCAGGCAACCAATGAGCCTGATGGCGAGGACCTTAACCGGAATGGAAGTTTGAATTTTGCTGAGCAATATTATGAATATCGAATCAGAATCCATCCTGATTCTCTGGAACCGGGGATGAATTTTGTAGTGGATAAACTGGAAGATGTCATCACGGTGGGAAATGCAAGCAAGCGTTCTCGCTGGTATCAGTTCCGGATTCCCCTGAAAGCGGGGCGGCCTGTCAATGAAATCAACAATTTCAAAACCATCAGCTTCATGCGGATGTATATGACAGGCTTTGAGCGAGAAACCATCTTGCGGATGACAGAACTCCAACTGGTTGCATCGCAGTGGTTGCGCTTCACAGATCCACTCACTGAGGAGGGAGTGATCATCATGCCACAAATTGACAATCCTGTCGCAGACTTTCAGATTGGGAATGTCAGTATTGAAGAGAATTCCCAGAAATTGCCTTTCAATTATGTGTTGCCGCCTGACGTAGAACGTCAGCAACTCAATGGCAATACTCTGGCAGGATACCTGCAAGATGAGCGATCCATGACCATCAGAACTTGTGGATTGGCCGATGGAGATGCAAGAGGGATTTTCAAAACCACAAAAAATGACCTTCGCCAGTATGACCGTCTGAGGATGTGGGTGCATGCGGAAGCAATAGAGGATGGCTTGTATCCGTCCAACTTCTACAATACAGGGGACGCCAAAGTCTTTCTGCGGGTGGGGTTGGACAATGATGACAACTATTATGAATACGAACTGCCATTGACACCTTCAGATCCAGCGAGAGGTGTCGGCAATCAGCAGAATATCTGGCAGTCAGTCAATGAGTTTGATTTTCCGTTGGCATTATTTGCTGTTGCCAAAGCAGAGCGAAACTTTGCCGGGACAGGCTTGATCTATCGTCATGCCTATAGCGACACAACCATGCCAGAAGGACACCGAATCTTTATCAAGGGGACGCCCAAACTCAGTGATGTGCGCAACATCATGATTGGCGTTAGAAACCCTTCAGATCCAGGTGGAGAGTCAGTTTGTCTGGAAGTGTGGGTCAACGAACTTCGTCTGACCAACTTTGACAAAAGCAAAGGCTGGGCAGCCAATGCCAATGCTTCGATCAAATTGGCAGATTTGGGAACGATTAATGCTTCTGGCTCATTCAAGTCATCAGGATTCGGACCTCTTGAGCAAAAATTAAGTAATCGAGCCCTGGAGGATGCCTTGCGATATGATATCTCTGCGAACCTGAATATGGACAAATTCTTTCCTACCAAGTGGGGATTGAGCTTGCCTGTCTATGCGACATTTGGAGAGCAAAAAATAACCCCTCAGTTCAATCCGCAGGAAGCAGATGTCCGAACAGATCAGTTGCTCGATGCACTGCCACGAGAGTTGGCAAGAGAAAAACTGAGCCAGATTCAGGATTATCGAAGAACTAGGAGTATTTCTCTCAACAACTGGAGAAAAAGTAAATCCCTGGATTCCGGTGGTGGAGGGGGACCTGGTCGTGCTGGGGGAGGAAGAGTTGGTGGAGGACGTACTGGAGGGCGTCAGGGACTTGGCGGCGGCGGAGGAGGAGGAAAAGGAGATGGAGGGAAGAAATTCTCCAGCTATCCCTGGGATATTTATAATTTTGATTTTACATTTTCCTATAATGAACAATTGGCCACCAACTCTGTGATCCAGCGAAAGTTCAATGTGCAGCATAGAGGAGGTATCAATTATCGGTACCAGTTTCCACAAGTACAGGTCAAGCCATTTATCTGGATGGAGGATAACAAACTCCTAAGCAAATTAAAATTCTTGACAGAATTTACGCTGAATCCCTTCCCAAATTCTGTGTCGATTGCTGTTGCAGGAGACAGACAATTTGAGGAACGACTCATGCGACCGACCAGCCAGTTTGGAGGAAAAGTGAATGCCTTGTATTCCAAAAACTTCTTGGTCAATCGAAGTTATAATCTGACCTGGAATCTTACCCGAAGCCTTCAATTCAATTATTCTGCCAACAATGTAGCCAGAGTGGATGAAGTGCAAGGATTTTGGCGTGACGCAACGCAACAAGAAAGAGATTCGATTGGGTCTCTGCGTGAAAACCTGTTTCATATTGGTAAGGATACCGCCCGAGGACATGACCAATTCGTCAACTTTGGACGTACGACCAACTTTACCCACAATTTCAATATTGCCTTCCAACTTCCTTTCAGCCAGATCAAACCACTGGACTGGATCAACGGAACCATCAACTATACAGGGGCATTTACCTGGCAGCAAGCGCCAGAGATTCGGCCGACTTTGGGCGCGACAATCGGGAATTCCCAGAACATTCAAGCCAATGGCCGAATTGATCTCAATGGACTGTATCGAAAATTCAAGCCAATCAAGAAGATTTTGGATGGCAATCAGCAAGGAAGAAATGCTGGTCGTAGTCAAGCGCGTCCGCCTTCGCGCAACAAGAATCAGCAAACTCCTGAGCAAGAAGAGGCCGTAGCCGATACCACACAACCAGACCCATTCAAATTCCTGAAAATTATTGGGAAAGAAGTCTTGAGAATTGCTCTAAGTGTGAAAAGTGTCGACATGACCTATTCGCGAAACAACAGTATCTCTCTACCAGGATATTTGCCTAAGACAAATAACTTTGGGTTGGATTGGGGATATCTGGATAGACAAACGGATCGGGTTTCTCCTATTGTGCCACCTACTGCAGCATTTGTTTTTGGCGGGCAAAAAGACATCAGACCGATTGCGAGTCGATACAACTGGATCACAAGAGATACAACCTTGGCGAACCTCTACATGTTCAACACCCAGGAAATGCTCACAGCACGGACCTCGGTCGAACTATTCAAAGGATTCCGTATCGATATCTCAGCCAACAGAAGCCTCAGTCGCAACGAAAGTAGCTTCTTCCGTTGGGACCGAGCCAATAACCAATACGATACATTTGATCCATTGAACAATGGAACATTTAGTATGTCCTATGTCTTTTTGAATACAGCCTTCGAAAATATAAATGCAGACGATCCGCGTTCTGTCTACTTCGAACAATTTTCGGACGTCCGGCAGGCGATCTCAAAACGGTATGCGGATAAGAATCCTCAGACTCAAGGATCTGATATTGTGACAGGAGGATTCAGGAATGGATATTTGGGGACTAATCAGGACGTATTGGTTACCTCCTTGTTGGCCAACTATGGTTTCCTGGATGCGGATCAAGTGGAATTGTCCCCCTTCCCTACCCTGCCATTGCCGAACTGGAGTGTGAACTTCAATGGATTATCTAATATCCCATTCTTTAAGAAACACTTCAATGCCATCACCCTGAAACACTCTTATAGAGGAACCTATTCGGTAGGGAACTTCAACAACAACCTGAACTTCCAGGATATGGATGGAGATGGCTATGCAGATATTCCGTTTGTGGCGGGAATCGAACCAGGCACAGGAATCGAACGAATTGATTATTACGCTTCTGACAATATACAGGCTGTGCAGATCAGTGAACAGTTCTCTCCATTACTGGGATTCAATCTGAGTATGAAAAATGGGGTTACAGGACAGATTGATTACAAAAGAGGACGTCAGATGACACTCAATGTGGGAAGTCTGCAGTTGGTTGATATGAGGAATCAGGACCTTGCTGTGATGCTAGGATACAGGAAGGATAAACTTGATTTACATTTTCGATTATTTGGTCGTGATATTGACCTGACCAATAGCGCGAACTTTCAGTTTCAGGCTACCATGCGAGATACCAAGGAGATTAATCATACCCTTTCTCCGAGTGGTACTGCTGCCGATCCAGTTCAACCATCACAGTTTACCCGTGGGACATTCAACCTGATTATTTCTCCTTCTATAGATTATGTGGTGAACACCAGACTGAATGTCAAGCTGTTTTTTGAACGAAATGTCAACCGCCCCTATACATCGAATGCCTACAATACAGCATTTACCAGTGGTGGCGTCCAGATTCGATTTACCTTAGGAACTTGATTGAGGCCATGGCGCTTCCTGCTCCTATTCTTGCAGATCTTGAAGCCAGCTTTGGGCTGTCTGTTATGGAAGCAACCCTTCTGAGTGGAGGATGTATTCATCATACACATCGCATCCATACCCATTCAGGTGTTTTCTTTCTGAAATACAATCATGCTCATCAGGCCCATAATTTTGAGGTAGAGGTCAAAGGACTGACTTTGCTCAAGGCGGCACAGACTATTCGGGTACCAGAAGTCATTGGGACAAATCAGCTGGAAACACATGCCTATATTCTGCTTGAATTTATCGAAGCAGGAAGGAGGGGAAGCAATTTTTGGGAAGCCCTTGGCACAGGATTAGGACAGCTACACCTGCATAGTGCGCCTGCCTTCGGACTTGATCACGACAACTATATTGGGGCTTTGCCTCAGTCCAATCAGCGATATGAGCGCTGGTTGGATTTTTTTGTCGAAGAACGGATTCGACCCATGTTGCGAATGGGGGTGAGCAGTAGAAAAATCCCTCAGAACATGATTAAGGATTTTGATCGGTTGTTTCAGCGCCTTGATCATTTTTTTCCAAAAGAATCGCCAGCCTTGATTCATGGAGATTTGTGGGGGGGAAATTTGCTAACTTCTGCCGATGGATTGCCAGCGGTGATTGATCCTGCAGTGTATTACGGACATAGGGAAATCGAGCTGGCTTTCATGACAATGTTTGATTCTCAGCCTGCAATCTTTTATGATGCCTATCAATCCATCTGGCCGTTGGAATCTGGTTGGCAGGATCGGTTTGATTTGTACAATTTGTATCCGTTATTAGTACATGTAAATCTTTTTGGAGGCGGATACCTCACTTCCGTCCGACAAGTACTGAGAACCTATCTATAACATCATAACTCAAAAAACATGCGAATACACCTGCTTCTGATTGGCCTGTTATGTTTCGTGTTTGGGGCTGCCTGCTCCTCAGGTCAGCAAAAAATCCAACAAAAATCACCAGAGAACAAGATCGAAGGGGCACTTTCTCAGGAAGAGGCAAGAAACATTTTGATCAATGCAGAACAGTATCGCTTAGGAGATTCATCTCTCTTTCCCTTCGTATATCAGGGACCTGGAAAGAGCAATATCTTTCAGGCATATAGTATGCGATTCAGTCTTACTTATGAAGAGCCATTGATCCCGCTATTGCACGATCAGGTAAATTGGGTAGATCCTACCAAGTTCAATGATAACAATGGTCTGTTCATCACCTATGCACGAAATGGACGTGAAGTATCTTTGACCAATCCCTACATTCAAGTTCAATATATCAGTAAATCACTTCCAGGAGCGAGCACCATCGATTCTGTCTACCAGTGGTTGGATGGAATTCATTTTCGGGCGGATGATTCCCGACAACTTGGCCAGACCTTTACCTTGCCAACAGCCTCCGGGAAAGTCGCAACGGTCAAAGATTATTTTACGGGAAGCTTTCAGGGGCGAAACCCAAAATATCTGGCCTATGCCTATCTAGATTTTGATGAGAACTATATTCTGGGCATGGCATTGACGACCTCCCTTGAATCAGATTATGATCTGACCAAGCCATCATTCCATAAGCTTGTCAAGAGCTTGGCGGTTCATTAGTAAGACAAGGATAAGACCTCCGATTCCGATAAGCCAAAAAATGATAAAAAATGTGGAGGTCGATGAATCGCGAATGGGGTCAGCATCTCCAGACATGATGAAGGGTGCCCAGTATATTGGATGAACTTTTTCTGGTTGCGTTGTGGTCAATATCTGTAGCTTGGCATGCTGAAGTGCTTCATCTTTGGGGTAGCCATTCTGGATGGATCGGTAGAAGCCTATACTCAGCTCCTGACTGATTTGATCATCTACCACCCATAACGTATTGAGCACGCTGCGACATCCAGCTATAAAAAAGGAATGTGCCATGCTCAAGATGCCTGCTCCTTGTTGCCATTTGCCTTTTCCCGTTTCACATGCACTCAGAACCACCAATTCAGGAGACCAGCCGAGATATTGGTTTTCATACATATATAGACGAGAACTTTCTCCTTCTATATCATTGGCAAATTGCAGATAGCTAAGCGAGGGATGCTTAGGGTCTGCTACCCCATGCACAGCCAAATGGAGGATTCGATATTCCTCTGCTTGCCGGAGGAACTGGGATTTTGTTGCTTCCCGACCGCTCAAAACATCTCCAGTTAGATTCCTGGCGATGTTCTGGACTTCAGGAATGTTGGCAACCAAAGCCAACTGCTGTGAATATTTGGGCGCAATTCCCAGCCATCTTTTTGAGTAATTCCTGTTTTTATTGTTGCTGGGAGCAGAGAGGAGGGTGGTTGCAGAATAAGCATAGAGAACCGCATGATCTTTCAGAAGATAAGGAAGAGATCGCCAAGAAGAGATAATGGCTCGTTTTGTCGTTGGCAATTCTACCGGATGTTTTACCAAAATCTCTACGGGAATCTCTGCAAGTTTGCCTTCAGGAATGACAATGATTCTGTCAAAGGATGAAAACGGAACTTCAGCCGGAAACAAGATCTGGTACAACTGATGTCCCAATTGACTGTACTGCCCGAAAGATTTCAGGCTCAGATCACCTGCATGTAGATGAGTATGGAAAGATGAGAGGGTATGATGCAGTTGAGTAGAAGAAAGAGTCAGAGGCTGAAAGAAGGATTGGTGATTGGAAATGGCAAACAGGTACCACTTGTCTGTGCCCTTGATATACTCTATCAATATTTGATCCTTTGGAAGAGCCTGGGACACTTCCTCTATAGAAATGGTTGTGTGTTGATACTTCTGTTTCACATATGCTGGATAAGTAGTTGCCATGGTATCAAGCCAACGGTCTCGTTCTCTATACAATGAGAAAAGTTGTTCCTGGATTTCTGGGATAGAAAGCCCTTTGTAAGTGGAAGAGGTCTCTGCCTGAATCAAGGTCTTCTCATAGTAGCTGATTTCCTGTAGGAGTCGGCGCTCTTTCGTGGAAAAAATCTCTGGAAGTCCCATGGCTTCTTCTGCTTCTGTTTCTGCTTGGGCTTCAAACAACAAAAATCCCTTGCTCTCTTCTGCCGCTTGAAAGGCAAGTTCCATATACAACTCATCTTGCGATTGCTGATACAGTTGATACGAGATATCGACAATCTGCTGAAATAGCGTTTGACTCTTTCTTTCACTCCAAAATAATTTTGACTCTTCCGATCGATGTCTTAATCGGATGTCATGTAATACATCTTTGGCTTGAATCAAGGCCTGAAGCGCATCAGCCAAATAGGCTGAATCTGTTAAGGAAAGGGACTGATAGACTTCGGATTGGGCCAATAATAAATGAAATGCTTCAACGGGGGTTTGATATTTTTTCAATTCTTCTGAGAATAGCAATTGTAGCCCTTTGTCAAAATGAGCCAGTGCTTGATGATACACATGTTTTGCTTGATAGAGCTGTCCCAGATATTTGTAAGTAATTGCCAACTCTATGTGAGTGGGGCCCAAATTCTGAATCTTTTGTTGGAGAGCGAGTTGATATTGTTCCAGGGCTTCATCCAGTAGTTGTGATTGTTGATAAATGTGAGCCTGGAGTTCATATATTCTATCCAAATGCCTGGAACTACTTTGTTCCTGGAGCTGCTTCGCTTCGTCCAGATACTGCTGTGCAATTGCCACATGATCTTGTTGCAGTTCGATATTGGTCAGGCTCAGCAAGACATCTACCTTTTTGGAAAGATGGGAGGGGGTCAAATCCTCATTGAGGATGTCAATAGCTCGTAAATAATACAATCTTGCACTATCTATTTGTTGCAGGTGTTGAAATGTTCTTCCTAACACATGCTGCGAAACAGCAAGAGAGAGTCGATACGTTCGGGAAGACGTCGCTCTTTTTTTTAAGGCAAATGATTGTCGGTAGTACTGAATGGCCTGATTATAGTCTCCTTGTTTGGTATATAAGAAACCAAGATTGTGATAGTATTTTGCAAGAATAGATTGTTTGGGATTGGAGTCATCTTCAAGCATACGAATGGCTTGAAGAAGGGAATCACTTGCTTCTTCATATCTTCCTTTGATGAAGAGATAGGTCGAAAGATTATTGATTGAGACAGTGTGTATCCTGGAGCCAGGCTCCAAGCGTTCAGTGGCTAGCTGATAGGCTGCGTAGGCATAGGCTTCTATTTGGTCATATGCCCTTCTCTGGTGCAAGAGGCGATAAATCAGACATAAAGCTTTGACTTGTTCCTCCCAGTTTTGTTCCTTTTCCAGGAAAGGAATCGCTTTTTCGTAGTAATATTTTGCACTGTCTGGCTGGTCTTTGAAGTATGATTCTCCTTTTTGAAAGAGGGCCTCCCCTGTGGTGGGGGCAACACGCTCTTGAGCCAGCATAGGAGAAGGACAGATGCCGATCCACAGGAGGATTGTCCAGGAAAGAAGAATGAGAGAGAAAGGAGACATGCGTGCCATGGAGATAGAAATGGGAAAAGAAAACGCTTGAATCTAGCCAAAGAAACGAAAAAGAAGGAGGCTTGGGTTACCACTGTGGTAACCCAAGCCTGCCTTCAGGTTTATTTTTTCAGAATTGGGATCGTTTCAACGGTATGTGGTGTTTGCACAGACAACCAATAGAGTCCAGCGGGAAGCGCATGAAGATCGATTTTCTTTTCAAGAGATCTTCCCGACCACTTCGATTGAAGGATTGGCATGTTCAGGACTTGACCCTGATTGTTGACAAGTTTCATGCGAACCGAAGACGGATCTGTCGTTTCTTGTTCCAGATCCATTCGGACCAAAGCATGATTCATGACCGGATTAGGGAGTACTTGTAAGTTGAGCGCATGAACAAGGGTCGGATTGGTAGATTGGGATGAAGGAGCTGCTTGTCTGCTATGGACAGGATTATCCTCTGGTACACAAGGAGCGATATAGGCCCGGAAATCTGAACCTGCTTGGGCGTGGAAGCCATCTTGTAGACGGACTTCATTGCCTGCCTGGAACAAATAATGTTGGCCAGAAGAGATGGTAACTGAACCCGAGGCTTCGATTGTTTGTGTAGCTCTGACCAGGGGATTGACAGGAGGAAAGGCATCTGGACTGGGGAAAACAATGGAAGCCGGGAGATTGGAACACGTACAATCTCCTATTAACAATGGAAAACTCTGTACGTGCTGATCATAAGCAAGAACATCTGAGTATTCTTTTGGAGAAGGATAATCTTCAATGGTGAATTCGATGATATAAATATTAGGAGCACTGGCTGGGAAAATTAAGTCTTTTTCCCAGGTATCCTGATTGTGATATAAGTAAAAATCACCTCTCTGGTGGGATCGTCTTACAACGGGATTGGATGGCTGAAAATCCTTGAATTGAGCGCCTGGATTCTCCGTAGATTCGAGGGTATAATCTTCATTTCGCCAATAAACATTATTCACCTGCAATCCTGTGAAATAGTCATAAATCTTTAATTTGACTTTTGTTGAGGTGGGAAAGGAGATAGAAGGATTTTGATCCGGATCTTTGGTTGACCATAAGTTGACAAGCAGGAGAATTTCCAGTTCTACATTCCCATCTTGTCCAACAAGTATGCATCCATGATCCTCATTTCTTCCTTCCACATTGTCTCTCAGATTGTCCGAAAAGGCATCGTCTAGTTCTACGACAAAATGATCATCTCGAAATTCAACGACCTCACTATCTACAAGGTTGGAAGGTTGAGGATTCGGGGTAATGGCGAGTCCAATCAGAAGGCTGGTCTCATATGAGTAGGTATGAAGATTGCCTGGAGGTACGGTGAATGTACCTGAGACAGAATCCAGAAGAACAGGACCAGAATCATAGACCAGTTCCATGGGGTCCAGATAGTCTCCATCAGCGTTGAGATCAATCCAGATTCTCCAGTATTTGGTGCCCGAATATGGAGTCGAAGCTAAGGTCAGGTTGACAGCATCTCCCGGACTTGCCTCGAAGAGAGGCGTGGCAAGATTGGCTGGAAAACTGATGCTTCCATTTTGTTGTTGATCAGATCCTATAATTGAATTGGAACCTGAGCTCCCACTAGGAGGAATTACAGTATCTCCTAATTTGATAAAGGAGATTTCCAGCGACTGCCCTGCTGCCGGATTTCCTGAAACAATCAGGAAAGAGCAAAGGAATATGGCTGAATAAAAGATATTTTTTTTCATTTTTTTTATGGCTCTTAGATTCGTTAGATTGATCTCGTTCTAAGAGCGGTGGACAGGCTCTCTTTTGCCAGTGATGTCTGCCCACCATTTTAGAATTCTATTAGCCTTCCGACCAATCGTCTGGAAGGCTTTTGGGTCACAAAGGAAGGAATAAGATTGAAGGACAATGATCAATGGGATTGACCTGTATCCTTTCATTCTCCAATAAAGCAGATCTGGAAGAACTGTTCAGGGAGACGTACTTCAGTTTGGGTTGACATAAGAAGGTCTTATAGATCATTGTGTGGATAGATTGATTAGGTCAATTGTGTGGAAGTGTGTTGTGGTTGGTCCACCGAATGTAGCTTACCTCTGTGTACTGCCCTGATGATTGATGTTGCATATTCAACCATCTGGAGCGGGTTGCCCGAGGAAATCAGCGATCACCTTCAGGCGAGAATTCATGGTTAAGAGAAATACATACTTGCTGTAGGGAACGAAAGAGATCATTTCTTCATGAATTGAGCTTTAAGAGCTGCATTTTCTTTTTCTAGTTCTTTTACTCGTTTGTTGAGTTCAATCATGTGAAGGAAAAGTTCCTCGATTTTCTCTTGTTGATTGACAGTCATTTCACTGACAGCAATTCCTTCCTGAATGATCTCTTTTCCAGATGGGGTGTTGTGAAGATGCTTATGGGTGCTAATGTGTTGCTCTACTGCTTCTAACGGAGTCAGCTGATAATCATCTTCAAATACATAGTCTGCGAATGTACTGGTGGAAACGACCACTTCTTTGGCGACGATTTTCCCTGCAACACCTAAATAATAATCAGAATGTGAGCCTGTTGGTGTAAGAAATGCCTGAGATCCCAGACCTATATTTACTCTGCCTTTAAATTGAAAGTATCTGGAAGCAGTTTTTGAGTCAAATAAGAGGGCATCCTCAGTCAGATTATCCTCGATGGAGAATCGAAGGTGCGACCCATCCCCATTGCTGAACAAAAGCTTGGGAGCTGTAGTTTTTCCACGATCAAGTGTGCTCATCAACCGTAAATCGCCAGCGACACTTAGATTCACCCAACTAGAAGCACCAACTCCTATTCCTATTCGACTCGATGTGGTATATCCATTTCCATCGGAGATGAACTGACCGATTGCAGGAGTGTAAGATAAGAACCCGGTTATTAGTATGAGCAGAAAGGCAGCCTTATGGAACAAAAATAAGTTAGTAAAGAACCATGTACGTTTCATTATCAATAAAATATGTGTTTCGTGCCTACTCTATTACCAGGCTTTTCGGCTTCGGCCTAAATGTGTAATTCATGAGGTGCTCACTCTTAATAGTGGAGGGAGAAAACAAAAACCTAAAGCCTATTTTTGATTTTTTTATAAAGAATCCTTCATGTTGAAGTATTTTTGACTTGATAAAGTTGAATCCTGTTAATTATGGCTTCTGATCATCGACGATATTCCGAAGAGGAAATACTTGCTGGAATCCAAATATTGAGCCCAACTGTCAGGCGATATGAGAATGCCCTCTATCAGCGATATATGCACCTCATTTGGAAGCGCCCATCCAAATATGGGATATCTGATGAGCAAGCAAGAGATGCCTATGCGGATACCATCGTGGTCGCTTTGAGGCAATTGAGGAGGGGGGATTTTAAAGGGCAAAGCAGTCTATATACCTACCTTCGAACAATTTTTTTTCGAAAGTGTATTGATGTTAGTCGAAAAAAAACCACTACTATATATACAGATGCCTCTGCTACCTTCCCGGAGTTGCCAGATGCTTCGAAAGATTTTCTGACGAAAATTTTTCATAGAGAAGCTATGGATACCCTGATGGATACCATGAAGCAATTGGGAGAGCGCTGTCAGGAATTGTTGCGGTTTGTGGGAGAAGGATTCAAAATGAAGGAAATCGCTGATCAAATGGGGTTTGCCAGTGTTGAGAGTGCTACCAGTCAGCGATATCAATGCAAAAAGAGATTATTGAAACTGGTCGAGTCATCCAAAAAAGAACACTTCAAATGAGTCAGTCTTCGTCTATATCTGATCAGGTTCAAAAATACCTGGCCAATGAACTCTCGGAAGAGGAGAGATTGGCTTTTGAAAAAAGATTCTCAGAGGAACCAGAGTTTGCGAAAGAGGCCAGAGCGCTCTTACAGGTAGAACAATTGATTCTGGCAGACAGTATGCAGATGCGCAAGGAGGCGTTTTTGCGGGAATTTCCCCAGGAACGCAAACAGGAAGGCCCAATCAGGTTTCTCTCCTGGCAAATGAGTATAGCTGCATCCATCGTAATATTATTTATTGGAGCTGGGGTATGGGTTTGGCTCAAGCAATCTTCAGCGATGACGAGTGAGCAACTATTTGCGGCGCATTATGAACCACTTAGAGTTTATACCGAGCGATCTGGAAGTCCTGATGATAGCTTATTGAAAGGGGCACATAGATTGTTTCATGAAGGCAAGTACCAGGCCTCCTTGCTGGAATACCAAAAAGTATTACTTCGGAAAAATGCAATTGATTCGACTCAGGCCTTATTATTTTCTGGCTTTAGTCATATGGAATTAGGCCAAGGTCAACAGGCCCTGGAATATTTCCAGATGATTCAGTCCGCAGGAGCCATCGCACATGCCGATTGGTACTCCGCCCTGGCTCATTTGCAAATGGGCAACGAGGCCGAAGCACGTGATGCGTTGACACAGATCCTCGGGTATCAGGATCATTATTATCATACTCAGGCGAAGGAGTTGCTGCAGAAACTTCAGCAATGATTATTCTCTTCGCAAAAAGATCAGGTCCATGCGTCTTCCTGATTACCAGATCAAAAAAGCTCCCTGATCAACACCTGGTGTTGACGGGAGCTTTCAGAAACCTTGACTTACAAGATTCTTGAGATCTTAGAGACTGTTTTGAAATTTGTGCTGAGAATTTTTATGATGTATTTTTTTCTCAAACAAGGCTCTTTTTTGTTCTCATAGTAGGGCTATGAGAACAAAAAAAGCTGTAGGATGAGGAAAAAAGACGCATACAAAAAATAAGT
>JBCCGK010000101.1:0-43269 GCA_039029315.1 Bacteroidota bacterium | reverse complement strand
GCCTGGGTTGACAGCTTCAGAACTCTGTTGGTCAGACAAGATACCTCTCTCAGCAGTTGGTGGTCCTGGCATTTTCTCGCTTTCACAGCTTGGATGATCAAACACAAAATTCCCCAGTGAAAAAACTTTAAATCACCTCAGGGTCTGTTTTTCTGATCAGGAATGGTTTGATTGTGCTCTTTGAGGGCTACTCTGAGTTTTCTTTCGGCCATTATAGTTCCCCCCGATTTTCGGACCAGGTAATAAGGTGATAAATTCACCCAAAATCTGGAAAAAAATGAAACGAAAACGAAGAAGTTTTAGTAAGGAATTTAAGGCAAAAGTAGGCTTAGAAGCCTTACGAGAACGTGAAACACTTCAGGAGCTTGCGAAAAAATATGAGCTCCATCCCAACCAAATCGTGAGTTGGAAGAAGGTAATACAAGGAGAACTTCCGGGCTTATTTTCTCGGAAAAAGGATAAAGAATCGGAAGATTTAGCAGCAAAAATTGGGCGTTTATATGAAGAAATTGGTCGGCTGAAAATGGAGCGAGACTGGCTAAAAAAAAAGGTTGATGAGCTATAATTCGACCAGCCGCAAACAGATGATAGAGTCAGGATCAGACTTATTGAGTGTGCGCCAGCAATGCAACTTGTTGGAAGTTCCACGTTCGATGATTTATTATCAAGCTAGCGGAGAGTCAAGTTTGAACCTGGAACTGATGCGCCTGATTGACGAGATTCATCTGCTTGATCCAAGCTTTGGTTCACCGAGGATGACTCAGATCCTACTTCGCTTAGGCTATCAGGTCAACATCAAGCGGATCGCTCGCTTGATGCGAAAGATGGGAATACGAGCCAGATATCCAGCTCCTAAAACGAGCCAGAAAGGATCTGAGCATCAGGTATTTCCATATTTACTCAAAGGACTGGACATTATTCGCTCTGATCAGGTCTGGGCAACTGACATTACCTATATTCCTGTCGAGGGAGGCTTTTTTTATCTGGTAGTGATCATGGATCTACATAGTCGTTATATTCTGGCCTGGGAACTCTCTAACAGCTTAGAGATCCAGTTTTGTCTCGATGCCTTGGATTCGGCACTGAGTCGATCCACACCTGAGATCTTCAATTCTGATCAAGGGGCACAATTCACTTCTTCCAAATTTGTAGACAAGCTTTTGGACAAAGACGTACAGGTCAGCCATGATGGGAAAGGTCGATTTCTAGACAACATTTTCGTCGAAAGACTTTGGCGATCTTTGAAATATGAAGAAGTTTATGCTTTTTGTTATCAAAGCGGAACAGAGGCTTACAAGAGAATAGAAAATTGGATATTCCGATACAATGAAATTCGACCCCATCAAAGTTTAAATTACGCAACTCCGAAAGAAACATACTTTGGATTACCTCAGCAAAAACTAACTCTTTCAAGACTGAGAAATTCGTTCTTTTGAATCAATTATAATTCCACCTTACCTGGTCCGATCAATGGGGGGAAGTTCATACCATCAGTGCGATACACATGACCATAGTCAGGGCAATAATTCTTTCGGGCTTTTTGAGAAAGACAGCCTGGGCCATGCACAGGGGTGATTTGAGGAATCGAAATCCCTTTTCAACCTGGTACTGGTCTTTGTAATGGGAGAGGATCTGTGCTGGGGGAAGGGCTTGTTGATCCAGTTCATTGGTGGCCAGGATAAACTTACCCAATGGTTGGAGAGCCTTTCGGAGGGCTTTTGTATCAGAGCAGGCCTTGGCTTCTATGCGATAGCGATAGTCCAGGGCCTATTCTCCCTTTTTGGGTCTGCCTCTTTTGCCAGTGAGCTTACGTTCAATGAACTGCGTTTGACTTACCTTGTCCAGGGCCACTTGCGCATCTTCTTTGCAATGAAATTCTCGCCTTCTAAGGCTTTTGAGGGTAGGATAAGCGACCAGTCCATTACCGGTCTGTGCTGCATAAAAGGTAAAAATGTTTCACTTTTTGGGGCTAAAAACAGGTCTAAGAGATTGACTGCTAATTTCTTATTGCAGAAATGGGCTTGCCCACTTTTCAAGCGATTTTGAGGCTGAGAAATTGGGCATGGCTCAAATTGAATGAATCAATGAGTTTTTCATCTGAAAAATCATAGAAGCCGTGAAAGTAAATGTGCCTCCATCTCATGGGTGATTTTGCTTTGATCAAATCCAGGAGAGTTTTTTGTTGTTGTTCTTTTTGGGCGTTCTTGACCTTCTTGGACAGGAAAAGATAATTCCAACAAATGATGGCTGACTTGATCAGTCGCTTACAAGCCTGAGCAATTCGCTGCTCCTGCCTGGTTGGGAAAATCATTTCTCCCCCATTGGCAAAGGCAACAGCTTTTGAGAATCGGTTGGCATGTTCGATTTTGTTGAGCTGTCTGTTGACAAGTTGACGCAAGGGCAGATCATCGATGTATCGTAGCATATAGATGCTTTTAAGGATTTTGCCATATTCTTTGAGCGCCTGATAGACAGGATGTTGCCGAGAGTAGGAATTGAGTCGTTTGAAGATTAGAGCAGCGGTGCAGACCTTGAGTTTAAGAGAAGTAACTAGGCGGAGGATGTGATCCCAGTTGTCCTCAATAATCTTGGTATTGATATATCCACCTGGGAGAATTGGATAGCCCAATTGCTGATAGTCTTTCCGCTTGGTGAAGCTATAGAATGTTTGTTTGTAAAGTTTGGCAATGCGTGGGGTGAGGTCAAATCCAAGCAGATCCATCAGGCCAAAAACAGCCTCTGTCTGTCCATGTGTATCGGTGGCATGACTGGAGGAGCGGAAGATTTCATTGTGCAAAAGTCCATCAATGACATAAATGGCTTCTCTATCAGCAGGATCGATGACAGTTGAGTAAAAGGGGATGTATCGTTCATCGAGGAAGGAGTAGGCACTTATCCCTTTTCCTTTGCGAAAATATTTGGGCGAATAGGAGCCATGAAGGGCATAAGGATCATTGAGGGGAATGCGCTGGCCATCACTGACCGTATGGAGTTTGTCTTGATGCTCCAGATAGAGATTGGGTAGATCCAGATTCTGGATGAAGTTGGCAATACTATCACTTGCTTTGTTTATGTTCTGAAGAGAGAAATACCAATTAGTGGTCTGCTCCAGCTCAGATTCAGTCAATGGAAAAGCCACCTCAGCCATAGTTGGAATGCCCAGATTGCATCCATAGGCCGTGATTCCAGCAAAAAACACTCGTTTGTCAGGTCTTGATTTTTGATATGTGGGCTGCAGATGAGAGAATGCACCGAGATAGCCAGTGAGTTTTTCTATTGTAGCGAGGATCTCAGACAGAGGAATGATCTTTTGAGAGGGGAAAAGCGGCTGATCTTCTAAAATCTGGCTAACTGTTGAGGCAGGTGTATTGACATGAAACTTGCCTGATTTATGCAATCGAATATGAGGATTGTCTCCCATAAGGATATTTCGATTGCTTGTGTCATAGGCCTGGTTGAGCCGTTTTTCCAGTTCTTTGAGATGCTCAGTACTATTGACCAAATGAGTCAAATCAGCTTCTTTAAGCAAGGCAGAACGCTGAGCAAGCCATTGTTTTTTGGGGATAAGATACTCATCATAGGCTTTGAATCTGTAAGAGTGGGTCAGATTGAGACTACCTGCTTTGAGATGTTCACACATGGATTTGAACAATAATGCCTTGTATAGAGAAATGCGAAATCGGCTATCAGGAGGAAACACCATGGCTTTTTCTTCCTCAGAAAGAAACTCTGCTGGTGCCTTGGCAGAAAGCCGACCTTCTTTGGCCCGAAAGTATTCAATGGCTTTGAACAAACTCTTGTCAGAGGTTTGCGGATTGAAATGAAGCCCTTTGACAATCCCTGACACCTGTTTTTGTAGAGAGATTGATCCTTGTTCGAGTACCTGATAAAATCTCTGCTGATCACTGAGCAAAAATTGCTCTTTGAACTCTTTGACCTGTGCTTTACCACTCTGATTGATCAATGGTGGCAGTAGACTTTGCAGATACGCCACCTTTCCAGCGGGTGAGAGCATTTCCTCATCTGCCCAGACGATTTGTTCAATCGATTCAAGCATATCTATTCGATCTTCAGTCAGGTTGACGATCCTTCGAAGGGCCGCTCGATGGATCTTTCTTTTTTCATAGATATAGTCCTTTTGTGCCTTCTGAGCCTGATTAATCGCCGATTTGCAGCCTGAGAGAAAGGTATCGACCATCCAATCTTCACAGATGTAGATCTGATAAGCAACAAAGGCCAGCAGATAGAGATACTGATCTGTTTTGTGTTTTTGAGTCAGTTGAGTCATTCTGAAGTGAAGGACCAATTCTCCATAATATCGGATGGCATCCGGATGGAGGCCGATCAGTTCGATCAAGGGTGCAACTTGGTCAAAGATCTCCCAGATGAGATTGAGCGTTTCTAAATTGGTTTTGATATGTTTTTGTTTTTCACTGGGAATGAGCTTTTTGAGCTTGGTTAAGAGGTAAGGCTGGTTACTTGGATCACCATCCTGTTCAAGCAAGCGATCCAATGCAGCTTTGTGGGCCGAGGTGAGATGCTCATTGAGTCTGGCAATCAGCTTTTTTTTATGAGCCATGATGGCATCTGCGACCAGGGTCTGAAGGCTGTGATAGGCAGGAAACTCGATGCGGCTTTTTTCAAGCCAATCCAGCAGATATTCAAGGACCAATTTTGGCCTTACCTGTGCTTTCACTTGTCTGGATATGGCTTTGAGAATCCGAGATCTATGCCGATTAGCATCAAAGGATTGGCAGCCAAAATAATTGAGAATCATCCGCTTGTGCCGAAGATAAGTAGCTCGACTGTACTGGGACATCTCTATGCCAAAGGAGAAAACTCCCATTCGCTTACAGACAAATTCAATATCCTGATCCTGAAATCGAGCAGGAGTAAAGAATCGCCGACAAGCTTTGAAGTAGCCAAACATCAGATGAAATCCGATTTGATTGGTTAAGCTATGAAAACTCCGTTGTTTTTTGGCCAGGGAACGAGGCAGGGTAAAAAAGAGTTTGCGTTGATAGGTATTGAAATAGGGAGGATTGTCATAAGAGGCAATCTCCTTACGATTCCAAATCTGTAATTTGGGCATAGAGCAAGCGGTTAAGTGATTTCGTAGAAGGGCCAAAGAGCGCAATCGAACAGGATTTTGCAGCCATATAGTCCTCAAATACTTGGTCCAATCCTAAACATTTGCTAGTTTTTGCGTACCGAAATTACTAATCCGCAATCAATGTCTGAGCATCTCAAGCCTGCCATCAAAGAAATTGTCAAAGTGCTCAGAAAATATGGGATGGATTATGAGCAGACTGCCTATGTCTTCAAGCAGGCCAGAAAACAGACTCAACTAAAGCCCCAAAAGAGACAAAAGAAGGGAACAGTCAAACGGTTAAGTGAAGAGGAAATCAACAGATTTCTCGACCAGGCTTATGGCCGCAAGCCCAAAATCGGATTGATGATGAGTACACTCTACCAAACTGCAGCTAGAGTTAGTGAGTTTGTAGCATTAGAGATAAGGGATGTCTATGCCGATGAACAGAGAATTGTCATTCGGAAAGGAAAGAGAGACAAAAGAAGGGAAGTACCAATTGTCCAGGAATTAGCAAGAAAACTACAGATCCATATAGGACAGAGGAAATCAGGACCACTCTTTCTCACCCTCAGACAAAAGGCATACAGCCAGAGAATGGTCCAGCATCTGACCAAAGAAATCGCGATCGAAGCAGAGCTACAACACAAAGTCAGTCCACACATCCTAAGACATACAAGAGCGACACTCCTAGCTGAAGCGGGCATGTCCAAAGATCATCTCCAGATCTTTCTTGGACATGAAAAACCCGAAACCACGCAAATCTATACTCATACTGCTGCTATTGATATGAAAAAGGCTTTCCGATTAGCGATGGCAAACAACCAGAACACCTCAAAAAAGTGAAACATTTTATCCTTTTATGCGGCAGAGACCATGAATCAGCCATTGACTTTTCTTCGGCATTTTACGAAGCTTTGTCCAAAGGCCATCCCCTCCCAGCAGCCTGCCATCATCCAACAATCGAAGAGTACCTTCCTGCGGGAGGTCCCTGAGGCAGATTTTGAGAGAACTTATTTGCTGATCATGAATAGTGAGGTGGATCCATGGTTGATGGATCGTTGGCGTTTGCCTGGGTTGGGGTAGCTATTGATATACAAGTGGTAGTTGGAGTAAGAGGAATGGATAGTTTCCCAGTAAAAGATGGATACTTTTTTATTCATCGATAACTGTAACTACATTCCATATGGGCATGCTACCTTTGATTGAATTGTCGCCTTTTTAGCTGCTATTAACAACTCACCATTTCCTCACGTTTCTACTCATTCGACCTCTGGGAAGAACAAAAATCACATGGTACATTCCTTCTGCAAAGGATGAAAGTGGAAGATCGATCTTACTGATTCCAATAGGTACTTCAATGGACTCTCTGTACAATTCCTGGCCATAAGTATTGTAAACTTCAATTCTAATTGGGAGTGCCTGATCGGATTTCAGGTTAAATGAAACTTGATCAAGAGTTGGATTAGGAAATCCCTGGCTCAGGAAAAGCCCAGGTTGATCCGAAATTGTAGCTTCTACAATTGGCGAGAAAGAGAATGCACCATCAAAATCCACCTGTCGAAGTCGGTATTGATACACAATATTTGGTACAACATCTGAATCGGGAAATTCATATTCTTGTTGTTGAGTAGAATTGCCTTGTGAATGTACAAAGCCAATGGATTCGAAAGAGGTGCTGACAGGATCTCTCTTCTCTACAAAGAATCCTTGATTGTTGTTTTCGAATCCTGTGGTCCAATCAAGGTCAATATAATTTAGCTTAGGAGTAGCTGAGAATTCTCGAAATTCCACTGGAAAGGGAGGTGGAATTACAGGAGGACCTGGCAATCCTGCCTCTATTTGCCCGCCAGAAAGCTCAACCAAATTGACGATTTCATCATCCTTTTTCACAACAGTAGGGGCCACCAAAACTCCTGAAAAGGTTGTTCCTCGCCAACTAATACTCATATCTGCTGCCGCATTGATAATGGGGAAGGCAAGCTGAACGAGATCTGTGAAGGTTGTGGGCACAGTTGCCCCATCCCCCGGGAACCCTAGCAGTACACCAATCCCCGTTCTCCCCGTTGTGTTTGATAGTTGAAAGTTTCCATAAAAACAGCCAGAGCAAAGGGAAGGAATCAAGAAATCTGAAGTTGAGCCACTATAGTTGAGCGATTGATGGATGGTGGGCTGCCCCAGTACATCCCCGTTGTAATCGATGAAAAAAGCACTTGAGCCTAGCAAAAAGGAAGCATTGACTCCTCTGATCTGAACTCGAATATAAATATTGTTGTTGGAAACGGAGTCGATCAACAACTGCAAATCAAAGGTATCAGGTTGTGCCTGTATCTTTGGAAGAAGTAGTACCCACAACCCAAGAAGAATAGAAATATGTTTCATAGCTAGGAAGATTGAGATTAGTTTCGTGGAACTGCTGAGAATAGTAAATGATTGAGCAACCAAAGGCTCTGATCGTCAGGATTCACATTAAGGTCCAGATTGAAATTCCCCTGTAGATACTTATTGAATAATAAATGTTGATTCAGCCACAGGGTCTGATCTTCTGAATTGATGTTCACATCATACGCGCCATTTCCTGCATACATCGCAAAAGGGCCCATCCCCGTTCCTGACAAATCCTTCAGTCCTGCCGAGCCGCCAATCGTATATGCCTGACTGGCTGAGCTTGTAAAATCATAACTAAAGACTCCTTCAACAACCCCAATCTTCTGACTGCTCATCACAATGAGATGATTGTAATGCTCTAGAACCACATAGAAGGAATCCACTCCCTCAGGGAGATTAATACTTAATACAGAATCCCCTTCCAGATCCAGCAAATAGCCATCAGAGCGGAGAAAGACTGCCATGGTGTCGAAGGCAGAGCCTGCCCCTGGATCTGTTCGAAAACTTAGCAGCATCCAGTCTACGATTGCAGGATCAGGAAAAATGGACACTGACTCTTCTCCCAAATAGCCCCAATGAGCATAAGCTCCTAGTTGATAAGTCTTCATCGTATCATAGGGTTGCTCTAGAGATAATAAAGAAGAATCAAGCATGACTGTATTCATCCACCCCTGAGGAATCCCGGAAGGACAAGCCATCAAGCAATATGCTCCTTCCAGATATACTTTGACAACCAAGTGATCTTCGTCGCGAATAGTCGTTTCTGTGTCAGATTGAGATTTCATGGGCTCCCGATTGCCCACATGATCTGATGCCAGGGTGAAAAATCCATAGGTGTAACCAGAGAATCCGACATATACATAACCAGTGGTATCAATGTCTGATTGTACAAGTCCAAAAGGCCCGCCATTGGTGGAAGCATACAGATCATAGGTGGCTACCCCTACTCCACCGGGATCATCAACTCCTCCCCATGAGAGAAATATTGAGGTGCTGTCGGTTTGTGTAGGAAGAGGATCTACATTGCTGGCTGGTGCGACGGCATCGATGACATTGGTCCAGATGTTGGTGATGATAGGATCATTGTCATCAAATACAATATCAGCCTGCGCAAAGACGCTATCCCCTGTCTGGACATCATGATCAGCTTGGACGAAGTAAGTCACAAAACCTTCTCCATTGCCAATGGTCGTATCATTGACCTCCAGAAATCCCAAAATTACGTCTGATGGCGGCAGACCAGTTGCTGGATCAATCGAAATGAACCGCCAAAAGGCTTCACCCCTGTTGACATCAATTCCGGCAATTAGATCTACAAATACCCCCAATGAATCCACCACATTCAATCGTGTGGAATAGTAAGAGGTATTGGGCGGCACCGAAAAGATAAATGAGCCAAATCCAAAATCTCCCAAACGCAAGGAAAACATATTCAAATTGCTGTCTATGGGGAGTATGATAGTAACATTCGCCGCAGACGCTGTGGCAAAGTCAGGATCATTCTCAAAGCGAATGGTATAGCCGTAAATGTCTTCGCTAGATACCCAGCGGGCGCTGTCATAGCCTAAGGGACCTGTTATGTCGTTGGGGTCAACTGAGTTGTTGACATCTGATCCAAAACTAGGTTCTTGAGGATCACAATTGCGGCCTTGGCAACCTGGGGGTCCTGGAGGAGGGTCGCAGTCCGTGATTTGAGCCAAAAATTTAGTAGAACTTAGCGATAGGATCATAAAAACCAACAAGTATCTGAAAGGAATAATCATATCTTTTTTGTTAGAAATTCCATCTTTGAGGGGCAGAACATTCTGTCTTCCCCTCACTAAACAGTTCTTTTTCTCCAAAAGGAAAAAGGAAAGCTTTCACAGATAGGTTGACTCGATTACAGATGGAAGATTCAATGTAGTTTGAACTTCCATTGCTAATCCAACAAGATTTCACATAAAATTCTCCTGAAATACCTGCTTCAAAATATGCGGACTCCCAACTCAAAGGTATTTCAAATGGAAGATCAAGACCTAGGCCTAATGATATGTTGGAACCAAAATCTGCTCGGGGAAGGTGAAAACAAGTTTTGAAATCACTTATTTTTCCGCCGCATCCACTTTCAGCACTTTGTTCAAGGGCAAAATCAATCGATGGACCTTTGTAAGAGAATCCTGACCCCATAATATCGACCCCATATCCTACCCCTAAAGAAAGAGTTAGATCCCATTTATATTTCTTCTTTCCTTTTGGTATCAATTCTTTACCACGACAGCAATCCTCACTATTATCCTCAAAATTAATGCTTAATCCCAATCCAGTTGTAGGGGTAAATACTGGGATAAACCCACTTAGGCCAACTAGTTTCTTGCTTAAGCCTAAAGGATCTGTTCCAAAAGGTAAAAAATAGGGATAATAAGAATTTGGACCATCAATGTATCCTAGAGGGTCTCTTTGCAAAAAACGGCCCAAGAGTGGGTGAAAGGTCCTGGCTCTAAAATCTTGTAATCCAGATTCTACATCTTGATTTCTTGATGTGAAGAAAGTCGAATTATCTACTAGGGAGTTTAAAATAACAGAAAAAGTGGAATCATACATTTGTCCCTCTCCATAACCATTATATTCATATTGTTCCACTAAGTGTCCTTGCTCATTCACAATCATTACAGCACTACCCTGAGCATTTGAGACTATATAGTATCGATTTTGTGTATCAAAAGATACAATATCATCCAGCCATGATCCATATACCTTGGTGGAGATAGTTTGATCAAGATCATTTCTTTCCTCAATTATTCTGATATTGTCATAAAAATATAAAACTGTGCCTTGGCCTGTGGTTTTTTCAACTCGTCTACCAAAAGCATCGTATTTGTAGACTGCACTCAATCCATTATTCAATGCTACTATTCTATTTCCATGGTCAAAAGAATATGTATGGCTTCCATCAGAGGTCATATTCCCATCATTATCATAGGAGAGGATAGCATTTGTTCCACCAGAAGCACTTATCAGTTGGTTAAGGTTATTCGTAGAATATGAAGTTGAAATACCATTTTTTGTGACATTAGTCCAGTTCGATTCAGAGTCATAAGAATATTGAATCTGTTCTATAGGGTTATTAATAACTCCGTTGACTAAGGAACCTCTTTTCATCTCAACAACTCGATAGTTATCATCCAACGTGTATTGGACTGATCGGCTTGGATTGTGGGAATATTCTTCGAGTATTTGATTTCCTTCCCGTTCGTAATCATATCCCAAATCGATAATATTATTCGATTGACTCCTAATTCGAACCACTCTACCATTAGCATCGTAGAGGATACCCATATTTAGGGCATTCCCATATTTCCTTCCTACCAACCTATTTGATAAGTTATATTGCATTTGGAGAAGTGTATCGTTTCCATCACTTATTAGGAGAATCCTTTGTCTTTGATCCATTTTCTCTGTGATAGTCCTTCCTCCAGGATATGAAATAGACCTTGTCCCATTATTAATATTATAGGAGTAAGCCGTTACCTTCCCGTTCAGAGACTCAGACAGAATCTTGTTGGTATTATCATAAGTAAACAAAACAGTTGCATGCCCATTGGTAGCAGAAAGAATGTTTCCAACCTTGTCATAAGTGAAAGAATCGTCATTGGAGCCAGGATAGTTTCGCAGGATCAATTGGTTCACTACATCGTAACTCATTGAGATGGTATCTCCACCAAAGGTTACTCGAGAAGTCATGTTACCCACCTTATCATGGTGGAAGTAGCATATCGAACTATCTGGCAGGATTTCCGATATCTTTCTCCCAAGGGCATCATAAGTGTACTTCGTAGTATTTCCTTTGGTATCAGTAATCGTAGCAAGATTGCCAGATGAATCGTATCCAAATGAGGATACATAGTTCAGTGGGTCTTTATTCGAAATTCTCCTGTTTAATTCATCAAACTGATAAATCGTAGAATTTCCATTCCGATCGGTTTTTTTTATCACGTTTCCCGCCTCATCGTATGTGATATAGGAGCTATTTCCCATTGCATCAGTCGTGGCAATTTTTTGGTTCAGCGGATCATAGAGATAGCTTGTTGTGTTTCCATTTCCATCTGTTTCTGAAACAATATTTCCGCTAGGATCATGGGAATACGTTTGAATAAGTCCAATGAGATCAGAGACTTTCGTCGAACGGTTTAAGGCATCATATTCGAATGAGATGACATTTCCATTGGGGAAAGTAGAAGTTTTGGGATTCCCATTTGGATCATAAGAATAGGTGATTGCCTCATTCGCTGCATTTTTTATCTGGAGGATTCGATTTGCCGGATCGTAGGTATTAGTGGTTGTTTGATTTTCTGCATTTGTTTCTGCTACTAAATTTCCGATCAAGTCATATTGATAAAATGTTGAGTATCCCAAAGGATTAATCATTTGAATTCTCCGATTCAGTGAATCGTATGCATACTGGGTGAGATGCCCATTTTGATCCGTAAAGGAAATTTGATTTCCATTTGGATCATGCAAGATAAAGGAAGTATCTCCCATGGCATTTACCACAGCTTCCCTTCTGCCCAAGCCATCTAGAAGGAATTGGGTACTATCACCTTTGGGATTGATAATTTTTATTAATTGACCAGCGGAATCATACCGAAGCGAGGTTTCTTGAAATAAAGCATCAATTACTTTGACTCTCTGATTTAGGCTATTGTATTCAAATGTTGTGAGAAAGCCTCTTTTATTAATTTCTGTAATCCTATTTCCACTTCCATCATATTGATTTTGAAACTGATTTCCCAATGGGTCTAATTCAGAAATAAGATGATTCAAGGCGTCATGTGAGTATGTAGTCGTATTTCCATTTTTATCTGTTTCCGATATCTTGTTCCCGTTTCCATCGTAGCTGAAGCTTTGTTCAAATCCCAGTGGATCTGTGATTTTAGTCTTCCTGTCAAGAGCATCAAATTCAAAGAGAGTTGTATGCCCTCTCGGATCTGTCTCGCTGATCATGTTCCCATTCCCATCATACTCATAGGTTGTAGCATGTCCCAAAGGATCGACTTTGGAAGTTCTCAGGCCTTGCCAATTATTAGTATAGGTAGTTGTATGGCCATTAGGATCGGTTTCTGAAATAAGACTTTCTCGCTCATCGTAGGCATACTCTTTGGAATAACCCATTGGACCTTTCTCTCTTATTTTACGATCCAGTGGATCATAGGAATAGTAATAAGGAATCCCCCTAGGATCTGTCATAGAGATTTGATTTCCTTTTTCATCGTATTCATAAAGTGTTTCATACCCGAGAGCATCTGTTACTTTTGCTAGACGACTCAGCAAGTCATATTCATAAAGAGTCTGATTGCCATTAGGATCAGTTTTACTGATTTGATTTCCCCTTCCATCATAGGTAAAAGTAGTTGTACCTCCTTCAGCATTTGTGATCTGAGTGAGGTAGCCAAAAATATCATATGAGTTTGTTGTTAGATTGCCATTACCATCAGTGATTGAAAGAAGATTCCCATCGTTATCATAGGTATAGCTTTCACTAATTCCAAGTGGTTTTGAGATTTGAGTTAAATTCCCATTTCCATCATATTGATAAGAATAGGAGTTCCCATTTTTGTCTATGGTCGTCAAAGAATTGTTAAACTGTGGATCATAAGTAAAAGAAGTCGTATTGCCTAAAGGATCAATTTCTGTTAAAGCATTCCCTTTACTGTCAAAAGTGTAGGTGGTTGTATTCCCATTTGCATCGGTATAAGAGGTTATATTGTTGTTTGGATCATATGTGTATTCTACATCATACCCACAACAATTTCCCTTTTTTCTAATCAAGCGTCCCTCCTCATCAAACTCATAAACCGTCATCTGATCCTCTCCGCTCACTCGCTCAGTAACATAGGTCTTCCCATGTTGAGTATTATAGGAAATTCTCTGGTAAGTCAGACAGGTAGCAATGGTCGTAACTGCCCAGGAGGAATTGTAGGCCATACGGGTATAGTTGCCATTTTCGTCAATGATCTCGGTTAGCAGATGGTCGTCATTGTAATGATAAAGGACAGAATCCCCTATCGGATTGGTAACCTTGGCCAAGCGTCCCTGATCATCATAGGCATAGTGGATGGTACGGGTCGGGGTGTCTAAGGCATCGATAATAGAAGCCAGTTGCCCATTGTACCAGGTGAACATAATGGTTCTGCCTGCTGGTCCTGTGATGCTGTTCAACAAAGAATCCGAATAGGTAAAGTCAATGGTATTTCCATTGCGGTCCTCAATCTGGGTGATCCGTTTGTGGGTAGAGTCATCAAACACGTAGTGCGTTCCTTCTTTCGTGGTCAGACGAAATTTCCCAGGCTGATACTCCTGCAACACATCGAAGATCCCTTTCGGCCCTTCATAGGCATTGGATGTAATGGTAAAGAGATCTGCTCTACCTCCTCCTCTTTCGATGATGATTCCTGCTGTATCAAGTCTGTACAACAAATTGTAAGAGAAAGTCCAGCCACGCCCCAGACCATAATTATCTTGATAGCGGGAACTATTGTAGACAAAGGTAATATCCAAATCCATCCCGCGGGCTGGGATGAAGAGATCTTTGCGTTGATATAGCAGGTTTCCGGTATAACTGTTTACTTGTACACCTCCTTGCCCTAGAATATTGGGCTGGGTCCCGTTTTGAGCATAGCCAGAAGTCAAGATCAACGCAAAAAAACCAAAATAGAATAGATATTTCATAAAGAAGTTTATACTTGTATTGTTATAGAGAATTATTCAAGTAATATGAATCCCATATAGGGGGGAGCAGGCGCCTTTGCATAAAATTTGATAACCCCACCTGCCTTAGGTCTAAGGACATCAGGAGGTCCTCCTATTTCTTTTAATTCGACGAATAATTCTGTTTTGCTTTCATTCAAATCTCCAACCGAGAAGGCTATTGGAGCATCATCCAAGCTGACAATAAAGCGTTTAGGAATGGGAATATCGACATTGCTGATATTGGTGAAATAAATGGTAATTGGCACAATCCAATTGGGTCTGACTTCTGGCAAGAGAACATATTCTACTTCCAGGAAGTCATCTGTGAGATGGATAGGGGCGTAGCAGGTATAATTGAAGTTGCCCGATCCTGAACCAGAACCTCCTCCTCCCCCCCCTCCTAAGGGGCCATTTTCAATCTCAAATCCATCTACCAGACTAGCGATGCTGCTATCAGGGAGTTCCAGAACCACATCGTAGAATCCAATGCTTGCTCCATACAAATCAAAAGAAGCATACACTAACGTAGGATCTACATAGTAGACATTGTAAGCTGTGATACTGCCAAAGCTGGGTTCCTCCAATCTGACTATCATATTGGGTTCGAACTTGGATCCCTTGATCTTCACAGTTACAGAACCCGTATTCCCACCTTTGTCATCATCCACACTGACAATCTCAAAGGTTAGGATGTCAGCCAATAAACTCACATTCTGGATTCCTCCAGAAGTATTGCTTGCGTAGGCCATGACATAATAGGTGCCTGAATCCAGTTCAGGAACTATGATGTCTTGATTTGGCGTGAATGGTTGGATAGATTTCTCATCACTTTCTACTCGGCTGGGGATCTCTTCATGACTCAGGTATAATTCATTAAAACTGTTGATGGAATCTCCAGTAAGTCTGAGCAACATACTCTCTCCAACCAAAGAGTCGGGCACTTCGATCCGGTAATAGATCTCTGCTTTGTTGGCAAGTATGTCAGGTGTAAGGACGAAAAAAGGAAGTTGAGGGACCGTAACATATACCTGGTTAGAAGAAATTCTTGTATTGTTGGACTCATCTCCCTCAGGAATATTATTCAAAATGTCTGAACGAATGATGAGATAATAAGATCCTACAGATAGTCCAGATAGGAGTCGGTCAATGGAACGTGGCTCTGAAGACAGAGGTGCGATATTGATATTCCCATTTTTGATTCCCAATAAATGGTCATCAATGTCCCAAATGGTATCGGAAGAAAGATAGACTGCTTCCCTGGTGAATCCAGTCGCTGGATTGGAAGCAATATTGTCCAGTTGCCAATTTACTTGTACTGTCGTTCCAACCAGGAATGTATCTGCAAAAGAAATCGTATTGGGAAACAGATCAGCAGGAGGAGGAAGAGAAATTTGGATCAGAGAACTCGCTACATTGTTCGCTTCATTGGAGCCTTCATACACTTGATTATTATAGTCGGAGGCAAAAAGGAGGAAATAATTTCCACTGGCTCCAATGAGTGGCAGAAAAACCTCTAAGGTATCAGAGTAGCTTTGCCCAGTGACAAGGTTAATATTTCTACTGAATTCCTCAATCAACAGATCATCATTGTCGATGATTTGATCTGATGATAGATATAAGCGATCAACCATTTGATTGGCTACTGCCGTACCTAACCCCTGGTTGTTGACAACAATCGGAATAGAGATCGGTTGTCCAGCAATGCCCGTTGTAGGTGCTGAAAAGTTTGTAGGGATCAAGTCGGAAGCTGGGGTAAGTTGGATATGAATAGGATATACCTTCCTATTATTAAGTGTATCAGGATCTGCTACAGCAAGCGTATAGTCTGAAACAAAAATCAGATAATACTCTCCAGAATAGCCATTTGGAATGGTGATCGAGGGTGCTATTGCATAACTTGAGCCGGAGTCAAGGGGGCCATTGACATTGATCGTTGTCAGAAGCAAATCCTCATTTACATCCCAAATACTATCAGCCGATAAGAATACCCCATCTTTCCATAGAGAAGTTAAAATCTCTGTATCTCCCTGATTTGTGACCATCCCCTGAACCGTAGTAGACTGCCCTGACCAAAGACTATCCGAAGCCGAAAAACTAGTCACAACAAGGTCTGAAGGCGGATAGGCTTTTACATAGACGGGAGAGCTGGAAAGAAAATTATCTGCCTCACTCTGATGTTCATAAATTTGATTGGTAATGTCAGTGTAAACTTGAAGATAGTAGATTCCTTCTGACAAATAAGGAGAGGTCGGATATACAGCCTGCATCATATATGAAGAATCTACTTGCAGATACTGACTCAGGGTAAATCGATCCAATTGGAGGGTATCCATTGGATTCCAGCTCGCTGAAGAAGATAGAACGAGCTCATCCTGCCAGATGCTTCCCTGTGCATCGGTATTGCCCATATTCTCTACTATAAAGGAAACAAAAATAGAGTCTCCAGCGATCAAGGTATCGGGAACTGGCAAGCCAAAAGGGACCAGATCCACCCAGGGTGAAAGCAATACTTCCATTGATGTGCTGCTTCCAATGTTGTTCAGTTCGGAGGGATCCTCCAGAACATGACTATCGGTATCTGTAATGATGTGTACATAAAAGGGACCAGAGATTCCATTGGAGATTAGAATAGTCCTTTGCCTGAAGAGGCTATCTCCTTGGAAGAGTGAAGCACCATAATAATGTCCTCCAACAAAAATCGAGTTATTGACATCAAAAACGGGGAGTTCACTGATATAATATCGGTCCCAGAATACCCGATTGATGAGACGACCAAGACCTTCATTTTTTAACCAATACTGGATGTGAATTTGTTCTCCTGTGTGGACAGTATCTGGGACAATGACTTGACCGATGGTCAGATCAGGAGTTACAATCTCAATAGGGATATTCGCTCCCAATTGATTATTGCTTTCAAAGTTGTATTCATATACCTGATTTGTGGCATCAATATCTACATAGATATAATAAGGGCCTGAAAAATTGGGAGGGATTTGAACGGATATTTGTTGCGTATATATCCCACCAGCTGGCAAAGGCCCGAAGTTGGAGATGCTCCTCAATACACTAAAATTGCTTCCATTGTTGTACTGGCTGATCAGGATATTTTCATACCACTGTTTGTTGGAAGGAATAGAGCCAGCCCCTTGGTTCTGCACCTGATAGGAAATGATTACAAACTCTCGATTACTTGCGGTATCCGGGACAGTAATGGATATGGGAGCAAGATCAGGCGGAGGAGTCAGGATAATATTGATCGAATCACTTGACCCAGTATTATTTCCATTAAGAGCTGGTTCAAAGACATCGTCATAATAGTCGGCAAGGACATGGATATAATAGGTGCCGAATATACCCTGAGGTAGTGTCACCGAAGTACTTTGTGTATAAGAGCTGTCGGCTTCCAAAAGCCCAATATGCTGAGAGGTTTTAAGAAAAATTGCAGTTGCTTGATTAAAAACAGGAGAGGTAGACAAATAGATCCCATCATTCCAGCTCGAAGCGATAGTTGGTCCATTCCCTTCGTTCTTGACGGTCCGATGAATACTGATACTATTGCCAGAGAAAGCATTAGCTGGTGCAGCCACATTGGTAACCTGAAGATCTGGCGGGGGAGTGAGGCTGATTTGAACACTGTCAAGGGATCGGGTTTGGTTATTTCCATCGGAGACTTCGGCAAGGGCATTGAAGCGGTCGATCCAAACAAATATGAAGTAATCCCCCGCTATCCCCTGCGGTAAAGGATAGGTAGCCATTTGCGTATAGCTTTCTCCTGAATCCAGGGCTGCGAAATTGGAAACACCCCCCAAATAAGTATCTCCACTTTGTCCTCCTAGGTTCAATACATTGTCTGAAGATAGAAATATAGCTGAAATCCAGGTTTGGGACAGGGTTCCACCCTTTCCAATATTTTTCTCTGTCCAGGTAATCGTGATAGCTTGTCCAGAATTCGCTGTTGTTGGGATTTGAACATCATTGACTATCAGGTCTGGCAGACTTCGAAGAACAAAGGTTTGTGTATCCCCTTGCGTAGAAAAACAAGAATTCTTAGCGACTACCTGCCAGTTGTAGATTGATCCATAGGATAAACTCCCATTGAAATTGTGATTGATTTGGGAGATATTGGATACGGAAGGGCTAGCAGGTTTAGCAGTTCCTGACTCCCAGATATATATGTCATATGTAGAAGCATTGTATGCTGGAGGCCATGACAATAGAATAGGGATTGAGACTCCATCGGTACTATCAACAGGGAGCATATTGCTTACTGGTGCAGGGGCAACGGCAGGCAAAATGTTGACCTGAATACTATCAAAGAAGGTACAGCCCAGAGAATTGCCGATGATAACACTATATAAACTTGTATCTGTCGGGCTAACTTTTATTGACTGTGTTGATGCTCCAGTTGACCAATGATAATTTGTCCCATTTTGAACAGTAAGACTAATAGAATCTCCCAAACAAATAGAGGTGGGGCCACTACTGCTGATAAAAGGAATGGAGGACTGGGTGATCGAAATAGGAAGAGAAATGGTGCTACACCCGTTTGATGCTGTATGAGTAACATCATACGTACCAGCAGTAGTGACGTAAATGGTATCAACCGTTTCTCCTGTAGACCATAAGAGGTCAGTTTGGATATTTGAAACCAGTTGAGCGGAATCTCCTGGACATATTTCAGTAGCGGAAACTGTTACCAGAGGAGTGGGAGGAAGAAACTTAATGGCGACTTGGACGGAGTCTTCTTTTGTACAGCCCAAATCATCGCTTATCAAAACTGAATATAGAGTAGTATCAGAGGGAGAGACAATGACATTGGAAGATACACTACCAATATTCCATAGATAATTATCACCTCCGCTTGCAGTTAAGGTGATGGTGTTCCCTTCACAAATAGTGGTATCCTCTGTGATACTTGTCACCAAGGCAGGATAACTATTCACTACAGCCAAGAGGGTATCATTCCCTACATACTGATCAGTTGATAGGCTGGAATAAAATCTGAAACCATTGACATTACTTGTGGTCAAATTGGCTCCTGAATTGAACACAAACGTTTTGGATTCTCCAGGTGCAATTTGCAGCGTATCTATATTTTCTGTAACCAGAATGGAATCATTCAACAAGAAACTGACATTGAAGCCACTCTCAATATTGCTTCCAAAATTGGTCAAAGTGATAGACACACTCTCATTGCTGCTCAATTCACATCCAGATGAAGGAGATTGAAGGGCTGTAACTGCTACATCATGATCAGCTGCTGCATCGCCGATAGGGGCTCCAGAAAGAATCCATGTCGGATTATCTTGTAATATCCCAGTATTTCCTCCCTGCGCATCATTTGCAAAGACTCCATTGTTTTCACCAAAATGCCAGACAGATACCAATCCCGCCTCATTTTCAAGGCCATTTGTCTTGACCATCCATTCCTTAATCTGAGCTTGTGATCTCGCTGTATCCCAGAGTCTGAATTCGTCGAATGCTCCATCGAAATATTCACTTCCTCCCGAAATCTCTGGATTTTTACCCATTGCAATCGGATTATCGTTAGTCCTGATGGTTCCAGAGCTGAGGATATTAGTTTGTAAAGCTTGTTTTACTCCATTTATATACACATGAGCTTCGGGAATAGAGCCATTATATACTGCAGAGATATGTGTCCATTTATTTAGTGGAAGAGAAGTCTGTGTGATCACCTCTACCAGTCTTTCGTTTACAGTAACAACAGAATCTGCGACTGCAAATACGAGTCTATCTGAATCGCCATCTTTGTGAAGCCCATACATAAATCTTGGATGATCATTGTTGTCAACGTGCTTCGCAAATATTCTTGCCCAATCATTCCCTCCCTGATAGTAAACCCACCCTTCTATCGTTATTTGGCTTCCTGTGATATCCAGAGATGGATGATCCGGAATTTCAATCCAGCCGGAATTCCCAAGGACAGACACAGCATAATGAGGAACTTGAGGATTTACAAACACAGTGTTGACTGAGATTGTGTCATTTTGTGAATTAGGGTCACTCTGACCTGTTTGAAGATTCGTCCAGGCCTTTACATCATAGGTGATGCCAGGTGAAAAGGGAACTTGGGCAAGGCTGACCCACTCCTCTTCTCCTGGATTCAAGTTTCCATTCCAGGAAACGGGGGATTGACTGCTACCATTGATTTCCCAGGCAATTTCCAAAAAGCTAAGAGGATGACTTCCTACATTTTTGACTTTGGCTCGAATCAAATGAGTAGCCTCAGGGATAATTTGAAATGATTCTAGTGAATCAAATTCCACAAGGGCTATATCATAAGCCGGGAGGGGATTGAAGTGAAAGTAGTCAAAAAACGCACTGGAATGAACAGTGAAGTCGTTGTCATGAGCTTCCCGGATTGAAAATAAACCGATATACTCAATCTCATCATAAATTGGACTACTATGTTGCCCGTGGTAAACCCAGCTTACACTATCCAAGCTATGCCACTTTTCCAGGGTATTTCCAGTTTTCTTAATCCGGAGATAAACTTCACTATGAGGGAAGGGAGAAATTTGGGATTGGAAGGTATTTAAAAACTTGCCACCAGTATTACTTGCCAATTCAAATATGCGATTGGTCTGCTCAGAGTACAGGAAGGTATCTCTTAGAATAAGAATTCCAGCACTCTGATAAAGATTAGTCGGGTCAAAATTGAGCTTAGTCTCTATTTCCCAATTTGCAATCCCCCCAACAGGTTGCACCAATCTAGGAGCATTGTAATTTGTTCCATGGTATAAATCTGAACCTCCATTTGCAGCGGCAAAAATGTTGAGTTGTCCCATGCCATTCAGGCCCCAATAAGATGCTTGATTTTTGCTGATGGGAATCCATCCCAGATTCAAGAACCCTCCAGGAAAATCATCCGAAAACATACTGGGGAGACTGTACACAGAATCCTTCAATGGACTTGAGGATAGTTGCCAGGTGTATCCATTCATGAATGCTGCATGATATCCTCCCTTCATATCGTAGGCAATCCCTTTTGAGGATTCCCATAAATTCCATTCACTGACAAGACCTGGTTCATTATGAAGATTATTAAGTCGTACTCGCCATCCCCTTATTTCTTCGGGGGTTCTTGCCACATCCCAAATTCTGATTCCATCTATTTCTCCCTGAAAGAAGTCTGATGTATTGCCCCCATCATATTCCTGTCCAATGCTCCATAGATCACTCGCTGTTAAATTGAAAGTAGGGATATGCTGAAAATCTAGCTCCCCATCAACATATACATAGGCTATACTCCCATCCCTGACATAGGCAATATGGTGGTATTGATTGTCTCCTATGAATTTGTTGCCAAGCGAATTTGCGCCAGAAGGATTAACGATACTGAGTTTGCCGTTCTGATTTCCACCATTCCCCATCATGAGTACCAATCGATTGCCATCAGAATTCACATTGATTCCCAATAATGCAACCTGTCCAGGATCAGGTTGAGTTGCATTTCCCTTCATCCAAAATTCGAGGGTAAATTGTGTTTTCCCAGCCATTGCTGCTCCAAACTGAGTGAGATTAAGATATTGATCCACACCATTTAGCCTGACACTGTAATGTGGGTCATTGGGTACCACCTGGATTTCCCTAATGAGCAAAGTGTCATTGGAATTTTCCTGATCAGGCATTCCATTGGGTTGACTGGACCAAATGTTCACCTGATATAATTCCTCAGGAAGAAAGTTGACATTTCCCAAATGAATTGAGGTGATATCTCCTGGCGGAAGCGTCCCAGTCCAATTCATCGGAGTTTGGGAAATTTCATTTACTTCCCAAAACAAATCAACTGAGGTCAAGGTATCACTTCCATCATTTCTGATGTTTGCGAGGATTGGATGGCTTCCTTCAGATAGGATTTCAAAATCTTGTAAAGAGTCAATTGATTCAACCGCTACATCATAGGATGATATATTATTGAAGTGAAAGTATTCGAATGTTGCATTGGAATAGGCATTGAAGTCTCCATCCCAAGCATATCGGACAGCAAATAATCCAACATATTCAATGAGGGTATTCGCAGAACTAATAGATGGGGGTCCGGCGATCCAAGTCAGGCTGTCGATACTATACCAGGCTTGAACCTGATCTCCTGTTTTTCTGACCCTGAAAAACATGTCTGTTCCTGTAAAGGGAATGGGAGAACCGTTAAAACTAATTTGCTGGTCAGTATCTAGCTTCCTTCTCGATATGATCCTTTGCTCTATTGTAGAATTAGGAATACTATCGCGTACTAATATGATGCCTGCGTCTTGAAAATGATTGCTTGGGGCAAACTGCATCTTGGTCTCTATCTCCCAATTTCCCTGGACCCTTTGAAGAATTCGGGGTGCACCATGATTGGTTCCAGATGACAGATCGGAACCACCACAAACGGGCGCTGCGGATATCAGAAGATTCCCACTCCCATCCAGTGTCACACTGGAAAATGGGTTTGGGTCCAGAACAATCCAAAAAGAATCCAGAAAAGCCCCAACAAACTCATCCGACTTCATGAACCCAAGTGGGAAGGAATGATCTGCAATGGGAGCAGAAGAGATAGCTCGGCTGGCTCCTTTTTCCAATAATCCATGATTGCCATAACCATAATTATATACTACTGTGCCTTCTGATTCTCCTCCAGGGATCCAGGCGACCAAGCCTGGCTCAGTCTCTATCCCAAGGGAATTCACCCAATACTGCTGAACCTGCGAAGCTGGGATGGCATGGTCCCATAATCGAATTTCATCCATGAGTCCTTTAAATGGGCGAGGCAATAATTCTCTTCCACCAATCCTTAGATCATTTTGACAAGGAAAATTGTCTCCAAATGTCCCGGTCCCCGGATTGCTGTATTCGAGAACACCATTTTTGTAAATTCGGAATCCTGAAGATCCAAGTGTAAAAGCCACATGCGTCCATTGATTCTCTGGAACAAGGACATTTGTGCGAATGTTCGTCCAATTGTTCAGCGCAGGAATATTTAAGGCACAAACAATGGTATCTGCTTCTCTCGCCAGGACGAACTCTCCCTCCCGACTGCATAAGATTCCCGTAACATTTGAAGGTTCGGGATAGACCCAGGCCTCAAAAGTGAAAGCCGTATCGAAGGCAAATGCTGCACCTGTCCCAAGAGAAAGATATCCACTGTCGCCAGGGAAATATACGGCTGAATGTGAGCTATTTGGATTGATAAAAATGGGAGAAATATGAAGTGTATCATTCGATAAGTTGGAATCACTGTTACTATTTGGCGTGCTGCTATAACATTGGAGTTGATAGATTGTTCCAGCCAAAAAGGAAAAGGAACCCAATATCACTTGTACAGAATCATTGGGGGGAAGATTGCCAGCCCAGATAATAGGAGATTGTGATACATCATTCATCTTCCAATGAATCGTTACACTGCTTAAAGCATTACTTCCATAATTGGTCAGAAAGACTGACAGACTTTGATTCCCCTCAGCTAAATGAGTATTGGGCTGCAGATTCATACTTGAAGATATTCCTGCATCATTTTGGGCTTGACTTGTTAGGATAAATAATACAAACCCGCATAATATTGGGACTGTTCTCAAAAACACTTGTATTTCATTCATGAAAGCATTTCATTTTAGGGGGTTAATCCGCTCAGATGTAGAGAAGGAGCTCATTATGGATATACCACAAGGTATTTAAAAGCTTTAGGATGCTCCTCTAAAGCTCGGATAAAGCATTTATGAACCAACAACTGTCTGTGTTCAATATTTCAGGGGCATATTGCCAATCCAATTCCTACTATTTTGGCGAATGAGTTTGTGTTTTCTGAAAGAAAAGGTAGGAATTCTTTTAACGTAAATCTTACATTTTATGACTTTTGACCAAAAGTCATAATTTTTCATAGAACTAAGAAAAAGGATCGTATTGGCGAAAGAACTTGAGAAATTCTCCCATCTGTGCAAAGTTTTGATGAGGGAAAAGAGGATAGGGAGATTTGAGCTTTCGAAGGATCTGTGGGATAACAATTCTGCGGAGCGTACTCTCTTTTAAGCGCAGGTGTTCTGCTATTTTTTTTCGGGAATCGTTTTTCATTAAACTTCTGATGATAAATTCTTCCCGTTTACTGCACACATCATAAAAAGCCCTGGTAAATTCCTCCTTGAAGATCTTCTTATATTCTTTGTTGATTTGATAATCAGGATAGTGCAAAATTGTCGGTTGAAGGGTTACGATACCAGCATTGTTCACATAATTCCTGGGATTATATTCTGATCGAAATGTGTACACATTGAAATGGGTTGCAACCCTTCCTAATCCAATAGTTTGGAAGACAAAAGCATCTTGATACATCCACCAATATTGTCTTTTCCCTTGCTCACAATTTCTTTTAATGGGGAGTCTTAGGGTGAATTGCGTTGGCAAAATCTCCATTTTCTGCTCCTTGAATAAAATTCTGTTCACTGTCCGATAAGCAGTATGAGCATGATGCAGATAGGTTTGATAATAATTGGGTTCTATTTCGTTCAGGAAACCCTCAAAGCTAAGGTGATCAGCATCCATAAATCTTTCTTTACAAATCCAGTTAGACAACTGAAAAGCCTCATTGATTGCCTTAGAAGGATGATAAATCTGAAACAGAAACCCAAATTTATTAGGATGAGATTGAATGTTCTGAATCTGGCTTTGAAATTGGGTCTTAAAATGCTCAATCGATGGAACAGGAAGGCCTGCATCCAGAGGATATGCTGCCCAGTTTTTTTCGTGAAAGAGAAAATTGGCCTGCATGTTAAAGAATGTATCTTCCATTGTTCGGATCTAAATTGATAAATAAGCGGATGTTGAAAGGACCCAATCGCCAATGTACAATTTCTATCATTTTTTTGATCCCTCCCCCTGGAGCAAGCCTTCTTGTGCCCCAGGGATTTCTTTTTAGCCAGCCCTATTTGGAGCTATGTTTACACCGCAGATAGAAGGACAACCAGAATCCATGCCCCCCAACCAGCAGCAGCACTCTTGACATTTTTACTTTTTGCCTTCCGTTTGTAACAATTGAGGTACATAGGATCCTGAAACAAATCTTGATTCCCTGACATATAATAAGCATTCTTACTACTGATTGGAGAAGGATTTCCCATTGCAGCCCCAATCAATGCGAATGGACCAAATAACATTCCCATGGTGAAGTATGATCCTGATCTTCCATGTAGGTTATCAGCGTCAAGTGTTCCTTGCATACATGCCTTAGGATTCCTTTCTGCCATTTCCATATATGAGGTATAAATCTTATCCTTAGGATTATCAAATTTTACTGAAAAGATGTCTTCAGAAGGGATATCGAATTTTTTTCCATCAGATTTGAAAAGGATAGAGCAGGCATTGATTTGTTTCACCTTCCCCTGGAATACCATTTCATTATTTAGAGTTAGAATATCATTGGCGAAATTCACAGAGCATAAAAAGACGGTTAGGATGGTTAAAAGAATCGTTTTCATTTTTCTTGTACATTAATATCCCTACTCGTATGGCTTTTCGGATGCGCCCCGTTGATTTGTGTGGTTTCTGGACTCCACTTGAAAAGAAAAGCGAGATCATATTCTATCTGGCTTTCACTTTCATTATGGCCTGGCAAAAGAAAGAATTAACATGACACAAAAAAAAATTTGAATTTTCTTTTGAATCTCTATGATTCCGATTTCCAATTTGCGAGTGAGCCGGAATTTTCAGATTATTGAAAAACTCACTGCTATGTTTGTTAATTCTTTTGAAAAAAAGCCATATAGCTTTTAAGAGGTCCTCTCAATCAACACATTGGCTGAGCCCTATATTTATGAACACTCAAAACTCATAATGTTTATGCTATTGAAAACAGGGTTGATTTTTGCTATTGGCTTTTATAGCAGCATCCACATTCTCGCACAAACTAACGTGGACATCTGTCTTCACAAAGCTGATGGATATTGGCAATGTGCGCTAAGACCACAATCAGATGTTGATGGGCTTATTTCCAATATTCAGTTTTCCTTAGCTACAATCGCTGGGGCTGCACAAATTGATTCCATTGTTCAAAAAGGTCTGGCTCCTGTCTATCTACCGCTTGAAAAGGCTGGACAAGCGGAGGAAGACAATGGTTTGTTGTATCAAAAAGTCGCTGGCTTTGGTCTAATAAGTCTGGATAGCTTAGATGTATCCTGGACAGGTGCCAATTGGACAGCCATTTGCAATATATATCTAAGTGATACTACGGCTCAATTATGGCTCAAAGTTGACCAGTGGACAGAAACCAATAATGGGAGTTATTATCTGGAATGGAATGGAGAAGATCATACAGGAGAGATAAAATCCAAATGCCCTTTGACTACGTTCACTGGATTTGAAGAGGAAATAAATTCATCTCCTTGGACCGTTTATCCCAATCCCTTTGATGGGCAGACACAATTGCTTAGTAAAGAATCCTCATTTTTATTTTTGGAACTCACAGATCTGTCAGGCAAGGTGGTTTGGACAAACAGGAGAAGAATAGAAGCTGAGCAAAGCACAACCTTGGATTTTGACTTCTTGCCTTCAGGAGTCTGGCTTCTTCGGGTTCGGAATCAGGAGAACCTAGCCAATTTTCGCCTGATTACATACTAATCATTGTTAAAGAATCCATCCGATGAATCAGAAATATATTTTCTTTTTAATTCTCATATTGTTTGTCATTGGACCACTCCCTTTAGCAGGGCAAGAGATTGGAAGGATAGAAAGGCAAATATTGGTCCGATTTGAACAAGATCGAATAGACACTGACTCATATAGAAGACAGCTGGGTGCAGAACTTCTATATCGCTCAGGTATCTTGAACCTGGAAGCCTGGCAACTTCCGATACAATACGAACTTTCAGAGAAGTGGCTATGCAGTCCGCCTGACTTTTTGTCCTATATCCAAGATACATTTCCTGTTTTATATGCAGAACACAATTTCTGGGTACAGTCAGCTACAACTCCCAACGACACATTCTTTCATCGACAGTGGGCCATGGAGAACACAGGGCAGAACACTTGTCCTGAGGGAAATGATATCAATGTATTGCCTGTGTATGAAGAAACAAGCGGTTCTGATTCAATTAAGGTAGGCGTGATTGATTCTGGTATTGATTGGACACATCCTGACCTGATTGACAATATTTGGCAAAATTTGGGGGAGGATGTAGATGGGGATTGTCGCACAATTGAATGGGACAGTCTTCAAGAAATGTGGGTATTGGATTCAGCCGATATAAATGGAAGGGACGATGATGATTGGGACAATGACACATTGACTTATATAGATGATCTGATCGGATGGGACTTTGTGAATGATGACAATAATCCAATGGATGACAATGGACATGGGACGCATGTTTCAGGGATTATAGGAGCGAAAGGAAACAATGAGATAGGAATCTCAGGCGTGTGTCAAAAAGTCTCGCTGATGGGATTAAAAGCTCTAAATGCTCAAGGGACAGGATCTATGTTGGATTTGATTCGGGCAATAGAATATAGTATTGGTCATGGAGTCAGGATCACCAACAATAGCTGGAGCCAACAAGGGTTTTTTAGTCAGGCTTTGTATGATGTGATTCGGCTCGCAAGAGATTCTGTGGATCAGATCTTTGTTGCAGCAGCTGGGAATAATGGCAATAATATCAATGTAACAGAATTGCCTGTTTTTCCTGCTTCCTTCAACCTGGAGAATATCATATCTGTTGGAGCTGTTGATTGCAATTTTCAAGTTCCATCATTTACCAATTTTGGTTCTATTTCTGTGGATTTGATGGCTCCTGGAGATGGCATTTATAGTACTGAAATGGGCGGAACATATGCCTATCGGAGTGGGACCTCTATGGCAGCTCCCTTTGTGGCTGGGGCAGCAGCTTTGATCCTTTCTGAAAATATTGGTCTGAGCTATGAACAATTACGAGGGAAGTTATTGTACAATACCACCAAAAGAGCAGATTTAGATGATATGTGTCAAGCAGGAGGTGTGTTGAACGTTGCAGCTGCATATGAAGGACCGGTGTTGGATGGGGAAAGAGTTCGGGGCTTGCAGTCTTTTTATGATGAATTTTCAGTTTTGGAAATCATAGGTAATAAAGATGATATTTGGATGGTTTCTACACTTGGAGTTGTGCATTTTGATAAAATTTTCCAGCAATGGGAGATCTTTAACAAATCCAATTCTCCACTAGTAGAGTTTCCCAATTCAAGTAGCATTAGCCCTATTTCAATTGATAGTAGCGGACATGTATATCTCTTTTCTTCTGATAGCTTATGGAAATATAATGGTTTGACCTGGAATCAAATCAATTTCCCATTTAATGGCGCTAGATCTTTGAAATTCTCTGGTGGAAATCAATTATGGATTGGTGGGCCAAATACACTCGTAGTATTTCAGAATGATAGTTTGGTCATTGACTATAGCTCCCTATTACCTGCCAATTCCTCCGTAGTTGAGATTGAATTTGAAACCGATTCTATTATCTGGCTTAATTTGTCCAATCCTCAAGGGAACAGAGTTTACGAATTTGACATTTCATCAGGAACCATTATCTCAGATTCAATCTTTGATCCTTATACAAGGATATCTACCATACATGTTAGAGATACTACTCTGATTTTTTCAAATCGTTTGATCCCAAATAGAGGATTATATGAAAAAAATGGAGATAGTATTCATCAAATATCCAGCACCCAATTTCCCCAATTTCCAAGTAACATTTCCAGTGATGCATCTGGAGCACTTTGGTATCAAAGCCATTCAGGATCTTTTACCCTATCAATAGAAACGTATCAAGATTCATCTTTTACCACACAATTCATTGGAAATGTTCCTCAGGACCTTTCGACACATTATTATGTTTATGTAGATGATCGGGATTGGATTTGGGTCGGGACTGTTTTTGGTGTTCATGTTTGGGATCGAACCAATCCGTGGATCTCTTACGATCCATTTTCATCTGAAATGCCAGTATATATTGGGGGCCCACAAGGCTTAATATCCTTTGTTAGAGTCGATTCAAAAAATCGAATTTGGATGGGTAGAAATGAAGGATTGTCCATTCTTGATGATGGGGTTTGGAAATTTGTTGATCCTACTGCGACTTTTCAATACCTGGCTAATCAGGATTATCTGAGATTTGACGAAAAAGACAATGCCTGGTATTTGTCTCATGATGATCACATGTTGCAAAGGAAAATCTTCCAAATCCTATCAGAAGAAATTAAATTTTGGGATTTTTCATCTATTACGGATGCGAAAACATTTGATGTTCTTAATGATTCTACCCTACTTTTGGGCTCTGCTATTGATGGTCCTGGTGGATATATTGGCAATGGTATTGTGAAAGCTACTTTTCATGAAAATGATAGTATTGCCCTAGATACGATTCTATTATATCTGGACCCTAGTGGTCATGGGGAACTCATAGATATTGAAGCAGTAGATTCCTCTTCTTATTGGATTAGCAATGGGAATGGCTTATTTATTTTTGATCCGGATAGTGCAACCATTGACACAGCAGTATATTTTCCAGCAAATCCAGTACATGATTCAACCCTAAAAACAACTTATGATCCAGATAATCAGATCATTTGGGCATATAATTATTTTAACGTTTTTAAGTTTAGTGAGTCAGGAGCATTCATTTCAAGATTTGAGCTTCCCCCATTATTAAGTGGCGATGCACCAACTTATTTGGAAATAGATCCTAATGGCTTTGCTTGGATTATGTTTTCAGGATCAGAACCTACAACTATTGACTCGCTCCTTTTCAAGTTAATTAAAATTTTACCAGACTCGACTTTTCTGATCAAAACTAATGATGAATTAGATATCCCAGCAGAAGGTCTTGAGCCAAGGGGGTTTGCGATTGATAGCAGTGGTTTATTTTGGATTAATCTCAATACAGGAATCCTCACCTTCGACCCAAACGCTGGACCATCCTTTTCAGTTAGTAACTTTTCTATCTGTGCTGGAGATTCGCTTCTCTTCAACAATTACTCACCAGCAGCAGACAGTTTTGCATGGCTGGTGAATGGGATAGAAGTCTCCACGGATTCCAATTTGTTCCATCCCTTTCCTAACCCTGGAACCTTTGAAGTAGGTCTTGTTTCCTATTCAAATGGAGAAGCAACAGGATTTAGCCAGTTCATCCAAGTCAAACCTGTACCTGTACTTGATTTTCTCAAGGATGATACGACAGCCTGTGCAGATGCCATCTATTTATTTGGCGGACCTTCAGATTTGTCTTATACCTGGTTTGATTCAACAGGGGATACTTTGGGGCTCACACAGGGTCTGGTTGCAAGAACTTCAGGACAATATCTGGTACAAGGGACCGATGTGTGTGGCTTATCTGATTGGGATAGCATTGAAGTAACATTAACCAAAGATAGCACATGCAATTGTTCTTGTGTTTGGCCTGGAGATGTGGATGCCAATGGCTGGGTGAATATTCACGACTTCCTGATTCTTGGAACGCTATTCGGAGATTCTGGAACTATTCGTACCAATGCGAGCAGTGATTTCGTCGCTCAAGGTTCTCTTGATTGGGGAGATTCAATCACCCATGCCTTAGCTGCCGGTTTGGACAAAAAACACGCAGACTGCAATGGAGATGGGATCATTGATGAACAGGACATGGCATTGGTGTTCCAACATGCCCAGGGAGCCTTCCCCAAACGAACACAATCAGCATCTGCACAAATCGAACTACAGGTCAAGCCACGCAAGCGACGGGTTGAATTAGGAGATTCTATCCATTTTGATGCGTTTTTATTTGACAAATTAAATGATGACATACAAAATGGCTACGGGATCGGCTTTACGATGGAATATAACCTGAGTGGGTCCAATAAGCCTGTGATGAACAGCAGCGGTTCATGGCTGGGAACCATTGGTACAGACATGGCACAAGGCTTTATCCGATATGGAAATGAGATTGATTTTGCTTTGACACGAACAGACAAAATGCCCGTAATGGGCAAAGGGAAATCGACCACCTATCGAGTTACCCTGTTAGCAGAAGATATCGATACTTCTCGTCAAGTGAAACACCTGTTTTTGACCGCCAATACCGCCAATAGTGTTCTTCTCGATCCCACGGGAATTGCCAAGCCTATCACGAATCTCAGTGCGACAAGTCTGGAAACGGTGGTCATCGACATTCCCTGGTTATTGCTGGACGTAAAAGTATTCCTGCAAGGAGCTTGGGACAGCACTACTCAGCAGATGCATACCCAACTCAATGATCTAGGTCTTTTGCCGCTATTGCATCCATATGGAGATTTGTTCCAGGCTGATCCAGACAGTCTTCCTGATGAGGTGGTTGATTGGGTAGTAGTGGAATTGAGGGAAGCCACCGATCCAAAACAGGTCGTGAGTCGAAGAGCTGTTTGGTTGACTAAATCAGGCAGCCTCATGGATCCTGAGGAGGGTCCTGGCATTGCTCTATCAGCTCCCCACGGAAGCTATTATATTGTGGTTGACCATCGAAATCATCTTCCTGTGATGAGTGCCATTCCTTTAGCTCTTTCTGATTCTGTAATGAGCAACTATGACTTTACCACTGCCATAAACCAGGCTTTTGGGACAAAAGCCATGATACAGCTGGATAATCAGCGGTTTGCAATGATAGTGGGAGATGTGAATGGAGATGGTCAAATCAACTACACTGGTCTCATGAATGACAGAGAGGCGATATTGAATCAGATAGGATCAACCGATCCTACGGCTATTATCCTTCAATATTCTGCTTCGGACCTGGATATGAATGGTGAAGTCAAGTATAGCGGAAAAGAAAATGACCGTGCCTTTCTCCTACGAATTCTTGGCGGTGATGATCCTTTAGCTACAAGAATCAAACAGGTACCTGACTAGGCACAGGCATTACATACACATTATTCAACCTATCCAAATTGACAAAAATGCATTTGAACTCATTTTTTCGATTTTTTCTTTTGTCTGTTATAATGATGCTTGGGATTTGTTATGGGAAGCAGGAGGTATCAAAGGAAACAGATCCATTAGAAGAGGTACAGCACCTTCTGGATCAAGCTCGGGAACTCAATGGTGTGTATAGCGGCAGACCCAAGCCAGAAGAAGTAGAACAGGTATTTGAATTGATGGATTCTGCCTTATTGCTGTTGTCTGAATATCCCGATTCTGAGGTAGAGGTATTGCGAGCTGATTGCTTGATTGAACAAGGGGTTGCTTTGCAATACTTTGGAAATCCTGAACAAGCAAAAAATATTTATCGGGAAGTATTGCCTATTTTGGAAAAGAGCAGTTTACAACAAAAAAGAGCCGGTCTGCTTGACAAGTTGGCAAGTGCCTATCGGGAAATGACTATTTATAGCACCGGAGAAGTATATGCCCTTGCCTCCAAAGCACAATATGAAGCATTAGCTCAAACAGAATCTGGGGATTTTGTAAATCTTCTCAATACCCTTGGAGTCATTCTGGTAGAGCAATCGCGGTTTGAAGAAGGTTTGGCATTTATTTCTCAATCTATTGACATACAAGAGCGAGTTGTAAGCCAAAATCCAGAAAGTCTCGAAATCCTGGCAGGCTTGTGTCAATCTTTGGTCAATCTCGCCAATATCTACCAAAGGATGGATCGAGAGTTGCCCCAATCTGGCTATTTTGAGCTTTGTCTGGAAACGCTTGAGCAGTTGCGTGCTTCTCAGAGCCCATTTGGGCCTTTGGGCTACAGCACTTTCCTACTCCATTACTGGAATACCAAAGGGGTATTATTCAACCAAAATTATGAGGGGAAATTGGCTATGAAGGCTTTTTCTTCTATGGAACAAGAAGCAGAGATTAAATTTTATTCCCATATTAGTCTATTGAACAATCGGGCATTTGTTCAGTTGAAAAGTTTTCACAAGTATGATTCTGCCCTTATCTTGTTTCAAGAAGCCCTTGCAACCCTCGATAACAGTTATCATGCAGATTCGGTTTTTGTTTCTCCTGACCTGGTAGTGCCATATAATTTTCGGCAGCTAATCAGCCTGAAGGGAAAAGCCACTAGCCTGCATCGCTTGGCTGATCAAAAAGACAAAAAGACATATTTAAGAGCCTCTCTGGTAACCTATGAGCGAGCACTGGAATTGATTGGGAAGATGCGCTTTGGATATATCACAGATCAGGACAAGCTTGCGCTCAGTGAATATACGCCTCCAATTTATGAAGATGCTATCAGGGTTTGTATGGAGTTGTTTGCTGAGACGAAAAATGAAGACTTTCTTCTAAAAGCCTTTGCTTTTATTCATGCAAACAAATCTACTTCTCTTCTTGATAAGCGAAAAGGAGAATTCGTCCTTGAAAGTGGAGAAATTCCTCCCAGCATTCGCGATAGTATCCAGGCCTATGAACTTGCTTTGAAGATCGCAACCAAGAAGAAAGATGTAAGCGAAATAGGATATCAATATGAGCAATATGCCCAGTTTCGCAAAAAATTGAGCGACCTCTATCCCAAATTTGCTGCTCTGTTATTTGGTCCCAAAATTCCTTCTCTTTCCTCGATTCAGAAAGATGTTTTAGAGGATTCAGAGGCAATCATTGAATATTTTTGGGGAGATACGAGTCTGTACTGCATGGTAATTCGGCCAGATAATGTCTATCTAAAGGAACTTCCCAGACCAGATTCCAGCAGGCTCCAGGACAAGATTCTTCAATTTCGGGAGTCGATTGACATCTACAAACAAAAAGATGAGCATCTTGCGGTTCAGGTGGGACATCAGCTATATCAATGCTTACTTGAGCCCATTGCTCACCTTATCAAAGGAAAACAAATTATCATTGTACCTGATCGAGACTTCTACCATATCCCATTTGAGGGCCTGATCATCGCATATGATACACTGCCTCGCTTTCGCACTTCTCGATATGTAATAGAGAAATATCCTGTCTCGTATGCTCCTAGCACTGCTTTGTTTGCCTTATATCATGAACAAAAAACCTCAGGTTCAGATTCTCTCTTGGCTTTTGCTCCTGGATTCAGTGATGATATGAAAGAAGGCTTCCAAAAGCAATTTCAAACAGACCAGGCAGATCAATTGGCCCTTTTTGAAGCATACTTAACCTTACCTGAGCAGAAGAAAGTAGTGGAATTACTTTCCCAAAATATTCACTCCTGGGGTGGAAGGTTATTGTTAGAGGAGAAAGCAAATCGACTTAACTTTTCTCAACTAGCTCCAAATGCCCGAATGATTTTACTTGGAACACATGCCGTTTATCAACAAAGTAACTCCCTTCCTTCCTGGATTGCCATGGGATTCGATCCACAACATGCGCAACAACTACCCATGCTATTGGAAGAGGATATCTACAGCATGACATTACAAAATGAGTTGGTGGTCTTAATGGCTTGTGAAACTGGGCTGGGCAAACTGAAGCGGGGTGAGGGAAGTATGTCCCTGGCAAGGGCATTTTTGTATGCAGGGAGTGAAACAGTTGTACAATCTCTTTGGTCAATTCCAGAGGGAGAGAGTACTTATCTGGTCAAACAATTCATGGAACAATTACAGGCAGGTGAGACAAAAGCTGATGCTCTTCGGAAGGCTAAGCTCGCCTTTTTGGCAGATCCATTTTGGGGAAAAGAGTTCTCCAATCCCTATCACTGGGCAGGATTGATCTTGATTGGAGACCCCAAAGAGATGGCGAACAATCAGTCTTCCAGATCAAGTATTGCGTGGATAGCCTTTTTTATCTTCTTATTGATTGCTGGTTTGATCTATTTCCAAAGATTTTATCAGAAAGAATTAAGGTAAAGCATCCATTATCTCCTTTGCTTGCTTATGGAACAAGTGTTCTGGATTATTGGTTATTTCTATCAGGATACTTTTTGCCTGAAGAATGTCGTCGGATAGGACTGATGAATTTCTTTTTAATATCGCACCAACAAGTACATATTCGGCTCTTTCCTCATAATCTGCTCCTTCAGGCCAGTCCTGCAACAAGGCAATAGCAGGATCGTATTGCTTATCCTTATACAAAGAAAAGGCTAGAAAAAATCTATGACTGAGATTGTCTGGTTCTAGTTCATGGAGATCTTGAAATGCTTGAATTGTAGACTTCAATGGCGCTTTCTGATCATAGAGATCATAAGCAACTTTGACCAAAGAATCTCTTGAATCTTGTTGCCCCATAGTATTAGAGTATGTATGCTGAAAAGGAGCATTTTCAATCTGAGCCAACAACTGCTCAAGTTGAGCACCATGATCCTCTTGGGGAAAAACGAGATAAATCAAGAATAGACAAGCCACAGAAGCTGCTAATCCAGGGATAGAATAGGGATGCCGCCAGATGGGTCGAATCTTTTTATTAGAAATTTGTGTTTCCTGAATCTGTCGTTGTAGGGTCTTTTCTTCCTCCCCCATCTGTAAAAGCGTATATCTCATCACCACCTCAGCGTTAAAGGCTTCTTTTAGGTCAGGGTTGGTATTCAGATCCTGTTCGAATTGATCCATTTCCTCTGAAGACATCTCCTCATTGAGGTATTGAAGGATTCGCTGATCTATGGTTTGATTGTTCATAGCTTTTAGCCCTTAATCTTTTGTAAAATCAATCCCTTGAGTTGTTTTCTGCACCTAGCATAAGCTGCCCGAAAGGCATTAAGATTTTTGAAACCAAAAGTTTCCCAGGCTTCTTCTGGCGGTAGTTGATTCAGTTCAACTTCTTCTATCTTCACTCTACAAGCAGGCGAGATTTCCGTCAGAATATTCCTGGCGATTTCTTCCAGGTTAGTGGTCAACTCTTCGATCGTAGTTCGAATCCGATCATTCGGAAAAGCCTCCTTCATCCCTACTGTGACTATGTCTTTTTCACTGGATTTCTTAACCTTTCGAGAAAAATAATTTCTTAATTGAATCTTAAAGATCCCATGGAAATATGCTTTGATAGGAGTCCCCTCAACAGGCACATAAGACCCATCCTTGATCTTCCTAATCAAAGGGGTCATGGCATCATGATAGATTGTATCTGCTATATCAGGATTGAGTTTGCGGGTTTGCTGATAGAATCGTTTGACATCCTGATAGGCTTCATAAAGAAAACTTTCTGCCTGTCGGAGTTTGCTCGGTGACTCACCTCTCAAGGATTGTATGATTTCTTCATCAGAGAAAATGGTAGTATTCTGTAGCATATATGGGTCGAATTGACTCTGATGCGAAAGATACGTAAGTCAAAACATGAACGCAAAGTTGGGAACAATGCTTTACAATAGCAGTTTGAGACCAAGATAAAAGAAATTTTACTTAAGATGTTAATTCAGACATCTACACAGCCATAGTAGAAGTAAACGGATTCAAATTACTTCTACGATGAAAAAGTTAATATTTAGTCTAAGCAGTATAGGACTCACTTATACTCTTCCTTTATTAGATGTCCTGGAATTGTTACTCGAGATCCCAATTCTTACTGTGATCAGTGGTATAGTGATTCTTCTAAGCTCGCAACCTCGATTTTCTATTCGTCAGGCAAAGGATCAACATGAATCAGATCAATATTCCATTTACAAGATCCAGTTTGCAGCATTTTTAGGTCAATTTTTATCTGTTCTTGAATGGCGATTTCGAGTATTGCCTGCAAATGAAAGTACTGTCCCTTTTCTATTCTGGGTGGGTCTTTTCTTCCTAATAGTTGGTTTGGCTATTCGGATTTGGTCCATTCGAGTATTGGGAAAATATTTTTCTTCTGTTGTGCTGGTCAAACCTGATCATCAATTGGTCCAGTCTGGACTCTATGCCTGGATTAGACATCCCAGCTATCTGGGTGCATGTATGGCATTAGGTGGATGTATGTTAACCCTTCAGGCAAGCTATAGCTTTGTCTTAGGAAGCATTGCCCTAATATGGGCTTACTATCACCGGATTCTGGCCGAAGAATTAACGCTTCAACAAAAACTAGGTCTGATCTATCTCCAATACCAAAGCAGTACATATCGTTTGTTTCCCTTTATCTGGTAGGTACTTTTTCAAATATTCTTTCTTATGAAACGGAATTTTATTTTTCGGGAAGCTCAGCATCCATCTGAGCGAGAACTTCTTATGAATGTGCAAAAGCAGATATTTCAAAAGAGTAGATTGTCTTCTCTGGTAGACAATCAGGCGTCTAGCCTGAAATTAGATCAAATCAAAGAGCGCCATTTTGGTCTGTTTACTGTTGATGAGGAGGTCATCGGGTCTGTCCAGCTATTATTTGCATCTTGTCCTGCGAACAGTAGGTATTTGCCTTCTTGCCATTATGTGGAACATGAAAGCCCACTTTCTTATTTTCTCAGAGAATTACCTTCTTCGATGCGCATTGTAGAAGGAACGAGATTAGCCTTGAAACCCGAATTTCGAGGCCTGTCTATTGTGCGATGGATATTAGAAGTCTTGATTATGATCAGCTTTTGGGTAGAAAGGAGCGATTGGGCTATCATTAGTTGTACTCCTTCCCACCAAAGATTTTATGAGAAATATGGCTTTGAAGCTCTAGATCCAAATCACATCATTTCCTACAAACAAGTAAGGGGTGTTCAACTTCTTCGATCTTCTACTCATCAACTTCCAAAATCGGTAGAAAAACGATTTCAGCAAATGTTGAATTTCTACCATACTTGTGGGGAGATTCCCTATTTGACGTGACCCTGTTATTTCTTTAGATCATTCCATCTTATCATATTTCATATGCAAGGCATAGCATTTCTTTTGATATTCTTGTCTTCCTCCGTCGATGGCCACCAAACCTTTATCATGTTATTGCTTAGCGTAATCCTCGTGATTGCAATCTCTATTGTCCTTTTTTTCAAATTTCATATCCAACCTGGTAACAAGAATAAAACCCCCTTTTCTATGAATAAGCGAACAAATATCCAGTCTGATTCTAATCGTGAGGCCCGAGGTAATATCGCATCATATACGAAAATATCCACGCTTGAGGAACAAACCTTATCCTATATTCAAACACTGTCCCAAAATGCCTGGATCAATCTTGGGATTGGCTTGGTTGGAGTCCTTGCTGGAACCATTTTACTTTATGTATTTATCGACTCGATCTCTGATCAGGCTCTATTGACGGCAGAAAAAAAGAGCCAAGATTTACAGCAAAATGGGCAGCCTCCTTCCGTAGATCCTATTATACATCTGTATAGACTTTCCATTATCTTCGTTTTAGAAGTAATTGGATTATTCTTTCTCAGATTGTATAGGAACGGTCAGAAGGAAATTAAAGACTTACAGAATCATCTGTCCAAAATAGGATTTGTAGCCTTGGGCATTCAAATCAAAAGGGATGATAAAATCAAAGATTCAGAAGCTATACAGAATTTGATTCTAAACATTTTGCCTAAGTCCCAGCATATTGTCCTGAAAAAAGGAGAAACCACACATGATTTAGAATTGAAAAAAGCAGAACAAGCTGAAGGAGGAAAAATCCTGGAAACGCTGGAGAGGTTTCTTGACTTATTTAGCAAAAATAAATCAGAGTAAAGGAGTTCCTCAACCTTAAGTAGCGAATAGGATTTCAAACTTTGATTAACTGAGTTTGGAATATTCTAAAGCCTTTTTGAATTCGAAGCCAATAGATCCCGGCTGGAAAGTCCGAAATGTCTATCTTGTTGCTAGTCAAAACGGATTGGGCAACAATTTTACCATCTCTAGAGTAAACCGTAGACCTAGCTCCAAGAAACAAATCCCCATGGATCTCGAAACTACCAGAACTAGGATTGGGGTATACCCGAAGATTAGTAGAAGGAACTACTTGTTCCTCTACAATAGAAGAGTAAGTAAACTGCCCATTGAAGTCTACTTGGCGGAGACGGTATCTATGGATTCCCGGTAAAGGGTGAGGGTGCTGGAAAGAATAAAACTGAGGCTGATTACTAAAACCAGTACCCTCTACCCAACCGAGTTCTTTCCAAGTTGTATTATCCCATTGATGCTCTACAACAAACCCTTGGTTGTTTTGCTCAGTGGCAGTAGTCCAGGCTAGCGTTATGATATTGCTTTCATGAGTAGCTTCGAATGCCAACCAGGAGACTGGTAGAGTATTGAGATCTACTTGAACCAGACCCTGGGTTGTCTGACCAAAAGCCACCCGAAACGCTCCTCCTACAAAGAGACTAGTCCCTACTACAGCCAATGCTTCCGGGGAGTCAGCATTGTTTAGACTAACTCCTATTCCACCACCCGGAGATGACCAATCCGTACCATTCCATTTGACAAAACGATTGACTGAAATGAGCCCGGCCTGGGTAAATAAACCAGTGGCATAGAGATTGCTTGAAGCATCTATGGCTAAGTCAAATGGTTGGCGACTAAGTCCAGATCCTAAACTACTCCATGTAGCTCCATCCCATTTGGCAATTCTTGAGGCTGCTCCTCCTCCTGCCAACAAAAAAGTTCCTCCCACATATAGCTGGTCACTAGGATCAATCACTATGTTACTACAATAAGTAAGCACTCCTCCTCCGAGTCCGGCTCCAAGAGCAAACCAATTGATTCCATCCCATTTAGCAATTTTAGACGCACTCACTCCATCCGCAGTACTGAATTGACCCCCAACGTATAATTCCCCACTGGAATTCAAGGCAAGAGCAAATCCATCATCATCCAGACCAGTACCAAGACCTGACCAATTGATTCCATCCCATTTGGCAATTCGATTGACCGTATTCCCACCTGCTGTAGTAAAAAAACCGGTCACATACACATTCCCAGCTCCATCTACGACCAAATCTAATCCTGGACCATCCAATCCACTTCCAAGGTTGCTCCAGTTTGTTCCATCCCAACGTGCGATACGGTTGACGCTACTACTTCCAGCAGTAGTGAACTGGCCAGTTGCATAGACATTCCCAGCTCCATCCACTCCAATACCATCAACGCCAGGACCTAAGCCCAACCCGAGAGAGGTCCAGCTACTACCATCCCATTTCGCAATGTTTTTGGCGGGAGTATTGCCAATATAATCAAAATAGCCTCCAACATACAGGTTCCCAAGTCCATCAGCAAACAACTCACTGGCTTTACCTGCAAATCGAATGGTGCTGATATTGTTCCAGGAGCTACCATTCCATTGAGCCAGGCCAGTAAAGGTGGCAGAACTAGGAAAATTCCCCCCTACCAAAACGTTGGAATTACGAAGTACCAATGTTTCAGGAATTTCATTTAAGCCTGCACCATAGTCACTCCAGCTGGTGCCGTCCCAACGAGCGATTCGACTAGCAGGGATTCCACCAGCATTTGTAAAAAATCCTCCAGCGATGACATCCCCGCCTGCATCCAGGACCAAAGAGTTACAAGATGAATTGAGGCCAGTCCCTAGAGCAGTCCATGTAGTTCCATCCCATTTCGCAATGTTATTAGCAGGGACGCCTCCGGCTAAGGTGAAATTGCCTCCAACATATAAGTTGCCACCGTCAAGGAGCAGCTCACCTCCGCCACCATTTAATCCACTTCCTAATCCAGACCATGAAATCCCATCCCATTTAGCGATTCGATTGACAGTTAAAGCACCAGCTGTTAGAAACAGACCTATAGCATAAAGTTGCCCGCTACCATCTACCAATAGGGCATTACAACTCCCGCTAAGACCAGTCCCTAAGCTGGACCAATTATTGCCATCCCATTTGGCAATATTATTTACAGTACCCCCCCCTGCACTACTAAATGTTCCTCCTGCATACAAATTCCCTGATGCGTCGAAGGCCAAGGCCAGACAGCGAGAACTTACATTAAAACCACCCCCTACGTCAGACCAATTAGCACCATCCCATTTCGCAATACCTACTGCCGAGATATCTCCTGCTTCAGTAAATTGTCCCCCTACATACAAATTTCCACTTGCATCTAGTGCCAGAGATCTACCGATCCCATTAAGGCCGTCTCCAAGTGCAGTCCAAGTACTGCCGTCCCACATAGCAATGTTTGACACGCTGTGTCCATCAATCACCCCAAAGTATCCCGTGATATAAAGGTTTCCACTTCCATCAACAAGCATGGCATTGATATCTTTACCGTCCTTGCTTAGGAGAAAATTATTAATGACACTTTGAAGGCCATGTAGCTGAAGTTCTGGATGAGAGCTCAGACTAATATCAGGCCCCTCAGAGGAGGGAGGAATAGTCAAAGAATGCCTAGCAGATATAAAGAGCATACTGATCCCCATGGAAACAAGCAGCGTCCTAAAAGAAATATATTTCTTCATGAGAACATTTGTTAGCAAAATTAAATAGGACAATTCATGTCGTTTAAGTTAGCAACTCGGCATTGGAAAAGAAATAGAAATACCTCAGTACGTATCAAAACTTGTCATGGATTTATAAAAAAGACCATATCTAACAATTTCTACTCCTGAGAAATCTTTGTAGTAGAACCGGTCGATCTTACAGAGATTTTGAACTGACTTTGGTCTCGATCAAGAATTTAGAAGGGCTCCTTTGGGGAAACTATATTGCAAAAAGAGCAGTACGGAATAAGGGAACTAACCTTTATATGATAGCAAAAAATTACACTGGTTAATCGGATAAACAAGCGTTGTTCCATGTTTCCATTACCAGCGAACGGATTGGAGGATGCTTTTTTTTTGGAAATGACGATATTTGAAATCACTCTTGGGTGCAAAATCTTCTGATGTGAAATATCATAAAAAAAACAAAAGAGAATCTTTGCACCAGGATCATAATTCTTTAATGTGAAGTGAAATATACATTCTTTCTTCATTAGCCTTCTTGTATGAAATTCTGGAAATTGTCTTTTATCAGTTTGATATTTCTTGGCTTGTATTCCACAAATGGTCTCTCCCAAATCAATGACAATTGGGTCATTCGGTGGATTAAGCCTAAAGAGAATCAGTTTTTCCAACAAACAATATATTCTGTTGCTCAGGATTCAATGGGGTTTATTTGGTTTGGGACTGAGAATGATTTGATACGATACGATGGATATGATTACAAGATATTTCATTTTGATGCAAAGAATCCAAATTCTGTTCAATTCTCTTCATATAGTGCCTTATTAGTTGACAAGGAAGGATTCCTTTGGGTTGGCTCTACTCAGGATGGTTTATCCCGATTTGACCCAATTCTAGACAGATTTGACCACTTTTTCAAATCTTCAATTTCTCCTAATCGTCTACTTTCCAACTATATCACCACTCTATTTCAATCCAAATCGGGAAGTATTTGGGTAGGCACAGATCGAGGACTTCATAGATTAGATCAGAATCCCGATAGTTCATGGAACATTCAAATCTTCCAACATCAAGCAAAAGATCCAACAACAATTAGTCAGAACATTATCACTTCAATAGTAGAGGATACTCAAGGATCCCTATGGATAGGAACCTTTAACGGTTTAAATCAACTCAATCCTGATTCGGGGACTTTTACTCGATATGATAACACCACAAAGATAGACGGCCCATCAAACAACCATGTCACCAGTCTATGCCTTGATAAACAAAAAATGTTGTGGATTGGGACGAAGAATGGATTATGCAAATTGAATATGGACACTCATCATTTCTCCCCACTTTTTTCTGAAACCAATGATTCTATATCAATTAGTCAAAACCATATTACAGATATTCATATTGATCATCATGGAAAGTTATGGCTGACAACTCAGTCAACAGGCCTGACGCAATTTGATCCACTGACAGGAGTATCAAACCATTTCCAGGCACATGCTGATATTGAGCCTTCCTTACAAAGTAATCATTTAACATGCGTCCTTATTGACAAAATGAATCGTATTTGGGCAGGAGGACAAAGACTTAACTTCCTATTCCAACGAAAGCAAAAGATTCAATACTTCGACATTCACCAGTTAATAAATCTTCAAACACCAGATTTTCAGGTTCGATCTTTTTATCAAGACTCTGCAATGCACTTATGGATAGGCACTTCCCATGGTTTATTCGAACTGAACTGGAATCCAGCAGAGGACTATTCAAATAATAAGTCCTATATAGTAGAAAATCATTTTGGTTCTGTGACAAATTCCACGGGAATGTTACCTTGGCTTTATGGAAGCTCAGGAATTCTATGAACAACTTTTGGACCTATCGCACTTGAAAGTGG
>JBCCGK010000100.1:0-43588 GCA_039029315.1 Bacteroidota bacterium | reverse complement strand
CTGAGAATTTTTATGGGGTATTTTTTTCTCAGTCAAGGCCCTTTTTTGTTCTCATAGTGGTGCTATGGGAACAAAAAAAGCCGCAGAATGAGGAAAAAATACGCGTACAAAAAATAAGTAACAGATTTCCAAACAGTCTCTCAGATCAAAAGATATAACAATCTGAAAGAGCTTGTGTCTCTGTGTTCAAATTTGCTAGGCATCTGTGTTAGTCCTCCACGCGCACGATCTTGATTTCCACCCTGCGATTATCTGCCCGGCCAAATTCTTCTTCATTATCGGCCACGGGCTTGGCCTCCCCGCAATAGTCCCACCATAATCGTGCACGCTCTGCCCCTTCCATTTGCAGACATCTTGCCACTGCCATCACCCGTCTGTGTGATAGATCAAGATTGAAACCATCACTTCCATTGCTGTCGGTGTGTCCATCCAGCGCGAGTCTCAGATCCGGGTACTTCTTTTGCAGCTTCGCCAGACCTTGAAGCAGGTGTGCATATTCTTTCTTGACTGTGGCACTGTTGTGGTCAAATAGCAAGACAAACGGCTCATCCAAATCCACAGGAGTAGGTGTAGGAGAAACCAGAGCACGATGTACAGATGGCGATTCTCCCCGTGTGATGACCTTGAGTGATTCGGAAAAAACAAAGTCCAGTCGAATCGAGCGATTGTCACCAACCTCCTTCTTCCTAATTGTCTCTGTGATCGCATAATAAGACTTGGGTTGTGCACGCATCACAAATGGTCCTGGCTTCCACGCGATGGCAAGCGCATATTCTCCATTCCGACTATTGCTTAAGCCCTCTGCAAGGAGTTGCCCACTTTTAGGATCGACCAGTTCTATCTCAGAGGCCAGGGCCTTCCCTTTTTCAGTCTTGACGGTTCCATTGATCAACAGGGTCGCTCCTGGCTTGATTCCGGGATCAGCCTCCGTGAGATCTGCAAAATAAATATCCCCATCCCGGACAAAATATGCTTCTCGTCCATCTGCTGTCAGGAGAAACCCATAGTCATCAGCTTTGGTGTTAAAAGGTGCTCCAAGGTTTACAATGTCCGATATGGTTCCATCTGGCTGCAACACTCCTTTGAACAAATCCAATCCCCCCATACCTCCATACCCATCTGAGGCGAAATACAAGGTCTTGCTATCTCCGGCGATAAAAATGGATCGCTCATCCTTGCGCGTATTCACCGACAAGGGTCTGGGGTAGGTCCAGCTTCCGTCAGCCTGATGCCTGCTGAGATACAAATCCAGACGTCCGTCGTAATTCGGCCCTGCTGCGACGATATAGTATTCCCCATTGGGAGAGATGCTCATCCCGTCTGTGGCATAGTGGTGTCGGACAAAAAATTGATTGATTCCGCTTCCCAATCCCTTGGGCTTGCCCCAATCCACACCAGACAAAGTCGACTCATAATATGGCCCACCGGTCTTTTCCCAGCCTCTATTCCAGCTTTGAAAACGAACACGTTGGCCATCCGGGGAGATATTGGGTTCATCTTCTCCTTGCGCAGAGTTAATCGGTTTGTCCAATACCTCAGGCCTTTGCCATTCGCCATCTACTTGTTCACTGTACCAGATATCTCCATCAAATTCTCGTTTTCCCTGAAAAAAAAAGCCATATCTGGTTGACCACTCCTGCCCCCCACGTCCTGACATGAAATAGAGATAGCGACCATCAGGGGTAATAGAGAGATTGGTTTCCCGAAAGGAGGAATTCAGCACTGAAACGATTTCCACTTCTACAGATGCTGGATGCGACAAAATCGGGACTGTACGAGACTGACTATATCCCTCAATAGATATGAAGGCCAGCACGAGCAAGGAGCACAGGTATTTCATATGTAATAAATAACAGGAATGCTCAAAAGATACAGAAAAGTTGGCAGAGTCGTATGGAAGAACATGGGTTTTTCATTAGTTTGGGGCACAAATCGAGAAAGCAATGAAGATCATCAATCCGGCAACTGAGCAGATTATCTCTGAAGTAGAGGTAGACAGTCCTGAAGTGATCCAATCAGTATGGGAAGTCCTTGCTGATGGACAAAGAAGGTGGGCAAAAATTTCCATGCGTGAAAGGCTAAAAGCGATCGAACGATTTTATGAACTGCTGGATCAACAACAGGATGATCTCGCGCATACCCTCACCAGCGAGATGGGCAAGCCACTCAATCAAGCCAAAGGGGAAGTGCAAGGCGCACGCAGCCGAATCTCATGGTTTTTGGAACATGCAGAGAAATATCTGGCAGATGAATGGATCGAGCAGGAAGCTGGCAATGGCCAAATGATCAGATGGGACCCACTGGGAGTAGTCGGTAATATCTCTGCATGGAATTATCCCTATCTGGTGGGGGTAAATGTCTTTATCCCGGCTTTGCTTGCAGGCAACTCTGTGATGTACAAACCCTCTGAATATGCCACACTTACAGGGCTAAAAATTGAAGAATTGCTTCATCAGGCAGGCATTCCCCGCAATGTCTTCCAAATGGTTACTGGTGGCAAAGAAGCAGGTGAAGCTATGCTCGATTTGCCATTGGATGGATACTTCTTCACTGGCTCTAATCGCACAGGGCAATACATCTATGAACGTGTCGCAAAGAAGATGGTCCCCTGCCAGATGGAGTTGGGAGGCAAAGATCCCCTATATGTCTCTGCCGATAACAAAAACATTGCAGCAGTTGCACAGGCTGCAGCAGAAGGAGCTTTCTATAATGCAGGACAAAGCTGCTGTGCTGTTGAGCGAATTTATGTACACCACTCTCTCTATGAGGCATTTACGGAGGCATTTGTAGCAGAAACAAAAACCTTCAAGATAGGCGACCCACTGGCTGAGGATACCTTCATCGGTCCACTGGCCCGAAAGGCACAGGTCGAATTCCTGCAAAAACAGGTAGGAGATGCTGTCATCAAAGGAGCAGAAATTCTTGCCGGAGAAGAACGCTGGCGGGACAAGGGCTACTATTTCATTCCCACTGTGCTCGGAGATGTCACCCACAGCATGGAGATCATGACAGAAGAGTCTTTTGGGCCAATAATTGGGATACAAGCCGTCAAAGACGATGCAGAAGCCATCGAGCTGATGCAGGATACCCAATATGGCCTGACGGCTGCTGTCTATGCCGATCAATGGAAGAGTGCCGAACCCATCTTGCGTCAGATGCGGACCGGCACAGTTTACTGGAATTGTTGTGATCGCCTGCGTCCGGGCCTCCCCTGGTCAGGCCGCCAACACTCAGGCATTGGCACGACTCTATCATATCTAGGCGTTCGGAGCTTTGCACAACCCAAGGCTTTCCATCTCAATGGGATCTGGACATGATCACTTCCATCATGACTTGGTTCATCGACTGCATCGAAATGTAATGTTGGTGGGAGCACAGTGGCACAGAGTCGTCCAGATTGGCTAATTTCTCTGTGGCTTGTTGCCTCTGTCTTCTATTTCTCAAGGGCTTTTTTCAAAAGTCAGAAAAGTTTCCATCTTCATTCAAGAACTCAGTCCGCTCGACTTTTTCAAACGTCAGATCCTCCCGATAAAATAAGGCATCACGAAATTCTTTCTTCGCAAAGAGTACCAGTTGATCTCCATTATGCCGCGATCTCTGCTGAGTTGCATTCCCATAGCTGAGTAAAACTTTTGCACGAACTTTGTCTCCAAATTCAATCACACTTACCCAAGAGTCTCCTGCTCGTACGTAGTTTTTGCCATCTTCACCACGGCTTGTGCTAGCAACACGAAAAGCACCTAATGCCCCGCTTGCACCATTACTAGGCAGATCGTATTCTCCTCGTTTCACTAGATTTTTCTTTCCCCAAAGGACACTTAAGTTCTCTCCTTGATTATTGATTTCTTTCGCAGCTTCTACCAGATGATTGACCGCCTGGACAGGATCTGCCAGCCCATCAGGCGTTGTCAAATGATGTTCCTGATCATATGGAATAGCATAAACCGCAGGATTGTTTGGTCCGAGTCGATATGCCCATTTCTCAAACAAAACTGCACCCTTGCTGTCCATATTGGTTTCACGATCCCAGTCTTGAAGGACAGTCATCGCTCTTTTGGCCAGATGGTTATCGCTTGCTTCAACTGCGACTGCCAAATCGTCGAGCAAACGGTCAGCCATCTCCAGGCGTGTAGAGAGTTTGTATTCCACCAGTTCATCAAATGTGATCGACTCATCTTCCGCCAACATCCGTACGGATCGCTGAGGGCGAAAATAGTGCGGCATATTGACAGGAGACATGTATGCAGGAAAGTCTGCTGGCTTCAACTCCATGGGCCATGTGCTGGTCCAGGGCGGATCATTGGCATTTTGGAGCCAGTCCTGCTTAGGATTCTTGATCTTGGGAAGATCTTCATAGGGATGCACATCTGTCCAGATATCTTCTGAATCGTCGCCAGGGATAATGCGATTCCAATAGGCAAAATCTCCCCTGCTTCGCTTGGGGACATGGCCATTGAAGAGATAGAAGATATTGCCGGCCTTATCGGCATACATGACATTCCAGAAGGGGATTTCTTCTTCTTTGAGCGCAGCCTCAAATTCGTCAAAACTTGTCGCAGTCGACATGCGCCACCACTGCTCACTGGCCCGCACCCGATCCTGTGCCGGGAAGCGGATAGCAATGGCTTTGGTATTCCCTTTTTTGAGGACGGCTCCATGTTCAGAGCGAAGCAGTTCGATTTCCTGTTCAGAAAATTGCCCATCCAGTGTCTTGATTTTCAGGCTCACACTGCTTTTTTCGAAGGCCTTTTCTTCTCCATCGAGCAGATAGCCATCTCCCTGCAAGGTCAATTCATAGGAATCTGCATTGTCGATGGTATTGTTGGTGTGGCTCCAGCCTAAGTGTTCATTGAAGGCGATCCCGAATCCGGGGAAGCCCACCAGATTCACCCCATAGGTATTGATGCCGGGGGCATTGGCGTGCCACTCAAAGAAGAGGAACTCGCCAAACCAGGGCAGGTGTGGATTCTGCACCAACATGGCCTTGCCACTGGCTGAGCGGGAAGGGCCAATGGCATAGGTGTTCGAGCCGATGTCCTGCCATTGCTGGATGGTCCCTAGTTCGCCTCCCCCAACGAAGCGGGAATAGAAGACGAACAAGCCATGCAAATTGGGATCATCGATGGTGATGGGTAGAACAGGCTCATTCTCTGGCTTGATGGCCTTGGGATGGGCTGTAACATAGGCATTCATGCCATCGACAAAGGCTTGCAAACGCGCCACATGCTCCGGGGTCTGACCTGCTTTCCAGGTTTTGGCGAGTTCAGGAAATCCTAGTTTATGGATCAGGATATCACTGGCCAGATGGTTGGAGCCCCAGTATTCGGCGGCTCTTCCTCGGGAGGTGCCATACAATTCGAGGATGGTATTGGCGTGATTATGCATCTGCGCCCATCCCTGGGCATAGAAGAGTTCGGTTTCGTTTTGTGCGTAGACATGGGGGACTCCCCAGCTGTCCCAGATGATCCGGGTTTGGTCAGAAGTATTGGGTTGGCAGGCGAGGAGGCATAGACAAATTGGCAAGAACAGATAGGAGTTGTTCATGAGGGCTTGGGGTTAAGAAGGGAAGTTAGGGAAAAAAGTTGAGTCGGCTTCCTCGGAGGTATTGGCAGCTGGTGTGTTGGCGGTCCTCCGAGGTGTCTGGGGGATATGGAGGTTCTTCCTGTGTGTTGGGCCAGGCGAAAGCTCCGAGGTCGATCCGTAGCGATGGCTTGCGGGGCGTGAGCTGTCTGCAGGTGACGTCCGGGGATGGTGGGAGAGATGGTGGCGGAGGACCAGAGCGAAGCGGAGACCGGAAGACAGCGACGGCTCCGAAGGCTATCAGCCGAGGGGCCGACACGCCCAAGAAAGGGGTAAGAGGTATATGGGAATAAGGGTATAGGGCTAGATGTTGAGCTGACTAAATTCTTCAAGGTCTAGCCTTATACCACATACTCTATACCCATAAACGAGCTGATTGACAGGTAATTAAAAAATATCACTACCCCCTGATTCGCATACCATATACCTCCCTCACTTCCCTATCGCTGCCTGATAGGCGCGCTCGGCCCAGATGGCCAATTGGCTGCTGTCTTCAACGATGTTTGCGGGGACTTTGTAGTATGTGGGCAAACTCTTTTTCTTGCCGCCATGAAAAAATGGTTCCATGCCCTCGGCTTCAAAGATCGGGCGGGTTTCGTCATTGACTTTGAGGTGGAGTTCGCCGCCCATGATGCCGCCAAACATGGTTCCATCTTTGTAGAAGCCGACGCCTCCAAACATCTTTTTGTGTGTTATCTCTCCAAATTCCTGAAACTGATCCAGAATGAATTCCAAATAATCTGCTGAAAATGCCATAATTTAGTGCTTGATTTGTATGTGATAAACCGACTCAATTCATCATAAGAAGTGTTCATCTAAGTCAATATACATGAAACGATTTATTCTTTTTGTCAGTCTGGTGTTTGTGGGATTTTTTTCTTTGGTATGTGCGCAGTCTGTGTGTGATGGCAACCGATATATCAATGAAGTATTCACGGAGACTCAGTCCAGCCTGAGTGTTCAGTTCGGTCAGGCCAATACGATTGGGGGCAATCCTTATACGCTGATCATGGATATCTATGAACCAGTTGGGGATACAGTAGCAAGCCGTCCATTAGTCATCCTCGCTCATGGGGGAAGCTTTATTTTCGGCAATCGGTCGGAGTTCACCACTATGTGCAAAGATCTGGCGAAAAGGGGCTATGTGGCTGCTACCATTGAATATCGGCTCATGGATGCTTTTGTCTTTGATTCGATACAGATTGCCGAAGAGGTGGTCATGGCGATCAATGATATGCGGGCTGCTGTACGGTTCTTCAAAGAGGATGCTGCGACCAACAATGTCTACCAGGTTGATACCAATATGGTTTTTGTTGGGGGAACGTCTGCGGGAGGCATTACTGCCAGCCATTTGGCGATGATGGATACAACGGATGATGTTCCTCAATATGTCCTGGACCATATGGAGGCGCATGGAGGATTTGAGGGAAACAGCAGTGCCAATACACAGCACTCTTCCAATGTACAGGGACTGCTCAATTACTCTGGTGCACTGCTTCGGGATCATTGGATCGATGCGGAAGATCCGCCCTTCTACAGTGCTCATGATGAAAATGACCCGGTGGTCCCTTGTGGATATGGCACCACGAATGCAGTGGCCTTTCCTGTCTTTCTCTACGGCAGTTGTGAAATGAAAGAGGTGGCTGATACGATAGGCGTCAAGAATCAATTGCACCTCATTCCTGGCAGTAGCGGTCATGTAAGTTTTATGCTAACGGACTATGATACGATTCTGCATGAATCGGTTATCTTTTTGGAAGAGATTATTTGTGAATCTACTGCCACAGCTATCGATGATGACATGCTGGCAGATGTGTTGGATGTTTTTCCCAATCCGATTTCTGGCTCATTCCGCGTTCGGGTTACGGCAGAGATCACACAATATGATCTGGCGATGTATTCTCTAACGGGGCAGCAGGTATTTGGGCAATCAGATCTTCGCCAGTCAGAATTGCCTGTGGCAGATCTGGCTGTGAAAGCTGGTGCCTATGTGGTGGTGCTCACAGATCAGCGGAGCGGCAGACGCTTTCATGAGAAGGTGATGGTGAGGTAGGTCAAGCCTGCTGCTCCCAGCGCTCCCCAATCTGGCGAGAGTCAGGTGTGAACAAGAGTTTTTTCATGCTGTGAACTTCGATGGTATAGACACCAAACTCTTTGACGATTTTGCCACTCATCAGATAGATACCCCGACCGGTAAAGGGGTATTTCGCTACCGCTTCCGGGAAGAGGGTCGCATCAAACATGTCGCCTCTCTGATCGACAAAATGCGCAAACTGCATGCGGTCATTGCGTTTGGTCTTGATCTGTTTGATGTTGATCAGATAGCCGGGAATGCTGGCAATCTGCTGATCATGCTGCGGAAATTGGCTGGAGGAAATGCAACCTTCTGGCATTCCAGGCAATAAATCAAAGGGAGAACACAAAGGAAATCCCAGCAATTCCATCTCATCATAGGCATCTTCCAAAGGCTGTTGTTCGAATTCCGGCAGTTGGAAAACGCCTCCTTCTGGAGCGAACAAGACTTCAGCTTGCTTTGCCTTGCCTCTGGGTTTGAGGTGGAGTTGCAAATCCCAGAGCAAGTGCGGCTTGGAAAGACCTGTGAATCGAAAGGCTCCCACACGCGCCAGTAACGTCAATTGCTCCCGACTTACTGGCAAGCGTCGGGTAAAATCCGCCAAATCCTTGAAGATACCTCGCTGTTTGCGCTCTTGCTCAATGCCTTTGGATAACTTTTCGGACAGGTCCTTCATGTGCACAAAGCCAAGATAGATGTCTTGTCCTACCAATCGAGTCAAGTAAGTGCTTTGGTTGACACAAGGCGGATGAATGATGGCGCCCCATTGCCGGGCTTCATGCAGATAGAGTTCTGTGTCATAGAAGCCGCCGAAATTGTTGATCACAGCGACCATGAACTCCAGAGGATAGTAGGCTTTGAGATAGAGACTCTGAAAACTTTCGACTGCGAAACTGGCCGAATGTGCCTTGGAAAAGGAATAGCCAGCAAAACTCTCTATCTGTCGCCACAGTTCTACCACCACATCATCTGGGTAGCCTCTCTCCCGGCAAGCCGAAAAATACTTCTCTCGCACATCCAGAAACTCCCGCTTGTGGCGGGACTTTCCAGACATAGCACGCCTCAGCAAATCAGCATCTGCCAGGTCTAAACCCGCAAAGCCATGCACCACCTTGATCACGTCCTCCTGATAGACCATGATGCCATGTGTCTCTTCCAATAGCTCCTTGAGTCGCGGATGTGCATAGGCAAAGAGTTTTCCATTGTGCCGCTCGATATAAGCGCGCATCATGCCTGAACTGGCTACTCCGGGTCGAATGATCGAACTCGCGGCCACCAGCGTCGAGTAATCCTCACAATGAAGTTTTTGCAGAAGCATGCGCATGGCAGGAGATTCAATGTAGAAGCAGCCGACTGTGCGCGCTTCCGACAGAAGCTTACGGACCTGCGGATCTTGTTTGCAGCGATCCACATCCTGTATATCGATCAATTCCCGTCGCGTCTCCGAGATGATTTGTACGCTTTCCTGGATATGTCCCAATCCGCGCTGGCTCAGGATGTCAAATTTGTGTAAGCCGATCTCTTCAGCCACATACATGTCGAAATGGGTGATAGGAAAACCCTTCGGGGGCATGTTGGTAGCCGTATAACTGTGGATGGGCGCTTCGGAAATGAGAATCCCACCTGCATGAATACTCAGATGATTGGGAATGCCTTCCATCAGACCTGCATAATGCAGAACTTGTTTCGACAGTTTGTCCATATCCGCCGGTCGTGGCACGTGTCGTGAAGCCAGGCGGTCAATCTCATGTTTGGGCAAGCCAAAGACTTTTCCCAGCTCTCGAATAATACCTCTGTCCCGAAAGCAGGTATAAGTAGCTAGCAAAGAGGCATGGGTATGTCGATAGCGTTTCAGGGCATAGTCGATCACATGGTCCCGATCTTTCCAGGAAAAATCCACATCAAAATCTGGGGGGGAACTCCGTTTGGGATTGAGAAATCGTTCAAAATACAGATCCAGCTCTATGGGATCTACATCCGTAATCCCCAGACAATAAGACACAATACTATTGGCTCCACTCCCCCGTCCTACGTGAAAGAATCCACGAGATCGTCCATACATCACCATATCCCAGGTAATGAGGAAATAAGCATTGAAATCCAGTTGATCGATGATCTCTAGTTCATTGGAGATCCGCTTCATGGCTTCGGGATGTGCCCGACCATAACGCCGCTCCATGCCTTCATGGGCGAGTTTTTCCAGCAGCAGCATGTCATCATATTTGCCCCCGGTGAATGTCTGTCGTGATCGTCGCTGCCCAAAAATGAAATTGAAACTGCAATTGCTCAGAAGCTTCTCGGAATTGTCCAGAATGAAACGATAGTCGGCAAAGATCTCCCGCAAGCGATCTGGCGGCACAAAGGCTTCTTCATCTCCCGCCTGATTTGCCTGTAGCAATTTACTTAGAAGCACATTGTGATCAATCGACCGTAAGAGGCGATGGATATTATGCCCTCGCTTGTCTACAAAGGTCAATGGCTGGAGCAAGACCAATTTATCGTGTCTGTGTCGATAGCGGGAGCGCAACAACTGCCTCACCTGAGAGGGATGAATGCCGAGAAACTCATGTTCGCTCAGGCTGACTTCATCTCTTCGGTTCCAGGGATAGATCACATAGACTTCCGACCAGTAAGGCGGCAATTCCGGGAAGTCCCGATGTTGGAGGGCATAGCGGCTGTAAAACTCATTGATCTCACGGAAACCGTTAAGATTGCGGGCCAATGCGACGTAGAGGAGTTGATCTCCTTTGCGGAATTCCATGCCGATGACGGGGTGAATTCCTGCTTTGCGGCAGACTTGCACAAAATCATAGCAAGCAGAGGTATTGTGAATGTCCGTCAGGGCGAGCGCGGGGATCCTATGCTCAACAGCCAGTTTCACCAATTCTTCTACGGAAAGGGTTCCATATCGAAGGCTAAAGTGAGAGTGACAGTTGAGGTACATAGCAGATAATAGAAGTGTTCTGCCAGTAAATTTTGCAAAAAGTAATATTTTTAGCAAAAATAATTAAAAAGCACAAGGAGTTAGCTAGAATACAGGCTGAAGGATCCCTCATATTGTCGTCTATTATCCTGTGGATCGGATGTATTCTTCACTTGTCAAAGACAAGGCTTGTGCGTCGGATGTCTCCCTTTGGAGGGAGAGTGAGAGGGAGGAAGGTATCAGGATCGTCATTTGACTTTTTCCCTTACAATGATCTGTGATAGAGATCGCTTGATAATCCCTCAATCCCCTGCAAGGGAGTTGTTAGATCAGAAACAAAAGCGGGCCGCCGCCTTTTGACAGCGACCCCAATGGGTTGTGCGCTTTTCCCATTTATTGTTTGTGTAATTTGAAGATGCCGCTTAGTTGGCCGTCTTGTCCGTAGGTTCGGATCAGATAGAGGCCAGTTGGAAGCATGGATTGATCAATCACGCCAGGCGCGAGTCGATCTCGATGCATGATCTGCCCCTGAACATTCCATATTTCATAGCGAAACAATTGGCTGACTGGACCTTCTAGTCTGAAGTGTCCATCTGTCGGATTGGGGTAGAGACGCAGCTCTGGGTTAAGATATGCGCCTTCTAGCCCATCCACCAATTGTTTCCCACAATTGTCACAATTGAAGAACTGAACGAAACCCTGGATCAGTTCGGGATCGCGGCCCATGTGCGTGCCGACCACATCGCCCATGTTGTGGATCAGGCTGAGCTCGACATTGCTGAGTTCGCCTCCAAGATTGCTGATAGCGAACTGGTCAATTTGTGCCTGAAGCAAGAAGGGCATCAGTAGCCCTCCCAACAGGCAATAGGCAATTGCTTTCATGGCTATTGTCTGTTTAAGTTGAAGTCAGCAAAGGGATCTTTTTCTTTTTCACGGATGACCTGCCAGTTCTCATGATTTTTTCGGACGGCCTTGGCTTCCCAATCGATCTGATAATTTCCTTTTCCTCCCCCCAATTCCCTGACTGTAAATCCTGTAGACGAGCGCTCTACTACTGCCAGACCTTTTGATTGTTCTGACCAGGGAGTCAGCATTACAGTCAGTGTGGTAGGATTGGCGACAATCTCAAAATGATCAGAGAACTGAACATGTGCGACACCATTGATCAACTGCGTGGTTCCGCGTTCATAGGCAGCAGCTTCAGGACCTTCAATCGCGCAATACCAAATTTCATGATTGGGCTTTGTGGGATGATCCATGAAAAAGGGTTTCAAGTCAGCTGCGACAACGCCATTTCCATTGGCATCAACTGTCAAGCTAACTTGGTCGAGTCCGCTTGCATCTCGGACTGATATGCCTCCATGATCGGGACTACTGACAGAACTACCTAAAGCCCCATTGAGATTTCCATTAGGGCCTCTCCAATTAATAAAGCCCCCATTATTCGTAGCAACGCCTAGCTCAGTTCTGATATCTCCCGCATTATCCATCAATCGGACTACTCCACTATTTCGCGTCCCATTGGCATCATCTATGCCACCAATCGCGACATTGAATTCTCCATTTTCTCCATACAGCAGGATAAATTCTTCTCCACTGTTGTCATTGATTAGCTTGCCATTGGCTGAGGCTGTCGCATAGGGCACTGCCAGCAATTGGCTCATACCCACTTCCTGCAGGTTGAAGTCATTGTTGGGGGACAGCTCAACTTTGAGATGGCGAAGTTGGCGATTCATATTCCAATCGAGTTGATCAAATTCAGGTGAGCTTCCCTGGATCGCTCCCGTCCCGACGACTACCTGAAAATGTCCTACACCATTTGTCTGAACATTGGTAAACAATTCCTGATAGATCGGATTCATGGCAGCTGAGTCATCGATGATGCTGAGTTGAAGGCTGATCAATTGATCGGCCAGACAAGCACCACTGCTGTCGCGCGCCACAGCCTGATAACTGAAATTCTGTGGAAATTGGGCCATGATACTATGACACAAACCAACAAATAAGAGGGTAGTGAGTAATTGTTTCATGTGAAATTCATAAAAGGTTGACAATAATTTTTCTATTGCACAAAACTCCTGATTATCAGAGAGAAGTGGCTAGGACAAATCTGTCAAACACTGGTACTTTTCTTGCAAAGGGGGAAAATCACATGTGTAGCACAACAAAAATAGTCAGCTACTTTCTTTGAAATCTGAGGGACTGATTCCAAACTCTTTTCTGAATACCCGGGCGAAATAAGAGGGATCTTTATAGGAAGTGGCAAAGGCTGCTTCTGAAATCGAGTAGCCTTCTGCTTTTATGAGGTGCTTGGCCTGGGTCAAGCGGATGAATCGAATAAAGCGATTGCTGGAATAGCCTGTCAGGGCAACAAGCTTTCGATGCAGTTGGGAATGACTCATCCCGATTTCAAGACAAAAATCCTTCACCGCAAATCGCTCATCAGCAAGATGGGCCATGACGATTTCCCGCGCCTGGATGACAAAAGCATTTTCTATCTTAGAAGCAGGTGCCAGGTTGGAGGGGATGTCATGTTGTGGATTGATCAGACTCAGATAATAGTTTTTGAGCTGCTCTCGGACTTCCAGCAACTTCCGAATCCGAACCAGCAGTTCTGATTTATTGAAGGGTTTGGCCAGATAGGCATCAGCCCCATATTCCAAGCCTGCCAGTTTTGCCTCAATCTCGGTTCTTGCAGTCAGCAGAATGATCGGAATATGACTGGTATGGGGACTTGATTTGAGGGATTGGCACAGCTCGAATCCATCTTTTTCTGGCATCATCACATCGCTGATGATGAGATCCGGGATGATGCTCGTTGCTTTGTCTATTCCTTCCTGACCGTTTTGGGCGAACGCCAATCGATACTTTGATGCCAACAAACTGTCGATATAGCGAATGACATCAGCATTATCCTCTACCAGTAAAATCAGGGGAAGATCAGTTGCTTCATTTTCTTCTGCCACAAGCTGTTTGTCTACGTGATAGCTTTGCATTCCATGCTCCTGATCTTCATATTCAGTGGGTTCAATCAACTGAGCCTCCCTCGATATGGGTAAGGAGATCGTAAAGATGCTTCCAACCTTCTCTTCGCTTGTTACCTGAATATCTCCTTTCAATAGCTTCACCAATTCCTTTGTCAGCGCCAGACCTATGCCTGTTCCTTTCTGTTCATTGGTGTCCTGTTGTGCCTGATAGAAGCGATCAAAAATATATGGAAGTTGTGCAACGGGGATGCCGATTCCGGAATCTTCAATTGTAATGAGCAGATGATCCTTTTCTGTGGCCAATTTGATCTTTACCTCCCCTTTCTCTGGAGTAAATTTGATGGCATTAGAGACGAGGTTGCTGATGATTTGCTGAATTTTTTGTGGATCGTAATCCATATATAGCGAGGGAACCTCAGTCTGAATCTTTAATTGTACTCGCTGGGTTTCCGCATAAGATTGAAAGGATTCAAGCAAATATGTGATGAAGTCAATAATGTCTGATTGGATCAATTGGGTCGATAATTGACCTGACTCCAGTTTGTTGAGATCCAGCATTTGGTTGACCAGACGAAGAAGATCATTGGCATTTCGCTGAATCATGCTTGTGCCTTCCTTTAGCCATGCACTGGTATCGCTTTTGATTTGATCTGCCATTCCAAGGATGATGGTCAGAGGTGTGCGAAATTCATGGGTGATATTGGTATAGAATTTTCGCTTGAAGGCATCTAACTCCATGATATGCCTTGATTCAGCAATTTCCTGCTCCATCTCAAATTTCTGTCTGAATGCAAGTCGTGTTTTATATCCCAATCCTAAGGAAAAGAAGAAGATCTCGATTAATATTCCGAGTCGAAAATAGGTTGTAGAACTATGCCAAATAGATTGTTGACTGAATAGCGGGAAATGGTATATATTATCCAAAATCGCATTTGTGACATTACCGATGACCATGAAAAGGGTTCCTGTGATGATAAAAAAAGCCAGTCGACTTTTGGTTTTATTGGCCAGATATACATAGTAAAGTGTCATCAACAACATGGGAATTCCCATGAGATCAAATACATAGACGCTGAACCGGATGCCTACAAACAATCTAATGACAATATCGATCAGCCCATACAAGATCATCCAAATCCAAAGATAACGAAGCGAGAAGTTATGAAAACGGCTAAGTGAAGAAAAATCTAGAAATTCATCCAAAAACTTGAAATAGGCATAATAGGTGATCAATGCAATAGGAACCATCATCGGATAGTAGCTCTCCATAAAATAATGAAATATGATTCCAAACTCACCATAAGCTTCTATGTTGCGCAATTGATGGATAAAAATGGCGAACAGATATACGGCATACCATCCATCAGCTTTTTCCCGATATTGAAAAAATTGTACCCCAGAAAACAGAAAAAAGCTAAATATGACGCCTAAAAAGAAGAGATTGAATAAAATGGAGGGCAAGCTATACATGATATCTCTCCTCCGATCCTCCTGTATAACTTCTTTTGGGACTAGCCAGAATTCCATATCTCTATCGAATCCATAGGCATATACCAATTCTATCCAATACGTTTTTTGTTCACCTGGTACTAGGTGTAGGGTCAAGCAATCTTTGCAAGTGGGATATGCTCTGCGTTGCGCACTGATGAGTCTGCCTGAGTACTGCTGTTCTAGTTTTGATTCGCTTTCTATGAACGTATGAATCTGATGATATTTCTTCCCCTTATATCTAAAACATCGTACAATCCCCGAAATGTTGTCTTTAGATAGATTTTGCACCTTGAAATGCACCCAATATTTACCTGGGCCTTTGCGGAAAGGTGGGAGTGAATCCAGGTCATCCCATTCAAGCTGATCTTGATTCTCCCGTAATTCTTTCCATGCCAATTCCCCAGTATTGTCCCAAAACATTCTGACCTGCTCCCCAATATTGACAGAGCCAGAAATAGACTCATCCAGAATGATCGTTCTTTGCCCTAATGTAATGAATGGAATGAAAAAAAGGACAGACCAACACAGAACCCGTTTCTTTCGCTGTTGGTTCATGGAGAGGTGGGTAGAATCATGTCAGCAAAAAACAATTTCGTCATATGGACTCCATTGATACTTTTCCATCCCAAGCTACAAAAAAGGCTCAATACTCGAAACCAGGATGGAAATAAGGGAGTATCTCAACTTGTCATATGTAGATCAAACAGGTATCAAAATCTGTTTGGTCTTTTGAAAAGAGCGAGGTTTCACTCAAAAGAAAACAGATTCTTATCCCCCTTCAACAAAAGCGGCATTAATTCTTGCACGATTTCAGGAGAGTCTTCAGCGATGTTTCGGGTTTCCCATCGGTCTGCCTGATGGTCAAACAACTCGATATTGGGCATGTCTTCCCGATCATATCGCGTCATGCGATAACGATCATTCCGCACAGAGATTCCCTTCTTGAAGTAGCTATAGGCGGTGTTTTTCCAATTGGCTCTGCCTGCTTCCTCTCCCAATCCAAGCAAACTTTGGCCATCTGTCTGGTGATGGGGTTGAATTCCACATAGATCCAGAAGAGTTGGATAAATATCGATGCTCCCAACAATTTCATCCAATTGGCGAGCTTGTGTTTGCTTGCCCGGATGTTTGATGATCAGTGGACTGTGAACGGCTCGTTCCAGAAGGGTATGTTTGCCCCACATGCGATAGTCTCCGAGTTGCCAGCCATGATCGCCCCACAGCACAATGATGGTATTGTCTGCCAAGCCCAGTCTATCCAACTCGTCCATGAGCTTTCCAATCTGGGCATCGGTATAGCTGACACAAGCATAATAGGCATGCATGAGTTTGCGGGAATAGGCATCTGAGAGGCTGCTATCCAAGCTAGCTTTTTCATCGCCCAGCTGGTAGCGGTTGAATTCTCCCATTTTATTCAAGCTGGCACGATGAACATTCAGCGGAAGATCTGGTGAGGGCGACAGTGGCATGTCCCCTCTTTTGTAGAGGTCCCAATATTTTTGCGGCGCAGTAAAGGGCAAATGCGGTTTAAAAAATCCCACGCCCAGAAAGAATGGTTGTTTTTTTTGAGCCAATTGCTGCATCTTTTCAATGGCTAATTGGGCTGTCAATCCATCTGGATAGCCTTCATCTTCCACATCTGCTGCTTCATAGGGTTTGACTTGCGAATCCCGACTCTGGCGATTGCTGCCGTCAGCATAGCCAAAGAAGGCATTATGTCCGGTTCCCCATTTGCCATGATTGAAGAGCATCTCATCCCAGCTATGCGGAAGTTCCATGATCTCAGAGATGGGATCTGTGTAGCCGTATACACGCCCATCCGGGTGGTGAGTAAGTTTGCCAATCCCGACGGTGTAGTAGCCATTTCGTCTGAGGTGGTGCACAAAGGTCTCCGGGGCTTCCTGTTCAGGCTGATTGGCCAATTGAGTGGCTGATGCCTGATTGCTCAGATCGGCTTTGGATCGAGGAAGCATGCCTGTCAACAGGCTATGGCGAGAGGCTCCACAGGTGGGCACAGTCACAAAATGCCGCCGAAACAGCCAGGATTGAGCCGCCAGCCGATCGATATTGGGGCTTTTGATCAGAGAATTGCCATAGCAGCCGAGTTCCGGGCGCAGGTCGTCTACAGCGATGAAGAGGACATTCGGGGATGTGCTTTGCTTCGTCTGCCGACTGGATTGGCAGGCAGCGAAGAGAAGGCAAATGAAAAAAAAGGAAAGAATTCCGAGGCGGTTCATAAGCGTTGGAGGGATGATTACTTTATGTAACATATATTCTCTTCCAGATCATCTGATCAACAAAATAGAATTCTGAGAGATTGTCTTACAAAGCAATAAAAAAAGAAGAAGGGCAGAAACATTCCAGTTTGTGCATATGCAAACGAAATCTTGGCCAGGCAATTTACATTCCTCCTGTTCAATCCACCTTCCATTTTGTTCATTCCATTGTGTTTCTCGCAGGAAGGTGCTCGAAATCATGGCTCATTTGTATTGGATTTCAAACCAATAACAATGAACAACATGACTTTTCGATTTGTATTAGCGACCTTATTTCTTGCAGCTATTGTGCTGACTGCCTGTAAAAAGGAGGAGGGCATTATGGACGACATTCCAGATAACATTCCAGTGGATAATCACGCGCTCCCAGATAGCCTGATTGACGTGCTTGTTACGCCTGGCGGAGTAGAATTTGTCAGGACTCCCGATGAGTGTTTTCAAAGTCTTCCTGACTGGCCCTATGATTATCAGTATGTCGACATTGACGGCTTGCGGCAAGCCTATGCAGAAGCTGGACCAGCCAATGGAGAGGTGATTCTCTTGCTTCATGGTCAACCTAGTTGGTCGTATCTGTATCGAGATATGATTCCCGTCTTAGCGGATGCTGGCTATAGAGTCATCGCCATGGACCATTTGGGCATGGGACGATCAGACAAACCCATCGATATTGCTGAATACAGTTATTTGGGCCATCATTACCGCGTAGAACAATTCATTCAGCAGCTTGGATTGAGTGAGATTCATTTGTTTGTGCAAGACTGGGGCAGCCTCATTGGCTTGAGAGTAGCAGGACTCAATCCTGACTGGTTTGCTTCGATCAGTGTAGGGAATGGAATGCTTCCGGTTCTCCCTGAAGGAACCCAAGCCATTGCCCCAATTGACAACCCAAATGAAGTTGTCAACTTATCCTTTCCTTTTGCTGATTTCCCTGCTCAACAGGTACCCTTTTATGATGGGTGTGAGTTGATCATTGAGCCAGGCTCGGAAGGTTTTGAGGATTGGGCAAACTACGCCATGAAGGGTGCATCTTTCAAAGCCTCTGAAGTCCTGGAAGCCCTCACCTGGTATGACCTCCCAACTGAGGTAGAGGAAGCCTATGATGCACCTTTTCCAAGTAGAACCTACATGGCTGGCACACGAACCTTTCCATCATTGATCAATGAATTGGCAGGGGTTAACGCGGAAGCTTGGACTGGACTGACCACCTACACAAAGCCATTTCTTACAATATGGGGAGCAAATGATGCTGGCAGTCTCGGCTCTTGTGAAGCACAACAAAATTTGATTACCAATGTGCCCGGTGCTGCCGGAAAACCGCATGCAAGGCTTCAGGAAGCCGGACATTTCCTACAAGATGATCAAGGCGTGGAGATCGCAACCAGATTGGTAGCCTTCTATGATACAGACTGGGATGCTGTAGGGATTGATAGCTGTGAGAATTTTGACAGTCCGATTCAGAATGAAGCCAGAACACAACTCCTGGTTCCTCCTTCAGATTTGAGAAATTTCAGATATGGGGAAGTCCTTCCCACATTTGACTGTGGCAATGGACTGAAAACAGAAGTGTACGTGACGATGAGCTTCAATGACTGCCCAGAAGATCAATGGTATGAGCTCAAGGCTGAAGACTTGAAAAGCCAGTTGGGAGCCGTAGGAATCAACTTGAACGGCCCCAGACATTGGCTCGTGAACCAAAGCGTAAACAATGGGAACAGCGGCGGTGTTCCGACCGGAAAAATAAGCACATTTGGTACGCTACAAATGCAAATGCAAGCACAAATTAGCGGAGTCATTGATGAAAACACCTATGCAGAAAATCCAGTCGAGCGCTCCACTACCTATACATTCAAAGCGGGGAATGAAATATACAAATTGATCAATCCACAGGGGGAAGAATATGTGATGCAGTCCTACAGCAGAAAAATCAATCCCGATTTGACGATTGATGATTTGGCAACCCTTGGGGCAAGCTTGAATCTACCTGCAGGCTGGACATTTCAGGCAGAAATGTTGACCACCGATTTGGAACTGGTTGCTGATGGGCTAGCCTTTGTCATTCAAGATGACCTGGAAAATTCCTATCAGAAAATTGAAGAGTAAGCTGCTTGACAATGACAAGCGTGGTAGTGCTGGAAGCGAAAGCACTACCACTCCCTGATACCCATACAATCAAAAGACATTTAACAACACTCAAAAAAAACTACAGATGACAATAAATATGAAAAAGATTGCAGGCATACTATTAATGGTATCAATCATAGGATGTACAGGAAGCAAGATTCCTTTTTCGGAGCGAATTCCAGTGGCAGAGAAGTCGCAATTTATTCAACTTCCAAAAGATTGGAGAAACCTTCGTTATGGAGAAATCATTCCTGTTTTTAAAGATGGTCCCAGGCTCTATCTGGAAGTGTACAATACCATGGGCTCCAATGAACTCCCACAGGAACTTTGGGAAAAACTCAATACTGAGCAAATGGCGAAAGAATACAGAGCAAAAAAAGTGATCTTAAATGGACCTCGCTATTGGGTGGTCAACCAGATAGAGGCAAGGGGGAAATCCAGTGATGGCAAGGTCGTCAATTTTGGCGGGATTGAAATGACATTAAGAGCGACCATTGAAAAAGATATTTTTGATGGGGACTTGGGAAGTAAACTATATGAGGAAAATCAAGTCAAGAGAGAAACCACTTATCACTTCCTGAAAGACAATATGGTGTATGAGCTGACTTCTCCAACTGGGGATGTGTATAGAATGCAATCTTATGCACAAATAGTAGACCCAGACTTAACGATTGAACAATTGGAAACCCTTGATGAACGACTTAGCCCCCCTGAAGGCTGGTCATATCAAGCACGAAGATTGGCAGAAGATGAGACCCTGACTGTTAATGGAATCGCTTATGTCATAAGCGATGATTTGGGAAATAGTTATCAAAAGATTATTCAATGATCAGAAAGAGGTCTGAAAGAATGGTAGAACTTTCTAGTTTTGTCCAACACATCCAAGGAGGTGCTTTTTTGAAAGTGCCTCCATCAAATAGAAAAAATGATGTTGATTTGAAACGAAAGATACATATCGTCCTGCCCATTGTTCTGGCTTTACTGCTCCCAGGGCTGAGTTTCTACACCTTTGAGGTCATAACTTTTTCACATCAGCCCAGATTCTACCTACTTTGGGCTACCTCTTCCTTTTTTCTCTATAATTTGTGGTATCTCCTTTGGTATCTGTGGGAGCTAAAACGGGAATACCGCAATCCGAAATATCTATTAAAACTGCTCCTTTTTGCTGTTGGATCAATCGGAATAGTTACCTGGGGTATACTCAATGATTTCCAAGAATTTCATTTTTCCCATGTAGCAAGAACATCTCTCGGATTATTCCTGTTTCTGGCGATCCAGTACACCCTCAAGGCGCAAGAAAACATCAGCCAATTGCAAGTAGAAAAAGAGCAAATACAGACAGAAAATTACAAAACGCAATTACAAGTCCTTCACGCAAAGATAGACCCTCACTTTCTGTTTAATTCTCTGAATACCTTGCGCTCTATGGTGCGTCAATCAAATAGCAATTCTGAACAATTCATTCTGAGTTTATCAGATTTTTACAGACAGACGCTCAAGTATAACGAGAACACCAGACTTCAATTATCAGAGGAATTAACAGTACTGGAATCCTATCTGTTTCTGATGAAAAATAGAAATGAAGATGCTGTTTTTGTAGACATAACTATTGATCAATCGCTCTATTCCCGTTTTCTCCCCACATTGGCTTTACAAATTGTGGTTGAAAATTGCTTTAAGCACAATAGCATGACGTCCAACATGCCATTGCATATTGACATCAGCAATACAGATGATGGTTATATCGAAGTCACAAACAACATTCAACCCAAAATTGGAGCAATAGAATCTACGGGCTATGGCCTCGACACATTGACAAAAAGATATGAGTTAATGAATATCTCTAAAGGGATACTAGTCGAACAATCTCCTGACCAATTTCTTGTAAAATTAAAATTACTCAGCTAGATGAATGTCCTGATTGTAGAAGATGAAGCACACACCGCTACCCTATTACGGGAAATCATAGAGCAGGATCCTGATTTTATCGTGCTGGACACATTGGAATCCATTGTGGAAACAGTCAATTATCTCAGTACCTATCAACAAAATATAGACCTGCTCTTTTTTGATATCCAATTAGCCGATGGACAAAGTTTTGAAATATTTAAGCATGTTGATGTGTCAGTACCTATCATATTTTGTACCGCCTATGATGAATACACCCTCCAGGCGATCAAAAACAATGGGATTGATTACCTGTTAAAACCATTCAAAGAAGCAGAAATCCATGAGGCACTTCAGAAATACAAACGACTCCTCAGGAATCTCAGCACAAAGAATCTACCGCCTATCCAATTTCAGCCAAAAGGGAAGCAACAATATCAGAGAAGTTTTCTCACTCGATTTAGAGAAAAAACCGTCATCATAAAAGCCGAAGACATTGCCCTCTTCCATGTGGAGAATGACATGGTTTATCTCTATACCTTCAAAGGGAAAAGATTCCATTTTTTAAAGAAATTGGAATATCTCGAATCTGTTTGTGAGCCGCATTTGTTTTATCGTATCAATCGTCAAATGCTGGTCAATCGGGAAGCGATCTTGTCTTTCGAACCATATTTTAATCGAAAAATAATCTTACAGCTCAACATTGAGATTAATGATGAGCCTATTGTGAGTCGTCTAAAGGTAAGTCCCTTTAAAGCATGGTTAGAGCAATAAAAGGTCTGGAAGACGAGACCTGATGAAAAGGTTGAATATCATTGTCCATTCTTTTGAGCTTGAATTTGACATTTGCAATGAACTTGTCATCCACATTGCCTTGCCATCTGACACTCCGTAGGAAAGTACAAACTCAAGTGTAAACTCAAGTGCAAGTTAATGGGAAAGGATAAATCTCGATCCACATCCGTTAACATTTTCCCTGTTCAATACACCCTCCATTGTGTTCAATTCACCTGGATTGATCCCACTGGCTCCTGATAATTTCCTGATGTTTGGAGTGATCAAATATAATTACCCACTCTAAAAGAAATGTATCATGAAAAAAAATGTTTTGCTGTTTGCCTTCCTCCTCCTACTCACCAATTTGCTTCATGCTCAAAGGATGAGAAATATGGCAGAAGCCAGCCAAAATCAACAAGCCATTGCTGCAAACGAAGCACAATTGGAACGAGATGTGAAGGAATTGGCTATGTATAAAGCCCAGCTAGTTGAATTTGAATCCGCTTTTGCTGGTAAAAATGTTGCGAACATCACTGCGATAAAAAGCGAGTTGATGACTGCCATGCAAAGAGAAATTGAGCAAAGCGAAACAAAAATTGCTCAAGACAAACAGGAACTAGCACAAAGCCAAAATGAAGCTACTGCCGCCAGCCGGGAATCCAGAAGAAGTCGCATTGACGCAAGAACGGTAGATAACGACAGGAAAGATCGCCATGATGTAAGAGATGATCGCCGCGATAGACAAGATGACCAAAGAGATGCAATGGATGACAAAGCTGATTTGGAACAGCAGATCGCACGTACCAACCAGCAAAAACAAATTTATGCCACACTTCAGGCATTTACCTTTTCTTTTGCGCCTTCTCTTCGGGAAAAAGCAGTAGCCAATAAAGCCTTATTCCAGGAATTTGCTGCGACCATGGAACAAGATATCGCTGCGACCAAAGCAGAAATTGCAGAAGATAAGCGGGAGGCAGCAGAAGACAGTAGAGAACGAAGAGAAGATCGACGTGAAAGAGGAGAAAAACGCAGAAACATTCGTAGGTAACCCCCAATCGGCCCTTGGGTTTCAGATACTACTACACAATCATTTATTATCAATCTTAAATCATTCAACATGAAACTTGTATTCACAGTGAGCATTCTTTTGTTCATGACAACACTGCACGCACAGCAATCTGTAGAAGGTATTTGGAATACCGGAAATGACAACACCAAAATTGAAATCGCAGCAACCAATGGTGTGTACGAAGGCACAATCGTTTCTTCTGATAATGCCAATGCCAAAATAGGAAAGCAATTAATCAAAGACGTCCAGTCCGTTGACGGAGAGTGGAAAGGAAAATTGTATGCCGCAAAAAGGGATAAATGGATGAATGCTGTCCTAACAACAAAGAACAATCAACTCATTCTGACTGTAGGAGAAGGCTGGCAAAGTAAAACGCTGGAGTGGTCCCGAGACTAGTTTTTGCCTGACATGCAAACAAGCAGAAAGAGCTAGCGGGAGGATGCTCTCCTCTGCAAATAGGAAAGCCTGGGTCAGACTCCTGATCCGGGCTCTGTTTTTATCCAGGCTTAGCTGTTGCTATGATTCCATATGTTTCCTGGTCTCCCAACCACCTTTTGTTAGGTATTTCACCTGCACCATTTTCTTGAGGAGAAGCAAGTGAATTGAGGGTTGCGTCTCTCCCTAAGCCAATCCACCACAACACTGAAAGGGAAGGCAGTTCTTTGCTGCGAATCGGTTTAAAAGGATAGTCATTGTCAATCTTGATCCGCTGTGAGAGCCCCCACCGAATAAAAGCTGATATCATGATGGATTTGAGGTCTTTTGGCCCAATCATCGACTGTTGTCTACAGGGGAAAAACGCTGTTCTGAAGCTGACTCTCACTTGCTTCATCGGCTATATTTACCCAGCAAACTTGTTCCCCAAATTCCCATTCCTCCTGTTGCTCCGAGTAGTAGGATTTTTCATACGGTATCAAACGACTGTCATTAGTTATCTAATTTCGAGTAGATCGAATATAGGAAAAGCCTCCTCCTCCATTGTCTTGCCAACTGGTAAATTCTACAGGCAGATACACATCCTCCTCTTCTAAGTGCAAAATTAATTTTTTCCCCACCACAGACTTTGGAGATCCTACTGCGGTTCTAAATGGACTAAAGGTAAGATTAGAGATCTCTGAGATTTCTCCTTCTGCCCATTGAGTACCTAGTGGACTGGTTTCTTTGGTAGCTGATTCTTCCAGCAGGATATTGTAAATCTGTCCGCCACTGATTGCTCGTGTAATCCAAACACTTGGTGAGATTCGATCTTGATGTATTTCCTCCTCTGGATTTGTCCTCGGTTCTTTGACAAATTCAATAGAAGGGCCCTCCCAAATCACATAATTTTTATTTTCTGGTTCCTTTGAACATGATACAATTGTTAATAGGAGACATACTGTTATGAATTTTCTCATTCTTTTTTGCGTATTTTTTGGTTCAACTCAGGCTACTTTTCTTCTAGTGCAAATAGGTGCTCCCCTACAACCATGTACCATTTCCCATCTCCCATCCATTGGCTGTGTAGCATATAAGAATTGGTGCGGTATGCTGTTTCGCTATGTTCACAAATTCCCTCTTTCGCATCGATAAAGAAGATCACGCATTCTTCAACCCCGTGCTCTTCATCTGGACAAAAGCCAACCGGACTGATAAATAGCCCTTTATCAGCACTTTCAAATCCAATGATTTTTCCACCCTCAAGACCAGAAATACCATATGATCCCTGGGATTCAGCAATCTTCTCCCAGTTTTGCCCAGCATCCCGGGTAACATAAAGACCACCTTCTAGCGCTAAGCGAACCCATTCCTCCTCATTGATGATATACAAATCATCAGAAGGAGAGCTTAGCTTTACCTCTTGTAACAAACGACCAGTGAATGATATAGTGAAGACTTCGAACCCACCGTAAAGGATGAGTGTTTCAGACGTTTTTTTGATGGACAATGGTCGCTGGGTTTCATGAACGAATAGATTCTTCCAATTGGCACCACCATCTGTTGATCCTAGAATGGTACTTTTTCTTTGAAGGTAATCATGAATCGCAACAAATATGTAATCGGACTCATCCATGATGATTGACTGCGTGATCCCTTCTACCCCATCGAATTGTGTCAACTGCCAGTCAAACCCTCCGTTTTGAGTAATTGCGATCTCATTGATACCTACTGCGAGAACTCCAAACATTTCATCCCGAAATTGAAAGTTGTGAATATCTTGTAGAGAATCAAACTCAACGAGCTCCCAATTTGTGCCACCATCGGTTGTTGTAAAGAATTCGGATTCTCCCATAGGAGGCACGGTAAGCGCATAGCCTAGTTGTTCATTGATAAATTGAAATTTATGAAATCTCAAAAAATGATTGTTGGCAATTGAATTTGCCGTTATATGTCCAAGCGAATCCAGTTGATAACTTTCAGGTGCGCTTAATGCCTTGGAAGGATCACAGACAGGACGAAGGTCCGTTTTCCCACATGTGATCGCGTCATCCGGGTCGACGACAGCTTCTTTACAGGAATAGAGGAAAAGGAGCAGGAGAATGGGAAAAGTATACTTCACAATTTGTTTTTGAGAAAAAATTGAATGCCTTATAGACAATAAAACTGATTCATAAAGATTATGTTTTTTCACATATTTCCTCACTGTTCAACATTTACCCAGTTGATAGAATGGTCTCTATCTCAATATTTCATCAACGAACCAACCTAGATCCATATGTTCTTGCAAATACGCATTGATGGTCGTAAACAAATAAGGCACTGTAGCATCGATATGGCCAAATCTCACAACCACCGCATTACAGGAAGAGATGATACAACTTCTTTGTCCGGCATCTCTATTCATACAATAGGTATCCGCAGGAAAGTCATGCCTGGCATGATCAAGCCAGAATAAGCCTCGGTTTCTTTATTTTCTCAATATGTGGCAGCGGTTTTTACAAAGTCCGCAAAGGATTCCGGGATCAATCGTTCTTCATTCAGAGAGTGTCCTTATCCAAATATTCCATCTCAGGGTATTCCTTCGCGACCCTGGATCAGGCTATTCACCAAACAAAACAGATTGAGTGCACCCAAAACGACCTCAGCAACAAAGGCTCGAATCAGATCTGTATTGGGCATCCCATCGATGAGCAAGCTGAGGGACCGTCCCAAGACAACGCCACCGAAAATAACCATTAACACAACAAATGCCGTTTGTCTGAAGTCCACGCGTATTGCGCCCAGCAAGGCAATGATTCCTCCCAAGAACATCACCGCACCTACCCCTCTTATTTCATTCAGCAGGTCGATATGAACGGCGAGACTGTTTGCAGGATTCTCAAAATAAGTTTGTAGGAAAACGGCCCCTGTCGGATTGATGAGCCGCATGGAACAGGCGTAGAACAAGGCCAGCCCAGAGAGAGATAAGACAACAATATTAAGGGTTTTCATCATATTCATTCTTTGTAAAAGTGTCTGAATGCTGGTACGCTCGCCACAAAGAATTCCTCTTGCAGAGAGCATACTCAGCAATTCAATGTTCAGCGTGATAACCAATACTGGAAAGGAATCGTGTTTAGGACAGTGGCTCGGACAGGAATCCTCGCATCGCTTTGCTTGCAGCTTCCGGAGCACCCAACTGGAAGAAGTGGTTGCCATCGATGAACTGAACCCGCCCATTGCTTACGAAGTTAGGTGTGTTTTCATACTCTTCGGGATGCTGTCCAGGGTCGTTTTTCCCTTGCAAAAACAGAACCGGCATGCTCATCTTTGCGAACAGGAAATTGTGGCGATCTTCGAGCTCCTGCTCCAGGCTTGTGGTATGAAATTGTTGAGGAGAAGCTTCTGCGATACCTTTGTACTTAATTTCGTGATCCAACCGTCTCAAGACTTCTGGTGCAATGTCTTCCACACGGTACATGCTGGCGACGTATGCCATTCGCGGGAATCCCGTCCAGCGCATCAGCATAGGAAACCAGGAGGAGGCAAAGAGCTTGTGGGGTGGTTTGGGGTCGCCATGCGGTTCATTAGCCGACTGCTGCATGCGAACATAGCGCAATACTCGCTGCTCCATCCCTGCGATATTCAATAGATGATCTGAAATCACCGAGCCACGATCATGGCCGCCAAGGTTGAAGCGATCTACACCAATGGTATCCAGTAATTTCGCCAGCGAACCTGCAATTCCTGCATAGCTGTAGTCCAGGTCAAGCCGCTTGTCGCTTTGGCCGTTTCCAAGCGTATCTACAGCGATGCAGTAATACTGATCGGACAAATCTCTCATCTGGTTGTGGAAAGTATACCAACTTTCAGGGAAACCGTGCACCAGGACGAATGGCTCATTGTTCGGATCACCAGTGGTCACAAAATGCCAGGTGATGTCATCTGCTTCGGCATACCAGTGGATTGCCTCTACCTCACCGATCATCTCGATCTCACTGTGTGCATTCTCTGCACCCAGTGGAAAAGTTGATGGACGTGGATAACGCATATCTTCAGTCATGGGGACATCTTCCTTGATCCCCCCTTCACGGACATTTGTCAGGCTCAGGTCCTCGCGGGAAATGTATTCGAGTCGCGGAAAGGTCTGAGGTGAAAGCATTTTGATCAGCTTCAGGATTTCTTTGGGATTGCTTGTCTTAATCATAATTTTTTTGGTTAATATTTCATTGAAACAAAGGTCTTAGATGCAAATGAGAAAACATTTCACCTATCTTAAAAAATGCTACAGTCCTTTATTTTCTTTGATCCAGATTCGAAATTTGGTCCATATAGACTGAGTTTCTTCTCGTCTTTGCAGATGTAAACTATTTTCCAGATCAGGCGTTTGAATGGATATGATAGTATGATCCCTTTTGGAGGGACCATGAGCAATTCACTAATACCTATCTCATGGCATTTAAACAAGCATTCATTGACAACGCCGTCAACCATATGAACGAAGACCACCGCGATGCGATGGTCGATATGCTGCACGGGCTGTGCCAGGCCTCATGGGTCATTGACGCGGAAATGCTGCATTTTGACGAGGCCGGTATCCAACTTCGGGGATTGGGTCTAGCGGATCAATCGGAAGAATTTACGATTTCTTACGAGGAACCGCTCACCAAAGCCAATCAGTTTCGACCAAGCCTGATGGCGCTGCTGGCAAAAGCGCGACAGGCAAAGGAATAAGCAGAAAGAAGAATTTGTATGTGAATCATGATTTTGGTGCTGGCCTAAGGAGACTGCTTGGGACGATCAGATGGTAAGCAGGACGATAAAATCCCTGATTCTGTCCTTGCTAGCGCAGCGGACAGCTCTGGGATGGCTCCTTTGGCGAAGGATGTTTGATCAACCAAAATGGTCGATCCATTGATCCAAAACCTCTCATTTATAGTAAGTACTACTACTTTGTCACTTTAAGAGTGGAGAAAAATGGGGTAACTTAGAGACTGTTTTAAAATCTATTACTTATTTTTTGTATGCGGCTTTTTTCCTCATTCTGCGGCTTATTTCGCTGCCATCGTCGCAGTAATGAAGAGAAGGTTTACCAGTTTCTTTGCGGGCTTTTCCATGAGGGCAAGCACAACATAGAGCGAACATTTGTTTCAAAAAAAGAATTTACCTAGTATTGAATTTCTTATTTTTTTGAACTTACCCAGTATTGAATTTCGAAACTTTTGAACTTTCAACAAAACTATCTCTTTCACCATGCAGCATCGGATCAATGCCTTCTCTCGAAACGTTAAATCTCTGACAGTCAAGATGGGACTTTTCTTCGTTTTATGTGCGATTTCTATCAGCGGTTATAGTCAACTTACGCAACTTCCAACTGTCGAGGCACAAAAATTGGGGGGGCAAAAAGCTCCCTTTACAAGCTATGTGCTGCAAGGCCAAATCACGGTAGTTGTCTTTTGGGCAACATGGAACTCTCCTTCCAAAAAGCAACTAGACAATATTGCGGAAATATATGAGGACTGGCAGGATGATTATAATGTGAAGCTGATTGCGGTAAGCACAGACGGTCCACAAACCGGTTCAAGGGTGGCGGCGACTGTATCTACAAAGAGTTGGGAGTATGAAGTGTTACTGGATCCGAATGGAGAACTCATGCAAGCGATTGGAGTATCGAGTGTTCCATATACCCTTATCGTAGATCAAAATAAAAACATTGCTTACAGACGTTCTGGATACTCAGAGGGCGATGAAGTTGACGTGGAAGATAAGATTGCATTATTGAGCAATTAAGGAAGTGAATTAGATTATTAGTTGATTAGTGAATTGGATGAATCAACTGATTGCTAGAATAATAACTTGATTTTCCTAATTAACTAATATACCAATAAACTTGTTCTAATAAGTAAGTATTTGGACACAATTATTTGTGAGGGATATAGTGGGCATAGGGGAAATAAGGGAGAAATCTTACCCATCAAGCCAGTATATCCCCTATTTCCCTTATCCCCAAAATCAACCCTAATATTGTCCATCTACTTAAGGAGACAAATTTATATTTGACAATCATCTTCCACCCTCTCACTCTCCCGCCAGCGGGAGACATCAGCCCACAAGGCCAGGAATCAACGATTTTCCCCTTCGGAGGGGGTTGGGGGAGGAACAAGATCCTAAATTTAATTGTGTCCCCTTACTTACTTTGTATACTTATAAGTCTGAGTGGAGATGTTAGTTACAGACAATGAGAGCGTCATGTTTTCCTTGATCGGATCACACTCAGGGTTTGCTGGGTGATTCCAAGGAAAGAGGCTATACTACCGAGAGACACCCGATTGCGAAGATTGGGATACATGTCCAGGAAGAGATGATACTTATCGGAAGCGGTCTGGAACTGGAGCAAATCCAACTTTTGAGACAATAAATCTAGCATGTGAATGGAAAACTCAAAGAGCAGGCGGGTGAGTTTGGGAAATCGATCTTCCAGTATCAGAAAATCTTCGTAGCGGATTAGCTGGACCTGGCATGACTCAATGGGTTCCCATTCATAGCGCTCAGATTTGTTGTAAAAGATGCTGTTAATGGGGGCGATGAAGTAATTTTCTTCAAAAAAGAAATGCGTAATGTCTTTTCCATCTTTCACATAGTAGATTCTGAGAAGTCCTGACTCAATGAAAAGAATTCTTCCAGCATATGGATTGATTGTTTGAATCACGTTGCCTTTGGGAATGACTTCCCTTTCGAAAGCGTCCTCAATGAGGATACATTCTTCCTCAGTGAAGAGTTTTTTGTCTTTCAGAAAGGTTAGAAGCTCCATGAATAACTCGTTATAGACAGGGTAAATCTTGTGATATCACTCATTTGCTATCCAACAATCGGGAGTAAAATATCAAATCTACATTGGAAAATGTAGAACGTAACAGTGAGAAAATAGTCCTTAGCTCTTGTATTCCATATATGCTTGCGTCTTCTCCCGCCATTCCTTCCCAAACCATTTTTCCACCAAATACAAACTCATATCGATACCAGCACTGATGCCTGCAGCTGTAATGATCGTCCCTTCATCGACAAATCGCTGATCCAAAGCAATCTCTATGCTGCCATCAAGGGCGCGCATCTCATCCAGTCCCATGTGATGGGTGATGGCGGTCTTGTTTTGCAAATGCCCCAATTTTGCCAAAATCAAAGCGCCTGTGCAGACTGTAGCCGTAAATCGGGCTTTGGAAAACAATCGATCAATATAGGCCAAATTGTCGGGCTGCTTGAGGATTTCCCGTGTACCAAATCCTCCCGGAATGACCAGTAGATCTGTTTCGCCCTCTGATCGAATTTCAGTCGGAATCACTTCTAAGCCGGACTTGGAGACGGTAATTTTTTCAGTCAAACCAACCGTAGACACCTTCAATCCCAGATCTGGGCGGAGATAATCAAGCACAGTGAAGACTTCCAGCGGACCAGCGAAATCCAGCAGCTCAATGTCGTCGAAGAGAAGAATGTTGATGGTGGTGATCATGAGAGGGGATTTTTAGGTATAGGGTATAGGGCTTTGCTTTGTGTTTAGAATAAAGAACCGTACATCGCAATGCTCAACACCCAGCCTCATACCGCTTACCATATACCCCATATCCTCACACACTAATCCTCACTTCCTCGCCTTGGCATTGTTCATGTGGCGAATATCGATGCTTTCTTCTGCGCTTCCGAGCAAGTGGCGATTGAAATAATCTGCTCGTAGCCAGAAGAAGTATTCTGTCATGCTGCCGAATCCATGCCGCTGGCCAGGAAAGAGGAAGAAATCGAAACGCTTATTCGCTTTGATGAGGGCATTGGCCATACGAATGGTCGCGCCGGGATGTACATTGTTGTCGATATCTCCGGTGCAAAGGAGCAATTTGCCTTTAAGGTTTGTTGCCAGAGACATGTTCTTGTCGATGTCGTATTCGAAGTGGACCTCGCCTTTCTCATTTACTATCTCTTTCACCCCATGATGCTTCTCACTCCACCAGCGGTTGTACATACTGTTGTCGTGATTGCCCGCAGAGGAGACCGCTACTTTGAAAAAGTCAGGATAGACCAACATGGCCGCTGTAGACATAAATCCTCCACCAGAGTGGCCAAAGATGCCCACACGATCGATATCGATAAAGCGATGTCGATCCGCCAATTGCTCTGCCACAGCCTTTTTGTCGGCCAGGCCATAGTCCCGCAGATTGCCATAGCCATAGTTGTGGTACCATTTGGAGCGGGCAGGATGTCCGCCGCGGTTGCCCAGTGTCACCACAATGTAGCCAAATTGTGCCATGCGATCCGTACGATTCATGCGCGCAGAAAAAGATTTGGCGACCGCTTCTGTTTGCGGACCGGGATAGACATACTCCAACAATGGATAGGATTTCGTGCTGTCAAAATCAAAGGGCTTGTACATCACGCCATACAGATCTGTGATGCCATCATCTGCCTTGGCTTTGTAGGGTTCCGGAAACTGATAGCCAGCGGCAAACAATTGCGACAAGTCCGCTTCCTCCAACATCATGATCTGCGTGCCTCGCTGATCGTACAGGGCCGATGCGGGAACCGTATTGACCCGCGAATAATTGTCCACGAAATAGGTGCTCCCATCATTCATGTCTGCATCATGATTGAAGTTCCCACGGTCCAGCAACTGCAGATCTGTTCCGTCAAAATTGACACGATAGAGATGATAATAATAGGGATCTTCCCCTTCTTCGCGTCCATTGGCCAGGAAGTAGAGGACGCGATTCCTGGAGTCAATGCTTTCGATGCTCTGGCAATGCCAGGGACCGGAGGTGATTTGATTCTTCAGATTGCCATCAGCGTCGTACAGATAGAAGTGTGCCCAGCCATCTCGCTCAGACCAGTGAATATATTCCTTTCCGCCATCGACCAATCCGACATCCCGCACTTCCACATAAGTATTCAGCCGTTCTTCGATCAGAACTGTGACCTCCCCCGTGCTTGCATCCGCCGTGCAGATATCGATCCGCTTGAGGTCTCGACTTGTTCGAGTGAAGTAAACCGTATTGTTGTCGGGAGAAAGCCAGATGTCCGGTCTGAAGTCATCGTCGCGATTGGCTTTGAGGGTCGGGGCCTCCAGGACATTCAGGGATTGATCCTTGAAGGTATCCGCCTCTACACGCACTTGACTTTTCGACTCAAAGTCAAATACCAGCAAATCCAGCGGGGGGGCATCTTTTTCTCCCGCCATGTGATATTTATAGGTTTCAAGGGTCGGACGGGGCTTGGCAACAGAATTGATCACCCACAGATCCTTCACCTTCCGCAGATCAGCACGAATCATGACGAACTTCTTCGAATTGGGTGCCCAGGTCACATTGACAGATTTGCGCTTGTCTTTGTTCTTTTTCAGGTCAACATTGGTGATGCCTCTGGAAAACCGCTGATAGCTATAATCTTTCTCCCCATCGGTGGTCCATTGATGCTCGACAATGGTACTATCCTTCTCATCTTTCTGCGCTTTCAGATAATTTTCCCAATCCATCCAGTAGAGGTTGTGATCTCGTCCAAACAGCACATACGAACTATCAGGCGCAATATTGGCCCATTTCTCCTCTTCTTCCGGCTCTTCAAATTCCTCCAACAATTGCAGTTGCTGTCGGCCAAGATCGTACTCAAAATGCCACACTTTAGGGACCATTTTGGGCTTCCCTTTTTTCTTTTCTGTTTCTCCCTCTTCTTCCATATCATTTTCTCCCTCCTCCTCTTCCTCTTCTACTTCGACCAATTTGCTTTTGACTTCGAATTGCACAACGGTCTCTTCTTCAATAAACTTCAGTTTCTCTATACTCAGGTGTTTTGCATCGAATGGGTCTCCGGTCAATCGGGACATATCCGCAGCCATTGTCACATTATCAAATAAGGCATTTTTCGTTTTTCTGGCAGGATCAACAATATACCAGGAGGGTCCCTCAGTGGTCTTATAGCTATACCAGAATCGCTCACTGTGTTTGAGCCAGTGCGGGTTGACTCGGGTGGAGAAGACCATTTTTTCGAGATGGTCAGGAGAAAATCTCGCTGCGAGATCATAATTGGGCTGTGGTTGTCCCAGCAAGCTGAAACCGCAGAGTAGTAGGGGGATTAGTATCAGGTTTGATTTCATAACATCGGCCAATAATTTGAACCTGCAATATCTGTTTATTGAGGTGATAATGAAAGAAAAATGAATGCTTTAGCTGCCAATTACACCCGAAAATTATATCTAAGCTTGAGTAAGAGCTGCTGATTGATCAGCTCCCAGCGTTGAAAGCCATCGAAAGTATTGTGATTGAATACAAAAAAAATCTCTCCTTGCGGATGAAAGATCCAATGGATTCGGGCATTGACTCCCAGGCTTTTGGAATCGGTATCGTATTGGACAAAACTGTTGATCTGGAGATCAGGAGAGGCATTGAATCGGGCCCGCATGCCCAGCAAGGTTTGGTCAAAATCTCCATATGGCAGGCGGCCGATGTTGTGGGTACCTACCAATTCAAAGTTCAGAATATTGGAGGGATTGAGGTTCAGGCTGGCTTCCAATTCATCAAGACGTCCCCCATAAAAACTTCCGAACCACCAGGTCAACTGTCCATTGATCCTTCTTTTGGCTGCCAGTTCTGTTTCCAGGCGATAGCGGTGAAAATGATAGCTTCCTTCGGGAATGTCAACCCCATTCGCAATGCTAAATGGCTCGACCAGCCTTTCGCCACGGGGCATATAATTCACTTCAATCCGATCTCCACTTTCCAGACGCCAGTTGATCGGGGCGGAAAACATTCGATAGGACTCCCAGTTTCCTTCCAGGTCTGTGATGTAAAAGAAAAATAGCTGATTTCGCATCTGCCTGAGCCATTTCCAGGAAGGCCGAGGCGCATAGGTCATGCCTGCACGCCAGCTATGGATGCCTTTTCGCGGCACAAAACCAAGTGAGGGATCGAAGGCATCTCCAATTCGCAGATAGGTAAGGGCTACATCCCAAATATCGTTTGGATAGTCTACTTTAAGCGCAAGCGCAGACTGATCGCCATCCAGATCAGGACGAGTTGTGTACATGCCAGATGCTCCAACCAGGAAGTTTTTGTTTCCCCGAAAGCGCGTGGTCTGATAGGTAAAATCCACACCGGAGGTTGAGCTATTGCCTCTGCTTTGCGGGTCCCCAACAGTCCCGATGAAGCCAATCGATGATTCTTTCAGCACATTGCGCTTGACACGCACAACGCCCATGGTCGAAGGAAGCAGATCATCCCCAGGCAAATAGACTTTGCGCGTTCGAAGGGCCAATCCCCCAAAAGATGTTTTTCCCATCCTTCCATTGATTTTCCCACCAGCCATAATCGGTACTTCAATTCCTGAGAACAAGCCAATGCGACGACTAAAAAAGGGAATGATATTCCGGCTCAGTCCAAAACCAAATTCAAAAATATCGGCTCCTTCAAGGAAAAAAGCTCTTTTTTCGGGGAAGAAAAGGGGGAAGCGTGTCAGGTTTGTCTGGCGGGTATCGACTTCCGTTTCTGCGAAATCTGTATTGGCAGTGAGGGTCGCGACAACATTGGAACCGATTCGTTGGCTCACATTTACACTCGGATCAAAAGAAGGTTGATAGCCGCTGAAAGGTTCCTTGTTCAAGCCGCCGATAAGGGAGGGACGAATGGTCAAGCCGACTCCATAGTTAAATTCGGGTAAGTTTGTGAGCAATCCAGCTCGACTGGTCTGAATAAACCATTGATCTCGTCGAATATTGGCCCAGCGTATCGTTTCCTGATTTCGCTGAATACGCCTTTCTATATTGAAGCCCCATTCCCTCAAGCTTTTGTTGAATGAAAAACTCTGAACAGGAATACGAATTTCTACGGTCCAACCAGAAGCATGGATCTGGGTTTTGGCTTCCCAAATGGCGTCCCAGTCGTCATTTTCTGATTCCCCTCTGTTCGACACCAGGGCATCGTAACGGGCCCCACTGGCATTCACAGCAAAAATCAACCCCGATTGTCCATCGAGGAATGGATCAACCACAATTCGGATATGATCTTCATTGTCCAAATCAGAATCCCGCAATTTGGAAAAGTTCACAATCCCATCCGGCGAATCATCGAAGCACTCAATCCCGATGGCCAGGAAACGGGGATGCGCCAAAATTTTCACCTTCGTCTGATGAGAAGGTGCGCCACCCTGTACAGGGACAACGGTTTTCATCTGGTCAATGATAGGTGCTTGTTCCCAATCTGTTTCATCCAGTATACCGTCCAACTGTATGGTACCGGAGACTGCACCTGCTGCAATGCTTGGACGGGATTCCGTCTGGCTTACTACAGGAATGGCACAGCTTATCCAGATCCATAGGCAGAATAAACATCTGCTTTTCATAGCCATTCACTTGTCTACAAAATTATGAGGCTGAAGATTGAGATATGATGGCAAGATACAGATCAAAATGGATATTTGTCTTTATCTCAAGCAGGAGTTTGCAATTTTATCCAAGCGAAGGAAATCTTCACACAGAAGGCCATATCAACCTTCAGCCAGCAACTCCTCATAGGACAAAGCTTCCCAGTCTATCACAGTCCTTGTTTGTGAGGAGAATCCAATTCCCAGTGCCATCACAGATTTATTACCATCGAGATAAGGCGAACCATAACGCTTATCACGGATTTGTTCCAATGCCTGCTCAGCAGATGCGTCGAGTTTGAACTCCATGACATAGACCCGATCCCTGGTGTGGACCACTGTATCCACACGTCCCTGGGAATTGCTTACCTCAGATTGTGTCAATAAGCCTAATCCCTGAAAAGTTAGATGTAATACAGCATGAAAAAAGGCTTCCTGCTTCTCAATAAAAATCTGATGCGGAATGGTCGAGAAAAGCGTATTGATCAGCCCAATTAAACGCGGCATATCATCTGTATCCAATGATCGTTTTATATTGGCATAAAGTGCCTGACTGGACCCCGTATCACTTTCCCGAAAGGCTCCCAGCAAATACCGAAACATAGAATCCTGTACTTCCAGATTGGGATAGCCAAGGGTATAGAGCCGAAGCGAGCGATCATAATCAAGAATGGTGAGATAGCCTGTCTGAAATAGCAAGGAACGCCATTCAAGATTCTGAAGGGTATAACTCTCAAACGCATCTGCTCCTGTCTCAATCGCTGTCAAGTCAAAGTAAAATCCCTGACGAAGCTTTTTGATCAAAAAGGTCGGTGTGCCTGTATCCCACCAGTAATTGGCAAAGCGATTTGAAGAAAAAACATTGAGTACAGAAAAAGGATTGTAAACAGGAGACCCTACTTTCCATTGATAGCCATTGTACCAAAGCTGAATTTCCTTTCTCACTTCCTCTATCGACATCTGATTGGCCTCCGCTAACATCGGATACTCAGAAGAAAAATAGGTATCCAGTTCTTCTGGAGTATACCCTGTCAAAGTCGCATATCTTGGATGAAAGGTAATGTCCTGGAGATTATTCAGATCAGAAAAGAGAGAGACCTTGCTGAATTTTGACACCCCAGTGATTAGCACCATGCGGAGGTAGGGATCAGAATCCTTAATTACTGAGAAAAAGTTCTTCAGCACCGACCGATTGGCTTCAGCCTGAGGAAGGTCCTCAATATAGTCCACCAAAGGCTTGTCATATTCATCTATCAGCAAGACCACTTTTCGAGAGCCAGAGCCTACAGTCTTAAGTAATTCTCGAAATTGTCCAGGCAAATCTTCTGCTTGAAGGCTAATACCAAATTCGTCTGCTGATTCCTTTAGAATCCTCAAAAGGGCGGATTCCAGACCAATACTTTTATACCCAGAACTGCTAAAAGAAAAATGCAGGACAGGATATGGCTGCCAATCATGTGCTGCCTCCCGATCCACCCACAATCCTTCAAAAAGGTCTCGCCGCCCCAGAAAAAAATACTTCAGGGTGGACAGCAACAAAGATTTACCAAAACGTCGAGGTCGGGAAAAAAAGAAATACTTGCCCGACCCCAGCAAATCAAAAACCTGATGGGTTTTATCCACATACAGATAGCCACCTGTACGTAGTTCCTGAAAATCCTGTATGCCGATAGGATAGCGGAGCATGGCCCTAAGTTACGAAGAAATTGAGAAGCATTGTATTTGGGCGTATCCCACATTGTCGTTTTAGAAAAAGAGTGATGCCACCTATTGAGATTGGACCAATAAAGTAAGCTGTCATTCCAGACGCTGAAGGGCTGGTAATGGGGCGGGGCGATCCATCTCTCGCTCTCTGGAATAACCCTTGGTTTTGTTTGTTGACCCGAAACATTCGGGATAAATCATCTAATTTGAGATACACCCTGGTATTTCATTCATACAAGTATCTCAAATGCTCCAACAAAGCAGCATACATACTCTCCCGACGATCCTCCAGGGTGCTTTTGTTGTAGGCATACATGGCTGTGAGATTGTGCCAGCTATTGCAGGGATCGGCATAGTCCCAGTCAATGTCTCCAGAATGGTCAGTGTAATAATTCGGTCTGCTTAGAGGAAATGGTTTGCTGAACAAACCCGCCCAACTGCTCTGCCGGGGATCATTCCAGTTGTGATGATGATCAATCAGATAGAGAACCGTCGGTGTATCTCCTACACGGAAATACTGCGCCCAGGGATGCTTTTTGACCACAGTCTTGATGTGCTTGCCCATGGCTCCAAATTCCTGCAAGGCCACAAACATCTCTTCCGGGCGGGTTCCACTGAACATGCCATTGTAGGCCCAATTGTTTTCCAGCCACCACATTTGATCGAAACGAGAATCTTCATAGATGTCATTTCTGCCATATCCATTCCAGTTGACGACATTGCAGTCTTCTCCAGCCACTTCGTCCTTTGGGCCATATTTTCTGCCTGTGGCTATGCTCAGGACACGCAACTTATCAGCAATCTCAGGCTGCTGAAGGAGGGCTTTCCGCAGGGTTTTCATATTGCCCCAAATCAGGACATATAGAGGCTGATCAGAGCTTGTTGCTTCCCGGATGAGCAAATCAACGGCTTGTGCTTCATCTTTGGCGACCTTGTCTCTGATGCTTTGAGGTTCTGGGAAACCTTTGGCAGCAAATTCAAACTCTTTGTAGTCTTTCTCATAGGTTGCCAATCCTTCCATCGTGGCTTCATAGCCTTTTCCATTCCATCGGTCTGGCACGATCCCACGGATGTCCAATTCATTGGCATACCACATGAGATGAACCAGGGATTGCTTATCATCCGGATCGCCGCCGGCATTGTTGATATCTGTCAGGACCATGACACGGGGTTTTGGAGGCAAAACAGTCAGAATCACACGCTGGTAGCGGGTCAATGCAGGCTTTCCCTTGTCAGTCACCGCCAGGATGATATGCGTCGTAGCTGGGCTGGAAACTTCGGGAGCAATGAATGCCATTTCTGAATGATCGATTCCTCCCATGTTTAGCTGCACAGGATGACTACCTGCTTCTTTGTATTGAAACCAATGATAGCTCAATTCATCGCCATCAGGATCGGAAGAATTGCTGGCCGATAGGCGCACGGTTTCATTGGCACGCACAGTCAAGGCATTGGCATGGTCCAATTGAACGATGGGTGGATGATTGGCCTTGTCATAGGCATTGACACACCAATCCATCCGAGCCGCAAAATCATTCTGAAAAGCTTCTCGCCAACGCCAAATGGTCACATGATTGCTGGTGTGCGTTTGTTGATCTATATCTGAAAAAAATTCATCTTCTGTATCCGACCAGAAAGGGCGAGTTTCCGGCTCAAAAAACCACTTTTTCGTATGTGGTTGATAGAACTCATAGCGCCCTCCCCAGCCCCCATAGTTGGGATGTTCGGGAACATTAAGTCCATTGTCCATGAGGTAAAGAAAGGAAGGGGTGTCGCCTTCCATGAGATATTCGACATCGGGATACTCCTCTCCCAATGGCCCATGATTGCTTTGAATATTGGCGTGAATCCATCCGGGGCTGACCACAGTCCAATTGGCACCGGAAAAACGTCCGTGAAAGCGATCACCAGAGATACCTGGCCATGTCGCATAATGATAGCCGCCTGCTCCATTGTGTTCATATCCGGGACTGCAGATGTAAAATATCTCAGGGAAGTTGTTACGAATCCAGGGTCCTGAGTCGTCCTGATCAGAAATGGTATAGACCCGAACCTTGCTATTCAATGCAGCAGCCTCTTCTGGGCTTTTGCTTTGTTGAATCTTCCACAGAGCTTGCGCCAGACAGTTGACTCCGCCCCAGGCCTGAATCCAGAGAGGCCGATCATCTTCCTTCTCCAATACCTCAACGATCCAGTCAGATCCTTCAGAATCTTTGCCTTCCCCTACCCCATTCAATCCGTAGACAGGCAAGCCTTTTTTGACCAAAGTCTTCATCGTCTCATAGCTCGGATAGCCTGCTTCATGTTTTATCAGATTGGGCTGGACTTCTTTGTAGGCTTCCAGAATTTCATGGATTCGCCAGTCTGCAATGCTGTTTTTCTTCCAAAAAGAAGTCGTGGCAATGATTCCCTCGATGTCCCACATATTGGCGTAGACCAGAAAGCGAACAAGTGATTCTGCATCATCCGGTTCATTTTCGATATCGGTGAGAATAAGGGTTCGGCGGCGCTGCGTCTCTTGTGCCTTTGTTCCGTTGACAATGAGAAGAGCGAGTAGCAGAAAAAGGAAAAATCTAGTCATTTTGTGAGAGAATAAGAGTAGGAGAATGAAAGGTAACATGTAAGATGTCAAATGAAAAATGTAAAAGGAGAATGGCTTCCATTGTTGTGATATTCTGCATTTGTCGCTTTTTCATTTTACATTTAGAGACTGTTTAGGAATCTGTGCTGAGAATTTTTATCGTGTATTTTTTTCTCAGGCAAGGCTCTTTTTTGTTCTCATAGTGGTGCTATGAGAACAAAAAAAGCCGCAGAATGAGGAAAAAAGACGCACACAAAAAATAAGTGACAGATTTTCAAACAGTCTCTTAGTCTTTCTTGACTGAGGCTCCATGGAGCTTTCTATTCATTTTCATACGACACAACACACGCTATATGGATCTCCCAGTATTTTTAATGGGTTTTGCCAATGACAGGAAGGGCGAATATTTACGCGGAATCGCCAAGGAACAGGATGCCATCAGGGATGCCCTCTCCAATCGGGATCACCTCTGTGAGTTGGTTCCCATTTCTGATTTGAGTCTGGACAAATTGCTGGACAAAATCAGCGAAACTCCCCCGACCTTGTTCCATTATGGCGGACATGCCGATGGGGATCATCTGTTGTTTGGCAACAATCAAAGAGCCAATGCGGACAGTCTCGCCAAGTTGATCACCACATTTTCCGGGGTAGAACTGGTTTTTCTGAATGGATGTGCGACCTATGAGCAAGCCATGAAGTTTCACCAACAAGGGGTGCGGCATGTGGTAGTAACCAACAAAAAAATCAATGATGAGACTGCCGTGCGGTTCGCTTTCCGATTCTATGAAGCCTTGACTGAAGGCAAGGATGTGGAAGCTTCTTTTGAGTGGGCCAAGAATTCTTTGTTGGCAGGAATGAAACAGAACAGAGGCAGCAGAAATACCAGCTTGTTTGTCAAGGAAAAACAATCGAATGCGCACCTGATTCCCTGGGAATTGATCAGTGATACCCAACGCCCTCCCTGGAAATGGACCGAACCCCAGATTCGTGCCAAGGGAAGGGTTTTGGAAGAAGAGATTGACGGAGAGGGATTGTCAGGGGTCAAGATTCGCAAGGGGACCGAGTTTCAGGACCGAACGGATGAGGAAGGATATTTTGCGATTGAGCTCAAGAAGAGTCATTTGGGGAGAAAATTCAAGCTGAGTGTCGACAAGGATCAGTTCAGAGTGGTGAATAAGGAAGCCTTATACATCGTACCAGAGATCGATTTTGATCAGAAAGAGTTGCTCGTCGAGATTGTGATGTCTCCACCGAACAAGTTGCGGGAAAGCATTTTGGCATTCAACCGAATCTCCTATACGAATACCATCAAGATCAAAAGTGCAAAATCAGGAGAAATCACCTCTCCGGAGGAGGAGAGAGCGACGGCCCAGATTGCCAATCTTGCCGCCCATGATCACAGCGTAGATTTGGATGAAATCAAGGAAGGGACAGCCAAGGACAACTATGTGGAAGCAAAAAAATGGATCAATAAAGGTGAGATCGAGAAAGCTCTGGAGGCATTGGAGGAAGATGAATTGATGCAGAATCTGACAGAAGCGAAGGAACAAGAACAAGCAGCTCAGGCGTCCAAACAACTGGTGGTGGATTCGCTTCTGCTCAAGGCAACGGCATATATTCTGAATTTCGAGTTTGCAGCAGCAGAACGTTGCTACCAGAAGGCTATGGAGGCGAATCCTGATGATTTTTCCATCCAACAGCGCTATCTGACCTTTTTGTACAAGCAGAATCATTATTCCAAAGCCAAACGCTTGTCAGCAAACAGTCTGGATCACATACAGGATCAACTAGACGAGTATTTGTCCGAAAAAGCGGAATTGCTTCACGATCAGGGACGCATTCACTTCAAGGAAAATGAATTTGAGCAGGCGGAAACATGTTTTACCGAAGCCATCAAGACCCGTGAAGAGTTGTCTCACAACAGGGCAAGCAAATTTCAGGCTTTGCAACAACAAATCAAGGGGCCTCTTGCAGAACTCAACAAGATGTATCAAGCCCCTGAGCATTTTCAGAAGAAAAAAGCCGACGCCTTGTTAGCTACCATCTCTGCGCTACAGGCGAAACTCCACGATCTTGATCAGGATCAAATAGATGCCAAGCAAGCCGCCACCTATAACAATCTTGGGAAGTTTCATCTGACAAGACAGAATTTTCCACAAGCCAAAGCCTTTCTGGAACAATCCCTGGCCATAGATGAACGGCTGGCGGCCAAGCCCAATATGCGGGCTGTATTTTCGCCCTATATCGCCATCAACTTCAATGATTTGGGCGAGACCTATGCCTATGACTGGAATCCTGACAAACCAGGAGAACATTTCCCCGCAGCAGAAGAACATTTCCTGAAAGCCTTGTCCATACGGGAAACCCTCGCAAAAGCCCAGCCCGATACTTACAAGCCGGATTGGGCAGAGACCCTGGTGAACCTTGGCAAATTGTTTTATTATGAAGGGAAGGGGGATAAACAACAATACGACACATCTCTGGCGTATTATCAACAGGCCCTGGAGATTCAGCAACCCCTGGCCGAGCAAAACCCGTCTGCCTTTCAGCCCAATCTGTCCGAAACCTATCATCTCATGGGCAAACTTCATCGAAAGATGAAAAACAATGAAGATGCCAAAGCCAATTATCAAAAGGCCGAAAACATCCGACAACAACTGATGAGTGGTCATCCAGAAGCTTATAAAGATGAATATGCGGCTACACTTGCCAATTATGGCGTCTTGCTCAAAGAAATCGATGAACTGGAAGAAGCAGAAAAGCGCCTGACCAAAGCGCTGGAACTGGATCGGGAACTTGCGGAGATGGATGCACAATCTTATGGCTTCTACATCCCCAGGGGGCAATTGGATTTGGGATGGCTCTACTACAAACAAAAACGCTATTCAGAAGCACTCGAACAATTTGAACAAGTCCTGACCAATGGACTGGATGAAAAGCGCGCCTACCTGAGTAAAAGTGCGAAAAGAGGGCAGTCGCTTGCGAAGAAGAAGCAGAAAGAACAGAAGGCAAAGAAATAAGTAAGTAAGTGGGCGGACAAATTTAAATATAAAAGAAATCTGATAACTCGCTGTTTGACAGCCCATTCAATATTCATAATTCTTCATTCAAAATTGTCTCCCTACTTAGATGGACAATATTAGTTTTGATTGTGGGTATAAAGGAAATAGGGGATATACTGGCTTGATTGGAGTTGCTATATTTACGTGGACAGTGAGTTTAGGGAAAAAATAATTTACAAAAAGAGATGTCAAGACCACGCAGAAAATTTAGTCGGGAGTTTAAACTCCAAGCCATCGAACAAAGTTACACATGTGAAAGTATTGCCG
>JBCCGK010000099.1:0-43700 GCA_039029315.1 Bacteroidota bacterium | reverse complement strand
ACTTAGATATTGGACAATATGCCTTTGAATCATATCTTTAGAGAATATTTCTATCATAACTGCGACAACTTGTTGATTAGTAGTGTTTTCTACAAGATCGTCGCAGTTTCTCTTTTTCCAAAAAAACTTTAAATCAGTTCACTTCAAAAGCATGTTTGACGGTAGCCAATAGGATTAATAATATGCCAAAAAGGGCAGCGTATTCAGTGCGGAGAAATTTCATCGGTGAAAAGAAAAATTGAGATAAATGATACAATACAAAGTTAGGAATCAGTGCTTAACTAGCTGATATACAGCTATTAGTATTTTGAGAATTGTGGAGAAAAATATTTCCTGATTTCAAGTGGGATCATGTGATCTAATATGACTTCATTCTGTTTTCTCCAGACTTCTCCTAAAATCCTGAAATGTGGATAAGTGCATGTACACTTTAGAAAAAAGCCGGAGAAACGGCTTACTGCTTTGCTACATTTGAGTAAATCTGTATTTCTGCAAAGCTGCTTTTCAGTAAACTCACAAAGGGTACTGAAATGGCCTGTTTCTCGTGCTTGTACGAAGCCTTTGACCGCCTCCGAAGAGGCGATTTCAAAAGAGAGAAAGTTGAGATTTGGCATTTACATACTTCTTCCATTCTTCAGATTTTGAATATTCATTCAGCCAATTTTGAACAAGGGGAATTACGCCTCCAGCATTCTCCACTTCCTCCGAGGACAGGAAAACACTCCTATAACCTGTTTGGGTTATGGGTAAAGGTTCTCCTGCCTTGATAGCGATATGAGATAAAGTATCTCCCATTATATCCTGATAAGCCTTGCTGTAATTGGGCTTGAATGAAATCTCTATTTCAATTCCTTGCCATGTATGCCTGAATATTTGTTTCTCTTTCATTTTCTCCCTATTAAAAGTTTTGTGGAACGATGTAACGTGTACCATTGGGAGCGTCAAACTCGGCTATGTCGCTACCTATAACCAAATCACGGGCAAAGGCTTCATAATCAAAGTAATAGCGCAGATTCTCCGGTATTTGCTCCAGCATTCCGGTTTCCTCTAGATAATTTTCAGCGTATTCTTTGGCGGTTCCTTCGAATAGATGGATTTCATCTAAATCAAATTCTTTGATTTCTTCTATGGTCATTCCTCTATCTGAAGACAGGTAATAACATTTTATGGCTTTTTCTTCTTCTAACTCCTCGAAATATTCAAACCAGATATTGAGGTTGGCCTGATTGATTTCCAATTCTCTGAATAGTTGGGGATAATCTCCGTCTATGAATTGTATTTCGTATTCCTTTACGGGTTGTCCGTAAATATTGGTGTGTTTCTCCGCTTTCTCCTGATACTCCTTCAGCGTGGAGAAATAAAAGCCGTTGGCATTGATGTCATAAGGGGTTGCGTGGTACGAGTTTTCGGAATGAGCCATTTTTTCGCTCCATTTTGGTTTGTGCCTACTCGCTTGCGGATTTTCGGCTGCCTCCCTGCTCTTGCGGAGAAAAGTCCAGATAGACCTCCCTGCAAAAACATTTTTTCGGAACCGAACATTCAAAAACATCCCACTGGAGCGACAGCGTGGAAAAGGAAGTCAAGGCTGCGGAGCGCAAAAATACACTCTCGCAGAGAGGAAGATTTTTTCGATTCGCACCGGAGGCTTGGCCTTTACTTCCTGTGCGGCTGGCATTTTTCCGAAGGATGTTCGGTTATGAAAAAGGAAGCGTTCCGCCCAAGCGGAACACCTTTGGAACGAAGTGATATGCGTGAGTTGCCTGAAAGGAAGCTGATAAGCTTGTGCAACGCACCGAAATGAATATGGAGTCTGGAAGGGAACGACCTGAAAGGACACGCCCAAATGATTATCTATTTCCTCTCTTGCCAGATTCCAGGATCACGATAATTATTGAAAAAACTGGCAATCAAGATACGCTCTCCATCAAAGTCAAAATAGATGGAATAGGTCTTATTGAATGGTTTGGGAAGAATAGCTCTTCTTCTTTGGGAATTTGTGTCAGCGATGGGGAATCGCTTGGGTTTTTCTATGATTTGGTCTAGTATATTCGCAGATGCTTCAGCCAGTAGCACACCATAGCCTTCTCTTTGGCCGTCTAAATAATCAATAGCTTTGAATAGCTCTTCCTCGGCTTCAGGATGAAAGTCATAAGGATAGCTCATAGATTAAGCCATACGTTTTTTCAGCTTTGCCATCACCTCTTCACCTGGAACAGCTTTTACTTTCCCTGAGCGAATTTCCTCTACTCTGCGGTCAAGTTCCCGAAAAAGTTCATCGGTTTCCCAAGGCATGCGAGAAACACCTGTCTCAGCACCAATTTTGTCCTGAACTTTACCTAAAAGAGCCTGAACCAAAGCAAAAAACTCATTCTGAGGCAATGCTAAGGCACTTTCAAGGATATGTTTATATTCTTTACTCATAACCACTATTATACGATTCTTTTAGGAAAATGGCTAGGATTATGTTGGATTGGTCTTTCAATCATAGAATCCTAGTTCCTGGGCTTCTTGGGTCAATTCGTCCAAAATTTTGGTTCGTTTGAGATAAAGTTCCTGTTCGGACTTGGAAAGAGCATTGAACTTATCTTTGGAACGCTGATCTATCAATTGCTTCAATAACTCGGCCCTTTCTTCAGGGGTGAGTGCCATTGCCATTTTCAATACTTGTTGATATTCTTGACTCATATTTTGGTTGTACGAATTTTTTTAAGTTTTGTGGATAAGTTTTTCCTCCGAGACCATATAATTTCATATTAAATCAAATTAGTTCAATTACATATTCATTCATATTCCCGCCTTCTAATAGATGTGGATAACTGATGGTATTTTACTGATAGTGAGACACTTATATTCAAACCTTTTCATCTTGAAACCATCATTTTTATGTATAAGCTGTGCTTAGACGAGACGCCTGCAACTAATACTAACACTTATCTATGCTTCGCATTACTGTCAGTAAACATGCAGCTGCCGCTGCAAAATACTTCGAGGAAGGTCTCTCCAAACAGGATTATTATTCTGAAAAAGGAGAGGTCAATGGAAGATGGCATGGGCATACTGCTGAACGTCTTGGACTCTCTGGAGAAGTTACAAAATCCGACTTTGAAAAGCTTGCTTCCAATAAACATCCTCAAACTGACGAACAGTTGACAGTTCGGAATTCTCCCAATCGTAGAGCTGGATATGATGCCACTTTCTCGGCTCCAAAATCTGTATCCCTAGTCTATTCCATGACTCAAGACGAAGATATTCTTCGTGCCTTTCATGCTGCCACAAAGGACACCATGAAAGAAATAGAATTGGATATGCAAACTCAGGCTGGTCAGGGGAAAAACAAACACTATGAAAAAACCGGAAATATCGCCTGGGCAGGATTTACACATTTTCGGGCCAGGCCTGTAGAGATAGAAACTGAAGCGGGAAAAGTCTCTGTACCTGATCCGCACTTACATCAGCATTGCTTTATTTTCAATGCTACCTGGAACGAAAAGAAAGAAAGATTTCAAGCCGTAGAACTCGGAACTATCAAAGAAAATGCGCCCTATTATGAAGCCGTTTTCAATTCCAAACTGGCGAAAAACCTTCAGGAATATGGGTATGCCATTGAGCGAAATGAGCGAGATTTTGAACTCAAGGGATTTGATAGAAATCTTGTCGGAAAATTTTCCCAACGGACCAATGAGATTGAGCAAAAAGCCAAAGAATTGGGCATTACTTATATCGAGGATAAAGTAGCACTCGGAGGTAAATCCAGACAAGGTAAACGAAAGGATTTGTTGGGAGATCAATTACAAACCATCTGGAATGATCGTCTGGACTCATATGAAAAAGAACTGATTACAAAAGCCAAAAATTCTGGTCAGTATCATGATCCCGATAATCAAAAAGAACATGCCAAAGAAGCCTTAGAATATTCCTTGTCTCACCATTTAGAAAGAGTCTCAACCATAACAGAAAAACGACTATTAGGAGAAGCCATCAAAAAAGGCTATGGGCAGACAACTCCTGAAGCCATCAAAGAAGCGTATCAAAACAGGACAGATATTCTCTCCCAAACCAGCAAGCGAAATGGTGAGAAAACTATCACTACTGAACCGGCCTTAGCAGAAGAACAAAAGCTCATTCATCTGGCAAGAGAAGGTCGCGGAAACTATGAGCCAATAAATCCCAATTATCAGCCTAAGAATGAGCTACTGACTGAAGAGCAAAGTCAGGCCGTAAACAAAGCCCTTTCTTCCCATGATTTTATCTCCATCATCTCTGGTGGGGCAGGAACTGGAAAAACATGGTCAATCAAAGAAGTAAAAACTGGAGTCGAAGAAGCTGGAAAATCCTTTCATGCTTTTGCTCCTTCGGCTGATGCCTCCAGAGGTGTTCAACGGGAAGAAGGATTCGCAGGTGCAACTACCGTTGCTGCGCTTCTTCAAAGTTCAACACTTCAGGAACAGGTAAAAGGTGGAATGATCTGGATCGACGAAGCCGGAATGGTTGGGAATAAAACCCTGAATCAATTGATTGATCTGGCAAAAAAACAAAATGCCAGGCTCCTGCTTTCCGGTGATACCAAACAGCATAATTCTGTGGAAAGGGGGGATGCGCTGAGAATTCTGGAAACCTTTGGAGGAATCAAGCCTGCGCGTATTTCCAAAATCCAACGGCAAAAGAATAATGAGTATCGGGATGCAGTGAAAAACCTCTCCGATGGAAAAATAGCCAGAGGCTTCGAGCAATTGGACAAAATGGGAGCTATCAAAGAAGTGGTGGATATGGACAGCTTGAAACAGAGTGTAGCTGCCGAATATCTGGAAAGTGTTCAGAATAAAGAAAATATCCTGGTGGTTGCTACTACTCATGCTCAGGGGGAGGCCGTAACCCAAACCATTCGGGAAGGGCTGAAGGAAAAAGAAATTTTGAAAGGAGAAGATCAGGCCTTCACCATTCAAAAAAACACTTCCTATACAGAGGCTCAAAAACAGGATGCTTTCAATTATCAGGATGGCATGTCCGTTCAGTTTCATCAAAATGCAAAAGGTATCAAACGAGGGGAACGATTTGATGTAATCGGAAAAGATGCGCACGGAAACGTGCGCCTTATGGGAGAAAAGAAAAAGGATCTAATCCTACCTTTGGAGCAATCAGAAAAATTTTCTGTCTATCAGAAGGAGCAAATCCCCATTGCAGAAGGAGATAAGCTACGAATCACCCAAAATGGCTTTGATATGAACCGTAAACGGCTCAATAACGGCCAAATCGTATCTGCGAAGGGTTTTACACCAGAAGGACATATTCTCGCCTCACGGGGCAAGTCTGAGTTAATTTTGGATAAAAACTATCGAAACTTCACACATGGATATTATACCACCTCTCCGGCATCTCAGGGGAAATCTGTTGAGAAGGTGTTGATTATGCAAAGCTCTGCTTCTGGAAAGGCTACTTCCAAAGAGCAGTTTTATGTTTCTGCCTCCAGAGGAAAATTCGGTATATCCATTTACACAGATGATAAGAATTATCTCTTGCATTCTGCGCAGCGTTCGACTACTCGTACAACCGCAAGTGAAATAGCAGGAAACCAGAAGTTGACCATGAAAGATCGCCACCATCGATCCACAAGTATGTATCGGGCTGCCTTTTCAAAAGTAAAATCCCTCTGGGATCGAAGCAAATCAGCATTAGGCAATATCAATCAAACCATTAAGCAGCATGTCCAAGCTCAGAGACCAGTTAGATCGAAATAATGTTTCTAAAATCACAGAGCGAGATTTTATCCGTAAGGCCAAAGATCGTAAGTATTATGGTTATACTTTTGATCAGGCTGGGAGGCATCCAATTTCTTTGGCGATTGATTTTTTCCTTAAGGATGGAAACAGGTTTGGGATTTTCTATATGGAAATAGCTTCGCCTATTTTATTCAATCTCGGAGATGGGATATCAAAGCAGACTATTTCCCTAAATACTGCCAATCTGGAGATCACCATTTCAGGAAAAGGCCTGGCTCCTGTATATGAATATCTCCTTGAGCAAAGATTGGTTTGGATGAAGGAAATTGAGGCCTCCTTCGTCACAGATGGTAATGGAACCTTGATTGAGTCGATTAGCTATGATTCTAAATGATAGCCATAATCCCTGATAAGTCCTCGATAGAATAGTTCGAACTCATATCTATCAACTTCTTCCCAGTGCTTGCCTTTTTAAGAGCTACTTTAAAGTTGTGCAGATAAAGGACTTATGATCTAGGCCTATCTTGATATATTCGATATCAATATGATCCTTACCATAAGTTTCGTCTAGATGATTCACTTCAGCCTTTAGAAGCTTCTCTATATGAGCTAACTTGTTTTGATGATTTAATCGAAAAACCTTCCAAGAACAGTAAATTGTCCATAAATCCAGATGTCAATTCATCATGCTGAACTAATAATTAACCCTTCGGAGCAGAGCAACAAATTCTTCAAAATTACCGTTTGATTGGTATGAAGAGATAGTTTGATTTTTAGATGGTTGTAAAAGAGATCAAAGAGTAAATCCAACCCTCATACTCAATGATCGTGATAAAGAGGAGTGAGAGGACCCTCCATATTTAAATGGGTTTTATCCAAAACACGCTCAGATTCCGGGAGCCATATGGATTATTTAGCCCCAATGCATAGCTTTTAGAAAAATTAATTACAGTATACCAACACAAAAAAATATTCATTATACGTTGAAATTTTAAAGAATATTCCCAAGTTTAGCAATAATTGTATATTGCTTCAAGGGATCTCTAGCCTTCAATCCATTTGTGCTCAAAAAACTTAAGAGTTTGCAAATTTTTAGACTCCATATCTACTTTTGGAGTCAATGGTCAAGGGATTGGTATATGTTAATTGCTAATAATGATATGATGACATGAGTTACAAAAAAGCACTTTCTAAGCTAAGCAAATCCCAAAGATCTCGTGTTACATCAAGAATGATGGAATGGAGTAAATTGCCAAATGGAGGTAGGGTGGTAAGAAATTTTGATCGAGAGAGATTTATTCCGGCTCGAATTTGGTCAAAACTATTGGAATTTATAGAGAAAAACGATTCGCTTGATATAGTAAGTTTTGAATCAGCATACGAAAAGGAAATAAGGAAAAATCGAATAGTGCTCGGAAAGCATCAATGGACTTATCGATTAAAAGGAGGTGATATTCGAGTTGCTGTAAGGCCAAAATATTTGGGAGTTGCGTACGAATTCGAATCCCTTCGTCGGCACCTTGAGGGGCATCTGGGTACGGTACCTGGATTTGACGCAAAAGATTTTATTAACCGGCTCCTATCAGATTCAATTTCACATCACGAAAAAACATTAATATACCCAAGTTTACCACTGAAAAATTATATCATGTTTGCAACCTGGAATGAAGATGAACCTCAAAATAAGCCATTTGAATTCGTCGTTAGAGGCCATCCAGATGAGGTTAGAGCAAATCTTGGTTTAGATCGAAGAAATTCCAACAAACCCATAATTTTACTGATTTACAAGGTTCCATTAACAGAAAGACTATATCGTCCAACTTCACTAGATGTCGGCCCAAATCAATACTTCGAACCTCCAGCACATGATAAATATGGACACACTAGACCTTGGGAAATTGATGACAGGATTGAAGCTTTAAGTATTAAACTTGAATACCGTCCCGAAACAGTACATCATCCAGTAACCTTTGAATCAATAGTGGATAAACCTAAAATCCTATATTAAACGTAAAAAATAGAGTATAAGCATGCAAATGAAATTAGAATCAAGTTCAAATATCGAAGAATGGGCAAATTCATTCTCTAGTAAGGATTGGGAAGAATTCTTTTTTTGCTTATATACAGAGGATTATAAATTTTTCGGGAAGGATTTTTTGATTCCAAGGGATGAAGAGTTATCGGAATACTTTTTGTCGTTTCTTGTTGATTTGTCTCCAAAGGTACACACAAAAATCGCATCAGCCCACAATACTCTGCTAAAGGAATCACTAAGATCGGATTGTAAATATACCCTAGCTCAAGTTTTATTAACTATTACACACCTTAATTTACCCGTTGATTTAGGGCTAATACAGTATATAATCATTGATCAAGTAATACCACAATCTAGTATATCATTAATATTATCAGCATTTTTATCAAATCTAAACAACAGACATGCAAGTTTTATTGATTGGCTAACCAAACAAGACAAATCTGACTTCTTGGTTCCTCACTTCATTAGCTACCACAGCAGCATCGATCCAATCAGGGCGTTAAGTTTCTTGAAAAGAATCAAAACGAAGCCGAAAAATGAGGTACTATTTCTTTACCCAATTCGCAATTCTCTATTGGCGTTACAAACTAGACCAGAAACATTACGCGATTTTGCATCCCAGATATTGACATACCCCAAATGGGCTATAAGATTTATCAGATCTATTATTGAAGAATCAAAAGAATTCGAAAACATTAAAAGAACAATCGATGGAAATTATAGTGCAAAGAAAAACAACACCTTTGGTCGAGAACTAGATAGAGTCGTGTTATACAGGAGCGTATTCCCAGATATGGTTCTTGTAGACGTAATAAAAGATCTTGGAGTATTCAATGAACAAGGTATTGATCTTGAAATTAGGTTTGCTCCATGGAATAAAATTCTGGATGAAATAAAGAATGTAATAACCCCACCAAACACTTTTGTGATCGCAAATGAGCGAGTTTGGAAAAGGAAGAGTATCGAGATATTCAAGGGTCGTAGATTAACTAGATTTGAAGGATTTGAGATTATTGGAAATAAATCAGCGAACGTACTAAATCAAGACATTAAACTAGTTCCATTTGAAGAAATCCTTAGTCTGGAGATGGACAGTGGTCGAGATTGGACACCAGATCAATATCATGGTTTTGCTCTAAAACAACTGCTAAAATCTGTTAGTAAAAAGAAAATCATTGCATCCCGATACACTGATTATTTCATCACTTTACTGAAACTTTTGAAAGATTTTGATATCGATAGTTCTCAGTTAGAGATTATATCAAACCTTGATCCTTATGATGGGTATTTGAAATTTATAGAAGGTAAAGCTGATATTTTCATCGGAAGTTCAAACCTTCACTTACTCGCACTAAAAGACGATCGATTCCTTTCGCTTATTTCAGAGAAAAATCATGAATTCGGTGCTCAACAATATAACTCATTAATAGCAAGAGTTGTTGATGGCAAGGAATCTGAATTAGAACAGCACAAAAGATTCCAGAATTTAATTGCAGCCTATAATTTCGGGCTTGAGGAAGTCTTATTAGACAAGGATAAATATTTACCAAAGATCCATTCTAAATTCCAAGAATTAATACGCCATCATTACAAAGAAGATTATAAAAAGTTTGAACTTCAGAAGGATGAGATTGGGCATATTGTATTTGATGGGGTTTTCGAATACATTGACTTTTATGACGAAGAAGGTGAAAGCATCACCGCAAATAGAAAAACAAAATCATACCGGGAACTAGTTCAAGCCGCACGAGAAATCGATGAATAATGCAATTGATATAGTTGATTTGGGACACACCTTTTCCGGTGGAGGAAGGACACTAAAGGTTCTCGAAAAAATATCGTTGAAGATTTACAAAAATGAGTTCGTATCAATTATTGGCCCATCTGGATCCGGGAAGACAACTATTTTAAATCTTATAGCAGGTTACTTTAGTCCTAGTGAAGGTAAAATTTTAATTGATGGAACAACTGTTGTTAAGCCTGGGGCTGATCGTGCATATTCCTTTCAAGAAGACTCAGTATTTCCGTGGTTAACAGTAAAACAGAATATTGAGTATGGCCTAAAAATATCAGGGGTCCCCAAATTAGAAAGAAGAAAGATTTCTTTATCGTATCTAGAAAAAGTAGGGCTTTCGGGTTTTGAGAACTATTTTCCTAAAGATTTATCCGGAGGGATGAAAAAACGAGTTGACCTTGCTAGGGCATATGCAATCTCACCGCAGATTCATCTAATGGACGAACCATTTGGAGCTCTTGACGCAAAAACAAGATTTGAGATGCAGAATCTTCTACAAACTTTATGGACCTACGAACGAAAGACAGTATTATTCGTGACACATGATATTTTAGAAGCGTTATTCGTATCCACCCGGATTTTAGTATTGTCGAAAGCACCAGCACGAGTTTTACTTGATATTAAGGTTCCGTTCGATTTCCCAAGGGTCCGAAATTTGAAACGAGAAGATCATTTTTTAGCCCTTGAAGAAAAAATCGAACAATTTCTTTTCAATGATGAATAGCAAATTGACAAAATATTCAACCAGAGTTATTGTAGCTGTTATCGTGATTTCGGCAGTAATTCTTTTCTGGTATCTCTTGACAATTGATCAAACTAGTAAAGAGAGACTCCTCTACCCTTCTCCCAATATGGTTATAGAGGCTTTTGTAAGACAATGGGATCAAATTATCTTATATTCATTTACTACTCTTTATCGTGTGCTAGTAGGCTTGTTGGTTGGAGGTGTATTGGGGATTATTTTTGGTGCCTCAATGACTTGGAGTAAAAGAATCTATTTGATCTTCGACCCCATTATTGAAATTATCCGCCCAATTCCTCCCATCGCCTTAACTCCATTTTTCATTTTATGGTTTGGTTTAGGAGACTTCGGGCAAATCCTCCTCATTGCACTAGGATCATTCATGATAATCACTGTTTCTACATTCGAAAGCATTAGAAATATTCCCCCTGTATTTGCTAGGGCAGCTCGTTCACTCGGTGCCAATGAACTTCAACTTTACTATACAATTTATCTTCCCGCTATTCTTCCAAGCTTATTTGCCGGCCTTCGAGTAGGACTTGCCACAGCCTTTGCACTTACAGTTGCAGCTGAATACCTTGGGGCTCAGGGAGGGCTTGGCTATCTAATGAGAAATGCACGAGTTGTGCTGCAAACCGAAGTTATATTATTGGCTGCTATATTGCTGGGATTGTTATCGTTACTAATGGATCGGATATTACGTCTACTTTTCGGATATTTGACTCGATGGACTTCTAAACCAATATTATGATGAAAATTGCGATAAAGGCTTTAATTATACTTCCCATACTATTTTTCCTTGGATGTGGTGGGGAAAATGAAACTACAGATACAGAACTAACCAAAGTAATATTTGGTGTGTCTCCTTTTCAAGACACTATGTTACCGATGCTTGGAAAGGAGAAGGGTTGGTATAAAGAGGTAGGATTGGATGTTGAGTTTAGGGTTCTTGGATGGACAGAGGTCCAAGAGGCTTTATCTTCAGGAGCGGCAAACCGCATTGATCTCGGTATCAATAATATTTCATCCGTTGTCGCAACTCACAACCGGAACTCAGATTTGGTCTACTATTATGGGTTCAACACCTTCGATAATGGGTTCGCACTAATGATTAGACCGGACGGTCCAATACTACCTCTTCAGCATTTTTTAGCTCAAGGTTTGGAACGAAGTGACGCAATTTTAAAAACGGCGCAACAGCTGAAAGGCAAGACGGTTATTACAACTTCCAATACTGATATGGAGCAAGGAGTAGCAGCCGTTGCTAAACGAGGCGGAATAAGATTCAAGGAAGACATTGAAATCATCAACCTAAATCCAGATGAAGGGTTGGCGGCATTTCTAACAGGCACAGGAGATGCCTTTATTGGAGGCATTCCCCAGAGAACGCGAGCAGGGCAGGAAGGAATGATTGAAATGATCACTGGAATAGACCTGGGGCCTCCTCCAATTAATGGAATCGTTACGACTCGATCATATGCTTCAGAAAATGAAGATGCTCTTCTAAAGATCTTGTCTGTTTGGTTTAAGATCGTGAATTATATTGACAACAATAAAGACGAAGGAGGGAAAATTATGGTTGACCTCTTAAATCTGAATAGTGCAGCAAACTATACGGTTGATAATTTCAAATTGTTTTGGAATAATTACGAACATTACCCACCAGATCTTCAGGCTATTGAGAAAGACATATTATCTCCGACTGGAGGCAATTACTGGAAAGCCAGATGGGACGATTGTAATGACTATTTCTATAATATTGTTGGAGTTATTCCTCAGCCAGTAAATTCAGAAGATGCTTTTTGGATGGGGCGAGTCCATCCAAAATTGAAAGAACTCATGAAAAAATGACAAATAACAAATCTAATACAGAGATAATAGCTTCTCTCCGCACTGCAATTTCTCAGGGGTCGAACCGACGAGTCGTTGCGATAGTTGGAGCTGGAATGAGTTTTGATGCAGCTAACTTACCCCTAGGTAAAGAGCTTGCACAACATCTCATAAGAAAATTGGATTGCGATAGGGGGCAAGGAAAAATCATCTTCGAGAAGAAAATCAATGAGCTCGAAAGAAAGTTCAATCTCGAAAGAGATGATTTTAAGACGATTCTTTTTGCGCTAAATCAAATGGATTCCAAGAGTCTAATGCATCATTTCCAGTCAGCACTATCCCATGTAGTTCCACACTCTAACTCTTATAAATTGTTAAGTGCCTTGGTAGAAAAGGGAATCATTAATGCTGTTCTTAATTTCAATTTCGATGAAATTCTTGATTCTGAATTGGATAAAATCCGTAAAAGTATTTGCGCAGTTGTTACAGACTCCGACTTGGATTTTAAGTGCCCTAGGTTTCCTCTTTATATAAAACCTCATGGAACGGTTTCTCGTCCAGAGACGATTCGCTTTGCAAGGGCAGATTACTATCGAATTGAGCCAAAAGTGGAGCAAATCATTCGAGACTTGCTCACCGAAAAGAAAACCATTATCTTATTAATTGGATTCCGTTTGAAATTCTTTGATTTCACCAATATTTTTTATGAAAGCCTAGTTCCGGGATCAGAAATCTTCGTTTTGGACCCTGATGCAGATGTATTGGATGGGATTCTGCGCGATGAGTTTTTTGCCGGCCAAATCAAAGTGGATTCAGAATTCAGCTTGTCAAAAATCTTAGGTTCACTAGTGCCAGATTTTTTGACTGCTTATGTATAACCCAGAATTTAGTGATGTTAATTAACTAGTGATAGGCTTTAGCTCTGAATGAAAATCTTGAGCGACAATTCATGCATGTATTCGGACCTGGAAAAAGGTAAAGTATTTCTAACAAACTTGAAAATTGTTTTCTTCAAGATCATTCCTCCTTCTTCCGACATGCCTGGTTCACACAGAGTCTTTCCCTACTCTATGATAATTGGTCCTTGGCTATAAGTCCGGGTAGTCTGTTCTCCTGAATAAATGCGTTATAGTCTTTAAAGCCTGTATATATATGGCTCTGGTCGCTAAAACTGAAACCCAATTCATTGGAGAATGATTCAGTTAGTTCCCTGCCTCTTCGATCATGGTCAAAATATCCCAAGACTTCCTGAAAGCCTTTTTGCTGGATAAAGGAAATGGCTTCTTTTTCTAGGGATGCCGAATTGAGGATAAGCACTGAGGCTGGAAATTGGGAAAGGTTTTGATGAACGAGGAGAGAGAGGGCATCTATGAACCCTTCAAAGACAAGGATTCTCTGGTTATAATCATCTACCGGAATAAAGCTCATGGATTTGCTGGAACTAGGAATCGAAGCTTTGAATTTCTTCCCATTAATCTGATTATTGACTTCATACCCTCCTTTGAGATTGGCAATTCCAGGTGCAAAGAATGATTTGCCTGTCTGCGTATCTTGAAAATGAACCTGCTTCAGATATTTGGATATGATGGCTTCAGACAGATTTCGCTCCTGAATCAAATATTGAAAGATGACCAAATGTTGAATGTCTTTGACTTCTTTCAGGATATGCCTGTCCGATTGTGATAGAGGTTGAGATTTTTGCTTGCCTTTGGGAAAAGGCATTTCAGATTGATACCGATTGCCTACGGTATGATCCAGAATAAATTCAATAGCCTCTTTGTACCCCAATCCTTTGAGTTCCCGAACCAGATGGATGATATTTCCTCCTGACCGTTCATCTCCTTTGCCAAAGTCTTTCCAGACAGAATGTAGGTAAGTTCCTCTGGACACATGAAAGCTCTGAGATTCTTCTCCTGGGCGAAAAGGAGAAATATACCATGTATCCTTTTGCGTTCGCTGAACAGGTTGATAACCCATTCGCTCCATCAGGATATTGATGTCTTGCTTTAAGGCAATTTCTTTTTTCTTCTCCAAATTCATAGAAAAACTCCTTCAGAAAAAATCATTGATTTTCTTTTCACTCATCAAAGGATGAGTTCCCTCAGCATTCTATTATGGAATGTTTTGCCTGTTAAGAGAAAACTCATTTCACCCATCATCATTTTTTTGTGAGCGTTAGCGAACTCAATTTGCTGCCGTTAGGTGGCCCTATGTGTTAATATTCGTGTTTAATATTGTGTTAAGGGATTTTGGGAATTTGTAAACTGCTGATTCACAAAGTTTTTTCGAGTCAATTTTGCATAAGTGGTATGTAAAACCCCGATTCTCGGTATTTAATACCCCGAATCTGGTATATAAAACCCCGAATTTTTCTGGTAGTATTTGATACCCCGAACTATTGCTTGACAAGGTAAATGAAACCCCAAATAATGAGCTTCAGTATGTAAAACCCCGAATGACACAAATGGCACAAGAATCAATAAGCGCAAATTCTCATCTACTGCCTGAGAAGTATCCACAAAAAGAGCTGTTCATTTGTGATGTGGCTGATGCGGTTCTGAAGGACATTATGCCCCAAATGGAACATCCTTTCTACTCACTCTCCAAAAAGCCTGACATAGCTATAAAGCGATATGAGAATAATGGAAGCTGGCTGGAAATAACCCCAAGTGTGAAAGGTCATGCGACCATTTATGATAAGGATATTCTGGTGTATTGCATCTCTCAGATCATTGCCAAAATGAAACGAGGGGAACAGGTTTCCCGAAGGGTGAAAATTAATACCTACGAATTTCTGGTTTTCACAAACAGGGGAACTGGAGGTAAGGATTATAAAGCCTTGTGCGAATCTTTGGATAGGCTGGCCGGAACAAGGATTGTTACCAATATTCAATCTGGTGATGAAGAACAACGGGATAGTTTTGGCCTGATTGAAACCTCTTCCATCAGAAGAAAACACGGGTTGGATGGTCGTATGCTTTGGTGTGAGATACAACTTTCAGATTGGGTATTTAATGCGATCAGAAATAAGGAGGTTTTGACTCTGCATCCAGATTATTTTCGCCTTTCCAAACCGCTTGAAAAGCGCATCTACGAAATCGCTCGAAAACACTGTGGACAACAATATTCCTGGGCAATCGGATTAGGACAACTCCACAAAAAGACGGGTTCCAAAAGTCCAATGAAGGTTTTCAAGCAACTGATCAAAAACCTTGTCCGAAACAATCACCTGCCGGATTATTCTCTATGTCTGGAATCAGAAAAGGTAACCTTTATCAATAAGAATCATGAGAAAATGGATAAATGGTACAATCCTAAATCTGATACCCAAACCCAATATCCCAAAATCAATGAACGAACCTATGAACTTGCCCGAAAAGTAGCCCTTGGCTATGATGTGTATTATCTAGAACAGGAATGGTTTGATTTCTGGTATCGGAGTGGGAGAAAGCGGTTGAAAAATCCTGATGGGGCTTTTATGGCATTTTGTAAGAAGGTGTATGAGAAGAACCCGAATCCATGAAAAGAGAAATATCTGTATTTGAGGTAATACTGAAAATCACATTTCAGGCTCGATGCCTTTGTCCTTTCCCTTTTCCATGCCAGAAGGCTTGGAAATACCCTTTAAACGGCTTTTGAATCGCTCTCGCTTATATTGAGCCTCTCCAGCTTTCAATGGCTCAGAAATCCAATCTACGTCTTTAGCAGCCTTGACAAAGGTATTCAATACCTTCGGAGCATTCTTCGATAGGAAATAGCCGAAATTGAAAAGTTTGGTATATCTAGCTGTATCCATAGATTTCTATTGAAAAGGTTCCTGAGAGTGTTTTTCTAGGTATGCCAGAATGGATTCACGGTCGTATAATACCAGCTTTTTCATCGGTTGACTGAATCCAATATGACCTTCGTTTTTGAGTTTCTGGAGTGTAGTCTTTGAAGTTATTTTAAGCATCTTCATTGCTTCCTCACCAGAAATCCATTTAGCTTTTTCCTGCTTTTGATCCATCATGCGTTCCACGACTTGTTCAACAAGTTCATAAAAGGCTTTGGATTCTAGGCAGATTACTTCCACAAATTTTTTAGTTTTTAAAGTAAACGAATATATGAACTAATGATCACTATGGCAATCTGTACTATGCTCTCCTTCCTTATCCTCATAAATAGCCATCACCCAATAATACACCCAATTTCACCCATTTATATATTTGCTCCCTTTAAGGTTGAAATATTATTCAGCCTGATACATGCTAAGGATTTGATCAGCAATCTCGCCGACACTTTTGCTGCTATATTCTCCACGATCTAAAGATTCAATTGCTAAGGAAACCTCCTTCTTCAATATTTCCATTTTTAGGGCTTTGATCCGATCATTTTCCTCAAGCAAGCGAAGAGCCTCACGGATAACTTCACTTGCATTGTTGTATAATCCGGTTGCGACTTTTGCCTGAACAAAGGCTTCAAGGGTGGGAGTAAGAGATACGTTCATATATCTTGTTTTTTTAAATATAACGAAGATTAGCAGTCTTTGATAAATTTTCTCTTTTCATAGAATTGCAGAATTCAGCTTGGAATTATCATCCTTTCTACAAAATACTTTTTAAAAAAGAATGAAAGTAATTAGATTCATTTTTTGTTCTTTCCAAAATCAATTCATTCTCCTGAAATTTTTCTAAACTATAAATTAATGCTATCTTAGCATTTTTGAATAGTATTGTCTTTCGGGGATACCAAAAGTATATCTGGAATTTTTAGATAAACAACTATGATTGATCCAGAAAGCCATGAAAGGCTAGGTGAGGAAATTGCTGAAAGAATAGATGAAGACCGTTTTTTACTTGACCAGTTACGTACAGAAATCCGTCCTTTAAGGAGTCGAGTCAGAAGGATACAAGCACGAAGTACCACCTCTATTTCATTAGTTGGAACAGATGGTGGAAATAATCGTGTTCAGTATGATCCTTTCATGATTCAATTGGTAAGAGTGGTAGATTCAAGCAATAATGAATATTGCCTAGAAGCCATTACACCCTCTACAAACATTGAAAGACTTAGTCAAAAACAATTTAACGCGGATGGTACTCCCAAAACGGCTCTTGGCAAAATGATGGACTACATGGGAGTTAATAGACTAGATCATCTCTCGCACATGATCCGTGAAAGTGAAGAAGGAAGGCCTACCAGTAACAGTTGGGTTCAAGTGTACAGAGAATTGGTAGAATGGGCTATCTTATTTAGTATAATTCGTGAAAAAGATTTTGGTACTGATACCCTTATTGTATTTGACGGTCTTTTAAGAAGCAAAGTATTCGCAGGCAATTATTTCAAAAAATATAGAGAAGGTATTCAAGAAGCAATTGAGCATCATAAACGACATTCAAGGAGGACTATATACCTTGTTGGTTTAGCTAAACACAGTAAGGTTCTTGCCAGATACAGATTGTCAATGGCATTAGAAAAAATATTGACTACTGATTATCCTGCATACCTAGAAATACCAAGAGAAATTGAAGCTAAAGCGTATATATGGAGTGAATATGCAAGAGGGGACGACAATGAAATGGAAGGAGGAGAAATAAATAAGTTTGTGGCTGGTAAAATGTTTTTCGTAAAATTTGGGAAAGGCGTTTATGATCCTATTTGGCCTGTTGATATTTTTTTGCCACAAAGTGGGAATGCTCAAATAATTATGGGATTTCTTTTGGCAGATGCACTGAATGGATTTCCTGTTCCATTTTATCCAATGTGCTTGCAAAAAGCACACGAAAACGCAGCATTAGTTGACTTCGATTTTGATATTCTTCAAGACCAAATTTATGACGCCCTTCGAGAGCTTTTAGGTGATGAAGCTCCTGTATTAGACGAAACAAGATTCCAAGATTCCGACCCAGCACAGAAAAGATATTGACCAAAATTAAAATGTTCTTATGTCAGGTATTGAATTATTTCCACTTGATCATATTATAGGAGTATTCCGAGGGTTTAGTAAAGGAGGACTAGAATTCCACGCTGATCTGGCTTTGCCATATCGAAATGAATTCCAAAGTATCCCGATGCACGGACAGTTTCTCCTAGTCCAACTAGAAACTCCCGATGAAGGTGTACTTGGAAGAATTACATCCTTATCTTCGGCGGGAAAATTATCTTCTGGAGTGGGAGAGGAATTCAATATACGAGCAATGAGGGAAGGCCGTCCTATTCCTGAAAATCTACGAGAACAGTATTTAAAGTATCAGATTGATATTCGTGTTTTAGGGGTCGTAAGAGTAAATGGAGAAGGAATTAACTTTATTGCCTCACACCGAAGGCTCCCACATGTAGGTAGCCCTGTTGCTTTTTTGGCTCCAGATGTTCTTCGTGAAGTTTCTGGACATAATGTTGACGGAGCTGATATTGGACATTTTGCCTTGGGTGAATACATATATGCTGGTAATGGTGAAGAACTTGATGTTTTGCCTTGGATGCAGTTAAAGGAGCCAGAAGTCCTCATCAAGTTCCCAATAACAAATTTAGTATCTAGAAGAAGTTTTATCTTTGCAAGAGCAGGATTTGGGAAGTCTAACTTAAATAAACTTTTATTCAGTGAATTATATCGAGAGATTCCAACTGTAGAAAAGCGAGGAGGACGTAGAGTTCCAGTAGGCACTATATTGTTTGACCCAGATGGTGAGTATTTCTGGCCTGATGATAGAGGCCGTCCAGGGCTTTGTGATGTTGAACACCTTGAAGATAAACTAGTAGTATTTACGAATAGAAGGGGGCCAAGCGAATTTTATCAATCCTTTGTAGCTGGTGGTATCCGATTAGACATTCGCCGACTTCGGCCAGGAGATGTGATTTCTATTGCAGTTAGTCCAGAAAGACAACAACAGCAGAATATTCGAAAACTTCGCAGTTTGTCGGATTCTAGGTGGAGAGAGCTAGTTGAATTAATTGACGTACATAGGAATCAAGCTGATCTTCCTGAAATTCGAAGAATTTTAAACCTTGAAGATCATCAAGATGCTGAAGCCTTAGCAGCAAGGGCAAATATGACAAATATTGTCAGCATGTTGCATGATAGCTCCAGTCAGCTAATGGATATGTTATTGGCATCTCTGCGAACTGGACGATTGTGTGTGGTGGATGTATCTCAATTACGTGGAACTCAATCTCTAATTCTTTCTAGTCTTATTTTGAGAAGAATTTTTGACCATAATCAGGAGCAGTTTACAGAGGCAAGACCTCAAACTATTCCTACCTTGGCTGTAGTTGAGGAAGCACAAGCCGTTTTAAACGAAAAATCATCTGGTGCTGAACCTTATATAGCATGGGTGAAAGAGGGCAGAAAATATGACTTGGGAGCAGTTCTTATAACTCAACAGCCAGGAAGTATTCCTAATGAATTACTTAGTCAAGGAGATAATTGGTTTGTGTTTCATTTATTATCTGCTTCAGATTTAAGTAATATCAAGCACGCAAACGCGCATTTTAGTCAAGACATCTTAAGCTCTCTACTAAATGAACCTATTCCCGGACAGGGAGTATTCTGGAGTTCAGCTAGCGGAAAACCCTACCCCTTGGCAATTAGAGTTCTTTCATTTGAACGGCGATTCCAATTGCGAGACGAAAACTACTCGTTACGAGCTTCTGAATTAGTTTATGCGAATACATTAAGAAATGAATTTGCGCTTCCTACTATGCAGGAAGGAAATGAGAATGGTCAAACTACCATTGACCCTCTTAGAATTTATCTGGAGGCTGCAACAAATAGAATCAGGAATGATCATGGGGTACTTGATCAAATTCGTAATGGAACAGGGCTTTCTTGGGGAAGGATAATGCACTTAATCATGGAAGAAATCCCTGAAAATGTAGATGGGAGAGACAATTTAGCCTATCAGTGGGTCGCAGAAATCTTAAATTCCATATTTGGGCCCCAAGACCAGTACTGGGAAACATATAGAAGAGAGCCTGATAACAAAACATGTTGTAGAGTAATTTCATAATTTTGACTGTATGAGTTCAACTCTAAAACAAGATTCTGTTCTTAATGGTATTTGTCCATATTTCACAATGTTTCCATTGGACTTTCCTTATGAAATATTAAGAATTCATGGGAAAATAGGAGATTTTATCTTAGATCCATTTTGTGGCCGTGGAACTACAAATTTTGCAGCAAGAATCCTTGGATATTCTTCATTTGGTATTGATAGTAGTCCAGTTGCTGTCGCCATTTCAATCGCAAAATTGGTAGACGCATCTCCAGAAGAAATATTAGCTGAGGCCTTAGAAATTCTTAATCAAGAAAGCCAGCCTGAAAATGTCCCTGTTGGGGAGTTTTGGGAATATGCATTTCACCCTGAAGTATTGGTTCAACTTTGTAAGTTTCGAGAAGCTTTTTTAGATGATTGCAAATCCAAGACTAGAAAAGCACTAAGAGGAATCATTTTAGGAGCGTTACATGGACCTAAACCCAAAACAAAAGACTCATACTTTTCTAATCAGGCTCAACGAACTTATGCACCTAAACCTAATTATGCAGTAAATTATTGGAAGAAGCACGAGTTAATTCCCAATAATATTGATGTTCTTTCTTTGATAAGGGAAAAAGCAGAAAGATATTACTCAAATGATTTGCCTACTCCTTATGGCAATATTATTCTTTCTGATAGCAGAAATCCCAAATTATTAAAAGATAAAGACCTTCAGTTTGATTGGGTTATAACCTCTCCACCATATTATGGAATGAAAACCTATTTACCAGATCAATGGCTAAGACTCTGGTTTTTAGGAAATAAACCTGAAGTAGATTATTCTATGGATGGTCAAGTAATTCATTCCAGCCCTGAAGACTTTTCAAATGATTTACTAACAGTTTGGAACAATATATATCCAAAGTGTAAAGAGGATGCAAAATTGGTTATCCGCTTTGGAGGAATAAATGATCGGAAAGCTAATCCAATTGACATAATAATATCCTCATTAGCCAGGACTCAATGGAAGATCGAAAAAATTGTGTCTGCTGGGACTGCTTCAGAAGGTAAAAGGCAAGCTATTCATATTAAATCGGGGATCAAAAGCCCAAGAGAAGAATATGATATTTGGGCCTCTAAAAGATGAATCCTTTTTATTCTGGAACTAGGAGTTTAGAACAGCATCCAAAGCATCATCTGCATCTTTCAAAATGAAAGACTTCTGATAATTAATGGTCGTAGTAACATTCGAGTGTCGATACAACTTCTGAAGCATCTGAATAGGAATCCGATCACCTGAAATATTTCCGAAAGTATGACGGGCAATATGCATGGTTAGTTTCTTATCGAATCCAGCAAGTTCTCCAAGCTTTTTGAGATATTTATTCAGGTTTTTCACTCCATAGCTGATCTTACGCTGAACCAGATATTTGTCAGTAAAGTCGTCAACCATTTTCAATTCAGGAAAGATCACATCATCTTTGGATCGTTGGGTAGCTTTATATTCTTCCAGAACCAGCAAGGCCTGATCTGGAATTTTGAGGGAACCTGTTTTGTTGTTCTTTCCCATTGTGTAGTACAGCCGTCCTTCTTTTAGGTCTGACCATTTGAGCCGAAGTACATCTGAGACTCGCATTCCAGCGAAGTAGAAGGAAAACAACCAAACATTCCTCGCATGGTGTATTTTGGGATATTCTGACAAATCCAATTCTATAAGTGTTTCCAATTCCTCTTTTGAAAGCCCAAGTTTTACAGAATCAGGAAAACGAATAGGCATTTTGTCCTTTCCGAAGGGATAGAACCTTTGATCAACAAGACCACTTTTGATACCCTGGTTATAAATGGTTCTTATGACAATCAGGTAATTGATAGCAGTTCGTTCGGAAACCTTATGTTTGCCTTTCAGATAAGCTTTGAATTGATTGAGAAGAGATACGGTAATTTCCTCAAACTTGATGTCCTTACCTTTCAAGAATTTTTGGAATCGCTCTACTCGCGGCTTATTGGATACATAGCGATTGTACTTTCCTTCCTGAAGGAGATTAGCGAGATATTTTTCAGCTTCGTCAAAGAAGGAACTTTTTTCTTTCTTGTTTAGGTAAACTTTGTGAATGGTTTGTGCGGTTGATTGTTTATCTTCCAATTCATTGGAGAGATGAAGTTTGTTTACCTCAGACAGTTTCTTTGAAATCAACGCATTCAGTCTGGTAGAGTTGGGATGATTCTTTTTCACCCGTCTGGCTTTGCCATCCCACTGACTCTTATCTACATATTGTCCTAGCCTGACATAAGAGGATTTTCTCTCTTTGGTGATACGGATTGCGACCTGATATTTCCCTTCCTTATTGGGTTTTGATATAAGTGCTGGAATGACTGTAACCATAATAAACTACTTATTTGGAACAAACATGGGACAAACAAATATAGTGTTTTTATGGAATAATGAGAAATAAAAATTTCACAAATAACTCATAATTAACTGATTATCAATCCATATAGCATCATATCAAATCATATTACTCAGGATTCATAACCCTGAGGTCGGGGGTTCGATTCCCCCCTGCGCCACACAGTAAAGCCAGTTCGAAAGAGCTGATTTTTTGCGTATTGGCAGATCAGAAGGTTAGCGCGTCCCGATCGAAATCGGGAAGGCCAGGATCCTCTCTCATAACTCTCACAATCAGCAACTTACAACATCTTTGTTGTGAATACTTGTTGTTTATCAATCTCCTGCGACTTCACATATTCTCCCCTATCGGGCGACAAGCTTTACTGGCTGGTTATCTCCATATAATGTGAACGGAGCCCAATAATGTGGGCCCATTGTGGGATTGTCTTTGCGGTATTGTTCTTTCGCAGCATACAAAGCTTCGGCCTTGCCTTTGCCTTGAATCAATCGGCGGTAGAATTCGATCATGATGTCATGTGTAGCTTTGTCATGAACGTTCCATACACTCGAAATGATGTTCTCGCATCCTGCTTCCCGGAAGGCATTGGCCAGGGTCCATTGAAATCCTCCTTCTCTTTTGGGGCCCGTTCCTGTTTGACAAGCGCTGAGAACCACCAATTCTGCATCGAGATCGAGTTTCCTGATTTCATGAAAATGAAGAATGTTGTCCTTGATGCCAATCCCCAATCTTATATTGTCACCACTCAGAACAATGCCAGAGCGTAAGGCATCTTTGGCATCCGATACTGCATGAGAGGAAAAATGAAGAACAGCTCCCTTGAGATCTTGTTTCAAAAATGTTTCCTCTGAGGTTTCATCCCCTACCATGATCTTCCCTTTGACCAAATCTCCAATGGCTAGCACTTCAGGGATATTGTATAACAAAGGCATGAAATTCAAGCGATACTTGTCTCGCTCAGCCCTTTGCATCTTTTCTGCCAAAGAATATGCCCCTGTCTCATCCCAATTGATCTCAGGCTTCCTAAACTTTGGGGCTATGGCAATGAGTTTCGTTGATCTCAAAGATGCTTCTTCTTGAGGCCTCATGTGATCCAGAAATTGATCGCTATATCGAATAGATTTCAGTGAATAGGTGGGATCTATGCTATTCCTCATATATTCTTCTACCAAGACATCCCAGATCATCGCCTTCTTAAATCCCATATCTGAGCAGGAAATAACAATATGCTCTATCCCTTGTGGGATGCGTTCCCGGAAACATATATTTGCCAATGCTCTTAAGGCACTTTGCTCTTCCGAAGTCCAATCCTCAGCCTGCACAATCTTCTTGGTCAATTGAGTTTTTAAGATAATCGCTTGTGTGTTATTGATCCAACTAGTAGATCTCAGTGGAAGAGAATCAATCACAAAATAATCCTTTCCACAAATGGCAACATAATCATTCCTATTACCAGACATGAAGGTAAGCCAGAGTTCATTGGAGGCCAAAGATGCCTGAATCTCAGAGAGCGGAGAAAGATCCAGTTCGAATAAGTGTTTTGCCCTTTTTTTATGGACTTCTTTCCTCAATAATGAAATTTGCTGATTGATCTCATAGCATGCCCAAAAGTCAGATTGCGTGGGTCTGTGCGACAAAGCCATTTCCACATGTTTCAAGCTATCTTCCCACACTCGCATTTTATCTACAGTCTCCTGGAATGCTTGGTCCTCCGAAGAGATCTTTTGATCTATCCATAGTTCCTTATTTTGGACAAAATAAAAGGAAGTCATGTCCTGAAACAGCTCAAATGCTTCTTGTCCTAATATAGGAAAGTCAAAGGTCCGGGGGACATTCAATTGAAACGCATTTCTCACATCCATCCTACTATGGACGCGTCCCTCTTTATATCTATTCTCTGTCCGCTCTCTGAATAAATTAAGTAAAGTTTTGCGCGTAGCTTCTAACTCCTCTGTTCCAAACTGTTCCTTAAATTCTTCTAATCTGTGAGGAAGAGCAAAGGAAGCATAATTGGTTAATCCCAGACTTTCAGAGAGGGAGGAAATGGGGTCTCCAAGGACATATTCAGGGTCATCCGTTTGCATGCGCAGCCAGATGGTCAAATACTTTCTTGCTGTATCTTCTTTCCCCTCAACAATGGATTGGCCTGTATGGACCATTAAAAAAGCAACTGCAAGCTCTGCATATTCTTTGAAGTGGGCCTGTTCCAATTTCTCTACAATCTGGAGTCCTCTTCTGGTAACCTTATGAAGTTCTTCAGCAGAGTAGCTCATGCCAAATCCCTTTAACTCTCTATAGTCTGCAAACAAATTTCCCAGACTACGCATCAAAGGTGGGCCATCTAAGCCCAGATATTCATCCTTGATGCGTAAAGCAGTAGAAGCTGCATAGAGCCATTCCTCTTCGGAGAGATTTTGAATCCATTGTCCGTATCTCTTTGTCAATCCTTCCCACACATCATGTTGCCTTGCCAACTGAAATAAGGCCAGAATTTGGATCATAGAATCCTGTGCATGAATCATGCTGCCAGAGAGATGCATGGCCTGAAAGAGCAGTCCATTGGCAGGTTCATAGGAGGTATTTTTGCTATAAAAGAAGGTTCTGCAAAATACATAAAGTGCCTCAGCTGTGATGAGCGAATCTAGTGCATCCTCTTCCTTGTAAGTAATCCCAGAGAGTAATTTGGCCGTTTCATCCATAGCGACAGCCAGATTCCCTCCCTCAAACATATCCTTGCACACATTCACTTGAGCCAGGGCTGCCTTCTGTTGCTCAGTTCCCTTTTTGAAAACAGCTTCATCCAGCAAATCGCGATATCCTACTGTCCCCAATTGATATCTGTTGTCAGGCAGGTCAAATGTCACGCTGAGAATATCACCTTCAGATTTTTCCATAAGATCTATTTCATCCTCTTGACAGGCAATGAGGCCCAATAGCATGGGGGACAAGGCTAGAAAGCGGAGTAGCAAGGAAAAAGTATTCATAAGGTTTTGTCTGTTCGGTTGATTCAGATAATAGTGGTCCCTAGACCTAACGCGTTCTGCCATACTTCAGCCCCTCATACAAACGCATCAGGTCTGCTTTCGGAGAAAGGAACCTGAGACCTTTGCGCGTCGGATTCTGGGCTGGGAAACGCCTTGGTCTAAAACGCGTTCTGCCATACTTCAGTCCCTCACACAAACGCATCAGGGCTGCTTTCGGCGAGCGATCTCAAGCAGTTCTGTCAGCGTCTGATTGATGTCAGGACAATCCAACTTCTCCAATATCTCCCTGGCCTCTTCTTTTCTATCCAATTCCAGCAGTGCAATTGTCCTGTAATAGTTAATCGAACAAGCAGACATATTTTCAGGCCAATTCTTTTCTATTATCCGCAAAGCACTCTTTGCTTTCCCATCCAATAAGTAGGCCCTGGCCAATAGTATCTCATTCGCTAGCTGATATCTCCTGAGATATGTTTCGTTCTTAGCAGCCTCCACAATCATCTCTATCAAAGACTCCAGCTTCTCACCTTCTATATTCCCAATCGACACCTGAGATTCCAGGTAGAGATATAGAGAATCGATCTGCTCTATATCATCTGAGCGGTAGGTGCTAAATGGAACATCGATCTGCGCATATTCCAGGTAATCTTGTTTGGGCTGTCGGTTCCAAAGCATAACAGTTAGCACCAACACCCCCACAACTGCGGCAGCCACAAGCCAATATTGAGTCCTTCGCTTTTTTATTTGGATTGTCTCATCTCTTAGTGCGTGTGCTGCTGAAGCTTTACTCAAGGCAGCCTGAAAATCGATCAAATCTTTTCGTTGAAAACTTTGCCGATAGGACATGAGCAGATCGACTTCGGCCTTCAATTCTGCTCGCTCTGCCAGGATCTGCTCGAAGCGCTGTTGTTGCTCCTCTTCCATTCGCCCCTGGACATATGCCTCAATCTGTTCGCGATATGATTCAAATTTGTCCATTAATTCCTGCTTAATTTTCGATAGCCAGGTGTTGCTTCTATGATCGAACTCAATTTTTGCACACATCTGGTCTTTTTGACCCGATAGCTGCCATAGGTGATCCCAAGTGAGCTGGCAATGGTGTGCGGCTCGATGTCTTCAAAGAACTTGCGAAGTAGGGCTTTACAATCTTTTCCCAGTTTCTCAAAGCTTTCCCAAAATAGAATATGCCTTTGGGCAGCAAAATCATCTTCAGATAGCTCCCATTCGAGTGAGGAATTTGCCATAGATACCATGTTTTGCTCTTCTGTTAACAGGAATTCCGATTTTTTCTTTCTAATTTCTTTCAGCCAGAGATTTCTGGCCACCCCATACAGAAATGTCGAGAATTTACTCTTCAGTTGAAAGTCAGGCTCTTTGTAGAGTCGTTCATAAATGGCTAGGAGTGCTCTTTGCATGAGGTCCTCCGCATCCGGCTCAGTCCCAGAGTTTTGTGTCACCAACTTTCTGATCATTGGATAGAACTCCCGATATACAGCATCAAGAATCCCGAAATCACTGTTTCTGATTCCCTCTATAAAGTGCTGATCTCCATGTATTTTTTTCGACAACAAAAAAAAATATGCTTGGATTGTTAACAAAGTTTGGTCGGGCGGTATAGATACACAAATCTACTGAAGAGCAACTAGCTTAACAATACCTATGAACTCTCCCCAATTTATCCAGTTGACATAAAAAAAATCATAATGAGTGAAACGTTTTCACCATTTCGGGAACATGATGATGTAAGCACATAATTTTTCACTCACAATATTCACATCTTATGACACAAATATTCAATCAAGCAGGCTTTAAGCTTTACGAAAGTTTAAAACTTTCGCAAAGCTCTTTTTCATCATTTCAACAAAATCAAACCATTATGAAATATATTTTCTCTCTTTGTTTTCTACTCGGTATCACAGGCTGCCTCTTGGCCCAGGTCCCCCAAGCTTTCAGCTATCAGGCAGTGGCCCGAGACGCTGAAGGCATCTGTATTCAGAATAGCACAATTTCCCTGCGAATCGGCATTCGGGATAATGCAGCCAATGGACCTGTTTTGTATCTGGAACGACATGACAATATTGCGACGAATGCTCAAGGTTTATTTTCATTGACAATTGGGGCAGGCGTACCGCAGGGGACACCGGATTTTACGACGCTCGACTGGTCCAATGGTCGCAAATGGATAGAGGTCGAGATGGATCCGCAGAATGGACCCAATTTTGTCTTGCTTGGGACGCAGCAATTGATGAGTGTGCCTTATGCTTTACATGCGCTGAACAAGCCTTTTTTTGATAGTGGATGGTTTTCGATGTCTTCACAGGATGGAGTCAATAGTTATAAGGAGATTACACACGCTTTGGGGGACTATCCAAGCAATGTGAAAGTGCTTACCCGGGCTGTAAGCGGGAATAATGATGGGTTTATTTTTGAGGGAGTGGGTAGTGCTCAAGGGGATGACGATGTTACGCATCATCAATATGGTGGGTTGGTATTTGCCTATAATCAACAGATGGTTAGGCTTTGGGCACCCACAATTAACAACAATAGCGACGGTGCAACGAACGGAAGAATCATCAATGTTATTGATGGTTGGGGAAATGATATCAATGCGCAAGGAAGCGATAATGCAGAAGTTCGGGTAATTGTATGGCGATGAGCACCTATTAAGCTAAGCTCTTATTCATCATGTTAACAAAATCAAATCATCATGAAATATATTATCTCTCTTTTTCTTTTCCTCATTATCACAAGCGGCCTCTTGGCCCAAGTCCCGCAAGCTTTCAGTTATCAGGCAGTGGCAAGGGATGCAGATGGTGTGTGTATTCAAAACTCAAGCATCTCCATCCGTATTAGCATCCGAGATACAGCCGCCAATGGACCGATTCTCTATCAAGAGCAACATTTTGGAGTTCAAACCAATTCACAAGGACTTTTTAGTCTTCTTATTGGAGCTGATCCTAGCAAGGCAACTGGTGGTGGCGAAACCACAGATTTTTCTTCACTGAGCTGGGCCAATCAATCTCGCTGGATGGAAGTAGAGATGGATACATCTGATGGAGGCGCCTTTTTACCCGTTGGCAGTCAACAATTACTGAGTGTTCCTTATTCATTAGCCGCCGACAATGGAAAGCAGTTGAGTCAGGCGAACGGAAACGAATACTTAATCCTACATGGGAAAAACGGACAAGAAAATGTCAATATTGGAGGACGAACTGATGCAAATGGTGATTACAATTATGGTCGTGTTTATGTTATGGATAATGCTGGAATTACCAAAGGACAATTTCAAACCAACAATTCATACAATGGTGCAGGGGAGTTGATATTACGAGGTGCCAATGGGGAAATCAGTGCTCAAATTTATTCTACCGCTCCCACCGGCACAACAGATTCAAACTATGGTTACCTCAAGCTATTTAATGAATCTAATTCTAGCCGGGTTCGGATGTATGTAAGTAACACCGAAAAGCATGGTGTCCTGCAACTCTTGGGTCCAAATTCGAATAGTAATGTTGTTTTGAGCAATTGGTCCGGCAATGATAATCACGGATATATGGATGTAAGAGATGCAAATGGATCTTGGCAGGCTAGAATGTATGTGGATGGAAGTGGAAATGGAATTATTCAAAAAGATGTTTCTAACTTCATCATGGATCACCCCCACGATCCCACCAAAGACATCGTCTACGCCTGCATCGAAGGTCCAGAAGCCGCTGCTTACGAACGCGGCACCGCCACTCTCATCAAGGGCGAAGCTCACATCAGCTTCTCTGAGCATTTTGAGATTGTGGCTAACCATGAAAGTATGACAGTCATCCTCACCCCACGCTCGCCAGATTCCAAAGGATTGGCAGCATTTGAATACACTGAAACAGGCTTCAAAGTAAAGGAGCTCTTCCAAGGCAAGGGCAACTATGACTTTGATTGGGAAGCCAAGGCGGTGCGCAAAGGTTTTGAGGACTATGAGGTGATCCGCGACAAAATAGAAGATCCTTCTCTTGAGATGGAGGAAGAACGATAGGGAGTAGACGGTATTTTTCCTTTAGACCTAATGCGTTTTGCCATCCTTCAGCCCCTCACACAAACGCATCAGGTCTGCTTTCGGGGAAAGAGACCTGGAACATTTGCGCGTCGGATTCTGTGCTGGAAAAACGGCTTAGGTCTATGCGTTTTGCCATCCTTCAACCCTTCACACAAACGCATCAGGTCTGCTTTCGGGGAAAGAGACCTGGGACGTTTGCACGTCGGATTCTGTGCTGGAAAAACGGCTTAGGTCTATGCGTTTTGCCACCCTTCAGCCCTTCACACAAACGCATCAGGTCTGCTTTCGGGGAAAGGGATCTGATACCTTTGCGCGTCGGATTCTGTGCTGGAAAATCGTCTTAGGTCTAAAAAAATCGAAAACCCAATTCAACCGCATCCTGGCACCCAATATTTCTAAACATTTAATCCCATCAACAATGAAATCAATCATATCTTTATCCATCCTCCTTTTTACCAGCCTACACCTCCACGCCCAATCCCTTGGCATGCAGCACCTCGGTGCCATCGGCGGGGAACTCATCGACGCACAAGGCAATGGACTCATCCACGGCATCGGTGCAGTGGGGAGTACCGTCATCGAGAATGGTGTCCGTCTGGACCAAGGCATGTTTCTGGCCTGCGATTTATTCTGCGACAACAGACTCCACAGCATCGAAACAGCACTATATGAGAATCCGATGCTTAGTATATACCCTAATCCGACCACTTCAGGACTACATCTGGCGGGAGATCCCCAACAGATCCATCGCTATGAACTCTATAGCTCTGCGGGGCAATTGCTGAGGAGGGAGATTCTTTCGGAGACCTCCCTCTCTTTGGTCGATTTTCCATCAGGACTATACCTCCTTCGTGTCTATGACATTCATGGAGCGCTGACCTTCATTGGCAAGATCGTGAAAGAATGAAGAAATGTAAAAACAGACAAAAATTATGTCTCAGCTTGACAAGATCCTCAAAGACTATCTCCAAAATCTTAAAATACTTACTCAGAACATTGGAGAACCAATCCACTTGAAGCGGCAAGAAGTTGAACAGTTCTTATCAGACAAGTTAGCAGAACAAGAGGTTTTGCTGAGCAAAGGGAAAAGTTTCTTGCTAGCATTGGATATCAAAAACGCTGCCTTCCTGCCATTTGACAGAACGGGCTTAACTGCTCCGGGACTCAAAAAGGTGTTGGGACATGAAGAGGACATTTCTTATGATTATTTTATGAGAAATATCATTCCAGAAGCCGTATTGGTTGAATTTCTGAAGACTGGCATCAGTGCCTATGAGGAAGTCATCAAGAATAGAACCGATGAAATCAAGGTACATGAGCATGCCTATACCTCTTATTTCCCAGTCCAGGCCGTAGACGGGACGCGCTATTTTGTTGCTCAAAAGTGTGTCCCTATCCAAGTCGATGCGCAGGGGCAACTCATCAGTCATCTGAATACCTATCACATCCTGTACACAATCAGAGAGGACAGGAAATTGTACGTTGAGATAGGAGGGGTTGATCTGAACGAGTCCCCAGAAGTTGAGATAACCAATGCAATCGTGGACCTGTATGAGCAATATATTTTCACTCAAATAATGGAAGGAATATCTGCTATCAATCGCATTGGCCCCAGGCTGTGGCGATGCCTGTATGAGTATGTATATGTGTATAACACAACAGGTGACATGAACTCAAATACCATTTTTTTCAATCTCATACAACATCCTGATGAACGTCTTCTCAATTCGGACACTTATCAGGAAGATATGGATGTGGCCATCGTCAGAAAAGACATAGCAAAAGTCAGAAAATGGTTGAATGCGCACTTTTGTATCTCTGATCAGTACAAGCTAACTGATGCAGCAAGCACTGTGAATTTTCTGAGACGAAATAGATATTTCAAACAAATAAAGACTCCTTTTGGAGAAAAAAATGTATGATTATTAGCAAAAAGGACAGTGTACCCGGATCACCGTTGCTATTTTGATGATCAATAGTAACACTCCTCTTTAACCAACAATGGTATGAAACGAATCTTGATCTCTCTTACAAGTGTATTCTCAATGATGCTGATTGTGATCAGTCTCAATGGGGTTGAATTGCCTATGACGGCTGCTCCCCATAATGGTGAGGGCTATTGGGCGCAGCAGGGACAGGATTATTTGACTCATCAGGGGGAGGGCTATTTGGCTCATCAAGGAAATGGATACTAATAAGCAGACATTTCACTTGCCATCCGAGAAGGCGTCCTGTCAGAATACAGATTAGGCAGTGAGGTGAAACAGGCAAATGAATGCTTACTTATTACAATCACTTGAGTATGCCAGACAGCATCTACCCAATAGGTGCCTTGATTTCCACTACTTTATTTTTCCGTCATGGAATCCTGCTCTTTTCCAGATTCCATGGTCTTCAACCCATATATTGGTGATTCTGTATGCCTGTTCCTTTGGATTCCCATCCTCGGTTGAGCGTACAATGATTTTTGCTGTCACAATAGCAGATTGAGGCAACATTTCTATGTCTGTCTCTTGCATCTCGTAGGCCGTGACTGTCAGCCTTCCCTCCTTGATTTGCTGGCTTCTTTTGCGAATATATGGAAGCCAATCACTTCTCCTGATCGATTTGGCATTGCCATTGGTATGGATATAATTGGTCGTGATCAAGGATTCTATAGTCTGCATATCTCCTGTTTGGAAAGCATGGTTAAAGGTGTTGATGGCTTCCAGGAGTTGGGTCTGTCGCAGATCCGGGGAATCAGTCTGTGAAGGGGGTGGGGCACACCTTGTGAGGCTGAGGATTATGATCAAAATGTAGGAAAAGTTGCTCAGATTCATGTCGGTTCAAGTCAATTTGAGATGGAATATCTGTCTGGAATGCAGGAGAACTTGTGCATCAAGCCCAAGTCCGAGAGACTAAGCTATCCGCAAGGTGTAATCCGTTACCGCCTGAATGATTCTTCTGAGATGATGGCGGTAAAATCCTGTTCCATTGAAGCAATTACATTCAATGATTTTGTATCCGGATTTCGTTTCTGCAACATCCATCACGAATATGGAATGGGGAGAGAATTGCTGGGCACGCGCTTCGACAAATTGAATCATTTCTGAGGGAACATCTTCCCTGGAGATATGCAGAGCACCATTCAACACATATCGGGAGGCGTCAACCACCTGTTTGTCCACCACAAAGTTTCTCCATTCTTTCAGAATTTTCTTTTCTTCCGAACAAAAAATCAAGGTACCCGAATTGAGTTTTGGGTTGTCAATCTCCAGGATTTTGCCATACCATTCCTGAATTTCCTGGCTTGTCATCGTTGTGCCCGCAAAGGATTTGTCATCCTGATTGGGCCGCAAAAACCATCTTTCTTTGCTGGCAACGACCTTTTCCACAAAATGTCTGAATGTCAAAATCTTACCATCAGCATTCAGCATATGTGTACCCCATTTGTCAAGATAGGTCTGCACTGTGAAGCGTTCTGGATGATAAAAAACCCCTTTTTCGAATTCCTTGCTGCCATAAGCATTGAGCATGAAAGTGGTGGAGCCATAGCAGATGTTAATGGCTGATGGCTTAAACGAAGGAAGCTCTTCTGAAAATGGAATAACACGGACTTCTTCAAAATCAATCCCCAATTCCTCAAAAGCCTGACGAAATTGCGCAAGAACATCAGGTTTGATTAGATTTTTCTGAACGATCCATTTGACCATACTGCTTTCATTTATCATGGCACCAGCTTGTATCCCCTAGCGAAGAGACTGCCTAACACTCCAACACTCCCTTCCTGACCTGATCTTTGCCGAGTCCATCCCTTTGGAAAGAACTCCCCCCGTCAGAAGCAAAGATAGCGTAATTTCCGCTTGGTCCATCCATCAGGATGTAAGCTAGTCGAAACATTCATAACAGTCTTTTTCTCCCAAAGAGTGGACATGTAGCGGATCGTTCTCACCGGATTTCGCCAGCATGTATCCATAGGACAGGATTCGTGATCATGGACCGCTTACTCAATCATCCCGACCACTTACTATAATTTCAATCTCATAGACGAAATGGTAGTTGAAGATCGCAAACGGTTTAGGTAATTTTTATTCAACACAATGAGTACGATTTTATTTCACATTTATGGTTCTTTGACAATGTTAGTGGAGCCGGTCTTCCTCGCTTATGACCTCTTCCCCACAGGTCCCGTTTCTCCTTCAGGAGAAACAACCCGCCATCCCACAATGCTGCTTCCACAACTTTTGTCAAAGAACCAAATTTTTTAATCGAAAAATCATGAATCACATGTATGAAAATCCCAATTATGAGAAAGCGGAAGAGGTAGGAACCTTTATTTCAGAATCCCTCTTTCACACATTTACAGAGGCCTATCAAACCACCTTTCCGCAGATTGTTTCGTCATGCACTTTCCCTAGCAGTCTCATTTCCAAGGTCCTGAATTTGCCTGGAGAAGTTGCGGGAATCAGATTTATGTTTGGCTTAAGAGATGCTTTCAACCCCAATTAAATTCGGGTTCTCATGGTCCCTTGTACGAGTTCCCCAAACAATCCTCACTCATCAAAGCCACTCCTCTATCCATTTGGCTATTATGATCAGGAAGGCCAGCTTCATTCTTTACAAGAGACAACTCAGCTTCTCCATAATTTTGTTGCAAATATGATTCATCTGAATCCCGATATTACTTATAAAGAAGCCACGAGAGGTAGCTTTTTTGGGCGAGATACCCTCCTGCAATTGATGAAGGATGAAAAATGTGCGAATGTTCAGTTGTATTTTGGGTGGCAAGACAAAAGGATCAAAGCTGTATTAGCCCCCTTGGATTGCAGGATGAATAGGTTCTCTCAAGTATACTTGGAATATGCTAACCCATGTCCTCCATTTTGTGGAGGGGGAGAATGCCTTGCCACCACTGCGGTCTCACTGGCGAGTGATGAAAAAGAATTAGACTTATACAGACAATTCAGAGACGAGATTCTTTTGAATGTAGAAGGAGGGGGCAGACATTACGAAATGTATTATTTTATTTCTCCCTTGATTGCAACATTCATTAGCCAGAAAGAAAATCAGGAAGAAATCTTAACAAATCTCTATGTTGAGAAAATTGCGCCCTTCAAACAACTCATTCTTGACAAGCAGTATGATCAGGCGATACGCTGGCTTCAGGTAAGTTTTGACGAACTCGCACGTGAATATCAGGTAGAAATTGCAGAGGAAGACGTTGTCATCTAAACATTTTCCCCTACCCCAACAGATATTGATTACCCCTACTCTACGTATTGGCCTTTTCTTTTTGCAATTCATCGCACAAGTGAGAAAGAGCAGAAAAGCATGCTTAGAGTAGGGGGTTGTCACGCTAGTCCAACGCCTGTTTCTTGCTGGCATGAGGCGGGTAGATTTTGAGGGAGTCAAACCGTTGAAAGATGAAGCCTGATGGACTTGCAACCAAACAGAATCGGGTTTCTTATCATATCCCCTGCACTGGATCATGTGCCTTCATGCGGAATGGCTATTTGCTTTTTCATTTCAAAATATGCCAAACTCCATGCATATTCATCCTCATGATCGACTTCGCCAGAATCAAGCAACTCTATCAACTCTCCGTCAATCTTAGTCTGAAGGACATACAAGTCCTGATCCAGTCTGCCAAAAGTCAGCGATTTGAAGCAGGAGCGTTTCTTATGCAGGAAGGGAGTCAGAACCACACCGTCTATTTCATTCGCAAGGGCCTGATCAGAACCTTCATTGTCAATGAGAAGGGAGATGAGATTACGACAAGTTTGCGGTGGGAAAACCAGATGTATGCCAATTCGGATGTGATTTTGTTTGGACAAGCTTCCAGGTATGATGTACAAGCCCTGGAAGCAACGGATACGCTGAGTTTGGATTATGATACTTTGCAGTCTATCGTTGAGCGCCATCCCAAGCTGGAAAAAAACCGTAAATTCATCTTGCAGGATATTTTGAAGCAAACCATCAAACATTCGGAATCATTTATCCTCTATTCCCCGGAAGAACGATACCTGAACTTTGTCAAGAACAATCCAGAAATCCTGAACCGGGTTCCAGGAAAATATATCGCCAATATTCTGGGCATAACCCCTGTTTCCTTGAGTCGAATTCGGAAGCGCATTGCGAACAAACAACAAACGACAACCTAATATCTTACCAATCAAATCCAAAAGGAAGGCAGCTGTCAACAGCTAAGCTGCAACAATAAATCCCTTTATTATCTTTTGTTAATCTCATCCGCCACATCCGCCTCCTACATTTGTGTCATATTCTAATTCTAACAGTAATCATCAACAAATGACACAAGTAAAATCCCTCAGCCTCGCCCTCATCGGTTTATTTGTCTTATTGCTCGTCACCTCCTGTAGCAGGCCGATCGATCTCGCCCGATTGTCTGAAGACGACGTTGCAGAGCTTTTGGAAGCGACCCTTTCCCAAGCCAATGGAGGCCTGACAGAAAATCTCGAAAGCCTGACCGAACACATTGACAACCTAACGCTGGAAGATCTCTGTGATCAGGAATTCAGAGATAGTCTAGATTTTGCCCGTCAGGGACATGCAGGAGAAGCCGCTTATTCAGCTTCCTGGACACTCGATCTCAGTTGTACTCAGCTGAATGTACCTGAGATGGGGAGTGTTTCTACCTCTAGCCAGAACAGCTATGAAACCCCCAGGATTAGCTCCACTGGCAGCAGTGCCTTCGCCGGGAGTGTCTCAGGGCTTCAACCGCTTCAGGCAAACATGATTTGGGAAGGATCTTATCAAAAAAGTGGCACCCAGGTGCTACAGTTTGAACAGGAAAATACCATCAGTTCCACCCTGGATCTCACACTAGTTGAGCTCTCCATTGGCAAGCTGGACACACACATCCATGGAGGTACGGGCAGTTTTTCTATGCATGTCAGTAAAGATGAGCATACAAGTACGTATGCTGGGACCATTGTTTTTCATGGGGATGACACAGCGACGATTGTTCTCAATGGCGTATCTTATCCCATTCACCTCCAGTAATCTGAAGATCTAACCGTATGGAAACTCACATTTCTTATCTCCTGCCAGTTATTGGCAATCTTGCCAGATATTTCATTTTTGCAGGCATTCCTTTTCTTATCTTTTATGCCTTGTACCCAGACACATTTTCCAACAACAAGATCCAATCGAGGCTCGCAAAGCATAAGGATTTTATCAGAGAAATCCTTCACTCTCTTCAGACCATTGGCATCCTTGCCATTGTAGGAATTGTGCTGGTTTTTTCTCCTTTGCGTGCCTACACCCAGATGTATGGAGAGATCCAGGACTATCCGATTTGGTGGATTCCCATTAGCATAGTACTTGCACTGGTTATTCATGACAGCTATTTCTACTGGATGCACAGGACGATTCATCACCAATCATTGTTCAAGTGGTTTCATGTCGTTCATCACAAATCCGTCAATCCCTCTCCTTTTGCCTCCTATTCTTTCAATTTCCTCGAAGGAATTCTGGAAGCCATGGTAGGCCCAATCATTTTTTTCCTTGTCCCGATGCATCCGATCTCTATCTTCCTTTTCACCCTTCTTGCTTTCATCATCAATGTCTATGGTCATTTGGGATATGAAATTGCCCCAAAGTGGTTCAGGCGAAGTTTTTTGTTTGAGATTGTCAATACTTCTGTTCATCATAACTTGCATCACAAGAAGTTCAGAGGAAACTATGGGCTCTACTTTCGGGTCTGGGATCGACTCATGGGAACCGAACATCCCGACTATGTGAAGGAGTATGATTTGATCCAGGCGAGGAGATTTGGCCAAAAGGAAACTTCCTCTTCCAAACAATGGATTCTGCCGATGGTTCTCTTTCTCAGTTTGACAGGATCATCCATCTACGCCCAACAGAGCATTGAGGGGACATGGTTCGATGAGGTGAACGGGGGGATCATCTCTATTTATGAACAAGATGGAAACTATTATGGACAACTTCTTGAGGCCACCAATCCGAAGGAACAAGCCCTCATAGAAGGCAAGAGCATTCATGTCTTGTATGATTTCAAACGAACGGAGGAGAATGCGTACTGCTGCGGTATGATCTTTCAACCCAGGAGAGACATCCGGGTTTCAGGAAATCTGGTCTTGGTGAATGAGCAAACTCTCAGGGTTGAAGGAAGATATGGGCCCTTCACCCAAAGACGTACCTGGAAGCGAATAAAGGAAGAACAATCTCCAGCAAAAGGAGACTGATCCTTTCCTGAATATTCCATTCCCTTCTCATAGCTGTTGATCCTCTTCCTGAACCCCTTGTTTTGAGGAGTCATCCCGAATGCCTGGTTGAGAATGCCTTCAAAGGTTCTTGACTTCGCATTCAGGATGACTCTCGTTTTTGGGTGTGCGAGCCCTTGAATGTCTTCCTGGAAGCAGATTCTGGCAGGAAGCAAAAAGATGGAAGTGCTAAGGATAAGCTTTGCCCCAACCAATATTACTGTAATTCGTACACAAAAGAATATAAGCGATCAAATGCAATGGCGAAGCAACTCATCAAATATGGCGTAGTTGGGTTTAGTAGAAACCAATTCGACAAACAATCTGCATATCAAATCCTGGATCATCTATTCAAACAAATCAAAGAAAAACACTCCCATAAAGAGATCGAAATTGTGAGTGGCTATACCAATGCCGGGGTTCCCAAAATCGCCTATGAACTCGCCGACGCATATGGATTTATTACAGTTGGCTTTTCGGCCGAACAGGCATTGACAGTAAGGAGCGGTGTATATCCGGTACGCAAGGTGATTCTGAAAGGGAAAAAATTTGGGGATGAATCAGAAGATTTCATTCGATATATCGATGCACTTATCAGAGTTGGCGGCGGGAAACAAAGCAGAAAGGAAACCGAACGTTTTAAAACCCTTTATCAGGATAAATCGCTTGAATTCTACCTGAAAGAATATGAGGTAGAATGGTATGGCAAGTAAATCATTCCTGCCGCCTGAACTGTAGTTCTGACTTTCGGCACCCATCACACATGAACCTTTACAATATCATTCTATGTTAGCACTCCACTATCAGAAGTCAAGCTTTGAGAAGATAAAAGAGACTTTCGAAACCTACTTCGACAGCTGGAATATTTTATTTCCCAAAGAATTGTATGAGGCAGGCATGGAAGACGAGATGATGTCCAATGGCGGGTGGATGATTCAGTATTCCGTCGATTTCGATCAGGAATCAAATCCCATCTTCTATGTAGCTGCTGACCACAGGATGACCAATCCCAGAAGGTTTGCGATTCTCCATACGGGCGAGATCAAGCAGCTTGCCTCCATACAAGAAGGTTATGGATACTCTCGTGAAATAGAGGGGGATAAGGAGGAAAAACAGAGACGCTATTTCATCAAAAACAGACAAGCGCATGCGCAGCACTGTCTTATCGGATTGAGTTTGCCCAATTTAGAATACAGGAAGACAAGTCATGACATTTATAAAAACCCTGTACAGCCTCAGATCGAATTTCGAGACTCAGCGTCTTTCTTGCATCCTGACTATCCTGCAACTTTCACTCACAAAGGGAGAACATTCGCCTCTGCAAGCCATTGCTACAATTTCTATAAGATATCGAAGCTGGGCTTAATTGAAATGCCTGAGAAAGACAGAATCGCAGTAGCGGGTGAGTTTGATTTTTCACAAGAGATCGATGCGTATTTGAGAAAACGTAAGAACATCCATGAAAAGAATGTTGACCGAAAAGGCTGGTTAAATTTCCGGGAAAATTTTCTATTTGAAATCCAGGTCAAAAAATTCTTCTCCAAGCCGGACTTACAGATGAAATTATTGGAAGCTTGTGGTAAGGAGATCATTTTTCAATCAAATCTACCCTTCTGGGGTCAGAATAATCGATTGGGTGTAAATCTTGCCTATACAAGCTTCGTCCTCTACTACCTGCAACAGGATCCGAAAGCGTTGATCTGAGGATCAAGTTCCTGGGATTTCCTCTCAGCTATCGTCCATTCTCCGCAGCTGCTCTTGTCTTTCGCCTCATCGGACATTGGCCAATATGTCGAATAGCAACATCTTGTATTTTCCCCGAGAGCAATTCATTGTTATTCTTTCATCACTGGTACCCGAATGCGAATGCTTGTTCCAACTCCCTTTTGACTCTCAATCTCTAGCTGTCCGCCCCACTCCTCTATCAGTCTATGCACGACCTGCCAACCGAGGCCCGTCCCTGATTCTCCCTTGGTGCCTTTTTGAGAGGAGAGGCTCTGTCCTTTCTGAAGTGCTTGTATTTGCTTCTCATCCATCCCTGTACCCGTATCCTCAATCTCCACAATGGCAGAATCAGCTTGTTGATCTCCACGAAGGGTGATGCGTCCTTCTTCTGTGAATTTTACGGCATTGCTGATCAGATTGGTCAACACAATCATCCAGCCACTCCGGTCACCATACATCGTCATGTCCTCTTCAACTTCGATGCGCAATTCACTTTGCTTGGCCTTGGCAGTCTGTTCAAAATATGCCATCACTTGCGTCCCCAGATTATGGAGATGAAAGGGTTCGGGTCGAGCCTGGTAGACATCTAATTGCTGGAGCGCCCATGTGAGCAAATTATCGAGCAGTTCCTTTATCTGACTGCTTTGTTTGGTGAGCTCAAAACTGAGTGCCTGAAGTGGGTTGAGGTTTTTTCTTTCCAAATGATGCGAAAAAATTTTGCCTAAAGCCTGGAATCCGGTAATCGGTCCTCGAAGATCATGAGCAATCATGGAGAAGATTCTATCCTTGGTTTGGTTCGCTTGATCGAGTGCTGCTCTTTGACGTCGAATCCGAAAATACAATGCCACAATGATTCCGGCAGTTAGTAACAGAATCCCCAGAATCATCAATAGACGATTTCTTTCGGTAATCCTTTGTTTCATTTCCAGATTGGCCAGTTTTTGTTCCTGTTCCAGATTTCGGATCTTGTTTTCTTTCTCTGCGGTCTCAAACTTTGTCTCGAATTCAGCGACGGATGTTCGGTAGCGCTCTCGCTGGCGCTGAACCTCAACACTGGCGTATAAACTCATATAGTGAAGCGCTTCCTTGGTATTTCCCAGAACAGAATCACAATAGGCCAGACCATAATAAGAAGTACTCACTTTTTCCTGAGAATCCAATTCTTTGGCAATCTTCAAGCCTTGGAGATATTCCTTTTTGGCTAGTTGAAATTGTCCCTGTAGTTGCAGAATCTGTCCTTTTTGGTGGTATGCAGGCAACAGGATTGTGGGTTCCTCTACCTTGAATATGGGTTCCAATGCCAGAAGTGCTTGCCTCGCCTGTCCCAAATCTGTCAAGGCCTGGGCTTTCAGAAGCTGCCCCTTGACGATGGATTCCTGAAGGCCCAAAGAATCAGCAAAAGTAATCCCTTCCTCAAATTTATGAAGGGCTTCCTGAAGGTCCTTGGTTTGCATCTTAATTTTTCCAAGTTCGAGAAGAATATCTCCTTTGCTTAGGCTCGCGATTTCCTCTGCTATTGCAAGCGCCCTGCTATGTGCGTCCCATGCCTGATCAAAGGCATTGTCTTCAAAATGATATTGTCCCAAGGCCATATAGCCATACATCTCTTCGATGGAACCATTATCTGCAACTTGAAGGCCTTTTTGAATGTGAATCAGACAGGAATCTCGCTGCCCGTGTAAATTGTAAAGGGATGCCAACACGCTATGGGATCTTCCCAGAATCCTTGAGGCATCTATCACTTCTGCTAGCTGGATCAGTTCTATGAAAGAGTGAATGGCAGCATCATCTTGCCCAAGTTTATAGAACGTAATGGCCTGATTGTACAGAGCGGCTGCCAGGATTGGATCAGATTGAACTTGCTTGGCAATATCAATGGCTTCCGCATAATAGTGAAGCGAAGAATCATATTGCTGAAACAGCTCATAATTTTTGGCCAAAATATTGAAGCTCGAAGCATTGGCTTCACTGGCTTTGCTTAGAGGGGATATGTCCAATGCCTTGAATACATACCACTGTGCTGAATCCAGTTGTCCAAGGCGCCTTTTGATCACTGCAAGACTATTGTAACACCGTGCCAATTGCCCAGCATCTCCAGATCGAACCACTATCGGCAACAAGAGCTGCATGTTCTCTTCCGCTTCGGAAATTTGGTTCTGTGCCACTGCCAAATTAATGTCTAGTAATTGGGTGGCGGAATAAAGAGGATGGGTTTGATCTGTTCCAAGCAATTCCATGGCAAGTCTGGAATACACCTCCGCGGAATCGAGAGATTTCAGCATATAGAGGGTTGTCAACTCATTGTAGAGTTGTGCTTTCTGATCCACACCCAAGCTTGGTTCTTTGAGTAATGCTTGCAAACTGTCTATAGGACTTGCGAGAATACAATGGGAACTCAAATAGAGGATTAGCCAAAGGGATATACATTTTGTCATAAGAAAGACTTAAGCTGTCTTTTGTAAAAATGGGCTCAATTCAAAGGATCAATATCTGAATTCAGGGAATAGCCACCAAACCATTCCACCCTGAGAGAACATAGACTAAGACGGATTCACACCCTCACCCTCACAATTTGGTCTTCATATTTGATTTTTTCACATCCCACAGTTGACCCTGCATCGGCAAACAGGAGGCATGGAAACATTTTGATCAGAATTCTAACCTGTCTCAGAATTCAAACAAAACAGAGATTAACAATTCCAAAAACAAGGACATTATTGCCTCTGGCTAATAAGGCTAAGAGATATGCGAACCCTGATTTTTTTTCCTTTCATTGTCCTGTCCCTTGTAGTAATTGGCAAACAAAAAACAGAGTGGCTCCCTCTCAATCTGAAGACGGAGAGACATGTAAAGATCCTTGAAAACATCTCTCATGAAGGGGTGAAGCTGCTTAGCAATGATTGGCATGCGAAACATTTGTTGACATCGGTATTAGATACATTTGCTTGTACTGCTGACTTTATCTCACAAACCAATGGCTGTAATGTCAGTTTTTCAGATCAATCTTCCGCTTCGGGCATTGTCACCAACTATTATTGGGATTTTGGAGATGGAAGTTTCAGTAGTGCCTCCTTTGCTTCCCACACCTATGCGACATCAGGCACCTACCAAGTCAGTCTTACCATTGGCACCAACACAGGATGTATTGATACAGTAAGCAAAACTGTTACTGTCAGTGGCTGCGGCACAGCTGTTACTTGCGATGCAGATTTCATTTCTCAGACGGATAGCTGTACGCTTAGTTTCTCTGACCAGTCTTCTACTTCTGGCATCGTTCTAAGTTATGCCTGGGATTTTGGTGATGGAACGACGGGAGGAGCATCCAGTACCTCTCATACATATACCTCTTCGGGGACCTATCCTGTTCAGTTGACCATTACGACTTCTGACGGATGTACAGATACAGTGAGTAAAACCATCACGGTAACAAATTGCGCTCAGCCGCCAACTTGTGATGCAGACTTTGTCTCACAAACCGATAGCTGTACCGTTAGCTTCTCTGATCAGTCTTCGACACTGGGAATTATTGGATATGTGTGGGATTTCGGCGATGGAAATACGGGCGGGGCTTCCTACACCACACATACCTACAATGCCCCAGGAACCTATGATGTTACCCTGACTATCTCGACCAATGATGGCTGTGTGGACAGCATCACAAGAACAGTTACTGTCACAGAATGTCCCGTGCCAAGCTTTTGCAGCCCGGACTTCATCATAGCGGGCGATAGCTGCACCATTAGCTTCACCGATAGTTCCTCCTCCTCCAATGGTATTCTCAGCTACGAATGGGACTTTGGGGATGGCAATACAGGCAGTTCGGATTTCACCACCCATACCTATGATTCTGCCGGAACCTATACCGTCCAGCTCACCATCATCACCAATGATAGCTGTACCAATTCCATCAGCAAGATCATCACGGTGAACAACTGCGTTTGGACCCCAACTTGTGATGCTGACTTTGCCTCACAAACCGACAGTTGCACCGTTACTTTCGGGAGCCAATCCTCTTCCGGGGGAATCATCACCAGCTATGTCTGGGATTTCGGCGATGGAAATACGGGAGGAGCGTCCTACGTCCCCTACACCTACAATGCCCCAGGAACCTATGATGTAACCCTGACTATCTCAACCAATGATGGATGTGTGGACAGCATCACAAGAACAGTTACTGTCACAGAATGTCCTGTGCCAAGCTTTTGCAGCCCGGACTTCATCATAGCGGGCGATAGCTGCACCATT
>JBCCGK010000098.1:0-43946 GCA_039029315.1 Bacteroidota bacterium | reverse complement strand
TTTTTTTGTGATTCCTTCAAGAACCCCTTCACACTGGCCCATCCCCTCCCAAGGGGATTTCCCGCAAAGCCTTTTCTGTTGAAAATCAGGATTATCTTTGCCAGTTCCCCTTTTTTAAGGGGGAACGGTAGGCGGAAAGGGGGTTCAAGAGGAAGCAAAAGAAACTTATGTTCCACTGTATTAGCTTAGCTACTGATACGCAACCACAATGTCATAATTGGTATACAACTTCAGGGCTGAAGTGATCCGCCGGAGTAAGGCATTGTGTTTCTCAATATTCTTGACGACTTCTTTTTCTATCGTAGTCATTTCTGCGAAAAGCTGATCATGTTGTGCTTTGAAATCAGCAAAGCCCTGGGTGGCATCCTCATTGCTAATTTTGTCCTTCATCAATTTTGTCTGCCAATCATTGAAGTCTTCCACAGTTTGGATAAACAATAGACGCTGATCTTGAAACCGGGTCTCCAATTCATCTCTTTCCGTCATCATATTCTTATAAGCACTTCTCATGCCGAGCAGATTACTTCGCTCTGCCATGCCTGGATCACTGATGAAAGGGTTCACTTCATTGAGATCCTGCTCATATCTTCTATGAGTAATTCTCAAATGTTGATTAATAAAAGAAACCTTTTCGCTGAGGTTCATCCATTCTGGCTCAAAGCGTTTGACCTCATTGATCAACGAAAGATCAGAAGGCCCACAGCTGGAAGCTACAAGCAGACAAGCAAACAGAGATATCAAGAAAGCAACTTTTCTCATTGTGATGTCAAATATTAGGGGAATTTACGGGGATTTTCCCGGATGCGAAAATCAGAAATTGTCTTGATTTTGGTTTTTGTCTTGAGAAAGCAGGATTTTTGGGTTCTGAGAAGGAATTTTTTTTGAGGAATACCGCGGTCTTTTGAGAAAAAATGACGCATACAAAAAATAAGTGACAGATTTTCAAACAGTCTCTCAGAGTTGGATAAAAACATTTTTTGGCTCTGTAAAGAATCTCAAAGCCTCTTGTCCGCCTTCTCTTCCCACACCAGATTGTTTCATGCCGCCAAAAGGAGTACGCAAATCCCGCACCATCCAGCTATTGACCCAAATGATCCCTGCCTCCATTTGTGCAGCCGTACGGTGAGCGCGTTTCAGATCTGAGGTCCAAATGGTACCAGAAAGACCATAAGGCGTACAATTAGCTGCTTCCAGCCCCTCCTCCTCATCAGCGAATGGCATGATCGTAACAATAGGACCAAAAATCTCTTCTTGATTGACCCTGCACTGCTGACTCAATCCAGTAATTACAGTTGGTTCCAAAAAATATCCCTTTGCACAGCGGTCATTTACTGGTGCTGGCACCACGCCTCCACAGAGAATCTCTCCCCCTTCCTGCTTGGCCAAATCAATGTAGAATCTATCTTTTTCCCATTGCATTTTGGAGACAATTGCTCCTACTTCAGTCCCTTCCTCAAGAGGATCACCTACCCGGAGCTCTTTGGCTCGTTGTACAAATGCCTCTACAAATCGATCATAGATCCCTTCCTGCACAATGATTCTCGATCCACAAAGACAGATCTGCCCTTGATTGGTGAATGCTGCACGAATTCCAGTTTCCAGAGCCGCATCAAAATCCGCATCAGCAAAAATGAGGTTGGCATTTTTTCCCCCCATTTCCAGAGACAATTTTTTGAAGGCAGGCGCAACACTTTCCGAAATTTGTCTTCCCACATTGGTACTGCCTGTAAATGACAATACTGGAATGTCTGGATGGCGTACAATGGCCGCTCCTGCTTTGGGACCAGTTCCATGAATGATATTCAAGACGCCAGGAGGTAATCCTATTTCCTGACAGATCTCTGAAAGCAGATAGGCTGTCAAAGGAGTGATCTCTGAGGGTTTGGCCACGGCCGTATTGCCAGCAGCAAGTGCAGGAGCAACCTTCCAAGTGAATAGATATAAGGGAAGATTCCAGGGGGAAATGAGTCCGGCAACACCGATTGGGCGTCTCAGGGTATAATTGAAGCCTGTTTGCCCCATATCATAAGCTTCACTATGAAATTGGGTGATGGCTTGAGCAAAATACCGAAAGTTATCTCTGGCTCGAGGAATGTCTACCCGTCGCGCCAAAGCAAGGGGCTTGCCATTATCATCGGATTCTGCACGGGCAAGCTCTTCCAACCGTTGCTCAATTCTATCTGCGATCTTCATGAGATAGTTGGATCGCTCTGGCATGGAGAGAGAGGACCATGCTGGAAACGCCTTTGCCGCTGCCTCGTATGCCAATTCTACATCTCTCGAATCACTATCAGGAACACGGGCATGAACTTCTGCTGTGGCAGGGTTGATGCTGTCCAGATAGTTGCCCGAGCGAGCAGGAATAAGTTGGCCGTTTATATAATTTTGAAGTGTAATCATGAAAAACAAATCAATAGATCATAAAGCACCGGTCCTGCCTCCATCTACTGGCAAATTGATTCCATTGACATAGGAAGCTGCGGGAGATGCCAGAAAAGCGATGGCATTGGCTGTTTCGGAAGGGTCGCCAATCCTCTTGGCAGGAACAGAGCTTTCCATTTTGGATTGCATCTCATCAGATGAGATCCCCTGTTGTTTGGCCCATACAGCCAAAAGGGAAAAGAGCCTTTCTGTCGCTGTGAATCCCGGCAGAACATTGTTAACCGTGATGCCAAATTGTCCCAATTCATTGGCAAGTGTTTTGGCCCAACTGGCGACAGCACCCCTGGTGGTATTGGAGACGCCAAGTCCTGTAATGGGAATCTTGACTGAGGTGGAAATGACATTGATAATTCTGCCATAACCAGCTTCCTTCATTCCCGGAACCAATGTTTGCGCAAGCAGGTGGTTGCATATCAGATGCATGCGATATGCCCGCTCAAATTCAGCTATATCTGCCTCGATGGCTTGTCCTCCCGGAGGCCCTCCTGTATTGTTGACAAGGATATGAAAGGGAGCATGAGTCTCCAGATAGGAACGAACAGTCGATTGTACCTCTTCTGGTGTCGAAAAATCTGCAACCAAATAATCATGCCCCTGATCAGCAGGGAGCTCTGCAAGAACCTCCTTGAGACTGGTTTCATTTCGGGCTAGCAAAGTTACTCTGGCGCCCAGATTGGCGAGTTCTATCGCAGCAGCTTTACCTATACCTTGCGTGCTACCACCTACAAGGGCGTGTTTGCCTGAAAGGGAAATATCCATATTCGTGCATATATTGAGGGGATCAAGTTACGCAAGATTGTGGAATATTGCTTGGCTCAGTTGGACAAATAGAGACCCCCACTTATTCCGATTTGTGAAGTGGTATAACTCTGAATCCTGACAGGTACATCATAGCCTCCCGTCCCGGAGTTTTGGATAAATGTATCTCCTTGTGGGCCAAATCGACGGAGCTTCAGAAAAGCCTCAAAGAACCATCCTACTCGATTTCCGGATACATAACGAAGAGACGGATACAATTCGATACCCGTTCCCACATGGTCTTGTTTGTTATTCCCATTATTTTTCATGCTGATAATGACAGTTGTTCGTGCAGTGGCGAATAGATGCTCAGACAGTGGGACAAACATCGCCGGACCAATAGACCAAAACAATTTGCGGGAAAGATGCTTGAAATTGTGGCTGTTCTGAAGACCAGGGACAGGGGTCGGTTCCTGATAGGTACCTACACCATTGATCCCAAGATGAATCCCAAGCTTTTTGTTTTCGCCCCACATGAGATCGGAATTGAAGAAAGAAAAGTCTGTTCCATATGCGGTCAAGCTTGAATCCTGATGAACCCTGTGTTCTGCAAGATGTCTGTTCAGTGAGAGAAAACGCCCCGTTCCTGAGAACAAAGAAGGTCGGATATGTCGGTCCTCCATTCCCAACCACATGGCACGCATCCCAGTGAAGAGAATGCCGATCATTTGTGCATCTGCTTCAAAATGATAGGAGCTACCAAGCTTCATATAGCGGAAGTATCCGGTATGATGCAGAAAGGCATCAGAGTAATAGGTCAGGTCATAAGTGGTTCCTGCAACATTCCTGTATCCATATGCCGATCCATTTTGGGCAAAACCGAAACTGACACCTATGAGATAATACTCCCCCGATTCTGTCTGGGCGAGTCCTTTGTTTGAGAACAGAAATAACACAAGCAGAGCAGCAACAAAAACAGTATGAATGACTTTCATTGTTAGAGAAAATGTTGATGAGGATGATGAATTGTCCCAAAGTTCCGAAAGAGAGTCAAGGATGGGTATCAGGGGAAATACAGATTCGATCTACGGGAATCATCGTAAAAAAAATCAGATGATTACCTGATCCTTTGACAAGGGGAGGTTAGAGAATTTTGGAGCATGTTTCACTCAATAATTCTGAAAGCATGCATATCCTTCAATCCATCTTCCTCTGTTGTCTGCTTTGCACTGTAACCGCACTTCAGGCACAAGACATTCGCTCGAAAGGACTTATCAATCCTTCCAGCTATGGTCAGAAGAAGTTCAAAAAAGCCCCCAGACGCATATATATTGCCAATTTCAAGATGTTTTTTCAAACAGTTGGTATGGGGAAAGCTGTAGATGCCAGTGCGAAACAAGGGACAACTGTGGCACAAATGAATGTAGAGCTAACAGGAATGGATGATCCCTTGTTACAACAATTGACAGATCAAGCCTATCAGGCTTTTGTAGAGGATCTGACTGACAAGGGCTTCGAGATGATCGGAGCAAATGAGGCAGCCAGTATCAAATATTATCAGGGATGGACTCTTCAGGAGGGGGGGACTCTCAATCACAAGCAGCTGGAAGGCTTTGCGATGGGTACCCCAACGGACTTTAACTATTTTATCCGCAAAGAGACCAAAACAGGCAAAGAAAGAGGAGGCAATTATGCAGTGATGGATCAGACGCCCAAAATCTCCAAACAATTAGGGGATGCCATTGTCGTGGATGTAGCGTTTGTGTTTCCTTTTACAGAATTCTATGCAAAGAAAGCAAAGCTGGGCAGCAAGCTTACCATTGATGCCAGGATTGGCTTACAGTTGCGGCATAGCATCACTGGCCCTGGTAATGCCAACAAAGGAGGACTTCAAAGAGGGGCACTAGCAGCTCAGACGCATATCAATTTTGTGTATGGGAACCCTGCGGGATTGGCGGCATTGGGGGTGCACAAAGTTGCCTTGAAAGAAGCAGTATATTCTGACCGGAGTATCTTTGCAGATGCGAGTTTTCAAACCATTACCTCTGCCTCTCCCAACTGGAAAGTCTCGGAGATCATTACCCAATCGACGACTTGTGATGCAAAGGCATATGCAGAGGAGGTATTGCGTCTGACCGATCAATTCATAAGACTTTCGCTGGATCAGTTCTATGGATATGCCTTGAAGAAATAAGCTGTCAAGCTATTGGACTTTGCTTTCAGAACCACCCCGAACCCTTCATGGGCTGGCATAGTGAGAGAGCAATGCCGGGTGGTTCGGATTGTTTCTGCCTCATTTCACCAAGCCATGTCTGAAAGCGAATCGAATCAGTCCGGCAATATTTTTGACTTCAAGTTTTCGCATCAGATTGGTCCGATGAGTATCCACAGTTCGGTGGCTGATATGAAGCTGAGCCCCAATTTCTGTATTGGAGCATCCTTCAGCGATGAGCTGGAGGATTTCTCTTTCTCGTTTGGTCAATATGGCTGGGCTGATAGGAGTGGGAGAAGGAGTTGAATGTTGTTGAAGCAAAGACTGAGCAAGCTCACTGCTGAAATAGGTCCCGCCTTGATAGACTTTTCGTATGGCGGTAATCATCTCTTCCTGGGAGGTGTTTTTGAGTAAATACCCTGAAGCTCCTGCACGTGTCATAGCCTGAATGATGCCATGATCATGGTGCATGCTAAGGGCAATCAGCTGAACATCGGGATGTTTTTTCTTGACTTGAAGCGTTGCCTCTTTTCCATCCATCTGAGGCATGTCTACATCGATGATGATGATATCGGGGGATTGCCAAGCAAGGCGATGCAACAATTCTGTACCGGAATTTGCTTCGCCGATGACTTCGATGTCAGGGATCTCTTTCAGCAAGGCAGTCAATCCATCCAGGATGATCTGATGGTCATCGACAAGATAGACTTTGATGGGAGAAGAGGAGTCAGTCATGAGGTATAGCTAAGGGGACTTTGATGGTGGCAATACTGCCCTGGATAGGTCCTTTCTCTATGCGAAAGCTACCGTTTATGGCTTCTGCCCGTGTGCGAATGTTGCGCATGCCCATGCCAGTGGACGGAAGATTCGTGGGAATTCCAATCCCATCGTCCTCAACCGTCAGAATGATTGATTCCCGAATCTGGTTCAGCTGAACTTCGACTTGAGAAGCGTGGGCATGTTTGATGACATTGGAAAGCAACTCCTGTGCGATCCGATATAGGCCGATTTCTACTGCCTGAGAAAGGCGCTCCTTGACTCCCAAGGCCTCGAACCTAATGGTGAGTTTGGCTGTCCGGGCAGTCTGGGAAAATAGTTCTTTTAGGGCAGACTCAAGACCCTGATCCTGAAGACTTCTCGGCATCATGGTATGTGCGAGCATTCTGACTTCACTGACCGCCTGATCCAGCATCTCAAGGCTTGGTGCGTGAGTGAGCGTATCCGCTTTCTGAGCCGAAAGTTGCATCCGTACTGCCGAGAGGAGTTGTCCCAGACCATCATGCAGATCCCGTGCAATCCGGCTACGTTCTGTTTCCTGTGTTTCAATGGTATGTTGGAGTCGAAGTTCTTGCTGATGGAGCAGCTGTTCATTGAGTTGTTGCTGGTGTCGGAGTCGATTTCGTTGTTGAAGGAGAAAAACAATGAGTCCACTAAGTCCCATGAACAGCAACAATAGGATGATTTGGCTTTGCTGGCGCTGAATTTTGAAATGATCAATCTCTTGTTGTTGAGCGAGTTGATCAATTGTAGCCTGTTTCTTTTCGGTTTGATAGTGAATTTCCAGTTCCTGAATTTGACGTTCTTTTTCCACACTGAATAGACTATCCTGAATCTTGTGATAGGCCAATCGATAGGTGTAGGCATCGCGATAGCTGCCCAATTGGATGGCTACATCTGCCAGACCCTGGTAGGCAAGTCGCTGTTCATTGGGGGACGAAACTGATTTGGCTTGTTCCAGACTTTGCAGAAAATACGAATGAGCCTTTTCATAATTTTCCAGGGAATAATAAGCCAAGCCCAGATTGTACAGGTTCATGGCTTTGCCCTGACTGGTTCTCAAGCGTCTTTTGATCTGTAGGGCACGTTTCAGATAGGGAATGGCTTGCTCTGCCTGACCGAGTTCGACAAAATTTCCTCCCAAATTGTTGAGCGAACTAGCCATGCCCGAGGAATCCTGAATCTCCTCTCGAATAGCCAATGCCTTTACATGATAGCCATTGCTTTTCGCTAAGCTGTCAGGATGATTGCTCTCCTTGCTCAGACTTCCTAGATTGTTGTACGTATTGGCCAATGCTGCTTTGTGCCCCAAAGAATCGAATATCGGGATCACTTGCTGGAAATATTGATAGGCCTTGGGATAATCGTGAATCTGGGTGAACACGGTTCCGATGTTGAGGCCCACCACAGCCACATAATATGGATCACCGAGATCTTCCCACAACTCTCTGGCTCGGATAAAATAATAGGCTGTCGAATCATAAAGCCCTTGTTGATACAATAGGATGCCGAGATTGGAATAGGCATTCGCAAGCGAAGAAGTCGCGTTGTTTTCATGCCAATCGATGATTTGCTGATAATAGAATCGGGCCTGTACAAAGCTATCGAGACTCCCATATGTATTGGCAAGATTGCCAAAATCTTGAAGGATATTCGCGCTATCATTAAGTGTCTGGTCAATGATGAGTGCCCGTTGATACCAGAGAAGGGCAGAATCATAGCGAGATCGATCACTCATCAGACCAGCCAATTGAGAAAACAGTTCGCTCAATTGCTGATTGTCTTCGACTTGTTCCGCCTCCTGTATCCCCTTTTGTAAGATGGAATAAGCGGAATCTTGTTGGCTGTTTCTTCGGTAGATTTTTCCCAAAATTGAATAAGCCCTCCCCCGTAAGGGAGAATAGGGGGTTTCCCTGAGAAGGACTTGAGCTTCCAGAAGATGCTGTTTGGCAGTGGACGTATGGCTCCAATCCGTCCATACCATTTGTGCTGCGATATGAATCAGTAGACTCGCTCTTGCAGTATCACTCTCCGCATAGGGCAGCAATGCCTGAAGAGAATCCAGGGACCATGCTTGGGCTGACACAGTTTGGAGGATATTCATACCCATCAGAATACTGATCACTATGACCCGCTGAGACATTCGAATTGACATAGATCGAAAATAATAAAAAGAGATGTCTGGAAAGATCAAAGGTCCCTTTTTTGGCCGTTAGCTAGATAATGGAGAACCATGGACAAGTGCTGATGATGTTTGTCTCTCAGGTGTTGGAGGTATCGGTCCAGATTCCGGGAATCCTTGGTCTGCTGACGAAGGCTTTGTTTGATCTGATGAATCTGTGCTCCAATGATCAGCAAGGCCAGCAGAAGGGTGCCCAGCCCCCAACTGATGAAAGGATGTGTGAAGAGGCTATTCATCTTGACTATATAGCAAAATACCACCTGAGAAGAAATAGAGGAATATTCGTAATTCCCTGGGAGTTATGCGTCTGGCTTTCCAAAAATCCGTTGATAGATTGGTTTGCGATATGCGAACTGTAAATATAGGACAGGATACATCAAAAAGGCTGGTAACCACCAGGGCGTCCCAAAGCGGATGTCATCGACAATGGTTGAATGATCCGCTGTCCGTTCGACGATATGATGATGTTCCCACTGGCTTAAAAAAAAGGGAAGCTGTGTTCCACGATCTACAAACCAGGCTTTTTGTTCTGTGAAGCCTTCTTCTGGAATTTCTACCACCCAATCCTGCTTGATCAATCCAAATAAGCTGAGGCGAATGTGGACAATATCCCCTTCATGAGATCCGTCGAACCGAATCAATTCCACTGTTGCTCCGGGTGGGGTCAGGGCTTCTAACAGGTCTTGATTGAATTGACTCAGAACTTTTTGATAGTTGCCTTGAACGGGGGTACGAAGAATAAGTCTCATATATCTAAAACTGTCAATTTGGAGAAAGGTTATGTCTTTCTCTACGGAAGTCTTTCATGCGAGTATTCTCGGAACATCAGTCGTATACCAGACCTATTTTACAGCAGATATTCTGTAACTTGCTTCTATGAAACAAAAGGATTTGTTGTTGATATTTGTAAAGCATCCTGAAGCCGGAAAAACGAAGACCAGATTGGCTGCAGGGATTGGACAAGAAAATGCGTTGGCGATATACCAGAAACTCCTTGATTATACCTGTTCCTTGGCCAGGACTATAAAGGCAGATGTGCAGATCTGGTATGGCAACCAGATGCCAGTAACGGATTTATGGAGTGAGGCAGGATTTGAGCGCTATCAACAAGTGGGGGCTTCCTTGGGCGATCGCATGTTGCATGCCTTTCATACAGGATTTGAACAAGGCTATGGACGAATCCTGATTATAGGAAGTGATTGCGCTACTCTGACTCCTGAGATCCTGAATCAGGGGTTTCTTTCGCTTGGGCAGAATCAGGTAGTGATTGGCCCTGCAAGGGATGGTGGCTATTATCTTCTGGGAATGCGCAGACTACTGAAGCAGCTATTTTACAACAAAAACTGGAGCACAGAGACTGTTCTATCAGATACGATTTCCGATTTGCAATCCGCGAATTTTTCTTATCACTGCCTTGAACAATTGTCAGATGTAGACACAAAGGACGATTTGCAAGGAACATTTTTGGAAGATTTTCTCGCCAGTAGACCTCATCCCAAGAATCCGGAAGTATGACAGATTCAAACACGCGGAATTGTATTCTCTCCTATCCAGACAAACAATCAATGGAGACCTGTCTGAGTTGGGATGGAAATGGAGCGTTCGTCGAAGGGGATCAAGATGAAAAGGCAAATGGGACGTTTTATTTTGGCGATAACCTTTCCCTCTTACATCTTCTGCGGCCCCAATACCAAGGCATGGTTGATTTGATTTATATCGACCCTCCATTCGGGACAGGAAAATCCTTTGTAAATATCGATCAGGAAGTGGCGTATAAAGACCAGATTCTTGACTATGAATTTCTCGAATTCCTTCGAAAGCGATTGTATGTGATGCGTGAATGGCTGTCTGACCGAGGATCGATCTATCTGCACATCGACAAAAAAATAGGTCATTATGTCAAGTTGATCATGGATGAAGTTTTTGGATATGAAAACTTCCTCAATGACATCAGTCGGATCAAGTGTAATCCCAAGAATTTTTCACGCAAAGCTTATGGGAACTATTCCGACATGATTCTACTCTATGCCAAACATCGGGACCAGCATATTTGGCATGAAACGCGTGAGGCATTACAGGAAGATGAGATTAAGAAATTATTCCCAAAAATATCTCCTTCCGGCGACCGATACACCACCCACCCTCTTCATGCACCGGGTGAAACCAAAGATGGAGATACCGGCAAAAGCTGGAAAGGCCTTCTGCCACCAAAGGGGAGGCATTGGCGATATGGGCGAGCTGTCCTGGATGAGCTGGATGCACAAGGATTGATAGAATGGTCTGCGACAGGCAATCCCCGTAAGATTGTCTATGCCAAAGATCATCCCGGCAAGAAGGTCCAGGATGTGTGGGAGTTCAAAGACAGAGGCTTGTCCTATGTTGCTTATCCTACCCAGAAGAACCATGAGCTGCTTCGTCGGATCTTGTTGCAATCCTCTGAACCGGATAGCTTGATTTTGGATGCTTTTGCTGGATCGGGAGGAACCCTTCTGATCGCGGAAGAACTTGGACGGAGGTGGATTGGCATGGATCAATCTGAGCAAGCACTCAATGTGATCCAGGAACAGATGAATTCACAAGGAATACAGGCTAACTGGCTCCAGTTGGTTTCCTAGGCTCATCAGCCTCCTTATCTTAGGACATCTCTTTCAAAGCTTCACGATCTGCCTTTTTGAGTGTCTTGACCACACAATCATAAGAGTGATCGATGAGTTCCAGAATCATTTGATCAGAGAGATTGTCAATCAGAGAGACGGTATTCCAATGCTTTTTATTCATATGCCAACCCGGCTTGATGGCCTCTTCATGCTGTTCTCGGAGCTCGATCGCATATTCCGGATCGCACTTCAGATTCACACTGACAGGATTATCCAGGGAGAGAAGGGCAAACATCTTTCCCATGACCTTGAAGACGAGGGTGTCTTCCCCAAACGGGAAGCCTTCTGTCGTACCTGCCTTGGCAATGCAGTGTTCGCGAAGAAATTCGATGTTCATATGTGATGTGTATTGAGGAAGAAAGGTACAGATTTTTCTCATCAATTCATTCGAGGATTTGTTGAAGAATGAGAAGAACATACGACTGACCCAGAATCCGAAATGGGAGATTGTTTGAGGAGGAAGAAAAAAAATTGAACCCCTCAACTCAGTCAGGGATAAGGTATATGACCAAGGGAGAGGGATCCAAAACCAACATAAAGCATATCTTAGAGCAAATCGCATATTCACCTCTTGCGATTCACGATTTGTTCTGATCAGAAATCATCACTGAATACCTCAGAATTGGATATCCAGATCCATTCTTGCAAGTTATCGTAGGGAGGGCGCGCGTGTCTTTTGGGCTGTTGATTAGAGCGTCCATGTTTATTGATGACAACACTCCCTATCAATATTGGAGACTTGACAATCCTGGGGGGGAGGCGCTTGGCAGGCAATGCCACCTCCAGTATCCAGAGGTCAGCCTTGAGTTCGATTGTCAGATCTGCCGAGCGGGCTTCCAGCCCTTCTTTCACAAATATATGATTGAGGTAGCGAACCTTGAGGGTAAGAGAATCAGAATGAATACGCGCTGGTGGAATGTCCATGGCAAATGCGCCTTCCTCATCTGCAAAGGTCCCCATTAATAATTCTTCTCCATCCAGAAGAACCACAACCGCTCTGGCTAAGCCCTGCTTACCGTTCTCATTTAGGACCATTCCAGAAAAATGTACCAGATCTCCTTCTTTCTCCTTAACGACCTGATGAATGATTTGTCCTCCCTGATTAGAAGGGGGATCTTGCGCATAGGTATCTGCCAATCCTAACCCGAGGACGGCAATAATCGTAGCCAAGCCTCGCCTGAATCGAGAAAAAGCAGAGGTGCGTCCTAAGGACCAGACATTCCAGCCTGGAGAGATGTCCTGGGATCGGAACCTTGCACAGAGTTGTCCTTTTTGTTCTTTCCAGATTTGCTCAAACTGTTCTGTATTTCCATCCGAAAAGTCAAAAATTTCTTTAGAACAGGCGCGACAGAATCGACCTTGTTCGGTCGGGGACATGGTATCCCAATTTTCATGACAAGGGTTAGGGATCTGAAGATGAGGAAATTTCATGGTGGTACTGAATGGTTGTAAAAAAAATGTCCCCAAAACTAGGAGAATGGAGGATGCAATTCAAGGTCAAAAACTATCACAGAACACCTCAGAATGCGTCATCCAAAACCATTCTTCAAGTTGATCATATGAAGGAATCTTCCGGGGAAGGAGGTGTTCGATAGACTTGCGAGAAGAAAGCAAGGGATATTCACAGATTGGGGATTCAATGACAATCAAGATGCCAGCCGTAATCTCGATAGGCTCAATGGAGAGAATGGGGTGGCTTACCTGCTCTGTGGTATCTGACTCAACATAGGTGGAGACATCCCTGTTTTGTTCTGGATGTTCAGATTGTCCGATCAGCAGATTGGGCAGGCTTAGCAGCCCTATTCCCAGTAAAATGATTTTGTAAATAGACGTGGAGACACTCATCTAGAGAAAATTTGTTGAGTTCAGCAAGGATTTATTTCCTGCTGAGAAAAAACAGTTTTTCTGCCTTGGCTTCTCGCCAAATAAGGTCAACTACAAAGAGGAAGATCTTCGTAATTTTCCACAAATGCCTAGCAAAATCATCTTTGTGTCTACGCTATTCCTTGATTGAGGTGAGGACTCAACTTCAAGGAGAGACTGGCTTCAAAAGGTGTGTCAGCTTCCACCTCAATGGTTTTTAGCCAGACAGCACGATTCAGATCAATGGTCAGATCTTGCGAACAAGGATCGATGCGTTCTCGGATGAAGACATGATTGAGATACTGGATTTTGAGAGTCAAAAAATCTGACTGCAAGTCCCTGGTCGGCACCTGAAGCAGGAATTTCCCATCTGAATCTGCAAATGTACCTGCCAAAAAATCTTCCCCACTCATCAGAACAAGGCTGGCCTGATCGAGTGGATGCTGGGTTTCGTGATCCCGAATCAAGCCTGTAAAATGGATAAATGAGCTTTTGCCAATTTTCCAGGGCTGGGACGATAGTTGTCCCCCTTCAGAGAGCAAGGGTTGGGTCTGGGCACCTGTATGAATGCCTGCAATGGCAACTAGCATCATCATCGCTTTGCGGAATCGGGGGAAACTCTGCCGTCGACTGAGGGACCAAATGGTCAGAGAGGTAGACGATTCCAGAGGCGATGAGACCATCTTTGCAGGATGATAATGGTCTTGCCAAAATTTGCTGAGGCGTGTAGAAGGTGAATGAGAATCACCATACAACTGTTGAATGTTTGTGTTTGCGTAGTTCATGATCCAGGGTTAATGGGGTTGGTAGATTGATTAACGACTGGATAGCTAGTTGTGTTCTTTCAAAAAGATAGACATTTTTGATACCAGTTGTGTAATCAAAAATTTCTCTCCATTACTTAAATTGTTCATTATTCCCTATGTAAATTGTCTCCGATGCGACAGATTCTTCATACATACAAACTTCGTTTGACTAATCTTAGTCAGGGAAATCGTTCATTAAGATTAGCTCGATTGAGCAAGCGAAGAGACATAGACCTGAAGGATCTGGGGTTCATCGAAAAAGATTCTTCGGAGCAGATGCTGTCGAAAATCATAGGCGGAAAGAACTTGACACTCCTTTCGCGTTTGGACCCCAGACATGAGGGAACGAATCTGGTAGACAGACGCCTGAACTATATTTATCGGACAGCTGAGACCCTGTTGGAAGAGAGTGGGAGCTACGATTTGTTTGTGGGCTATCCGTTTATTGAAGGCAAATTTTTGGATGGAACCATTGCACGTTGTCCAGTATTACTATTTCCGGTCAGGCTGATTCGCAATTTGCAACTGAGACCGAGATGGAGCCTTGAGATTGTTGATGATGAGGCCGTCGTGTTTAATAAGACATTTTTTCTTGCTTACGAACAGTTCCATCAGGTGCGTCTGCCCGCCGAATTTTGGGAAGAAGAAATTGAGCCCAACAAGGATTGGAGAGAATGGCTCAATAGCTTTTATAAGACGGTCAAAGAATACGAACTGGAAATCAATGTGAATCCCAGACTGTTTGATTTGACATTGGAGCAGCTGGTCGATTACCGAAAGGAGACAATGGACAGATTTCGGGTGGGGGAATTGATCTGTCGCCCTCAGGCTGTTCTGGGAATATTTCCTCAATCGGATTCCGCACTCCTCAAAGACTATGAGCAAATAGAACAACAGATCTCCGAATTCGGGATAGAAACGATCTTTGGGAAAGAGGTGGTTGAGCCTGATCCTGGACAAGACGAATCTCCTCGCTATATCAAGGAAGAAGATCGATATTTCGTTACGCCCGTTGATCACTCACAAGAAGCAGCTCTCCTCAGCATCAAACAAGGCAATTCTCTGGTGGTTCATGGTCCGCCAGGTACAGGCAAGTCCCAGGTCATTGTGAATATCATTGCAGATGCTCTGGCACATGGGAAGCGGGTGTTGGTCGTTTCACAAAAACGAGCTGCTCTGGATGTGGTGTATAAACGATTGGGAGCCATCGGACTGAACCGATTTTCTGTTCTGGTCCATGATTATCGACATGACCGCGCCCCGATTTATCGCAAAATCAAGCGCCAGATCGACGATATTGAGATGTTTCAGCGAGAGATTCGCGATTTGAATATCACGCGGTGGGAACACGATTACAAACTCCTCTCCAGACAGATAGATCAGTTGAGTCGAGATTTTGATGCTTTGTATGAAGGCCTCTCCAAGCCTCTTGCTTGTGGGATGACAGTCCATGAATTGTATCTCCACAGTGCCCCACAGGCAGATCGCCTTCCCCTGGCAGAACTGACCCGGAAGTGGGATCGCGCTCAACTTGATGCCTTCCTGGAGAAACTGCGTGCGCTATGGGATTATCGAGAATGTTTTGAGAACATGTATCCCTGGTTGAGCAGACTGTCCTTTCGCCACTACGGCCTGGAAGATCGGGAGCGCCTCCAGCAGATGATTGCGGCAATCCCACAGCAATTGAAGGAACTCCATCAGACATATTCCAGACTTAGCAAAATCTTGAGTACGCGGATTCTGGATGAACAGCTCAACCGGAAGCGGATGCAAGCATTCAGATCTGTTGATGCAAATGTCAACAATCACCAGATCAGAGAAGGTATGGAGGCCATTCAGCATGGGAAATTGGGGGTAGCCAAGGTGAAAGATGTGCTGGAAGACTTTGAGGATGCTCTCAGCCATCTTGACAAGCGAAAGTTCCTGGATGATGGACATTGGGTCTTGTACGACTCTCTGGTGCGTCATGTCCAAGCATACAAAGACCATCGAAAAGATGTTTTCAGATATGTCTCCCTGTCATACCAACGAGCAAGATGGTTCCTGAAACGCTTGTTAAAAGCGAAAGAACTTCCCCTGGATGAGAACCATTTTCACCAGATCCAGAAAGATGTCAAAGCCTTTCAAAGACTTCACTGGATCTATGCCAAACACCATGATCGATCATTTTTTGAAGACTTCTCCCTCTTCGGGCCGCAATCTGAAAAATGGCAATGGCTAGAGACCAAACAACATCATCTGACCGCCTTTCATGAACTCAAACAGATCACCTATTTCAAAAAAATCAAACCTCGATTTACCATTGAAGGCTTTGATATGAAACGGTGGCAACAGAGCATGCATCAAATTGCTGATCTGGATAAATTTATGCAAAGGCAGGAAACGATCCGACGAGAATGGAACACCTATTTGCATCAGGAACAAATCCAGAAAATATGGGGGGGGATCAAGACGCCCCAAGAGTATGATGCCTATCTGGAGCGCCTCAACCAGACATTTCACCAAGACTTTGAAGACCTCATCGACCTGGACAAACAATTGGCAAGCTTTTCTCCGGCCGAGCGACAAAGTCTGGCCATCATTCAGCCTTCTCTTGGAGCGGGGATGGAGGAAGAGAACTTGATTGAGCTGGTGCGGAACAGTGTCTATTGTACCTGGATCGACTTTGCAGAACGCGAATATCCTGTATTGGCGGAAGTGAGTGGCCGAGCCTGGAACCGAAAGCAGGCCACCTATCGAGAAAAGTTGGCCGAGAGACGAAAGCGAGTTGCTGAACTCATTCAGCGTCGAATCAAAGAGCGCTTGACCGGGATCATTGAATACAATCGCCTCAAAAATCCAGTAACCTATCGGGCGATTCATCATCAGGTTCGCAAAAAGCGAAGATTGTGGTCGGTCCGTAAACTTGTCAAAGAAAGCTGGGACAAAGGGCTATGGCAACTCGTTCCTTGTTGGATGGCCTCGCCGGAATCGGCTGCAGCGATTTTTCCGATGCAGAAAGACTTCTTTGATATTGTGGTCTTTGACGAAGCTTCCCAATGTTTTGTCGAGCGTGCCATCCCGGTCATTTTGCGTGGAAAACATGCGGTCATCGCCGGTGATGACAAGCAATTACAACCGATGAATCTGTATCAGGTCCGCTACGAAGATGCCGAAGCTGAGTTTGTCGAAGATGAAGTCGCACTGGAGGTTGAAAGCATTCTGGATTTGGCCAAAACAAGCTTTGAAGAATGGCGACTGAGTTGGCACTACCGGTCGAGGGAAGAAGAATTGATCAATTTCTCCAATCATGCGTTTTATGAGGGACAATTACAGGTGATTCCTCCTGCTATCCATCATACTGCTTATCTTCCACCATTGGAGTGGATTGCTGTCAAAGGGGAATGGCGCAACAATCGGAATCGCCCTGAAGCGGAACGCGTCATTCAACTGATTCTGGACCTGATTCAATGGGAAACTCCTCCCTCGCTCGGAATTGTTACCTTCAATTATCATCAGCAGGAACTGATCAAAGACCTCCTGGATGAAACCCTTGAACAACTTGCGACTGAACAGCCAGGGCTGTATGAAGCTCTGCAACGCGCGATGCATAAAACAGAAGAGGAAGAATTCCAGGGCTTGTTTGTCAAAAATATTGAAAATGTCCAGGGAGATGAGCGAGACATCATCATTTTTTCTGTTGGATATGGCTACAATGAACGCGGAACCCTTTCCACCAATTTTGGCCTACTCAATCAGCGAGGAGGAGAAAATCGGCTGAATGTCGCCATAACCCGAGCACGCCACAAGAGTTATATCATCTGTAGTTTTTTGCCAGGAGAACTCAAGGTGGACAATGCTACGCATGATGGCCCCAAGGCCTTTCGGGATTATTTGCGATATGCGAAGGCAGTGAGTGATGGCCAAGGAATGGATGCTTTGCACATTCTCAATCAGCAAAATGAAACAGATATCTCCCTGGAAGTATCGAATCCCATTGCAGACTTTCTTGCGATGAGATTGGAAGCAGCAGGGTTTTTTGTTGAAAGAAATTATGGGGACACCTCCTATCAGCTGGATTTGGCAGTCAGATCCAGTGAAGCAGAAGAGACCTTTTTGTTGGGGATAGAGTGTGAGGGAAGCCATTATTTCAGTGGCAATAGTAGCAAGGAGCGGGAAATCTATCGTCCGGATCTGTTGCTTCATCGCGGATGGAAACTGCATCGGGTGTGGGGCCGCAACTTTTGGCTGGATCGGGAGAAAGAAGTGGAGAAAATATTGAAACTCCTGAGTTGATCCTTCTATCTGAAACGATTTTCTACCCTCATGCTTGTTGTGATTTCTGGGTAGTCCGCATAGAAGAGAGACAGTTACAAATGTTTGATCAGCTTTCGCCACTGTATGCGACTGCCTTGTTGAATCTTTATGAAATAGGTTCCTACTGGCCATTTCTTTGAAGAAATATAGAGGGAAGGTTCTTGGACCCTGCCTCTTTCGAACATGACTCTTCCATGAATATCGATGAGCTGTATCTGCCAAGGGCTTGATCTTTGACTCATTCTTACCCAACATCCACTCTGGATAGGATTGGGATCAATGGAAAAAAGATCATCTGTTGATTCCTCGTCCAGGGAGACAGTTCTGACTGAGATATTGATACAGAAGGTGTCCCGACAAGCGAGGGTATCATTATACCAATCGACAGCTTCAATACACACAGGATACACTCCAGCAAATGGAAAAGTGTATGAAACTGTGCCTCCAACAGTTCCCATTGTCCAGTTTGCCCCATCGAGGTTCCAGGAGATTTCATTTATATCAGCACCAAATGAGGCATCTGTTGCCTGTAAGATCAAGCCAGTGAGATTATGGGTAAAATCTGCTGTCAAAGAAGTCGTATCACAGGCAGATTCATCAGTTGTGATCACGGGAAGACAGGTTGTATCACTGCACAATCTTCCATCGGCAAGCATACTATTGGCAATCAAACATGCCTCAAAAGTATCAGCCAGTGAATAAGTATAGGAAAATACTGTGCCCCCCGATGTTTGTAGGACAGTTCCGTCTCCTAGTGTCCATTCAAGGGAACTCACTGGACCAGTAGAGAAATCCTGAAAACTAACAGTATGATTGGAGCTGACTGCTGTAAAGGATGCAGCTAAGCCTATGGTTCCACAAGTCTCTTCAATGATGATATACTGACATATGGAATCAACACAAATGCTACTATCTGGCAAGCTTCCATAGGCAGTTTGGCAGATCAAATACATCCCGGCATTCGGGTAAATATGCTGAATAGAATCGCCCGGAAGAGTAGTCATAAAGCTTCCATCTCCCATATTCCACACCAGAGAATCTATAGTTCCGGAAGATTGATCACTGATATCCACAGTTGTTGCCGTTACTGTCGGAACAAAAGCTGACAAGAGTCCAAGGCTATCGCAGTGGATACAAGGGTCCACGAAGATGGTCCAGTTAAGGGTATCTTCACATCCTGTTGTATTTTCGGTGATGACCTGATAGTTGGTCGTAGTGGTAGGAGTTGCAATAGGAGTTGGACAATTGTAACAAGAAAGACCCGCTCCGGTCCAAAGTTGGTTGATTCCGTGTCCCGCATCCAGTTGAATGGAGTCTCCGGCACAGATTGTATCAGGGCCGCTTTCAACGCCACATAACTCCCGGATTTCTGCCTTGCTAAGTTCCCGACTATACAATCGAACGTCATCTATTTTGCCATGTAAATAGAGGCCACTACTGGAGGTCCCTACCCCCATAATTCCATTGGCTGTGGAATAAGCCAACCCTAATCCGCTTCCGCTATAGGTCCCACAGTCCTGTTTCCCATTGATATAAACGTCTATATCCTCGGCTCCACGAATCACTGTAGTCAGGTGATACCAGGTACTAAGTGCCAGGACTGTTAATCCTGTTTTTGAGCGTCTGCTAGAGGAATTGGCAGGTCCTCCATCGCCAAACTGACCAGCTACTCTTCCACTCGCTATATTCATCCAGGGCCCATGATAGACATTTAGCTGAAAATCATTCTGAAAGACATTGTTGAGTTGATAATCCTCGATTTCAACCCAGCTACTGATGGTTACAGGGAGTGGAGGTTTGAAGTTGGAAGAATTGGCAAGTAAGACAATCTGATCGTCTATGCCATCAAAGAAATATGCACTGTTGGGATTGCCGAATCTATCAGTGTTAGGAATCGCGCCTTGGATGGTTCCGTGATTGCCATTGCCACTGACATCCATTGCATTGCCATTGAGTGGATAATGAGCAACCAGACTATCCTGAATAGTCAGTTGAGAAAATACTGAAGGAGAAAACAATAACACCAGGAGGGTGGAGAGAAGAATATGTTTCATAGTTGCAGTAGGAGAAAGCGTGAACAATCGTGAATTAATTCAATCTCTCAGAACATTGCAAGGCAATGCCATAAAAAAGAAAGAAGCGAAACAAATCAATTGATTTATCGCTTCAATTCTTGATTAAAAGGGTTGTGTTATGCTTTACTATACGAAAAAAGAGAACGAATGTTTTCTCGATTGATGCATAATTGATCATTTTCTCAAAAAAATCGTATAGGTCGTATAGTGATGGTGTAACATCATTTTTGTGAAAAGACGATCATTTACCAAACAACTCCTTCTCGGAACATCAGGCATCTATATAACAGAGCTTTTGCTGGAGTAGCTAATTTCCAGAAACTTGGCCAATTGGCAAAACTGGCACATTCAAGCCACGATCATTTTTTGCCCATCCTCTATGCCTTGGGAGTGGTCGATCCCAAAGATGAGAGTGAGTATTTCTGTGAGGATTATGATCTGGCTTCTGTTTCTATGCGATCCTTGTTGATCCAGTGAGAACTCAATAGAGGATGATGCGTTCTACAAATTCTTCTCCGCAACCGTTTTTGACCACTAAAGCATACACGCCTCTGGGGAATGATTGCAAATCCAGAGGAATGTTAAGAAGACCTCTTTTGAATGTTGCGCTGTGGGAGAAGAGTTGCTGGCCATGATTGCCCCACAGACTCCACGAAATCCTTTCTTGATTGTCCAGGCGACGCTGCAATTGGACCAAGCCTTTTGATGGATTCGGATAGATGATAAATGGAGATTTGCCTTTCCAGGGATCTACTGTTGCAATAGAAGAATAGTAAATCATGCCTTCCTGATCGACTGCCTTGATTCTATAACTCTGTACTGATCCTCCTGCTTGCTGATCGAGATAGGCATAGGCGGTTTCATCACAACTTTGGGCAGGAAGGAATGCGATTGGTTCGAACATCTCTTCTGGTTGTGAGAGGCCCACTGATCGTTCGATCTCCAGAAAATCCAGTTCTCCCGTATGATGGATGACCCATTCAAGCAGGATGTCAGAATGTTGTTTGCTTGCGCTGAAATGTTCAATCTGAAGAGGCAATACGACTTGTTCTGTGAGAGATAAATTATCCAGATTGAGGTACATCCGGTTATTCGAGTAGCTACTACAAGAAGGGGTATTGGTCGCACTGGTGGTAAATGGACTGATCAACACCTGATCAAAGGTCTGGTCTGGAGAAAAATAAAAATCAAAATGAGTATAGTTTCCCACACCAATGGCAGAACCCGCTACAGAGATTTGAGGACTGAGGTTGGGTGCGCAGTCACCGGTCAAATTCAAGGATGATTGAGAGTTGAAAAAATAAAAACCAAACATCATACAATCATTGGACGTTCCCACATCTAGCTGAATATCAAAGGATAGTAAATACTGCTTGCCCGGAAGAATTGCCTGTGTGAGAGGGGATTGGATATTTTCTGCATATCCACTTCCGGGACAATTGGGATGATTAGGCCCTCCCCATAAGCCGATGACGCCTGATCCCTGTGAGGCAGTTCCCTGAACAAAACTGCCCGAAAATCCACAGTTGAAATAATCAGGAGTCGCCTGATTGCCTGATTGCCAGTGTTGCAATTGCCCCAATTGGTTATAGGCATTCGGACAGTTTTGGTACTGTTCAAAATCTGGATTTTGAAACAGATTTTGGCCAATGCTGAAGAGTGGGCACAGGAAACACAGGCCCATGAAAAGGGTAGATGTAAGATTCATACCAAATTTGTTGCAAAACAAATATTGGATTTTTTGAATAAAATTCCAAATAATGAATAATTATTTATATGAATTAAATCTCCGTAGGGATGATCGGCAGACCATCCTCATCAGATCGGCAGACTATCCTCATCAGATCGGCAGACTATCCTCATCAGATCGGCAGACTATCCTCATCGAGATTTATGATGTCCTTGCATCCCTGATGCGATCCTCTCCAGCCATGGTCTGCCGATCATGGCTACGGTGGACATCTAATTTGTTTCTTTACATCTGCTTTTTATTTTGGCGAAAATGGATCTGATATGCACAACCAGGGCAGAAAAAGTATTCGTCTAAAAGGGTATGACTATGCCAGTGATGGAGCCTATTTTGTGACAGTAGTAACAAAAAATAGGACGCATGATTTTGGAAAAGTAATTGAAGGAAAGGTATTACTGTCTGAGGTAGGACAGATTGTAGAAAAAGAATGGTTACAGTCGGCTGAATTGCGAGCAGAGGTTATTCTGGACACATGCGTGATCATGCCCAATCATTTCCATGCTGTTGTATGGATCAGTCATTCTGGAGAATTAATGCCTCCTCAACATCAATCCTTGCCACAAACGCCTGATTATGTTCGAATTTACCAAGCTTGTAGCAAAGATGTTAGCGCCCTGATGAAAGGATTCAAGGGGGCTGTAAAACGCAAAGCAAAAGCAGCCGGATATTCAGGTTTTGAATGGCAAAGCAGGTTCCATGATAGAATCATTCGCAACCAGGACGAATTAGACAAAGTCAGACTATACATTCAAAACAATCCTGCCAGGTGGGAAGAAGATGAATTATTTTGATTTTTCTCGTAGGGATGATCGGCAGACCATCCCACCAGATCGGCAGACCATCCTTGTCGAGATTCATGATGATATCCTTGCATCCCTGATACGACCCTTTCCGGCCATGGTCTGCTGATCATGGCTACGGTCGGATTTATTTCATCTTTCCGGCGATCCATAATCCTAGCATAGTGAGGGCACCATTGAGAATCAGGAGCTCAAAGCCGAAGGTATATCCAAGGAGGGAAGGACTGATCAGCTGAATGAGATAGGTAAGTAGGGGAGAGCCCAGACAAATCCAGGGAATGGCCTGATCCGGGACATCTACTTTGCTGTATAGACCGAACGCATATAAGCCTAACAAGGGGCCATAAGTATAACCCGCCATTCGGAAAATGAACCAAATGACAGCTTCGTCATTGATCCAGGCAAACACCAGAATGACCAGGAACAACACAAAGGCAAAACCCAAATGGATCAATCGCCTTAGTTGTTGCTTTCGATCTTCATCATCCCGTTTTTCGAATCCCAAAAGATCCACACAAAAAGAAGTCGTAAGGGCCGTCAAAGCCGAATCTGCACTGGAATATGCTGCTGCAATCACAGCCAATATAAACACTATCCCTGCAAAGGTGCCCAGATAATCCCTCGCCAATAGAGGGAAGAGCTGGTCCGTTTTGGAATAACAAACCCACTCTCCGGTCTGGGGATTGAGGAGTTCAAGCGTGCAATTGTCTGTAAGCGCATGCAGGACACCCGTCTCAGTTCCATAGATATATAGCAAGGCACCCAAACTGAGGAACAAGATATTGGCCAGGAAAAACACACCAGAAAAGACCAGGATATTCTTCTGTGCGTCTTTCAGTGTCCGACAGGTAAGGTTTTTTTGCATCATATCCTGATCAAGCCCTGTCATGACGATAGAAATAAAGAATCCCGTGCTGAGCATTTTGAAGAAATTGTTGGTCGGGCCCCAATCCCAGAAAAATGCTTGTGTATACTCACTCTCAGACAGTGTTTGAATCAATCCACCTGCATCCAACTCAAGTTTGCTGCTGATCACATAGACAGCAATCCCGGCACCCAATAACATGCAGAAGGTTTGGAGAGTGTCCGTCCACACAACAGTCTTGATTCCTCCCCGAAAGGTATAGAGATAAATCAATGCAATAGAAATCAGGACTGTTGCCTCAAAAGGAATCCCTAATGGATCGCATACGACCAACTGAAGGACAAGAGAGACCAGATAGAGACGGAGACTGGCTCCGATGACTCTTGAAACGAGGAACAAGATCGAGCCAGTTTTATAAGATCGGTCTCCATATCGTTGCTCCAGATATCCATAGATAGAGGTGAGGTTTAGGCGATAATATAGCGGCATGAGGATATATGCGATTGCCACATATCCCAGAACATTCCCCATAACAATCTGAAGATAAGCCCATTGTCCGCCTCCAACTGCTCCGGGAACAGATAGGAAGGTAACGCCTGAGAGCGATGCGCCAATCATCCCAAAGGCAACCAGGTACCAGGGAGAACTGCGATCCGCAGAAAAAAACGTTTGTTCTGTTGCCTTCCGGCCTGTGAGCCAGGAAATCACAAACAAAAGGGCAAAATAGCCAAGAATCAGACTGATGGTAAGTGTGAGGTCCATACAGGAAATGTAGAACCTTATTTGCAAAAATGAAACAGTGAAAAAATCAATGTTTGAAATCCCAGTGATAGGAAGGATACCAGAGAGAGGTGGTGCGACCGCCAAGTGATCTAATTTTGTTTTCCAGATTAGGCAGATTCATGCCCAATTGAATCGGCATGTTGGGGTAAATAAATTTTTCGCTCAGATGGGTTCTGAAAAACTGAATTCTTCTTTGCCGAATGCTGACCATCCCTAATTTGGGATCGCTGACAAAATCAGAAATTACTCTTGGGATCAGCAGGGTATCTTCAGGCAGGAGTGTCTCCATCGTGGTCATCCAGACAGGACCGACAAAGTATGGCGACAGTTCATGCCAGTATTGACAGTCAAACAATTCGATATAATGCTCAAGATCCACAACCTTTTGTTCATAGGAGTGTGGATCGAATGCCTCGTACATTTGCCGGATCATCTGGAGATTCGATTTCGGCGCAAAAATACTGATCGGCATGACCCGATCTTGTCTCACTGGGAATACGCCAAGATCCTCCCTTAACAAATTGGAAAGCCAAACTCCCAGTCGCATATTGATGATATCATCATGCAAAAATGGGAACATGCTGACTTTGAAGGGCTTTTGGAGTTGAAGGGCTTTGATCGCAGCAAGGAATTGTTGTTTCTCATCCGGTTGTAAAGAACCTGGATATGCTTCCTTGTAGCCCTCTGTTATGAACAACTCAAGCAGGTGGAGGATCATAGAACGATTGATATGTGCTGGAGTTTGTTTACTCGCCAAAAGATTCAGCAAAGCAAACTGAACATCAGTTGAAGAGGAATATGCAGGCACCTCTATCCATCTCCGGACATAATGACTCAATCGTCCTAACATCATTACACGCTTAAAAGTCTGTATGAAAAGATACAGCTCAAAAAGAGAATTTGCAAAAAATGTGCGAGGCTTGAAATGTAAGAAGAAAAGAGGTTTTTCTTTAGAAATGAGCCTGTCAAAGCTCGATTCATGGGCCAATCATAGGCGGTCTCACTGCTACTTTTTGCTCCAAAAATCCGGGGTCTCAACCGTTCCAAAGATGGTCTAAATCATTCCTCTGGATTTCAATTCAAGATATTTGTTGACCGTGTTGACCGTCAGATTTTGCGGAGGGGTGAGAATAGAGATGATTCCATGTTGCTCCAACTCTTTGACAATGAGCTTCTTCTCAAAGGCGAAATTCTCACCAATGGTCTTGATGTAAATATCTTCAAGTTTGGTGGGATGTGAGTCCAGCAATTCCTGTAATTCTGTGTTTTCGAAAAAAATCACTACCAGCAGATGCATGCGATTGAGCTGCTGCAAATAGGACAATTGTCTTCTCATGGCGGAGACAGACTCAAAATTCGTAAACAAAATCATGAGGCTTCTTTGAGAAACCTGACGTTTGACCACACTGTATAGACGAGAATAATTGGCTTCCAGGTAGCGCGTTTTTTGATTGTACAGAACCTCCATGATTCGATTGATCTGGATGGCGCGATTACTGGCAGGAACATGTGTTCCGATTTTTTCGGAGAATGTGATCAGCCCTCCCTTGTCATGCTTATTGATAGCGATATTGGCCACGACAAGGGAGGCATTGATCGCATAATCAAGCAAACTGAGTCCCTCGAAGGGCATTTTCATCGCTCGGCTTTTATCGATCAAACAATAGACATTTTGTGATCGCTCATCGATGTACTGATTGACCATCAATTTGTTAGCTCTTGCAGTAGCTTTCCAGTTGACTGTTCGATAATCATCTCCTCTTACATATTCTTTGACCTGTTCAAATTCTGTTGTATGTCCAAGCCTGCGGATTTTTTTGACCCCCATTTCTGTCAATCTATTGGAGATTGCCAGAAGCTGATATTGGCGCATCTGCATATATGAAGGATAGCAGGGGACCATCTCTGCCTGAGAGAATTGATATCGCCTTCTCGCCAATCCCAGGAAGGTGGAGACATAGACATTTAAGGCACCAAAGTGATATTCTCCTCGTTTGACGGGCCTCAAGAGATATTTGAGCCTTTTTTCTTCCCGTTGGCCCAGAGAGACACGGAATTCCAGATCACGTAACTGAAACTGGAAAGGAACTTCATCTATGATCTGCAAACTAACAGGAAAGGCATAATAATTGGAAAGCGACAACCAAATTGGATTTTGATCTCCATTAGATAGTTTTTCTGGTGTCTCCCTTTGTGCCTCCATCCCATGTTTTCGGCTGTACAAAATCCAGATATCTGCTCCGAGCAAGGCGAGCAGGAGGAGGAGCCCCAATTTCGTGGCAGCTAAGAGAGCCGGCACCATAAAGGAAATCATGAAGCTACCAATGATAACTGCCAGGAGATAGAACAGGCGCGTATTGAGGTAGAGATGTTGGATAAAGGCTTTCATGCACAGGGAATTAGCGAGGAACCTCGATTTGATCAACCAGTCGCTTGACCACTTCAGCTGTGGTAGCTCCCTCCATTTCCTTTTCAGGAGTCAGGATAATTCTGTGGGCCAGTACAGGAATCGCCATTTCCTGTATGTCTTCTGGCTTGACAAATTTTCTCCCTCTCATCGCTGCAATGGCCTTCGCTGTCGTCATGATATTGATAGAAGCGCGAGGAGAAGCTCCTAAATATATATCCTTACTTTTTCTCGTTCCATTGACGATCTGTACGATATAGGCAAATAGATGCTCTTCCACTTCGACTGAGCGAACAACCTCTTGATATGACTGGATTTGGGCTGCAGAAAGGACTGGCTCGATGACGTCCAGATCATTGATCCCTTTGCGATGGTGAAACTCACTCAAAATCATGGTCTCTTGGTCGACATCCGGATAACCTACTTCAATCTTGAACAGGAATCTATCCAATTGTGCTTCGGGCAGTCGATAGGTCCCCTCCTGCTCGATAGGATTCTGAGTGGCAATCACCATGAATGGCGGCGTCATGGGATAGGTCATGCCATCCATAGTGATTTGGCGTTCTTCCATGACCTCAAACAAAGCTGATTGCGTCTTGGCCGGAGCTCGATTGATCTCATCAATCAGGACGACCTGTGAAAAGATCGGCCCTCGTCGAAACTCAAATTCAGCCTTTTGAACATTGAATACCGAGGTTCCCAACACATCCGAAGGCATCAGATCAGGAGTAAATTGTATTCTTGAATACCGTGTATCCAGTGTTCTGGACAGAAGTTTTGCGGCCAGTGTTTTGGCAACTCCCGGTACCCCTTCTATCAAAATATGCCCATCCGACAAGAGGGCCGCGATCATGAGTTCTATCATGTGATCTTGCCCGACGATGATTTTTCGGATCTCTTGCTTGATTCGGTTCACCTCTTCCCGAAATGCGAGCAACTCTGAACCGACCTGGTACAATTGTTCTTCTTCCATCTTGTGTATAGTTGTGATTAGGATCTTGTGGTCTGTTGATAAAAATGTTCAATACTGGCGCTTAACTCGATAAGGTCCTCTTCAGATAGTTCATTCTTCTCCTTGATTGCAGCAATCTTCTGACAAAGCTGGGTGACCTCTTCAATGCTTAGCCCGGATTTGCCTGCCAGTGTTTGGATAAATTCGGTGGAAAATTCTGTGGTTTTGAGCGTATATGTGGTTCGAATGAAATTCAGGAATATTTTGATCCTTTTGAGAGCGACCGTTTTGTGATCTCTACTATGGAAATACAGGCGCCCGACGGTCTCTGTGAAATCCAGAGTTGTATTGGGCAGAGGATCGATGACCGGAACCATTCTCTGTGTGCGTTTGATTTCGAATAGGGCATACAGAAGAATTGTACCCAGCATCACCCATATGGCCCAGGCAAAGGCTTCCTGCTCCATCAGATAGGCAAAAAATCCTTTGTTCTGTGAAGCATCTGAATTGCGGCGGTTTGTGCGGGCGAGCTGTTCGACCTTATAATATTCGTCCCACCAAAGATCCGGAGAGGCAGGAAGATAGGAAAACAACTGATTGACAAATTGACTATTGCCAGCCTGGATCAGATAAAAATTGCTGAACACATGCGGCAAGGAGCAAATATAAATAGAGCCACTACCTACTGGTATCCGAATCGCATAGACCTTGTCTGAAGCACTCTTGACCAGAGGCTGTATCCATTCGTTTTGCGATATGTCAAGATAGGTTCGGAGTCGGTTAGGTGAGAAGAAAAAAGAATGCTCCTGTAGATCTGGATGGGTGAAGCTTAGTTGGATGGAATCCTGAGTATTTACAGAATCGAGTTCAGAGATAATCTCCTGTATGACAAAGAAGCCCAATGTATCCTCCAGAAGGCTGGAAAATTCCGAAGCAGAGAGAAAAATCTGATTCCCGGCACTGGCAAATCGCAACAACTCATCTACATCATACTGATTGAATGGCAGCGTATTATTGATGAAGAGGTAGGTAGTAGCGCTGAACTCTTCGAATGACAATTGATCAAGGACAGGGGTCTTGATTTCTTGAATATCCGCTCCTTCAAAGAGAGAAGCCAGCTCCTGATACAGAATATAACATCCGAAAGGCCTTGTCTCTTTCTGGGCAAAGGAATCCTTCCAGTTGATCTTTTTGGGTCCAAAAATGCCGTAGAGAATCGCACCGACCAAGAGGCTTACGATGACACCAAGAACGATTTTTGTTACACGGTCGGTCTTCCTCATTGTTGTGAGAGCTGTTGATGAAAATTCTGAAATCTCTGCTGAAGGGAGGAAAATAATGACAAATTGATCGGATAGTTACCGTACCAGATATATTCAAAATTTAAGGTCAATCTGCTGAATTCTGTAGAGAGGGAGTGTCGAGACATTTCCTGCTCATATGCATAGTTGGTTTTGTGAGGCTTCCAATCAATCCATTCTTTGTCGCTGAGTGTTTTGAGAATTTGCAAATACATCAGACGAACGGCATCCCGGTACTGTCCAGCTTCGATGCTTTGGTCAAGCAGGGAAGGAAGATCGACCTTGCGGATATCCAGATCCTCAAGGGCAGGGATAGTTCCTGTGTCCACTTCTTTGGAGGATTTGCCCAGGCTATGTCTGATAATAAACATAACAAGTCCAGCGATAATCAAAATGAGAAGGGTATACAAAATGGTCTTCCACATGGCCGCACTTCCAACATTCAAAAGCGGCAATCTGAAAGGTCGAGTAGTCGCCCGTCCAGGTTCCTGTCCGTACTGAAACGCCTTGTCCTGCCGGTAATCCTCTAGATGTGCTTCATTCAATTGTCTGATTTCCAGTGGAAGATCAGTCTGCTGACCGATCAGATCCGACGAATATGTCGCAAGGCTGCCGAGCAGACTTCCCGCCAGAATGTAGCGATACATTCGATATATGAGCTGGCTCAGATTCATGCTTTTGTGGTTTCTGGCAGACTATGTTGCTGCCTCTCAACAAAGATTGGATACAGGATATAGTACCATATCAGAAAAGCAAGAGAGAGAATGATGATACACAACTTGAAATACAAAGGAGTTTCTGTGAGTCGTGTAACATAAGATTCCAGGAAGGCAGCAGTAATAAAAACAGGGACCAATCCCACCATGATCTTGATCCCATCTTTGGCAGCACGTTGGAGAGATTGTTTGCGAGTATAGGTACCAGGGAACAAAAAGCTGTTTCCCAATAAGATTCCAGCACCTCCAGCAATCACAATCGCCGTCAATTCGAGTGTTCCATGGACATAGATGACAGGTAAGGTTTCCCAGATCAGATTTTGTGTGTGAAAAAAAGTCAGAAACCCCCCAAGCATAATGCCATTGTAAAACAAAAAGTAAATGGTCCCAAGTGGAGTCAGGATTCCCCAGGCAAATGTGTTGAAAGCTACCTGAATATTGTTTCTGGCAATGTAGACAAACATCGAGAGAGAAGGCATCTGCTTGTATACACCCATCGGATCGCCATTCTCAATATTTTCCAGTGTCATATCTACATAACCATCTCCCAGAACCATCCGGAGAAAAGCCGGTTCCTTTAGAGCAGCCAACATCCCAATCAAAAAAGCAAAGGTGAAGATGACAAAGGAATAGAACATCGGCCGATGGGCCCGTCGATAGACAAGAGGGAGTTCCTGACTCCAAAATGTCAGGAAGCGGTTCCTTTTCTCTTTTTTGTTCTTATAAATTGCCAGGTGGGTTCGGGCGGCGAGTCCATTGAGGTAGCGTACTGTCTGGCTCTTGGGATAAAAAGTTCTTGCGTAGGCAAGATCATCTGTCAATTGAATATAAAGATCTGCAAGTCTGTCAGGATCGATGTCCTGCCAGTCGCCATGAAACAATGTGTGTTCATACTCCTGCCATTTTTCCTTATTCTTACGCAAAAATGCGGGTTCTCTCATCAATTAATTGTGCTATATTTGTTTTGACAGAAAGTTAGCAAAAAATTCATTAATGAATACCATCATCATCCCCACCACTCAGAACATCGAACTGGAATACCCTGTTGCGAGTATGGGCGACAGATTCCTGGCTTCCCTGATCGATTTTGTCCTGTGGCTGGTGTACTTTGGGATATGGTTTTTGCTGCTGAATGAATATGTCGCAAATAGTTTTTTGGAGAAGGCCACTTCAGGTGATGAGGAGCATTATCATCTTCAGACGATTGGGATTCTGGTGTTGTTGCCCGTGATGTTTTATTCGGTTTGGTGTGAGATTTTGTTTGATGGCCAGACCCTCGGCAAAAAACTATTAAACATCAGGTCGATCCGAATGGATGGGGTGGCACCTTCGATTTCGCAATACTTGATTCGATGGGCTTTGAGATTGGTCGATATCTGGCTCAGTGGGATTATTGCCTTTCCGGGCCTGATTGGGATACTGGTGATGACTTTCAACAAAAAAGGTCAGCGACTTGGCGATTTGGCTGCTGGAACAACAGTGATTAAACTGAAATTGGTTACTTCTTTCATGGATACCATATTCGTGGAGACCCAGGATGACTATCAGTTGAAATTTCCTGAAATCACCCTACTCAAGGACAGAGATGTTTCGATCTTGAAGGAAGTGCTGGATGTCGGGATTCGAAGTCAGAATCCTAAACTAATCCGAAAATTGGCCGATAAAGTTCAGTCAGTAACGGGGATTTCAACCCAAATGAAAGATCAGGAATTCCTGGAAAGCATCATGAGAGACTATAATCATTACTATGGGAGAGAGTAGATTCTCCTTTTGTTGGCATTTTTTCTAAAAAAAATAGCCACACAGGGAGAAAATGTATATTGTTGGCATTTTTTGTGGAAAAAAGGAGGTAAGATTTGATATTCTCTGCAGGAATTCTGTAATTCAAAGCAAGAAGGTGACGTATTGAGTACATTTTCATCTTAATCATACAGTGTTTCTTGTGAATAAGATGTGTGTTGTCCCCACTCGTGATAGTCGTTTGATTATCAAAGGTTTCCTTTGAAGAGATAGGCACAACTCGCGGTTCTTGAATTTACCATTTCCTGTAAAGTGTGAGGCACAGTTAGCATATGTTGCCGTTATCAAAGCCTTGTCCTCTTATGAAGCATTTTTTTACCTTTCTCTTTTTCGCTTCTTGTATCTTCTGCTTTGCTCAACCATCATTTTTTCAAACCCAATTCCAATGGGATGAGCCGGATTTCGATCAGGAATTCCTGTTGAAGTATCACATAAAAAGCATTAAGATCCAGACATTTAGGAACCAGGAACAACCCAAAGGAAAGGTTGCTTCAGGTGCTTTTTATGAATACGACGCCAATGGACACCTGATCCAGATGGTCGAAACGCAGTATGATGACACCAGCAGGATTCATGATTTTCTGTATTCTGATCGGGGCGTCTTGCGATGGCAAAAGGTCGTGGATAAGGTGTGGAACAAAACCTACCGCTCCGGTTACCGATTCACCCGGAACAAAACAGTGTTTCAGGTCAAATCCTACGAAATGCTGAATAATGATGAAAAGATGTTGCTGGATACACGGCAATACGTATATAGCAAAGATAGTTTGCTGACCCAGATCCTCTGTCGTGAAAACAATATCCTGACAAGAGTCCATACGTTTACCTACGATGACAAAAAACGTGTGACCAAAGAAGCATTCGCCAACAAGAATGGGGATTTGATCAAAGAGGTATCTTATGAATATGATGTCAAAGACAACATCACAAAAATTACGACCAAGGATACCCACAAACACGAGTATATCTACACCTACAACCCGGCTGGTCATCCAACCAAAGTAGTCTGGAAAGAGGATGATCAGGACAAGGGTACAGTGAGTTATGAATACAACGACAAAGGGATGTTGACAGAAATGCAGAGAAAAGTCTTTGCGACCCCGAAGGAGAGCCAGGGAATCCTTCAGGTCTTTTCCTACGATTTCTACGAAAAATGATATAATGATATGTACTACTCGCGAACTTAATCCATGCTTTCGCTATGGATCACATCCCCGACACTGTCGGGGATGGTTGTTTTTGGTCCTGTGGATAGGATCTCTGTTCCAAATACAGGCGCAGGAAGAGTCTCCCTACCAGATACATCGGAGCCTGGATATCAGTTTGGGAGCAAGTGCCTTGACCTTAGCAACCACTTCTTATCTGCTTTCTCTCCAGGTCGACCCCCTGACTTCTTCGCAATTGGCTTCTTTGAGCCCAACTGATATCCCTGGATTTGATCGGTCCGCTACGAATACATGGCGGCCAGGGATTGCGAAGGCGAGTGATGTATTACTTATTGGTGGTATGCTCAGTCCAGGTTTATTTATTTTTTCCCGACGAATCCGTTCTGATATTGGTGTACAATTGCTGATGGGGGCCGAAACCTATTTTTCTACATTTGCCCTGACTCAGACCACAAAATTGGCAGTGCTTAGAAACAGGCCTCTGACATACATCTCTACCAATGATCCGGAGTTGTTGGCCATACAGATGAAGCCAAGTTCGCGTTTTTCTTTCTTCTCAGGTCATACCTCCATGGCAGCCACGATGTGCTGGTACACAGCCAGCGTATATGATCAGTATTTTCCACGGTCCTCAGCGAGGCCACTTGTGTGGGCTGCGGCTGCCAGTGTTCCTGCCGTAGTGGGGTGGATGCGGGTGCGCTCCGGTAAGCACTTTGCGACTGATGTCATCGTCGGCTATTTGGTTGGGGCGGGAATTGGCTGGCTGATTCCCCGATTACATAGGAAGAGAAAGTGAGGAACCTTTTGCCGAACAGGAATGAACTCCCGATACATTCTGGCAAAAAGCTCCTCAGCGAATTTTATTCATTCAAATAGACACTTGATGTCTATCAGTTGTTAAGCGATTGGCTATAGCATCAATCAGTGGACGACTACTTTTTTGCTGGCCATGCCCGTCTTGGTTCTGATTTGTAGCAGATAGATACCAGCAGCTGAGCCTTCAATATGAATCTGGGACTTATAGTGCTGCACGCGAGCGGTGTTGTCCTGCCAGAGAAGTTGACCTTTCATATCCATGAGCTGAAGATGCATCACTTCTGCTTCTGATAGTTCGAGAGACAGGGTGAAGGCGCCATTGTTGGGATTGGGATAGAGGTCAAAATGACTGAAGAGATTGTCTCCAATACTTACTGCCAGTAATACCTCTACACTATCTGTTACACTACATCCCAATTCATCTGTGACAGTAACTGTATACCACCCCGATGCCAAACCAGCAATGGATTCTGTGGTATCTCCTGTACTCCACATATAATCATAGCTTGGTGTTCCACCAGAAGCTGTGACACTGGCTGTACCATTGGCAACGCCATTGTCATTGGAGGCGGATAGGGTGATCCCAAGCGAATCGGGTTCCTCAATTACAAAATCTTCTACTTTTTGACACCCATTACTGTCCGTGACAGTTACGAGATATCCGCCAGGACCAAGACTGTCGATTGCAGGCGTAGTATCCCCGGCCATGGTATTCCAGCTAAAACTGAAGTTTTCATTTCCACCATCAACCGTCAAGCTGATCACACCATTATTCTCACCAAAGCAAGTAATTTGCTCAACGATAGCAGTGTCAATCGCAATGGGGTCCATCATAGCTCCAACGACTGCATTGACAGCACCTGTACATCCCAGACTATCTCTGACGAGGATTTCATAATTCCCCATTGTGAGGCCAGCGAATACGGAATCTGATTGCCAACTTGCTCCAGCATCTATGCTGTATTCGAGAGGCCCAACGCCACCAGCGCCATCGACTGACAAGCTTCCATCTTCTGCGCCGCCACAACTTTCATCCGTTTGGCTTACAAGCATGATATCGGGAGAAGGATTCACCACAATGGCATAATAATTAAAGAAGGTATCTGATAAGACAATGGGACCACCAAAGGTTCCTTGTCCTGTAACAGCAAGATCCAGGAAGAAAGTATCAACAGCCGTTGGTACACCTGAGATAACGACACAACCGGAGGTGCCACCTGCAAATGAGCAGCTGTCCGGCACACAACTTACTGTAAAGCCAGGAGGCAGCCCCAATACCGAATCCAGGCGTACCCAATCAACAGGGATAGAAAGAGGAAAGCCTGAAATCATAGTATCAACCGGAACATTGATGGTAAGTACCTGCTCGTATACTTGTCCTACGCAGGCTTGATCAAGTGAGAGGGGATAGATCCCTGAGTTGGGAAAAGAAGCAGTATCTGGGGTACATATTTGGGCAGAAAGCTGGCCGCCGAGAACCATAAGGGCGATCACTCCTGCGATGCGAAAAAGTTCTTTCATGAGGTTTTGAATATTAAGGGTTTGGTGTTGAAATAGCTAACATAATAAGAATTGAAGCGAAGAACGGCATGCCTGTCATGTCTGCGACAGACGCGAAAAAATGAAATTGGTATTTTGTCGTTACAATAAAAAATCATTCAGAAATATCATGCGTAACCCTTTCATTTTTTTTACCGCTAGTATTCTTTTCCTTATGTTGTCTCAATGGCATGTGCATGCTAGAGACGCATCTGATCCTTCATTAGCTGCAACCGTTGCTCCAGAAGGGCCCACAGTCTCTCACGATATCTGGAATACACTCGTCCAACTCTATGTATCTGCGGATGGGGTTGTGAATTATAAAGGATTCAAACAATCTAAAGGTCGACTTGATGTATATCTACAACAACTGAGTCAGCATTCTCCCCAAGCCAGTTGGAGCCGTGAGGAGCAAATGGCTTATTGGATTAACTTGTATAACGCGGCTACAGTTGCCCTCATTGTTGAGCATTATCCGCTAAAAAGCATCATGGATATTGAGAAACCCTGGGACAAGGCTTTTGTAAAGGTCGGATCCAAAACCTATACCCTCAATCAAATTGAACACGAAATTCTTCGTCCACAGTTCAAAGATCCTCGTATTCACTTTGCTGTCAACTGTGCCTCTCAATCTTGTCCTGAATTGCTCAATCAGGCATATTCTGCCAGCAAACTGAATCAACAACTGGAGTCCCAGACCAAAAAATTTGTCAACAACCCCAAACATAATTCCATTGACAAATCTGAAGTCTCCCAGCTGTTCAACTGGTACAAGGAAGATTTTATCAAGGAAGGAACAGTGGTGGATTACCTGAATTCCTATGCCAAAACACCTTTCAAAAAAGGAAAGGCGCTCTCATTCCGCGAATATGACTGGAATTTGAACGAGTAATCGGTCTTCATAGACGCTTTACCCGATATTCCCGACTGATCGAAGGATCGGTCGGGAATTGTTGTGAATGGGAAGAAAGTTCCTCAGTAAAAATAGACTTACGTGTTTGACCAAATTTACAATTGACAATTATGCTCCACCCTCTCGCTCTCCCGCCGGCGGGAGACATCAGTCCACAAGCCTGCAATCGCAGATCTCTCTCTTTGGAGGGGTTGGGGGAGGAACAAGATCCTACAATTTAATTGTGTCCTATTAAGTATATAGACAATATTAGGGTTGATTTTGGGTATAAGGGAATTAGGGGATATAATGGTTTGATTGGTAAGATTTCTCCCTTTTTCCCCTATGCCCACTATATCCCTCACAAATAAATTTGTCCTAATACTTACTTATCTCCCTTGATTGTAGAGGCGTGCTGTTTCCTCAAGTCGTTTGCGGATCCTGTGCCATTTACGTCCTCCACCGACCAATCCTCCAACGGCGATGAGTCCACCGACCACAATCGCTCCATTCGCCTGCCAGAAAGGAAGATCCGACGGGCTACTTCTTCTTCCCAGAATGGCAAGGCCCACCCCGCCAAACACTCCCCCCATCAATAAGTCGCTTCGACTGTGAAATCGAACAAACCGATTGAACGCAGCCAGGGATTCTGGACGGTCTTGCAAAAATTCTCTGACGACTTTTCTGTTTTTTCTATTGAGGACTTTGGGTTTTTCACCATCTAAATACCAGATAACTCGATAGCGGATGCTTGTCTGGTAAGACTTGGATCGTTGCGAATAGGTCCGGGAATTCTGATCAAAATAAGTCTCTGAACCATTGATGGATTGCAAGCTAATTCGCCTCACCTCAAAATGTAATTCTGCTAATATGGGCCTTACAGATTGTTGATGAACAGCCCTTGGCGTATCAAATTGGGGAGGAGATAACTTCAGGTCCTGACTCCGTAGGACAACCGGATCAAGTGTCAGGAGAAGTATGGTCAAGAGGAGAAGGTAATTCATTGGAAAAAAATTTGAGACAGCTATGTTGATGGCAAAATAATTTGTTCTCAGTGATAAAGGGAAGCTCTACTATATAAGCGTAGGCGTTTTTCTGCTGAACGGGCCTTTGTACTCCGAAAACGGTAAAAAGAGATCATGTTTCAGATTTTTTTTAGCGAAATGAGTTACTGTATTGAGATATTATTCCATTTCTCAATCGATTGATTTATAGTTTTTTGTGTGAATTTTTGTTCAAAAACCTCCCTATATATAGGGAAGCGATCGAATCAGAAGGACTTCCTCTTATTTCCATAGAGCTTGTTCTCTACAGCTAGATATTTGTCATCGACAACTGTTTACAAATACTACTAAGAACAAAAACATGGAAGCAATCAAGACAACACACGTATCGATCACTGAAGAAACACAGGAAATCCTCAAAACCATCCTGTTGCTCGAAGAATCCTATGCTGCCAACTATCTGATCAACATCTTGAGAGGGAAAAAGCAATTTTTGAAACAATTGTGTCATGCAGAATATGAGACCTTCGACAGTCTGGCAGATCGATCAGGAGACTATCTCCGAAACGTCATTCATTTTTTGGTACAACAACACTACCTACAGGTTCAAGACAGTGTCTATGGTCGGTTGTCTACAACTGAAAAAGGCATCACATTTCTTGATGCTCCCAAGGAACTCCGCGTTCGCAAGAGAGACCTTCGCAGGAGCACTTATGACTACCTCCTCCTGACAGAGTTGCGAAAGGTCCGCAGGAACTTGAGTCAGGAGCAGAGCATTGCAAGCTTTCGGATCTTCACAGACTATTCTTTGGATTCCATCATCCGGGAAAAACCTACAGATGTGAACAGCCTGAGATTGGTGCCTGGATTTGGGGAATACAAAGCCAATAGGTATGGTCCTGCAATTTTGAAGGTAGTTCAAGAGGTGCTGGAACGAAAGAAACAAGATGATCAAATTCGCCTGTTGAAGAAGGTCCGTCGTCCCAGCTATCAACAAGTGAAGAGCTTATTTGAAGTGGGATTGAGTGAAGCTGCGATTGCCCGCAAACGAATGATCAAGCCACAATCGGTCCGCACAACATTGTTGGATCTCCATCGGGCAGGTGAAATTGATCTGCGACACTGGATCGAAACCACAGTAGAAAAAGAGGTTCTGCAAAAAGGGAGCAACTTCTTTCTCAAAGCTGAGAATATTCGGTTGAAAGATGCCTATGAGGCACTGGGACTGGATTATGATACCCTTCGTCTTTGTCGATTATATGTGTCAAAGCTTTCCTTTAGTCAGGAAGAATTGAAAGCAGCCTCTTGACACCCATTATTCATTTTTCCGATTTACCCATTATTCACTGTTAATTTTTCTTGAACGATGACTACAGAAACTCAAAAATCCTTCCCAACAGATATTAATCTCCAGCATGAAAGCATGCAAATTCTCAAAACAGTATTGCTGTTGGACAGACCTTACTCTGCTGCTTATATCTCCCGAATCCTGATTGGAGACAATCGATTTGATTTGAGAAAAGTTTCTCATAAGGATCTGGAAACCTTTGGGGCACTGGATGCACACTCACGCTTCCGACTGGAAGACATCATATACTATCTGACAGAAGAACAATTGCTGGAAGTTACAGACCCGCAATACGGAACATTGAAGATAACAGATAGCGGGACGCAATGGCTGGATAATCCCCAGAACATGATCGTCATGCGGAAGGAAATCTTTACAGGATGGTGGGGATTTGAACTTCTGCTCGCGGTACGATCCATTCGCAAGGAAGCGGCAGATCGATTGGGCAAACAGGCCTATGAACTATTCACCAACTATACCATTGCCTGCATGATCCATCAACTTCCTCAAGATGAGCAGAGCCTGAATGCCCTTCCCGGAATTAGTCAATTGGAGCAAGCCGTCAAGCTTCTCTTGCTGACCGCGATCAATCAGATCGTAGAGAAAAAAGAAGAAGATGCTGTGAGTGGCATTCATTCCAAGGCTAACTCTCCCAGTCACCGAAAGGTGAAGGATTTGTACGAATCAGGGTTTAGTCTGGAGGAAATTGCTGAGAGAAGGAAGTTGCAAACGACCACCGTGAGAAAGTATTTATTTACCCTTCATGAAGCAGGAAAACTGGATCTGAATCCCTGGATTGAACAACAGTTAGATCCCAAGATCCTCTACAAAGGTGCGGAGTATTTTCGATCGGTGGATGATCGTCGCCTCAAGCCTGCACATGAAGTACTTGGCATCGACTATGACACCTTGGCTTTGTGTCGGCATTATGCAGAGAAGGTCGGCGAACCTGCGATGCGGTATGCTTCCTGACTGGACACCGTGATTGCTTAATCACGTGATCCGCGGGCCCCTGTTACCAACAGGGGTCTTGGCATTATACCTGCCAATCAATAGGATCTTTGCCTTGTTGCTGGAGGAAGGCATTGGTTTGTGAAAAGTGCTTACACCCAAGAAACCCATGCCGAGCAAGAGGGGAGGGATGAGCTGCTTTCAGTACATGATGACGATTGGGGTCAATGATGGCTCCTTTTTCCTGCGCATACCGTCCCCACAACAAAAACACAATTCCTTCTTTCTGCTGATTCAGTGCTTGAATAGCTGCTGTGGTGAACTGTTCCCATCCTTTTTTCTGATGGGAGGCTGCCTGCCCTGCCCGAACAGTCAGCATAGAGTTGAGCATAAGGATACCCTGTTGGGCCCATTTTTCGAGATTCCCGTGAGCGGGGATGCTGATTCTCACATCATCAGCCAACTCTTTATAGATTCGTTTGAGGGAGGGGGGGGTACGAATCCCGTGAGGAACAGAGAAGCATAACCCATGTGCCTGACCTGGACCATGATATGGATCTTGTCCGATGATGACGGCTTTCACCTGGTCAAAAGGAGTAGTATTGAAGGCATTGAAGATCATACTTCCAGGTGGGTAGATCGTTTGACCGGTTTGTTTTTCACTAAGCAAAAAGGCCTTGAGTTGTTGGAAATAGGCTTTTCCCCATTCGTTGCTGAGGGCTTGTTTCCACCCTTCTTCGATTTTTACAGAAGCAGCTGGATCGGACATAGAGGTGTTTTGAGGTAAAAAGACCGAGTTGGAAGTTAAAGGTAACAGGGGAGAAGAGGAAAAAGAAACATCAGGAAGGCTTTTTCTGTTTTCTCAATACGACAACTCCCAGAAAGACAAATGAGAATAGCGCGAGAAGGCTCACCCCAATCATCATCGGGCCAATCATGCTGGATTTGCCGGGAGGCCTGCCAGGGCCGAGTAGTTGCAAGTCCTCTTCTGCTTGTTCCAACAATTTGTTTCCCATACAAATATTGGTTTTGGGTGTGAAGCCTTTGTCTACATACACCAGATACGCCTGATCTTTTTCAAATGCAAAGCCCGCATTTGTTTCATGCTTGCTATTCACAATATAGAGACTGTCGATTCGCCTCTTCCAGCTTTGGTCGACTTTGAATACAAATTTGTGACCGCCAGCTACCCAATTGGTATTGACAAAAATACAGGTTCCTGAAAAGATGATATCTGCCTGATCGATTTGCTCCTGGAGGCTGATTTCCGGGTCGCAAACATAGGAATCACCATGGGCGTAGAGGCTAAGGAGTAGAAAAATAAGGGAAGCAAAGGCGACTTTCATATATTGAAAAACCGAAAGAATGTGAGATTGTTCGGTATCAAAGATAGGAAAAATGGAGGGAGGGAGGCGACAATTTTTACATTAGGTGTGATTCTTGCCTCCCTGAGATGAATTGGGATCGTTGGCCTCCAACTCTGTTTTTTCTACAAAGAAAGACTCTCCATGCAAAGTCCTCTGAGGATTCGTTGACAAAGGAAAGGCGAATCCTCAGAGAGAACCCTTACGAGTTGATTTTTATGTAAGAAACATTCATTGACAGTTTTATCGAAGGATGAATTTTTTGATTAATCTTTGTTCTTGGGTGGTTAGCTGGAAGAAATAGGTGCCTTTTGAGAGGACAGACAAGTCAAAGGAAAAAATTTGTTCACCTACGCTAATTCCTTCCTGTTGGCGAAAGAGTTGTCTTCCTCTCAGGTCAAAAACAGTGATCTCTACTGAACCGATGTCATCAGAAATATATCTAAGGTTAATGGTATATGATTCCGTAGGATTGGGAAAAAGTACGAAGCCTGGCTGACCTTCAACAAAGAAATCCTGTGCAGAAACAAAGTCATTGTTAAGGTAGAGTTTTGTAATATAGGAAGAACCATTATTTCCAGCTATGAGCACATCCATATCTGCATCCCCGTCAATATCTGAGAAGGCGACGGAGCCATATTCAACTGCTTCAAAAGGGAGGTTTTGTGCTTCGGTAAAGTTCCCTGATCCATTGTTGGTAAAGAGTTTCGAAATGAAGCTTGAGGAGGTCGTTTCTCCAGAAATGAGGACATCTTGATCCTCATCACCGTCCACATCTGCAAAGGCAATCGAACTTTTTTTAATCCCTTCAAAAGGTGTTCCCTGTACCTGGGAGAAATTCCCGGAACCGTCGTTGAGGTAAAGCTCGGAAAATCCCCTTCCAGTAGAGAGGAGATCCTGGTCGCCATCACCGTCGATATCCGAAAAGGCGACTGCGCCCTCCCAGGCCTGGGCAAAAGAAGTGCCTTGTACCAGGGAGAAGTTCCCAGAACCATCATTCTTGTAAAGATTGGATCCGGGAGTTCCTTTTCCTGCAATCAATACATCATCATCCTGATCGCCATCCACATCTGCAAAGGCAACCGAACTTGCTACAACTCCAATAAAAGGTGTCCCTTGGACCAGACTGAAGTTTCCTGAGCCATCATTTGTGTAGAGTTTGGCAATCCCATTGCTATTGGAGGCATCAACCGAACCAGTAATCAGAACATCTTGGTCGTCATCGCCATCAATATCCGAAAATGCTACCGACCCCCCAAAGACTCCATCGAAAGGAGTTCCCTGTACTTTGCTGTAATTCCCCATCCCATCATTGAGGTACAGGATGGTTTGATAATCGAATGGAAGGACTTCTCCAGCAATGAGGAGATCCAGATTATCGTCCCCATTTACATCTGCAAAGGCAATAGAACTTGTCCATACCCCTTCAATGGGCTGATTCTCCACTTCTATAAAATTTCCTACCCCATCATTGGTGTAGAGCTTGGCAAAGCTTTCGAGGGCATTCGTTCTTCCTGTGATCAATACATCCTGATCAGTATCCCCATCTATATCCGCAAAGGCGAAAGAACCTTTCCATATGCCCTCAAAAGGTGCCCCGAATACCTCAGCGAAGTTTCCTGATCCGTCATTGGTGTACAGCTTGGCAATATTTGTAAAGGAAGAATCTTCCCCAATAATCAGAAGATCCTGATCGCCATCATTATCAATATCCAAGAAGGGAGTTGAACCATTCCGAATTCCGGGAAAGGAGGTTCCTATCACTTCAGTAAAAATCCCTGAGCCATCATTGGCATAGAGCTTAATCATGGGGTCTGAAAAAGACTTAATTAGAGCAATCAGAACATCCTGGTCCCCATCCTGATCCACATCTGCCAATTCGATTTTGGAATACCCCCCCCCTTCAAAGGATGTTCCCTGAACCTCTGTGAAATTCCCTGATCCGTCGTTCCTGAATAGCTTTGCAGATGGATTTGCGAGCACATTCTGCCCCAGGATGAGAAGATCCTTGTCATCATCACCATCTAGATCTGAGAAAGCCACTGAGCCAATACTGACTCCTTCAAAAGGAGTTCCTGCCACAAGAGTAAAACTCCCTGAGCCATCGTTGGTATACAGGCTTGAGATAAAATTAAATTCACTCTCCTCTCCTGTAATCAAGACGTCCTCGTCGCCATCCCCATCTATATCCGAAAAGGCAATGGAACTGTTCTTAACTCCTTCGAATGGTGTCCCCTGAACTTCTGTGAAGTTCCCTGATCCGTCATTTGTGTACAGCTTGGCAATAGGATCGAATGAATGATTTTCCCCAGTAATGAGCAGATCCTGATCTCCATCCCCGTCAATATCTGAGAAAGCGACAGAACTTGAACGCACACCATCAAAGGGAGTGCCTTGTGCTTCTGTGAAGTTGCCTAGACCATCGTTGGTGTAAAGGATTGAGCTTATGTCGAAAAAACCATCATGCCCGGTAATCAGGACATCTTCATCTCCATCGCCATCTATATCCGCAAAGGCGATAGAGCCATCCCATACAGGCTGAAAAGGAGGATGTTCTGTTTGTGTGTAGTTTCCTAAGCCCTCATTGGTATACAGCTCTGCAATGAGTGTGAATGATTGTGTAATACCCGTCGTCAGTACATCCTGGTCTCCATCGCCGTCCACATCCGAAAATGCCACAGAACTATGTTTGAGGCCTTCAAAAGGAGGAGTTGGAAATACTTCTACGAAGGTTTGGGCTGACACTGTTGCTGAAAAAAGAATGAATAGGAGAGACGTAATGGGTTTCATGAGTTTGAGTTAATATTCCAAAAATGCCGAAGTAGGTGGAAAAGAATCTTTGTTCAAAAGGACTATTACTGATTTTGGTCGTAAATGAATGCCAAATGTCCCTCCTCCCTTCTTCACATATCAGATGAGAGGCTGGAGTTGAACATTCTATTCGACAAAGGAGACCTAATTCAGGCATTCACGGGAATCCGTTTTGATTGCTCCTGAATTTGGTGAATGCTGAGGACATTCATTTCGTCGAAATCCCGAACTTCAGGATTCCGATAAAATTATCGCATAGGTAAAATCGAAATATGCCTTGTCAAAACGCCAGAATCCTGATTTGAGAGCTTGAAAAGCGAAATCAAGATGGGTTTTTGATTCAACGCTTAAGGTACAAGATTTTCAAAAAAAGTCAATGAGGCTGGAGAGAAAAGAGAATCAAAATCCCTAATATGGGAGACTCTCCTCTCTGGAAGGGGGATCTTTGACCATCAAACAAAAAAAAATAGCAAACAACACCATTTCTGTTAAACAAAGACCTGTTTGGAGGAAGTCGGGTGTACGTCAGATTTCCCAATCAAAGAGATTGCCTTGTTTCAAAACCTCTTCCGCACTGCCCCGTTTCTCCTCAAAAAGAGAAACGACCCCACATGCTAGGAAACAAATGGGACA
>JBCCGK010000097.1:0-44826 GCA_039029315.1 Bacteroidota bacterium | reverse complement strand
CCGAAGCTCAAACCCCTCAAGCAAAACCAACCATCCCTTTTAACTCCATAGCATGACATCCACTGCTTGGCATTCGTTCAACAATGCCAATAGTGCCGTGGCGCGCCACGCCGCCACTGGCACTATGCGCTTTGATGTTATGTGCCTTTTTATAATTCAAGTAATTGACATTTAGCAGGTTTACCTTTTTCATATGTAGTTGGTAGTAAAAATTTCCCTCCTGGTAATCCTTTAGACTGAAAAGACATAGCACATTCCCCAACGATTTCAACTACTCTAGTTTCTGAGATTTTATACACTGTAGAATGAGACATTTTTTTTCTGTCTGGAGTAATAAAAAACCAATCTTTCCCTTTCTTTGAAAAGGCAATCGGCAAGGATAAATCATCCAATAATCCTTCTACCTCACTTAAATAAAAAATTATTTGAGTAGAATAATCATTTACATCCAATTCAACTATTGGTAATTGGGGATTTGAGCTAAAGAGATAAGGCATAAAATATACAGATTCTTCATCTTTATATAAAAATGCATAGTTTTCCATAAAAAAGATTAAATCATCGTCTTTAGTATCTCGGTAGTATTCAAATAAAATTTCCCCTGAGTTATTAAACGCTACTAATGATTGGGAACTAAAGCTTTTTTGTGGAGTATTTTCATGAAAAATTCTACTTGTATCAAGTTCACATTCTGAATATGAAGCTAAGATTCTAGTTGAAGTAACTAATAAATTCTGAACACCTCCCAAGTAAAATGTTTTTTCGATCTCTCCATAATTGTTAATTATCCAAGCGTTACCCTTATTTTTAGTTTTTCCAAGACTTCTTTCGCTATCAACTAGCAAAAATTTATTACCTGGAATTATTTTAACTTTTGGAAAATCAAAAGAACATTCTCCCTTAATTTTCAAAAGGCTTCCATTCCAAAAAACCTCATCCCTATCATTAATAACTATATAATTATCATGTGATAGATAGTCTGCATCTTTGAAAAATTCATTACAGCTATATGGAAATTGAATTACTTGCATATTTCTATTGTGGCACATAACGTTTGGCTATCCTCTAGTGCGACTGATGAAGGAGCATTGAGGATAGCTTGTGTTATATCGCATCATTTTTTCAGTCCCCTTCCAATTTTTCAATATCCGCTAAATCCTGTAATCGTCCTGCCGCCCGTTTTGTAAGGATGAGGTTTTCCAGGTCAAGGAAACTCACCATAAGTCCATCCAATTCCACTTCTTCACGAGTAGAATAACAAGTTTCAAAGTCTACCGCATCTAAATCGGTTAATAAATCAATCCGGTTAGGAGGATAGCCCAATTGAATTACCATATCTTTGTCGAGAAAATCATCTTTCAGGATTCCAAGAGAGGCAAAGCCAAAATCGTTCAGCACCTCAATCATACGCTCAGCATTCTGCTCATTGAGCCAGATCCAAAAATCAATATCTTTGGTATAGCGAGGGTGGCCATGAAATGCTACAGCATACCCACCGATGACCAGGTATTTAACCCCTTTGGCGTTTAACAACTCGATAAACTCTCTGAAATCCTGATTGAGCACCATATTTCCACAGATTGTATTCAAGCCGTATGCGCTCAAGGGTCAAAATACGCTCAATCGCAGGGCGGCTCAGCCAATATAAGACATCATTGGGTTCTTCGCCTTTTTTATATTTTGCCAAACGGGTTTTATCAAGCCGTTGTTGTGGTATGTTTTTGGAAACTTTCATCCTTCTTCAATATACCATTTTTTTAGACCTAAGGAAACCATTGATGGGAAAAGGAACTTTTTGATTTATGCGATATAACGTCCCGGCTAAGTGCAGTAACCGACGAATGGAGGCTATTGACATTTTAGCCTTTGTTCTACACAGTTATCAATTTTAGGGTGTTTAACCTTTTTCTGCTTTTGTCTATTCTGGAAAAATAATTGGATCATATATTCCTATGATCGCTCCATTAATCTAAAAAATGCCCCATCAAATGAGCAGGGTCAAACTCAAGCCAAAAGTCTTATAAAGAAATAATATTAATTAAATAATTATTCAGTTTCTTTTTCTCTTCTGGATCTATCATCCCTAGAAAATGATCCTCCACTTCCTCCATTATCTTTGTTGCTTGAGGCAAGATCTCTCTTCCTTTCTCAGTCAATAATATGTGATATGCCCTTCTGTCTGTTTTGCTTTTCTCCCTTTTGACATAATTCAACTCTTCCAAGGTGTCCACTAGTAGTACCATGGTGTTACGGTCTATAAAAAGGATATTTCCTATTTCACGTTGGTTGACATCTTTCTTTTCCTGTAACAGCAATAAGATAGCAAAGTGTTTCGATCGAATTCCCAAATGCTCCATTTTGCTATCTAATTCATTTGTTATTAGAACAGCACATTTTGAAAGAAGAAAGCTTGTAGTTGTCAGTAATTTCTCAGGTAATTCCAAATTTATTTTTTCTCAAATTACAAATTTAATTAGTCACTTATTGTGATTATCACTAATTGTGTATATTTGTAAAAAAATTATCATGACAATAGTATTTGAAGACTTAACAAAAGGAATTAAGATTTATCAACTGGGCAATATTGTAGTCAAGTGGTATTTAATAGAAAGCCCCTCTGAAGTATTCCTAATTGATACTGGATTTGCTGGATTCTGGAAACAGTTTCTTGATGCAATGAGGAAAATAAAAAGGAATATCAATGAAGTGAGTGCTGTACTTCTTACTCATGCACATATTGATCATACAGGCTTCGCAGAAATTGCCAGACAGCGAACTACCGCCGAAGTTTATATTCATGATTTGGGTGCAAAATCAGCACCTTTTGACCATTTTGAGATTCCCTCAGAGATAATGGCTAATCTATGGCGTCCAAGATTTCTGTTTACTTTTATTGTTCAAGCAGTAAAATATAAAGCATTTTCGGCTAAACCCATTGGAGAGGTGCAAACTTTCAAGGATAAGCAAAAGCTTGAATTTCCTGGATCACCCGAAGTAATTTACACTCCAGGGCATTCCATTGATCATTGTGCATTTTACTTTGAAGAATGGGGTGTTTTATTTTCAGGTGATGCTATTTGTACATCTTCACCAATTACTCTTAGAAAAAACCTTCCTCATGTTTTAAAACCAGGAGATGATCCTGATCTTGCTATGAAGACAATTGATGCTTTTTCTCGAATTGAAGATGTCTTAATGTTACCAGGACATGGAGAACCTTGGAAAGGAAATTTAAAAAAAGAACTAATTGAAATTAAGAAAAGAGGGCTTTTACTATAAATAAGTTTGGGTCGAGGGATTATTGAGAATGGGGGTGTTTAGTCTATTGCGTAGAACGGTGAGTGGATGCGCCGTACGATCGACAGGAGTATGGACGTCATCCACATTGTTGAACGAAGCCGCGAAGCGGCAGCGCGTTTGTGAATATAGCGAAAATGGCCCTGTTGCAAAGTTCATGAAGGATCAAAAAATAGGCGGAATCCTCTCCTTCCGAATCAATACAAATTGAATTGTCTATGGATAAGACGGATTTCTCCCATGAGAGGTGTCGGATTCATATACATGAACAGACGAAATTGACCCTTCTTGAACATGCGCATGACTTCAAATCCTTTGATGGTCGCATAGGCCGTTTTCATGGATTTGAATCCCAATGTCGGCTTGATCAATCGCTTAAGTTTGCCATGATCTGATTCCACTATATTGTTCAAATATTTAACCTGGCGATGTTCGAGATCCTCTTGACATCTCCCTTCTTCTTTCAATTGTTCAATGGCTTTCCCATAAGTTGGATTCCGATCTGTGTTGATTACATAGGGTTACTCCCAGGCTTTCAAACCACGAAGGGATTTCTGCAAAAATCGCTTTGCAGCAGCTGTATTGCGGGTATGTGAGAGATAAAAATCAATCCTTCGGCCTTCTTTATCAACAGCTCTGTACAAATACTTCCACTTTCCCTTGACCTTGATATAGGTCTCATCCACTCGCCAAGAGTTGCCTCTTGAAAACTTCTTGTACCAACTCATGCGTTTCTCTATCTCTGGTGCATATCGCTGAACCCATCTATAAAGGGTTGTATGATCAACATCCACACCACGCTCTTCCATCATCTCCTCCAGATCTCTATAGCTGATTCCATATTTGCAATACCACCGAACACATTGCAGGATGATTTCTCCCTGAAAATGACGATATTTAAAATCACTCATGAGCGCTAAATCTTCTGTTGTGAAATATCAAATAAGGTACAAAGGAGAATCTTTGCAACAGAACCACCTTGCCCTCTGGTAAGGTGCAGCCTCCTTACCTCCTAGATATAACCATTCCACTTTTTGTTGAAGGCAAATCATTGAAACGCCTGGTTCCTGGAATCATAGTAGAAGAGACAATCTGGTTATTCGTTGAAATAATGAGGTAGTTGATTGAAATCCTTGATCCCAGAGCCATTTGAGAAGAGACTATCTGGTTAATTGTCCTCCATTAACAATTATCATAAATGGAGAAGATACGCTCATGGTGAAAAAACTCTTAGTCTCATCGATAATACTGTTCCTTTCTATAGGGACTGCTTATGCACAAGAACATACAATTAGTGGTACAATTAAAGACCGATCAAATGGGGAAGAAGCTCCTTACGTTACAGTGAGAGTTAAAGAACTCACCGGTGTTGGGACAACTTCAAATGCCTACGGATTTTATTCTATAACCTTAGAAAGGGGTAGCTATACCCTTCTCATTAGTTCTTTAGGATTCAAAACACTGGAACAACCCATATCGCTGGAGGCAGACACTACGCTACATCTAGCGTTGGAAGTGTACACGCAAACCCTCGACGAAGTGATCATTTCGAGCAAGAATGAAGAGGATAATCTCACAAGTATTGACGGAAGTAAAGTTGAGATTGACATGCGGACTTTACATGAAGTACCCACCTTCGGTGGGGAACCAGATATTATTCGCGTTGCACAATTGAGTCCTGGAATTAAAACCGCTGGGGAAGGAAATGCCGGGTTTTACGTACGCGGGGGTGGACTTGATCAAAACCTCGTACTCCTGGATGAAGCACCCGTTTATAGTCCGTCCCATATGCTGGGGGTCTTTTCCGTCTTTAACGGAGATGCCTTGAAGAGTGCCTCGATTTATAAGGGAGGAATGTCTGCAGAATATGGGGGACGTACCGCTTCCGTAATGGACATCCGAATGAAAGAAGGAAACGCCAAAGAATATAATATGTCAGGGGGGGTGGGCTTGATTGCTTCCCGACTGACCGTTGAAGGACCTATCGTTGAGGACAAAAGTTCATTCATCATCTCAGGTCGCAGATCCTATGCCGATCTATTCTTCGGCTTAAGCAGTGATTCGACCATTAATAATTCGACTTTATATTTCTACGACTTGAATTTGAAGGCGAATTACAGTCTGGGGGAAAAAGATAAAATGTATGTATCTGGTTACTTTGGAAGAGACGCATTTGCCTTCGTTGATAACTTCGGAATGAACTGGGGAAATGCGACTGGCACTTTGCGCTGGAACCATATTGTCAACGAAAAATTATTTTCAAATACCTCGCTCATCTATAACAGCTATTTCTATGATTTCCGGTTCGAAGAACGGGGCTTGAACTTATTGTCTACCATAAATGACATCAACATCAAGCAAGATTTTAGCTACTATCTAAACAATCGCAATACACTTTCTTTTGGCTTGAATGCTATCCATCATACCATGGAGCCAGGTAGTATTCTGGTAGATGATGATTCAGGTTTGACTGACGATCAGGCAGAGTTAGCAAATGGAATTGAATCTGCAGTATACGCGCAAAACGAATTCAAAATTTCAGAACAATTTCAGCTTAGCTTTGGACTGCGATTTTCAATGTTTCACAGACTGGGCAGTGGGACTTCCTATGAATTTGATAGCTCGGGCAACATCTTATCGAGCACATTCCACGACGAGGGGGACCTGATGCAATTCTATAATGGTCTGGAACCTCGCCTATCCGCTACTTACAGGATTGACAATTCAAGTTCCCTTAAGCTGTTATACAACAGAAACAACCAATACCTACACCTCATTTCAAATTCGACCTCTTTGTTGCCTTCGGACATTTGGATCTTGAGTAGTAACAATGTCAAACCACAAATTGCAGATCAACTATCAATAGGGTATCATAAGAACTTGAATGACAATATGTTCCAGGCATCGACTGAGGTGTATTACAAATACATGCAAAATGCGATTGATTACAGAGATGGAGCAGATATTTTTGTGAATGAGGCGCTGGAAGGAGAGCTCGTATATGGTACCGGGCAAGCGTATGGACTCGAATTTCTTTTTAAGAAAACGAAAGGACAACTCACCGGATGGCTTGGATATACGTTAGCTAAAACGACAAGGCAATTTGACGAAATCAATGACGGGCTTCCATTTTCTGCCAGACAAGATCGCACCCATGATCTAAGTGTAGTATTGAATTATAAGTTCAACCCTAAATGGACAGTTTCAGCAAACTTTGTCTATTACACGGGTGATGCCGTTACATTCCCTACTGGAAAATATACCTATGACGGGATAACAGTACCCCTATACTCCGGGCGAAACGCAGAGCGCATGCCCGATTATCACAGATTGGACCTTGGCCTTACCTGGTACAACAAAAGCACAGACAAATTCGAATCCAACTGGAACTTTTCATTGTACAATGCTTACGGTCGGGAAAATGCTTATTCCATAACCGTTGGAGAGAGTGAGACGATCCCTGGACAATTTGAAGCTACCCAACTTTCCTTATTCAGATGGATTCCTTCCATCACCTATAATTTTAAATTCAAATAAAATGAAATCCATAATAAATTTCTTTGCCATAGGAGCATTGGCAATCCTCATTGTATCTTGTCAACAAATCGTAGAATTGGAAATAGAGGATTCCGAAAAGAAAGTTGTCATCGCAGCTGAATTACAAGCGGGCACCCATCCATTCGAGGTGCTGATTTCCAGGTCATCATTATATTATGAGTCTGATACCAACGTATTCGTTGAAAATGCAATTGTAATACTGAGTGACGATTTCGGTCTTTCTCAACTCATTCCGCATACAGCGGATGGATTATATTCTGCCAATGTTGTAGGAGAAGCGGGTAACACCTATACGCTCTCTGTAGAGGTCGATGATCTAAGCTATACGGCACAATCAACGATGCCATATGTCATACCCTTAATAAACCTTACTACACGGTCTTCGTCTCAACCACCCAATCAAGTTGGAACCCGAGTGTCGTATTCTTTCAAAGATTCTGTTGGAATAATGAATTATTATCGCGTTCGTCATTCAGTTGACGGTGAACTTCAAAGTACAGAACCCAGATTCTTTAACGATGGATTGCAAGACGGTCAGCTGATTACAAGATCTATACGAAGAGGCGTATATCAAACTGGACAAGAGATCACCGTAGAACTAATCCATATGAATGAAAGCAATTATGATTATTTGTACACCCTCGATGAAATAATAGGAGAGAATCGATTTTCGAATTCAACGTCTCCGGCAAACCCGATAACCAATTGGTCGAATGGAGCACTCGGCGTCTTTAATACTTACAATATTGATACAATGACGGTTGTTATCCCATAAATCGTAAAACGATATAAAATGAATCTGCCAAATCGAAAAAGCTTACTAATAGAAATATTAATTTGGCTAGTGGTATACTTCCTTTTGCTTTTGGTCTTCGAATCTCAGGAGTGGAAAGTCCGCATGCTAATTTCTGCCGAAGCCGTTCTATTTTTTATACTTCTGAGCAAAATCACATCGCTATGGTTAGCTCCTGGTCTCCTCGTTAAGGGAAGGAGAGTACTGTTCATTTTATTGGTATGTACGCTTACCTTCAGTTCTTACATCGTAACCAAAAGAGTGCTGCTGACAAAGTATAACGGCTACACCTATACGAATTTTGAAAACCTGGACGACAGGCTTATTCCGCGAAGAAAGGTTCATTTTATCGTACTTCAATTAATCAGCATCACTACGGTACTAAGCAGTACTGTCATACACGCCTATACCCAAAACAGAGATACGCAAAGGCGAATGATGCAAATAGAAATTGAAAAGAAAGGTGCGGAACTGAAGCTCCTCCGAACACAATTCAGCCCCCACTTCTTGCTGAATACATTAAATTCCTTGTACGCTGTGATAATCACCAAACCGGAGAAATCCAGGCAGCATGTCGAGCGCATAATTTCATTAATGAAATACTTATCATACGATCGGAAAGAACAAAAAATTGAACTGTATAAAGAGCTTGAGTTTATTGACAATTATATCTTTTTTCTAAGTGAAAAAGAGGATGATTCCTTTCAGGTTCATAAGGAATTCAAGATCATCGATTCAGATGTCAAAATCGAACCACAAATACTCTTGCCTTTTGTTGAAAACGCTTTCAAACATTCTTATCATCCGGTCAATCGTTCGTCAATTGAAATTTACTGCAAACAGATCCACCAGGATTTTTTGTTTGAAGTGAGAAATACCAAGTCAGACTTTCAAAGAAGCAAAAAAGAACAGGGATACTTTGGAATGGGGATAGATACAACTATTCAAATTATACAGTCTGTTTATGGAAATAATGCCGAACTCAATATAGTGGATCAGACAGATCAGTACATTGTTTCCCTTTCCTTAAAACAATTCTTTGCATATGAATAAATTGAATTGTTACATAATAGATGATGAGCAGCATGCAAGGGATTTGCTACGGTATTATATCGAAAATAATGACGCGCTTCATTTTTCCGGTTCAAGCAACAACGCTGTTTATTTCGATTTACAAGGAAAAGAAATCGATCTTCTGTTTTTAGATATAGAGATGCCTGGAATGAGTGGCATTGAGTTTTTGAAAAAACACAAGCCCCCTTTCAAAACAATTCTCACAACCGCGTATAGGCAATATGCTATTGAAGGCTATGAACTCGGTGTTACTGACTACCTGTTAAAGCCTATATTGTCCCAAAGATTCGAAAAGGCGATCGATCGTGTATTGAAAGAAATTGAAATTAGTAAGAAAGCCGAAAAGTTTGATTATCTCGAATCCAGAAAGGAGACGTTCACGCTAAGAGCTGGCGCCAAGTCACTACATCTATCCTCAGCGACGATAAAGTTCATTGAAGCGAAAAGTGAATATGTAGCGATTAATACCATTGATAAGAAGTACCTGGTTTATATGCGAATGAAGGAAATTGAACAGAACAATCATTTTAACAATATGGTTCGTATTCATCGTTCCTTTTTCATAAATCCACGATTCATCACTGAACGCACTGCAGAATATGTAGTACTGGATGGCCTTCGATTACCCATCGGCCGGTCCTATAGAAGTTCGTTAAAATCGATTTTATAATAGACCCTATGCCCATACGGCCCCTTCCCAAAGCTGGTGTTGCCACCTCTTTGTTGGTGGCGATCATTTGCGACAAATACCTGGTGGAGTTGCAAGGAAATACTGGACAAAACGTTAAGCTTTAGATAAAACATGAAATTGAAGTAATTGGTTGTGCATTTCGGTGGGGGTTCTATATCCGATAGCCGAATGTAATCTTTGTCTGTTGTACCAGATTTCGATGAATTCAAAGAGGGCGATTCTGGCCTGTTTTGCAGTTGGGAAAAAGGTATCATATCCGATCTCGGCCTTGAGTGTTTTGAAGAAGGACTCAGCGACTGCAGACCCTTGCGGGATCTTCCCAGCAATTTGCTTTCCTGCTCATGCTTTGAATGATCTGGTGTTTGTGGAGTTGGGCCCGGAAAGCCACCGCTGCATACTGAACTCCACGATCAGAGTGAAAGATCAGACCTGGCTCTACTGCTCGATTTGTGATGGCCATTTTCCATGCTGCCAAAATGGTCTGCTCTGTTGTCATCTCTTGACTCAAGGCCCATCCAATCACCTGCCTGTCAGCCAGATCTATAATTACTGTCAGATAAACCCAGCCCTGTCCGGTCCACAAATAGCTGATGTCTGACACCCAGGCTTTGCCCAAACAATCCCACTCAAACTGGCGATCCAATAGATTGGGGGCAATTGTAAGTTCATGATTCGAATCTGTGGTTTGCTTGTACTTTTTCTTGACTTTACTCTGTATACCTGCCGCCTTCATCAGGCGCGCCACACGAGGACGAGAAACTACTTTGCCTACTCGTCTTAAGGCTTCTGTAATCCGAGGACTGCCATATCGCCCATGACTCTTTTGATGGATCTGGCGGATCTGGGCCAGCAAAGACGCATTCTCTTTTGCACGCTTGGATTGACCCCGATTCAGCCAATGGTAATACCCACTGCGACTTACGCCCATAACTTTGCACATCTTCCCAATGGGAAATTCTTCCTTATGAGTCTGGATAAACTCATAGATTACCCATCGCTCCTGGAGAAGATGCGCACTGCCTTTTTTAGGATATCACGTTCTAGTTGGGCCTCTCGCAACTCTTTCTTCAAACGGGCAATCTCGGCCTGTTCGGCACTTAAAACCGGCTTCCCATTCCCCAGAAAACTTGATGCCTGGTCCTGGAGATACTCCCGCTTCCATCGCCGCACAAGATCGCGACTAACACCTAAATCTGTGGAGACTTCCCCGATACTTTTCCCACTCAGGCACAGCTCAACAGCCATGACCTTGAAATCCTTCGTGTAGCTCTTTCGTTTTCGTTTCATTGATATTTTGATTCGTGTTCGAGCTTAACGTTTTGTCTCGCCAAAGGTAGCAACTCCAATCAAGCAATTGTCAAAAGAGAAGACATCATCGAATTTGTCTGGGGAGAAATACACGTCAATGAGGAAAATCTTACAAAAGGAGTCTTTGATCTTCGGAAATTTTTGAAGGAAAGGGAAGTACAGGGAATACGAATAGAAACGATCAGAAATGTTGGATATCGATTGATGATTGACAAGCATGAAGAAGTCAAATCAAGATCTAAGCCATTCCTGACATTAGCCTTGAAGTCTCTGACTTATTTATTCCTGATCAAAGGGTTGTTGATCATGTTCATCCGCGCGATTAACTATTCGGATTAATCCCATGATACCAAGAATATTGCGGATAAATCGTCAGTCTGCATACGGGTTTGGATGCCAGCGCCATTATTTGAACCTTCGGCATCTGATGATTTGTTAACAACTCCCTTTAACGTACCTAGCCATGCAGAATAATATCCCTCAAAAAAGAATACTGAAACGCGAAGCTACCGTTTTGGTAAGCAGCACCAAAGAAGAAGCATTTGATTACATCTCAAGCAGTGAGAAACTTCCTGAATGGTTGAAGAAAGTAGGCATGATTCCTGGCGCGAAACATGTAGAGGAATTGGATGACAGTTATGATAAAATTGGACAACAGCGCAAAGTAATTTTTGAAGGCGGATCAAGTGCAGTAGAACAATTACTCACACGCAATTTTCCGATGAATTACAGCTATAAAATCAATCAATTCAGTAACTTTTTAAAGAACATGTCTGATGCAGCCTACGGAGAGTTATTCTTTGATACCGTAGATGCACAAACCCGAATCACATGGGTGTATTCATTCACCTATAAAAATGTACTTGCAAGAATGTTCTTATCGCTGTTTTTAAGCGTTTCCTATAAGAAATTCATGGCGATATCATTGAGGAATGCCAAAGGTGAATTAGAGAAGTAATGCTTCCATAGAGAATCTATTTCTACAACCCCTGCCTCTCTCAAGGACACCAGCCCGGAAGAGGGTTTCCCGCTTTCAAGGAGCTGTCAAAAAATCAATATAGAGAAAGATAAATGGAACAACTCATACAGACAATTTCGAGACATATCCACGTTTCAAAACCTCTCATGGAAGAATTACATTCACGATTGAATTTTGAGACTGTTAGAAAGCGGGCAATTTTGTTTTTTGCCTCAAAAGTTTGTGAAAAAAGTTATTTCATTCAAAAAGGGATATTGAGGCTTTATTACTTAAAAGATGTTACGCACTTGAAATCGAACATTTCAGTTCTAGAAGTTCTTTGAAAGCGTAAAGTTCGCTTTTGAGGGCAAGTTGATGGAGAAGCTCAATTATACAGTTACCTTAGCAGATCCAAAAGGAGCAACTGATTCGTGTTCGAAATTTATAAAGATGAGGAATAATCGTGAATCAGGTAAGGTTATCGAACTCAGAATGAGATAGTATAATGAATAGTAGTCCCTAACTCTTCAATATGGATAAAATTTCTTCATATGCCTGAACTTTGTAGTTTGCTGGATTTTTTGGATATTCTTGAGCATCAAATCTGTTTTTCCAAATTCAGTCCTTCGCCTTATACGGATCAATATGAATACTCATATTCGCAAATCCCTAGAAAACGACAATCATTCGCTGGCCAAAAATATTGTCCAACAGAAAAACAATTCTGTTTTTCAGTTTGTCGATAACCGACCTGAAGCTGTTGCACAGAGGAAGTTTCATGAGTGTGTGAATAATAGCTCGCAGGTGAAACAGGCAATGAATTTTGGAGAGATGGTGAATGGTGGTGGAGAGATAAAACAACATTCACAGGTTCAATCAATTCCTGAAGCCTATTCTTCCGAGTATCAACAGCCCATCCAACAGAAAAAAAATAATACAGGATTACCTGACAACCTGAAATCAGGAATAGAAAAGCTCTCTGGTTACTCTATGGATGATGTGAAGGTGCATCGTAACTCTGACAAGCCAGCTCAGTTACAAGCGCATGCCTATACACAAGGGACAGATATTCATGTCGCATCAGGGCAAGAAAAACACCTTCCTCATGAGGCTTGGCATGTTGTGCAGCAAAAGCAAGGACGGGTAAAACCTACTATACAGATGAAAGACAAGTTGAATATCAATGATGATGCTGGATTGGAGAAGGAGGCAGATGTGATGGGAAAAGAAGCTATTCAGATGAAATCCAATAAGTCTACTGAAAAGTTAACAATTTCATCCCGTCCTCAGATTCAAGTATTGCAAAGAGTTGTAGACCTTAATAATGCCACAACAAGAACTGAACATGGTCACTATTTTATAAAAACAGATAATCCATATGTGTTATACAGTCTGAGAGATGGTGTAGCTGGACCAAGGCCTACGTCATTGTATAAGCAAGAGAATGAAGAAAGTACGAATGGTCTTCATCTATTTAAATGGATTCCTAATATTCGTTTATTCTCAAATGACGAAAGAGAATCCATTGAGGATGGAATGAATGGATTTGGAGAGATTGAGGGAGGAAAAGATACTTCAGCATTAATGGCAGGACTAGATACAGGGGTTAAGAATCCACCTGTAGATAACGATCCTGTTCAAATGCCAACCAAAGGAATATTAGGTAAAAACGATTGCGGTGGACTGGCAAGAACATTGAAAGCTGCTATAGGTGATGAAGGAATAGATAACACAGGGGATCCCGAAGAAATGAGGGTAGGTGATCAGATGACTCATCGTTTCCCTCAAGGAGCTACATGTGAACACCACAGCGCAACAGTTGTTGCCGAAGATCTACCAAGCCTAGTGACTTTGGAGGCACATGTAGGTAAAAGCTTGCAACATCCAGAATTTCACATTCGAAATGGAGTACAAGGTTTTGTCGAAGCTAATCAAGCAGGTCAACCCGTACCATTAGGAGAAGAGGTCGCTATTGCAAGAGCTGCAGGTCGGGGAGCTGCAGCTGCTGATATGGAAGCCCTACGTGGGGTTTATGGTAGATATGCTGCTCATAATAGAGCGTATGGTGTGGGAGAACATCCTGGGATTACTGATTTAGCACCTGCCGATGAACGAAATGATCTTTTAGAAAGAAGAAGAAATACCTTGACTCGTATCTCATATATCACAAATAAATATTGGGGCAAGTATACTTCATGGGCATTCAAACCTAAAGGAGTAAAATCTATCAAGGCAATTGTGTCTGGTGTTAATCATACTCCAGTAGCCGTGGCTATGGCATTAACAAAAGCAAAGGTTCAAGCTTCAAGTGATGTAGAAAGAGAAACCGCTAATAGACATTCAGCCACCAGAGACTTTTATCATGCTGTTAGTCGGATGAATATAAATGATATGGAGAGCCTACAAATGCTTATTGACAATATAAATCATATTTCTGCTCAAATGGATGCAAAACGAGTGAAGGATTATACCAGTCCTGAAAATTTAGAGAACTAGCGAGTTCGGGTCCCCGAAGATAATCTTCGATCTCGTCCTGATCCATTTGATCAGGGATTTTGCCTATTTGGGTACACAGATCCTGGACTGCCTGACTGTAACAAAGCATGGTGCTCTCGGTGTGATTTGCCAAGAGCATCTGGCCTGGCAGACCTTCCAACAGGCATTCGAGGTCAGCAATTGTGTGAACAGGGACTGGCACCTAAGGGGTAATCAAAAGTGAAACAAATCATCTCGAAAGCCTATCTTTTGTTTTTTACAAATGGGCTGCTGCAAAGGGACTTCGTTCAACAAAAACTAAAACGTCAATAGCCACCATGCGCGGCTACTGCGTTTAGGAAGCCTGTTCTCAAAGTTAAGTGAATACCCTCTCTTCTTCTCCTGACTCGCGGTATACGGCATAGAGGCAAAAGGGAGTAAGGTATTGGTTACCAGATAACTGACTCGGGATAGGGATGCAGTATCATACCAGTAGACATTTAGATTGTGATTCAGAAGAGAGAGATTATTCCTTGATTTGACTGATCTGAAAGCGAAACGGTCTGACCTCTCTCCTCTTTTGTCTAGTAGTATGATGCAGTATTCATGTTGCTCTAGTAATCAATAATGACTGAACCAGGAATCTATCCTATCCCATAAGAATGAACATTCTTTTATAAAATATTTAAAATGACCAATAGAAGTCATCCCGACATCTTTGGGGGAAATGTGTTCATGCTGTTTAATCTGCGAACCATAAGAGGTATACAGGTGCTCTACCGCCTTCAATGGCGCAAGCATGTCATCATCCGAAAAACTGAGAAATTTAGTCGGAACGGTGAGGCTTCGATATCTGAATAATGCCTTAGATATGACACTTAGAATCCCTTCTTTACTTTCCCCCATGTGGCCCAATCTGAAGCAATGGATGGATGCAAATGATGCTTTCCTCCATAGCCAGCGGCAGGGACATACCCGAATAGTTGAATACAGATTGGGACAATGACATACCAAAACAGATTCACTTTTACTTTTGACAATCCGCTCCAGTTTTTCTTAGACACATTTTGGGACGCTACCAAACATGCCGAACTAATTTTGTTGCTGTTTTCGGCCAATGGAAAGACCTGACCTGCGATGCTGTGTCCCAGAAAATGACGTGTATGATCCGGGAACTCCTGACAGGCATACTCAATGACGGAGGTCATATCTCTAAATCCCCAATCACATAAGCGTATGTCAGCCTGTCCATATTTGTCATATTCCAGCATTCCATAATAATCTCTCTGTGGATGCGGCCCGGTAATGCCTGATCCAATCAGGTCTAGCCTGATGATTCTATGGTTTGACTTGAGGCTATCGCTTATGTCGTCCCATGTGTGAAGGGAGGAAGATGTGCCATGTAAGAATAGAATCGGTGTTCCATTCCCTTCATCCTTAACATGAACATCTACCCCTTGCCAATGAAAGAAGCGCGAACACTCCTCAGAAAATTTTTTCCGAATGTCATCAGCAGAAATATTGGCTTGAAATTGCCTAATGCCAACCAGGATGAAGGTAAATACGATGAACAGATAAATCATTTTACTTTTTTGTTCAAAAGTATTTGATTCGGTGGGATGGGAGGATATGCTATCGGGATTCTAATCTCTGCGAAAGGGATTCTTTGGGGAATAAATACCACCTAACGCATTCATATGTCTATTCCACAAACGAGATACGCCAAATCTGGCAATATACATCTGGCTTATCCGGTTCTTGGAAATCAAGGAGAATACCTTGTTTTTATCCCTGCTTAGGTAAGCAATGTTGAAGAATGTTGGGTAGTGGTTCAACTGTAATGCGAATCTTCCGAGAGAATATTTGTAGAGATGATCGGCAGACCATCTCTCGCTTTGCCTATCGTAGATAGAAAGGCATCCGCTTCGATAACATCCCACCTTGCAATGGTCTGCCGATCATTGCTAGGTGCCGATGACAGCCTTACAGGTATTGCACTACCGAATGTTGGAATATTCCCCAGTTATCAGCCTAGTTATATTATTTGGCTTTCATGAGCAGGTTGGTTTTGTTTGACAAGCGAGGAACCGATCTTTCTGATCCTGTGAATGAACATAATTTGCCGGACATAGAACAGCGCGCCAGTGATTTACACATCATCATGAATGCGATTGAGATAGAATCAGCGAATTTCGTTAGGAATACCGGGAAGCCGCTAGTCTCGCTTACTCTTGACCGATATAAACAAATTGAAATAAAAGACCCTGTCCCACTGAAACGAAAACCGAGATACATTTCTGAACGAATGGAATGACTGATTGTACTACAAGGAGTTAGAGCTTCTCAGAAAACAAAAACTTCAGAACCCGCTGCTTGTAGGTTTTGCCAATAGGAAGTTTGGTTCCAGAGCGCAACAGCAAAGAATTTTTTTCTTGTCCGCTCACAAATGACTCTGCCACGATGTAGGACCTGTGAATGCGAAGAAAATGCTCCTGAGGCAAGGACAGTTCTAGTTTGCTGAGTGAGCGTAGTTCCATAAATTTGCCCTTATTGGTATGGTACTGAACATATTCCCGCATTGCAGCAATATATTGTATGTCTTTGAGGAAGATCGTGTGGTGCTTGTAGCCATCTTTGATTAACAAGCTTTGCTTTTCATAGGTATTTTGGGCTTCAAAGGCCATTGCTTTCTGTTTGGTGAGCATCAGATCTCTTGCCTTTTCTATGGCCTTTTCGAATCGGGAGAATCCAATTGGTTTCAACAGATAATCCACAACTTCCAGTTCATAGCCCTGGAGCGCATAATCTGAATAAGCAGTGGTAAGAATGACCATGGGCCTCTTTTCAAGCGTCCGCAAAAAATCAAGTCCGGTTTTCGCTGGCATTTGGATATCCAGTAAGAGCAAATCAACGGATTCCTTTGTCAGGATCTGTTCTGTCTCCCTCGCATTTTTGCATTTGCCAAGCAGGAATAGGTCTTGGATCTGAGACACATAGCGCTCCAGCATATCTCTTGCAAGTTGCTCGTCATCCACAATGAGACATGTTAGCGTCATGGTTCAGAGGCTTGAAGGATTAATGTTGCTTGATAAAGATCGTCCTTTTGGCCATGAGTAAATACAAAACGATTGGGATACAGGAGCTTTAAGCGTCGTTTGACATTGGCAAGGCCCAAACCCGATCGATATTCCAGGCTCTGTACAGACTGAGAACTATCTCCCAGATTATTCTTCACCAGAAATGTCAGTACCCTTTCCTTCAGATGAATCGATAGATCAATCCATTGTTCTGTCGGATCATCTGTATAGCTATGCTGAAAGGCATTTTCCACCAGAGCGATCAAGAGCATTGGCTCTAGGTAAAATGAAGAGGGATCCTCTCCCTGGATGTCAAAGCGGATATGTTGGAAGTTCTCATCTCTTTGTCTTTGGAAAAAGATATAGGTGTGTAAATATCGGATTTCATCCTGCAAGCTTACCTTGTCCTTTGTGCAGTCTTCCAAAACATAGTGGAGCATTTCTCCCAGCTTCAGCACATATTCTGCTGCTTGTTCAGGCTTTAGTTGAACAGTAGCATGAAGATTGTTAAGCGCATTGAACAAAAAATGCGGATTGATTTGGGAGCGAAGGAAACGAAGCTCATGGCTGATATTTTCAGTTTCCAATTGGGCAGTCGTTCGCTCTTTCTCTATGAAGGTTTTTGCAAGCTGATAGACCGTTACAATGAAAAATATGGTAAGACTGATAAAAAATGCCGGGACAAAAACAGGTCTAAAGCCAATTCTTTTATCCATGGGAAATCTTTGTGGCCGGAGATCAAATTCTGTGAGGCCTTCCGGAAGCAGAAGATTGACCAAAATGACATGAAGGATGGTTGAAAAGATGAGCAAGCCGATCAGGATAATCACAAACCAGACAAAATTTCCTTTTCGGAAAAAATGCGGAATGACCAGAGATAAATAGCCATAGGTCATTCCCGACAGAATCACAATGCTTCCAACACTCAACAAAAAGGCTCTCTCCAGGGAAAACAGTCGGCTGCTGAAACTCATGGCTATACTGAGTAAGAGAAACCAAAAGATGACATGTAACAGCCATTCGATATGTTTTGAAAGCTTCACGACAATCGCTTATTGTTTCAGGATTTTGATCGTTTTCCGCTCTTTGCCAAGCCCAATTTCCAGCAAATAGACCCCAGCAGCAAGTTCCGGGACTGCAAAGGAAGTTACAAATTCTCCATAAGATCCGGGGAAGATTCTCTCCTCAATCAGGCTTCCTGTGATGTGCATCAGCCGGAGTGTCAATTGTTCCCCGTTCCAGTTCTTCATGCTTGCGGTGAAAAAGCCCTCATTGGGATTGGGAAAGACAGATATTTGCGAATTTTTTTCATCCATCAAATCCATCGTAGCAGTAGAATCAAGAACCAAAAACTGGCCCATCATTCCCTCATCTTCATGTGGCAGGATATGGCAGTGATACATATAGCTTATCTCGGGGTCAGCAAAATCTTCAAACTGAATGATGAATCGAACGGTTTCATCCGGCAATACCAATACGACATCTTTTGGCCCTTGTTCCTGTTCTGATGGAGGGATGCCATTTCGATCCAGAATGAAAAATTCCTCATCATGAATATGAAAGGGATGGGCCAATATGGTTTCATTGACAATCTCCCATATTTCTGTATCCCCTAATGTCACAGTATGGTTCACAACTGCCATGTCGAAAGGTGTATTGTCAAATAGAAATCCCGGCACTGCTGGCCCGCCGACTCCGCCTGTCATGGTGATGGTTCGCACAACATCGACCTCGCTTGTATCGGGAATGATGTATGGTGCTACCAGCGTATCCGGTATACTCATGATCGAATCTCCTGAAGGCGGACCCACCTGTAAGTGAAGGATCGGAAAATCAGCACCATTCAAAGGGCTCATACCACCGGGAACCCCTGCCACAACATCTGAACCCGTTACGCCCATAGGCATTTCACTTCCATAACTCATAAGCTGGAGCGTATCTCCTTCATGTTGGCTGAGGTCCAGGAGAAATTCCACTCGCTCGCCAGGAGATATGAGAATTCGATCAACCAAAATAGGCTGCTCCAGCAGACCATCATCTACGCCGATCTGGTACATATTCACGCTATCCTCTATTCCAAGGTTATATGCTCTTCCGTTTGAAGCATTGAGGGCTCGAAAGCGAATCATTTGTGCCGGCACATCGCTTACCGGGTTCAAGGTTCCATTGACCATCATGGTGTCCCCAAATCCAATGGGAAGCAAGGCTCCATTCTCATCGAAGGTCTTATCCTGTATGATTAGTGGAATATCATCCAGACCATATGTTCTGGGCAAATTCAAATTGCTTTCTACCTCATCCCGAACGATGATCATTCCTGCGAGACCCATATTCACCTGAGCAGTAGTTTGCCCATGAGGATGAGGATGATACCAATAGGTTCCTGCGTCATTGAGCACCTGGTAGGCAACAATCCATGTTTCTCCAGGAAGGATTGGCGTCAGGGGACCGCCATCTGTTTCCGCTGGAACATGCATCCCATGCCAGTGCATCGTTGAGAGTTCGGAGAGATTGTTCGTTACCTGAAGCTGTACCCATTCATCTTTTTGGAAAATTAGGGTAGGCGCCAGAAAATTGCCATTCATACCATAGGTGGGCGTCTGAATGCCAGACAAAAACTCCTTGGAGCTCGAGTCCTCGCTGAGATAGAAGATCGGACCCTCTTCAATCGGAGGGATCCATAAGGGATTTTGGCAAAGGGCTTGCGAAGTAAGCAGTCCATGAAATACGATAAGCACAAAAGCTTTAAAGAAAACCGAAACATTTCTCATGATAGATACAGTCAAAGCGTTTTCCTTCTAAGCTCTGGAATCCTCTGAAAAATCCTAGATCTCCCAAGCAGTATTCAACCAAGGGAGGGAAATAATCAACGAACAGGCGGAAAGTTGTGAATATCCCTGCTTATCGGACAAGCAAAATGAAGATTTCATGCTTGTCCGGAATCGATGTTTTCTATGAATGATTTGATTCGAACGATAGAGAGGAAAGTTGAATTGGGATGTATGAAAGTGTCCGCAACAAAGCCTGAATTATCCGCTTTCCTTGCCGTTCGTTGATTCTTGACCGCTGTTCATTGATTTGTAGCAATTCCCGGGAACGGATGAGGGCCTTTCAACAGTCATAGGTACAAATACTTTTCATTTGCTAAGCCTATGCCAATGCGAAATACTTCCTTTTTACTCTTGTTGATCTTCTTCTGGACTTCGACGAAATTGTTAAGCCAATCTCCTCAACAAAGCGTTTCAGATCATCGATATGTGATCACTGGAATTGTCAAAGATGCTTCAAGCGGGGAATCACTGCCATTTGCCAGTCTTCAGATTCCTGGCAGTCCATATGGAACCCACGCGAATGTTGATGGTTGGTTCACCCTCTATCATACACTGCCTGATACTGTCACAATCAGGGTCGACTATATTGGCTATTCATCTGCACTTATCTACCATCATCCATCTGCAGAGTCGGAAGAGCTCATCATCAAGCTTAACCCGAGCGGTCTTGTCCTGGATGAAGTTCAGGTAGAGGCGCATAAGAAAGAGCAAATGATGCAAGCCTCTACAGGGATCAGCAGAATAACGATCTCACCGGCACACATTGAGGCCCTGCCCAGCCTGGGAGAAAAGGACATATTCCGATCCATGCAATTGCTGCCCGGTGTTGGAGGATCCAATGAAAGTTCATCCGGTTTGTATGTAAGAGGAGGCACGCCAGATCAGAATCTGGTTCTGTTCGATGGATTTACGGTGTATCATGTAGATCATTTATTTGGATTTTTTAGTGCGTTCAATAGCAGAGCCATCAAGGATGTACAGCTATACAAGGGTGGCTTCGAGGCAAAATATGGAGGACGATTGTCAAGTGTTGTCGATATCACTGGCAAAGATGGAAATACAGAACGCTTTGATGTAGGCGCCGGACTGAGTCTATTGAGTGCAAATGCTTCTGCAGAATTGCCTTTTGCCAATGGAAAAGGCTCTTTGTTAGTTACAGCTCGACGTTCTTTTCAAAGCAGTTTCTATAATCAGCTCTTGGAGTTTTCTGATGGAGATGATCAGACGACAACAGAGGATGAAAGCAATGATCCCTCTGAACAGCCATTTGGAGGTAGGCGGGGATTTGCAACAGCCGAACCGGATTCCTGGTTTTATGATTTGAATGCCAAAGCAACCTATCGCACCAGGAAAGATGTTTTTTCTCTCAGTCTTTACAATGGAAAAGACGAGTTGGATAACAGTCGAAGTACCGATCAGAATAGCTTTCGGGGCGGGCCTTTTGGGGGAGGTGGAGGGGAAACAGATCTGGCATTCACCATGGATATTTTGGATCAATCAGAATGGGGCAATACAGGAGGAAGTCTGAAATGGAGTCGGAGATGGAACGAATCCTTGTATAGCAATGCCTTGATCTCAGGTTCTCAATACTTTAGTTACAGAGATCGGGGGATTCATACGGTGATTGAAAGAGATACTATCCGAAATGAAATCAATGCAGGAACGGTAGAAGACAACGATCTCAGGGACTTCTCCCTGAGGTGGGATTGGGAGTGGAAACCCAATCCTTTTCATACCATGAGTTATGGAGCCTTTGGAACAGCCCTTGACATTGCCTATGACTTTGTACAAAATGATACCACGCCTATTCTTTCCAGAGATGATCAGGGCTTCTTGCTCGGTGGCTATCTGCAAAGCCAGTCCATCTTATTCGAGAAGCTCATCCTCACACCCGGTCTTCGGGCGACGCATTTTGATCAAACGCAAAAGCTATACCTGGAACCACGATTCCAACTTCAGTATCTCCCCAACCAACACATCAAACTAAAGGCAGCCATTGGAAGGTATTATCAATTTGCCAATCGAATCATTCGGGAAGACATTTCGCAAGGGAGTCGGGATTTTTGGATCCTCTCTGATGTGCAATCTGTTCCTGTGGGGAAGGCAGATCATTTGATTCTGGGCCTCAGTGTTGAAACCGATGACTACTTGTTTGACGTGGAAGCCTATCATAAGGACCTGGAAGACATCACCGAATACTCCACCCGATTTGTTCTCAATGGTTTTGGGAGAAATACCAGTCTTGATTTCGAGGAGAATTTCTTTCAGGGGAATGGAACTGCCAGAGGAGTCGAACTGCTGGCGCAAAAGAAATCAGGAAAACTCACGGGTTGGATCAGCTATACACTCAGCAAAGTCAACTATTCCTTCGATGTCTACGGAGAAGATCCCTTTCCCGCATCCCATGATGTGCCACACGAACTCAAAATTGTTGCTCTCTATCGGCATGGCAATTGGTCCTTCGGAAGCACCTTTATCTACGCGACAGGCAAGCCTTATACTGCTCCACTTGGTGCTTATACTGTTGACCTACTGGATGGGAATTCCACAGACCATTTTGCAGTAAGCAATAAAAATGCTCTACGACTGGCAGATTATCATCGCCTTGATTGTTCGGTCAATTATCATTTTCCATCATTTCTGGGAGGAAATGCAACAGCAGGCCTTTCCCTTTTCAATCTATATGACAGAAACAATATCTGGTACAAGGAATATGAAGTAGTAGATGGAACCATCCTCGAAACCGATGTCAACCTGCTAGGTCTTACGCCAAGCATTCATTTTAACTGGAATCTTCGATAACCGTATGTAGATCAATCATTCACGCTTTATGAAATACAATCTTTTCATTCTCCCTGCCGCATTCTTGTTTTTCCTATCCTGTGAAGAAAACCAAGACATAGAAAGCATCGATGCCTTAACGGTTCAGGCATTTCTTCACGCGGGCCAACCCTTGGATAGCCTTCAATTCGGCAAAATCATCCCGCTTGATTCTGCCGAAGCCCAGGAGGCACCTGGTAATTTGGCACCCATCATCTATTCGGAAGAAGGGGAAACCTATCCGCTCAGTTATCTGGGATCAGAAGGCTGGTATGGCAACCAGGACCTTGTCATCGAAGAGGATCGATTATATGCGCTGGAGGTAAGCTATGGAGAACAAAAGCTCATGGCAGAGACCTATATTCCTCCTCAACCTCAGAATCTTCAGCTATCAGATAGTGTGGTTGAAAAGCAAAAGATCAGCTCTTTTCAAGACTTACAATCTCAAACAGGATCTGATCCAATCGAAGTCAGCTGGCAGGGAGAACCAGGTACATATTATTTTGTCCATATCAAAAATATTGAAGAAACACCTGAAGCAGTCAATGAGCTATTTGGCAATGGTGGTGGTGGATTTCAACGGCCAAATCTGCTGACAGAACCATCTACCAATACCTTCTACACCATCGATAGCTTCCGCGATCTCAGCCATTATGGCACTTATGAGCTTGTCGTCTATCAGGTAAATCCCGAATACGTCGCCCTGTATGAAGACAATACCGGAGGAACGGGAAGCTTAAATGAAATCCGAACCAATGTCCAAAACGGCTATGGAATCTTCACAGGCATAAATAGTCAGTCCGTATTTTTTGAGGTAAAAAAACCCTGAAACCATGTTTTTAGGCTAATTTCTATAGAAAACATTCGTTGAAAAATACTTTTTGACGGTTTCAAGCTCTAGGAAAGTGGGGTAAACAATGTCGCATTCTCAAGTGAATGACTCACTTCGATGAGGGACGAAATTTGGCTTTCCCAACTACTTCATGATTTGATATGTACCATGATTTTTGAAAAATATGGCCTGATTGTTAAGCTGATTTGTTCCTGAGTTGCTGTCCTGGGGTTGGCCAAACCCAGGAGTCTCAATGAGGAATGATTGTCGGTCTGATTTCTGGTGAAGCAGCTTTGTTTCATTTCCACTTCGGCAGCGTCCGTTTGTCCTTGTCCTCTTTTTTTGATTTCTTCTCAGGCATATAGGGCTGGTCTTCCTTCATCCATTCTTTTATTTCCCCTTCTTTTAAGTGGTGATCAAAAAATTCTTTTAATCTTGTCTGTATATCCAGGCGGTTGCTTTCTTTTCTCATGCCGTGGCCTTCCTCTCTATAAGAAAGAAAAACGACTGGCTTCTTGAGAAAACGCAAGATGCTGTAGAATCCAAAGGAATGCTCCCATTGTACAATTTTGTCATCTGTGCCATGAAACAACAATAAAGGAGTATTCATGGTATTGGCATTGAATACAGCTGATTCTGAGACATACATCTCAATATTGGAGGTCGGGTCTTCCCCCAACCTTCCTTGTCCGGTCATATAATAATCCTGTTCATTGCTGCCATCCCAGACAATATCAATGTTAAAGCCCTGGACCAGATTACTCACGCCCGCTCCGGCAGCAATCGCCGCGAATTTGTTCTCCTGTGTAGAGATATACATGCCACAATGCCCGCCAAAGCTGAATCCTTCATAGCCGATACGTTCTTCATCTACATATCCCAGTTCGATGACTGTTTCAATGGCAGCATCTATACATTCATGCATATCAGAATGCGGTGTTCCCAGGTTGAAATGAATATCCGGTTGAAGAAATAAATAGCCATCCGAAACATAGAGCATTTCAGGCACTGAAGAACCGGAAAGATATGTATAGGGATAGGTATACATTCTGTGAGACAACTTTTCGTAGGAATAAACAATCATGGGCAGTTTCTGCCCTTTTTTGTAGCCATCAGGAATGCTTAGGATGCCTTGTAGAGGGACACCATCCTCATTGGTGTAATCTATGAGGATACGCTTCCCCCACTTATACCTTGCTTGCTGTGGGTTGGTTTGAGTAATCTTTTTTGAGCCTGAGAAATCCAGGGTGCTCACATATGCTTCAGGAAAATGATGGTAATCTCCCATTTGATAAATGATCGCATCGGACTTTTCACTCTTGATGATTCTATGCCTGCGCCATTGACTTGAAAATGAGGCTGCTTTGTAGATGAGTTTCTTTACTTTATCGCCTTGTAAGCTATAGTAACCTGCATATTTCGTTTGTGGATGAAAAGCATACAAAATATTCTGCGCCGACAGATCGATATAGCGATCCTCGATTTCCGCTTCATTGCTAAATCTGAGATCTTCGAAACGAAACCGAATGGAATCTTTGGCGGGAACAGATGCCGTAAGGTTTTTGGCTGTTGAATGCTGGTTAAGGGGAAGCTGCCAAAGATCAAATTTGTGGTTCACAATCACAGCATCTTGGTCTTTTACCCAGCCTACAAAACCATAACTCGGCACGAAACCATATTTGTCATATTCTTTGTTGACAAAAGAGACATCCAAGCCCTCTGATATGTTGCGCTTGACATCCTGCTCAAAATCATAACACCAGAAATGTTCACCGTCCCAAAGAATGGTATTTTTTCCTTCCGGCGAAACCACGATCCCAGCATTGTATGTTTTCTCAATGAGCTTTTTTTCGCCTGTTTTCAGGTCGATCCTGTACAGATCTTTTATTTCGACATTCCAGTCCGATATATATTCCCGATTGTCGGTCCCAACTGCCCAATTGTCCGTCCCTTCACTCATATACAATTTCTGAATCTCTTCCCCTGTCAATTGTACCAATGAATTTTTTTTCCGAAAAAATATGGCGTCATGAACTTCATTCTTATTTCTTTCATGTTCCGTGATTCGTTCTGAGAGCAATTTCTTGTCTTTCCAGTGCCATACTTGAACGGTTGATGTTTCATCGCTGTCTTTCTCTTCCTCTTTTTCTTTGTCATCCTCTTGATCGTACTTCTGGATTTTGATGAACAAGCGTTCTCCATCCTCGCTCCAGTTGATGTCATTGGGGTCCTTTTTTGACTTCACCGCTGGCCCCATTTCCTCTGCGAAACCCTGTATCTCTTTGATAGGATACTCCACCAATTCTGTCTTCTCAGAATCAAGGCCACTGATCACCAGAATGTGCATGTTGGCATGATCAATCTTCTTGTCAAGCTCCTTGTATTGATAAGCTGCAAGGGCATTTTTACTGCTATTCCAGGAGAGGTTTGAATAGAGGAAGTTCCCAGTCTGAAGTGCCCTTGTTATCATTTTTTCGGGCTGGTAAAGGTAGATCCCGTTTCCTCTTTTATCTTCCGAAGCGATGGTGTAGGCAATATATTCTGACTCCTTATCCACCAGATACTCTCCTATGTTGCCGATATAATGTTCTCTGCGATGATTAAGGTCATAGAGTAACAAGCTGTTCTGATCAGTGGTGATGAAGTAAGGTTGATCTTCAAGAAATTGATAGGCTGCCTCTGACTCGTATTGTACAGAAAAGCCTGATTCGAGGTGTTTTAACTCAATCAAACTGCTGTCCTTTTTATCTTTATCATCCTCAGCATCAGACTCGGGTGTTATCTGATAGGCAATCCAATCTGATGCAGCAGAAAATACAGCTTTGGTCCCATTCGCTACCTTATAGGCGATTCCCCCTGTTGAGCTGCATATATACAGCACATCGGTCTGATTCTCTTCTCCGAAATACGCTTTACTTATTTGCTTCGAGACCTTTTCTTTTGTCGTATCCTTCTTGGATTCCGATTTGTCAGACAGGCTATATCTCACCGTATACCACGCTCCATCATCTGATAAGGTCACAGTATGTGTCCGCCATTGCTGAATATCTTCAAAAGAAAGGGATGTCTTCTTCGATTGTGCGTGAAGCTGATGATTGTATGCTATTGTCAGGAAAATGATGAAGCTCCAGGAGGTAAAAAATCTCATAATATTCCAATTTTCTTTAATCGTCGATATTTGGCACAATGAACCGAACCGCTCATTTCTTATGGCTCTATGGCGAGCGGCAACTTTCAGGCAATGTAAGACAAAAGGGAATGGTCTTTTAGAAAAATAGTGCAGGTTTCTGTTCCTGGCACCTTACAAGCTCTCTGATACATGAAATGAGTCCCAAGGAACAGATTGCGAATTCGTTCACAATGGTCCTTGGGACTGTATGTTTCCTATTCATTTGACTCTATCTTGACCCTGAGTTCAGATCAGTCAATGAAAAAGTCTATCAGCTATTTTCAGGAGGTGAATAGGGGATATGCGATCCATGCAGGATGATCTTGAGTTCGCCCTTGCTGTTTTTTGTATAGGAGAAGGAATACTCTACCTTCACTACATCCCCTCCATCTACCATGGTAAAATAATAATTCCCCATTGCGATGGCCATATTGCCAATGATCTTGGTGCCAATATTTTCCCAATTGACTGCTGACCAGGGCTTAATGGCAAAACCATGATCTTCGGGATAATTGCTATCTCCCCCTACGAAATAAGACAAGGCTCCTGCAAAATCGAGACGGAATTGTTTTTGTGAGACAAGCGTTGGCTTAAACAATACGCTTCCTTCTCCATAGTTGTAAAATTGCTTGATATGATCTTCAGCAACAGCGCGATAGTCCCCTTTTTCGAGGAAAACTTTTCCAATGCTAACGATCCCTTCACCCCAGGCTTTTTGGGCATCAAGAATTTCTTGTTCTGTGATTTTTTGGCTTTCCATATGTATTTGTCGAATAGTTAAATGATTGGATTTTTGTGTGTGTTAATTCAAACTGACATAGTCGAAGCAAATCAACTCAGAATAGATGTCAACAAAGCTGTTCTGCTCTCGATGATAAATTTTGCCACTTATTGTTATCTGATCCATGGACAGATCAGTTAAGCCATGTTTCAAGTCCTTTATTTTGTTGTTCAAATGGTAGGAAAGAAGTAGGTGTTTGCGATTCGATCTTCGCCAGGAGACATCAGTCCGTTTCTTGTTCTTGTTAAGGGCGTGATAAAAACGATGTAGCCCAATAATCTCAGAAAATTCTTGATTCCCTAGCGCATCTGAGACGATACAGTTGTCATTCGCCAACACAAAAGATATTTCTCTAATGCCTTTTTCTGTGATGATTTTTTTTATTTCCTCTATGGCATTTGCATCAAATGCAACAGAATTACCAAGAGAACTGAAATAATACTTCTCCTGCCCGGATGTACTGTCAATGATGGACTCAAGAAAATCAGTAGGACAAATAAAAAATAACATCTTTCACATTAGGCTAAGGGGATTGGTTTGAAAGGCATTGCAGAACATAGAAGTTGGTTGCCAGGTCAGAATTCTGTACTTATCCATCTCATCATATGTATTGTCTGACGGAAAGAATGAAGGCAAATGCAACATTGTTGCAAGTAAATAGAAATTTCCTCTACTTGCAATAGTGTTGCAAATAAGTTTGTCTATATGGGCTCCTTTTTTGCAAAATTGTGCTTATTCACCAGCTCCAGTATGATCAACTCATGGATGAAAGGAGGAGAAGACACATGAATCTGAATAAGCAATTTTTTCTCATTGTTATGTTGGGAACCCTCTTTGGATGTGGTCCAAAGGAGGAAGCCAACCATATGCAAATCGACCACCTAATTCTCGCCATCAATGACCTGGAAGTGGGTATTGAAAAATGTGAGAGATTGACAGGAATCAGAGCTGTGTATGGAGGAGAACATCCCAATAGTTTTACCCACAATGCCATCGTATCCCTCGGTCATCAGATGTACCTTGAAATTCTTGCGCCAAAACATGGTTTAGACAGCATCCCCGAATTTTTCAAAAACATAAACGAGCTGAAGCCCATAGGCTTTGCAATCTCAGTCGAAGACATAAAGCGCCTGGAAGAAAGCATTTTGGCATTACAATTTGACACAAAAGGAGTAGAAGACTGGGCCAGAAAGAAAGCCGATGGAGAGGAACTGACCTGGGAATTATTGCAAATACAAGGGCCTGATTTGGATATCAATCCTTTTTTTATCAGCTGGTCCAGGAATACCAAGCATCCTTCCCTTCAACAGAACCCCCAAATCGCTTTGAAAGAACTTAGCTTGAACACTCCATTCAAGAATGAAATCATGGAGATCCTATCTGCCAACAAAGCAAAGATATCTCTGATGAACATGAAGGAAGATCAGGCAGTGGGACTCCGGTTCACCATCCAAAGTCCACAGGGAGAAATTGTATTTCAATGATTATTAGCAGAGATCAAAGATCCAGGTGAGTTTGCATGTGGAGATTTGGAAATTCCTTACGTCTGGGCTTATTTTGGTAAGATTTTGATGAAGAAGTTCATGCATATGAGAGCAGATTGGATTGGATTAGCTTTGCACTGACTACTTACAATCATGATCACCCTGAAGCTTTCTGCTATGAGGCATTGGCTATTTTTCTTTCTTTGCTTGTGGTTTGGCGATTCTCTGGCTCAAACTCCAGTAGATTGGTCGCTATTGGGCGAAGTATCCTTTCTCCAGGACATGGGTAGGAATCAGGGCTACCTGAACCAAGAACCTCGCTTCAGTTCAGGGATCAAGGCCCTCGAAGGACAATTGATTGAAATCAGTGGGTATATGCTGCCACTGGATGCGAAAGGTGAGAGCTATGCCCTCTCCCATTATACGTATTCAGCCTGCTTTTTTTGTGGTGGCGCTGGATTGGAGTCTGTCATGGATGTTCGCTTTGCCAAGGCCGATCAGCGATATCAACTCGATCAGCATGTGAGACTACGTGGTATCTTACGACTAAATGACAGTGAGTCTGGCCTGATGTATTTGCTGGAAGAGGCCGAAGAAGTGGAATAACAGTAGGCCTAATGAGGACATCATGATGATCGAAATTGAAGTAGGTGCCTTCTTGCCATGGCTCACAATTTGACATGTAGTGTCAGATTCCAGATTCGGCCAAGGGCTGGAATAATACCTGGGCCTGGATAAGCTGGAGCTCGACGCGTAAAATAATACTGATTGAACAAATTGTTGACGCTGGCTGAGAGACTGATTCTGGGAAGCAGTTCATCATATTTCGCAGAAAAATCAACTACCTCATAAGCTGGAATCATCCCAAAGACGCCAATAAACGCTCTTTCTGTATTCGCAGCATCAGAGAATTGAGCTCCGACAACAGTTGCTTGAAGTGAAGCTGAAAATTTCTGATATCCATACGTAAGTCCACCTTTTACATTATATTCTGGCAATTCTTCTATCCGATTGCCAGAGCGAACCCCTACCAAAGCCCGTTCATTGATTTTGGTATAAACCCCACGATTGACAGATCCATTTACAAAGGCACTGAGCTTGTGTTGGCTGGTCTTGTTCAAAGCAGCCAGCACATTCACTTCCCAAAATAATTCCAGGCCCACAATTCGGGCTGAGCCGATATTGGTCCGCACCCGCAAATCATCATCGATGACCGATCCAATCCGATTATCATAAATGATATAAAACAGACTGGCCTCCAGGAAAAAGGGTGAAAAACTTCTTCTTCTAATCCCCAGGTCAAAACTATATCCGCTTTCATCTTTGATTAAGGAATCGACCAACTGAGTATTGGTCTGAATCTGAACGTCAGTGAAATTAATGGCTCGATAATTGGCTGTGGCATTGGCATATAATTCGTAACGCTCATTGAGTTTACTTGACAGGCCCAATCCATACAGAAAAATATTTCGCTGATTGTCGTTGGTATCTCTCCTCACCTCTTCGATGAAATCTCCAAAGCTGTTGGTTCGTATATTGCTGGTAAAGTATCCTTCAGACTTTGTATCAATATATTCATACCGAATCCCAGGGATGAGGCTAAGGCTATTGCTCAAACGAAAGATTTTCTCAACGAAGAATGCTCCGTTAAAGTTGGGGAAATGAAAGTTTGATTTTCTGCGATCCAGAAATGCGGTATCCACCTTAGCAAAATCAGCATCAAAGCCCGCAGAGCCAAAGCCTTGACTGAAGTTGGTCTGCCCACGATACAACCGTGTCCCAATCAGAATGGAATGGTCCAGATCGTTCTTACTTGGGTAGGAGAAGACCACTCGAGTTTCGTTGCCAAGGTTTCTGAATGTACCATCAATCAAATCCCGGTTGGACATGGGGTCTGGTATATCAGGGGTCTCCAAAAGCCCCAGGGAAGTCCGTCTGGCCATCAATCCGAAGGTTCGGCTGTAAATGGTGGTGCGGGGGGAAGCCTTATATTTAAGAGAAAAAGCGGCCAGATTCCAGTTTACCCTAAACCAATTTCTTTCCCTGTTCGAAAATCTGGGATTGTCTGCAAAGACTTCATCGGTCAATCCGCCTGCTTGTTGACTCAGATAATACATCTGTGTATAGTCAAGGCTGAGTTGAAGCTTTTCTGAGGCCTCGTAATTCAGGCTGGCAAAGGCTCCGACCTGCTCAAAATCAGAATTGGGACGCCAGCCATCTCCTCTCTTATATTGGACATAGGTATAATAATTCAGTTGTTTGATCTGCCCATGGAAGGCGTTAAACGTATTGAAAAACTGAAATGCGCCATACGTATTCTGGGATTCAAGGGTAAACGGTTTATTCCTATCACCTTGTTTCATCTTAAAATTGACCAATCCCCCGAACTGAGTCCCATATTGCAAAGCTCCTGCTCCTCTAACCAATTCGATTTGCTTCACTGCCTGAAGGGGAGGAGTATAATAGCTTTCCGGGTATCCGAGGGCATCCGCGCTGATGTCGTAGGAGTTTTGGCGGGTATTAAAATTAGAGGTACGCTTGGGGCTGAGACCCCGGCCTCCTATATCCAATTGTAGACCAGCATTGTCGCTTTCCCAGATATTGAGACTGGGAACTTTGCTAAAAGCCTGACGGGCATTGTTCCCTGCTTTGTTGCCAATCAGTTTTTCCAGGTTGATCACTTCTGTCTTTTTCCCTTCATACAGCCCTCCATCTTCGAGGGCGCGTAATTGTCGAATACCAAAAGCATCGGTTTCAGCCTCAATCAATACTTCAGAAAGCGTTTGGATGTTTTGTGCAACCTGGATCTGAAGGCTGGTATCTCCATTGAGAAATACCGATGTTTTCAGTGTTTTTATGTCAAACTTCTTGATCTGTAAGCGGTACCTCTGTTGGGCAGGCAGGAGAAAGGAAAATCTTCCCATGCTATCGGTTGTTGCCATTTGGTCCTGCTCAACAATATAAACCAGAATCTGCTCCAGGGGTTCATTTTCAAGGTTCAAAACCTGTCCCTGTAATTTAGCCAATGGTTGTGACCAGATACGCTGGCCCGGGTAAAGAGATACCAAACACAAGATGAAAAGCCACTTATTCATAGTTCTTTGAAGGGAAGAATCCAGTGATGTTTCATTGGATTAGCCAGTGAGTAAATATCAAGGGTGTCATTCGTAAAAGCTTGACTTCGTCTGCCATTCAGGGAAATACGACTCTTTACATATATTTCTGGTGGATATCCTTTTACCTGATAAAACTGGTCGCCGACGTATTTCGCAAACTGAATGAGCATATCTGGTTGTGATCTCATTTGTTGTTTCTGAAAAGGGGTCAGATAATTATTTTGATCGACTTCTCTTTGAATATTCTGTACCGGATCTCTGACAATGATAGAAGTCATTCCATTTTTCTCCATCAGCATGACTCGCCAGCTAAATCGGTATCCCTGCTCATGCCAAAACAGATTTCCTGGATATTGTAAGTGTCTTAGTGGGAGGTAGAGTTGTATCAGAAGGTAAACCACTAAGGCTGTGGAAACGACGGTTTGCCATTTTTGCTGAAGCTCCCGACTTTTGGCATACCCATTCCCATCAGGAGAAAAGGGCAACAGAGACAGCAATTTTTGATGCCATTCAGGCGCAAAGAAAATGATCGTAGAACTAATCATGATCAGAGGAAACATACCGATTCGGGGAAAGAGGATGTAGGTCAAAATGTGAAATCCCAGCACCAGCACATAGGCGTATGGCCGTGTCTTTTTGATCCACAAAAAAATCCAAATGCTTAGGTCGTATATACACCCTGACCAGCTAAACAGAAATGCGGTTGCCTTTAGGTGCACCCAGCGTCCCAGAATAGGGATTTCATACTTTCCCGGTAGCCAGGTAGCCATGGGCTGTGCACGAAAAAGCCAATCTGGATTTACCTTGGCCAAGCCGGCAAAAAAGTAAACCACCGACAGTTGAACTTTGAAAATTAGAATTTGCCAATTGGCGCAGGTAGAACGCTTGATTTTAGGGAAAATCAAGGTGTCCACTGCATACCATCGATGAGCTGGAACGAGGCTAAGCCAAAAGGTGAGAATGCTAACCAGATAATAATGGTTCAGATAATAGGTTTTATCGAGTAGCTCACAATAGGTAAAAAGGAGCAAAAAAAGTAGTGTATTGATACGATAAAACAATCCCAGGATGATCCCTACTGCACTCACTCCCATCAGAAAGTACACCAGATACATTCCTTCCAGACCCAAAGGTTGTAGCCAGGGAAAAAATCCAAAATGATAGATCGGATCGATGTACAACTCTGTAATCCAACCATTCTGAACAGTCCGAATGGTGCCAAAAAGTAGCACCCCCCCCAATATCAGCCTAAAGATGACTAGAGGGGCAATAGAAACCTCCTTGAAGAGAAAATCATTGAGTTTATGTAAGGCCTGACGCATCTAGGAATAACAAAAAAGGCACTTAAGGTAGCGCCTTTTTTGTATAAGATAAGTAAGGGGACACAATTATTTGTGAGGGATATAGTGGGCATAGGGGAAAAATGGGAGAACTCTTACCCATCAAGCCATTATATCCCCTATTTCCTTTATACCCAAAATCAAAACTAATATTGTCCATCCACTTATTTTGAATAAAAAATAAAAATTAATCGCCATCATTGCCTCCGTCCGCATCTTGTACATTGAGGACTGGAAAGAGATCGGACTTAAACAGAGTTACCAGAGCTTGAACACTGTTGTAAAGCGTCTCATCTCCTGAAATGGAAGAACGACTGGAAATCAATTCATATATTTCATCGAACTGCAACTTGATGTCTGAATCAATTGAGTTTTGTTCGATGGAGGTCAAGAGATTGTCGAATCCCTGCCCATCCGTGCCATCAAAGGTTTCGCCTAGGTACATATCCTCCATTTCTTCGATGGATGCTTTCAACAGCTGGAGGGTGAAATTTTCATTCCCTTCAGCTAAAGACTGATAATAGGCTTCAATCTTGGTCGCATCTGCAGGAATAGGAGAGTCATTCGGACCCAAACGACCAATCGGAATCCCGACCTTATTTTCCCTGATATGATCCTCATAATAAACAATGGATTCGTTGAGCTGAACACTCAAGGAGCTACCCAACTGAGTACCGCCATTATTGATGAAATTCGTTTTCAGGTTCCCACTCCACTGATCTTCAATAGTTTGTGCTCTACTCCTCATATCCCCAACCAAGGCATCAAGGAAAGCCATTCTTTTGGCATCTTCTCCGAAATAAGCCACTACATCCTTTGGTCCAAAGAGCATGAAATCAATGGCAGGAAAACCATTGGCACGTTCCTGGGCTGTTGTATTAAAACTGTAGGACTCATTACCGATCAACTCCGACAAAAGGGTGGTATCAACAGGAAAGAGATTAGACCTATCAACTAGCGATTGGGTAGACGTGGCGTAAAAATTATGGACCGCTGCAGCCTGATAGGCGAGATAAGCCTCCTGGTAGGCTGACCTTAACTTGTTCAGGTTTGCTTCGTCGATTGACGAAGCAAACCCGCTTAAAGCAGTTTGGAAGGCATCCATTTTTTCCCGGTAAGTTACCATCGTGGGAATAATGACCTCATTTACCTGATTGGTAAGATGGTCCTTGAATTCAGATTCTGAAGGGAGCTTGTCCTCGGGGGACACTCCCCCACCGTTGTCGCATGCAGGCAGCATCACTGCTACTATCATAACCGCTGCGACCAATACCTGAAAAAGCTTCTTACTTTTCATATGCTTAAATTTGGTCATGAGTGGATTGCTTGCTTATCTAGTCTAGAAAGGAATGTCAGAGAATCCTGGGAAGGACTCATTCAAAATGCTTCTGGCAGATTCCATTTGCGCATCTGTTACTTCCCACAGGTTGATTTCATAGATTCCATTAAGTGAAGCGTCAGAGCTGGACCATCCGAGTGCTTTGAGCACATCGTGTGCTTCACTAGCAGTCAGTCTTCCTTCAGAGTTGAAGCTCAAAGAGTAGATAAAGCCTAAGGCTTCAGAGAGGTGGTGGAGTTTGTCCTCATCAGTAATGTCCGCAATTGCATCGTTGAGGTAGTGGAAAGCGGCGGCGGCTAGTCCTGCCTCTACGTATAGCTTGATGTCGGCTCTGGCAGCATTAAAGACAGCTTCGTTGGTGCTTTCATCACCAGGTCCAAATCCTTGTCCAGCTTTCAGGGCAGATCGACCGAGAATGAAAGCATCCATCGCTTTTTGAGCGAGGTTGATTCCAAAAGCTGTTTCTGTTTCGTCGCTAAAATCAAAGGTATAGTTGGACATGAAGATTCCATCTCCAGTAGAGGTGTTGCCGAGATTTGGATAGGTAGCAGGATCTGCTCCGAAATATCCAAACGCCTCATCCCAACGGTGCTGACGGTCGGTACCGTTGCTACTGTAGTTGTCCACCGCAGACTCATTATTTCCTTTGTCATTGTCAATACCAGCCTGACCAGGTCGGAGATAATCATCCACCATTTGGTCGTACAAGAGAGGTCCATACATTCCTTTTTCAAGAATTTGAGCATATTCCAACCCTTTGGCACTGACGTGTCTTTTCTTGTCTCCTGTAGCGATCATACCAGCGGTACCATTGCTGGCAGTAACGGTGTAGTTGGCCTGTGTAGAAGCGACAAATTCGTCAGCAAGAGCGGCAAAAGCATCAGCAACTGAGGTGTTGCCATTATCATAGTTCAGTTCATCAATTTTGGATCTGAGATCTGAGGAGCTGGTTGCAGTGTTCATGGCAGCTGCACTGCGAAATACGCCATCCAATCCCCCTACTTCCATAGCGTTAGCAATGTCCCACTTGATGGGTTCATTTCTGGATGAATCAACGATTTCTTTCAATTGCGCAATTCTTCTTATCTGGCCATTATAGGCACCTGGAGCCAAAGCTCCATCGATATCATAGGAGGAGGGAACTGTGAAACCTCCCAAATCAATGTCTCCCAAAGCATCTACTTCACTTGCCAAGAAGCCAGCATTAGGATCATCGGGATCCACTGGGTCTGGTTTACAGGCGGAAAGCATTAATGCCAGGAAAGCGACCATAATGCTGATCTGGATAATAGAAGAGTGAGTAAATTTCATACTGTGATAATTGTTTAATGTATTTAAAGAGTAAAGGTTTCTGTATGTAAGACAGCGCAAATATAATCGTTGTTTAGAATTAATCTAATTAAAATTAAGCTAAATGGGAATATTTTTTCCTGGAATCCTGGAATCCTGGAATCCTGGAATCCTGGATTGTTACCCAATTCGGATATGCAGAGCGGTCAACATTTTGAATAAAACAGAGGTTCTGGCAGGAAAAGATCAGGTAAGTAAGGGGACACATTGATTTGTGAGGGATACAATGGGCATAGGGGAAATGAGGGAGAAATTGTTGATTTCTGGCCTTGTGGGTTGATGTCTCCTGCTGGCGGGAGAGCGAGAGGGTGGAAGATGATTGTCAAAGGTAAATTTGTCAACCTCCTTAGAGACTGTTTGAATATTATCCTATGGTTTTGTTATGCCCCTTTTTTCGCCCTTCTGCGTTGAAAAAATCCTCATGTAGCTCTGCTACATTCCGGTTTTTCCGCCTTGAAGGTCAAAAAAATGACCTAAACAAATTCCATAAACAAAACTCAAACAGTCTCTTACTTACTCTGAACTTAGGTATTTATCGAAGTTTCCCAGGAGAATAGCCAAATCTCTTTTTGAAAGCAGTGCTAAAATGTTGTGGATGTTTGTATCCAATGTTATCGGACACTTCACTAACCGTGAGTTCCCCTTCCAGTAACATTTTCTTAGCATAATTCATTTTTGCAGCATTCCAGAAATTGAATACACTGGAACCAAAAACGGTCTTAAATCCTGTTTTCAATGCGTATTCATTGGTCCCAAATTTATTGGCCAATTCGTGGATGGTATGGGGATCGGATAAATGCGCTAAGAGATAATCCCTTATTGCATGCATTCGGTCCACTTCCACAGGTTTCATTCTGGAAATCTGAGGATTCATCCGTTGGGTCATTTGTTCGATTTGCAACAGAAGGAGCTCTGTGACCTTTGCTTCCAGAAATATCCGTTTGAAAATCCCCTTTCGTTTGCTGTGGATAATCTCATGGATCAAATGATGCATGGCTGGAGTGATAGGATAGTTGACAGGACTCAATAGACTGGATTCTCCTCGATCCAGTGAACGTAAGAATCGGAGGATTATCCTTTCCTCTTTCGGTAAAAAGCGTTTGAAAAAACCTGGGAGTAAATTTACTTCGAAAATTTTGAGGTCCTGGCAGGCTGGAAATTGGGCATTTCCTTTAAAATTGGATGCATAGATGATATTGTGTTGGTTTTTGCTAAAATCATAGCTCCGATTGCTTGCCATATCGCGTGTAGTCACATCTCCTGATAATGCAAAATGCATTTCCACCGTCTCCATATCTGATTCAAATATCAGCTCGGTTAAGCTATTCATAATCAAATCGCCATAGCCAATATGGATGTTCTCCAGGAATATTTCGTAATAGCTTCCCTTTCCTCCTAGAATTTCTGCTGAATAATATCGCTCTGTCAGTCCGCACGGATCTTCCGAAGCAAAATTGCTCGGATAACTTGTTTCCAAAAGGATATCCATTAAATCATTCTGACAGAGACGTATTTTCATTTCGCGTATGTTTTATTCCGGCTCCCGTAGTCAAGTCTTATGATAAATTTTCGTATTTGCAACACTATTGCAAATATGCTCTTTTTATTTAGACTAATGACAAAAAGTTAACTGCTATCACAGCTTCCCTGCTTCAAAATGATCTGATTTATGAAATACAGCTATTTTCTTTTCCTAATATTTGGCAGCAGTTTTTTTACAAATATTTCTGCACAATCCAACACAGGAACGCTTGCTGGTACCATTGCTGACGAAAATGGAGAAGCCTTAATCGGCGCTACGATCTTTGTCGGAGACAAAGCCTATGCGACCATTTCAAATGAATATGGTTCGTTTCACATCGCTGATATTCCCGCAGGCACCTATTCTCTCACATCAAATTATATTGGCTATTTACCAACAAAACAAGAGGTAGAGATCAGGGCGGGGGAATTCACGCGAATAAGGATTAGCTGCTCTACGAACAACCTCGAACTAGAGACCATCATGGTCACGGCTGAGAAGCGATCAGAAGCTTTGCAGAATGTGCCCCTCTCTGTGACGGCAGTAGATGCCAAAGAAGTGAAATCTTTACAAATCTCGAATATCAACCAGATCGGGAGGATTTCGCCCAACTTCCTGACATTTGATGATGGAGGCGCATGGTTTCCCCTGGTATCTACAAGAGGTGTTGTAACCATTGATGACAGCCCCATCATTGGGGTCTATGTGGATGATGTCCCTTTTTACAATATCTCTTCTTTTCCCTCCTATTTTGGCGATATCGAACGAATCGAAGTGCTCAAAGGGCCTCAAGGCACCTTGTATGGCCGGAATTCTATCGGTGGTGTGATGAATATTGTCTCCAAGCGCCCCACCAATGAGCTCAAAGGCTATGTGTCTGCTGGATATGGAAATTTGAATCAATATGATTTTCAGGCTGGTATCTCTGCCCCATTGGTCAAGGACAAACTGTTTATCAGATTGAGTGGCGGTGCGACGGCACGAGATGGATATGTTCAGAATCTATTTGATTCAACTCAGGTATTGGGCAGAGAGGTATATTCCGGCAACCTCAGACTTACCTATTTGCCATCAACCCAATGGGCACTCACATTGAACGCTTCGATGGAAGATCGGCAGAATACAGCTTACGCCTTCGTAGGAGGCTTTGAAGTCGCACCTGGGCACCTTGACTCCCTCAGAAGCAATCATCCTTATGAAATCAATCAAAACGCGATTGGGGACTATAGCGTAACAAATATCAACAATGCCTTCAAGGCTTCTTATCAAGGAGAATCTTTCGCTTTTGATGCCATATCTGCTGTACAGCTGAGCGATAGGAAAAGAGCAAGCGACGATTTTGACTTCTCACCGTTTGACATCCAGGAAGCAGCACGAGGAGATGGGAATACTCTGACCCTGAGTCAGGAGTTCAGACTTCGATCCACGAATGATGGTCCATTTTCCTGGTTGGGAGGATTATTTCTCTACAGGGTGAGGGAAGAGGGCTTGACAGAATTGTCTAATGGGGCTGATAACGCCTTTTTCGCTCCCACGCCAGAAATTGGGGCTTTGTATCCATACTCTCAAACCAATGACAATGTAGTTACGCAAACAGGCTTCTCTATTTTTGGAGAAGCAGCTTATAATCTCAGGGACAATCTAACACTTACTCTTGGATTGCGCTATGAAGGAGAGACAAGTGCCCTGGAAGAAGAGCAATTCTATACAAGAAATGGGGAAGCTTTTGAATTTGCTGCCTTGGGTGCCATTCCATCCAGCTTTGAACTTGAGACGACTTTTGATGCATTGTCTCCAAAGGTCAATCTCGCCTTTCGGCCTAGTGAAAGGTCTCTGCTCTATGCGAATGCTGCCAGGGGATACAGACCTGGTGGAGTGAATCCCTTTATCAATGATCCAACACTCGCCACCTTCGGACCTGAATTCAGCTGGAACTATGAGATCGGAAGCAAGAATAAGTTGTGGAACAACAGGGTTAAGCTCAATCTTACGGCCTTCTACAGCACCTACACCGGCCAACAGCTATTCACCATTTTGGACCTCACCAATTTTGCTTTCGGTGTAGAAAACCTTGGCAATTCAAGAAACCTGGGGGTCGAATTGGAATCCGAATATGTCTTGGCACCAGGCCTTAGTCTTAGTGCCAATATTGGCTGGCTGGATGCAGAGTTCACAGACTATACCACCTTTAATTTCTTCACAGCTGAGGAAATCGTCAATGATGGCAACAGACAGATCGTATCTCCAGAATGGAATGGAAGCATTGGCTTAAACTTCAATACAGACATTTCAGAAAAGTGGAGATTCGCCTTTTCAATCGATTATCAGTTTTATTCAGAAATATTTTTTGACGCACAGAATCAGTTGTCTCAGCCATATGTGGGGCTGTTAAATACCCGGGTAATCATCGGACACCCCAATCTGGAATTTGCTTTTTGGGGGCAGAATATGAATGACCAGATTTATTATGGCTATGGATATGGAGTAGGAGGATCGGGTGGATTTGCGAGTTATGGTTTGCCAAGGACTGTAGGCAGTTCCATAACAGCTAAATTTTGATCAATCTTCCAATAGCGAAAAGATATCACCAATGAAATTAGAAATAAAGAATCTATCTAAGACCTACTCCAATGGCGTACAGGCATTGCGAAATGTCTCACTGACAATCGGTCAGGGGATGTTTGGTCTACTCGGCCAAAACGGCTCTGGCAAAAGCACCCTTATGCGGACCATCGCGACCTTACAAGATGCGGATGAAGGCAGCATTCATTTCAATGATATAAATGTCGCGAAACAAGCCGAAGAACTCAGGAAAGTACTGGGCTATTTACCCCAAGAGTTTGGAGTATATCCCAATGTTACGGCGCAAGAATTACTCCTACATATCGCTGATATGAAAGGCGTAGTGAATAAAAGGGAGCGAGAGGAATTAGTAAAAGCCCTGCTCCAAAGAGTAAATCTCTATGAGGTACGCGATAAAAAACTGAGCGGATATTCTGGTGGGATGAAGCAGCGATTTGGGATTGCCCAAGCCCTCATTGGAAATCCCCAACTCATCATCGTAGACGAACCTACTGCCGGTTTAGACCCCATGGAGCGCAATCGGTTTTATAACCTGCTTTCAGAATTAGGGGAAGATGCTGTCGTCATCCTCTCTACCCATATTGTGGAAGATGTTAGCACCCTTTGCACGGATATGGCGATCATTGGCAGTGGACAAGTGCTGATGACAGGAAAACCCAATGAAATAGAACATGCCCTGGAAGGACAACTGTATGAAATGCCGATCTCCAAAGAAGAGTTGGCACGCTATCAGGAAACCTACAATGTCATCTCACATCGATTCTTTTCAGGAAAGATGATGATCACGATTTTTGAGGACGAGCCTTCGGCTCTTCACCTGAAGCCTAAATCTCCCACCTTGGAGGATGCCTATTTCAAACTATTAAGCGAAGTGTAAATGAGAACCGTCCTATCTATCATCAACAGCGAACTGAAACAGCGTCTGGCCAGCTGGATATCTGTTATTTTTTTTCTGATGCTCGTATTTCAGGGCATTTGGTATACAAAAGGATCTTTTGATTATTTCATCAATGAGCAAGTGCTGATGAATGCCCCCAGCATCTTCTACCGGAATTTTGCCGGTATGGGCATGTTGATGGTGATCATCATCGCGATCGTGACGGGAGGAGTGCTCTACAAAGACATTCAGTATAAGACTGCTGGCTGGGTGTATGCCATGCCCATTAGTGAAAAGAAATTCTTCCTTGGAAGATTTATCGCAGCTTTTTTGTATCTGGTCATCATCAGTACGGGGCTGATCGTGGGGCATATTCTGGTGCCATTTTCCGGCATTGGCGAAAGCCATCAATTTGGCCCTACGCCTTGGGGACAGATGTTGCATGGATGGGTTTTATTCACCATTCCCAACTTGTTTTTCTATGTATCCCTGGTGTTTTTCTCAGTAGTTATCACCAGACGGGCTGCAACAGGATATCTGGCTGTTTTTCTGGTGGTCATTTTGTTCCTGATCGCGCAGACCTCTTACGAAACAGGAGGAGCCAATGAGTATGTAGGATATATCCTTGGAGACCCCGGCGGATATGTCGCAGCGCAGTATTATTCTGATTTGCTCACCCCTATACAGAAGAACAACGATTACTTCCCGCTTTCTGGCTACATTTTGCAGAATAGACTGTTGTGGGGCGGGCTGGCCATGCTGTTATTCCTTGTGACTTACAGGAGATTTTCCTTCAAATATTTTATTCAAGCAGGAATAGACAAGTCCAGGAAGGTAAAAGAAAAGCATTTCATTCGCTCTTCAGAGTCTGTGTTTATTCCTACCGTAAACAGGGCATTCACCACTGGACATTTCATCAAAAAACTATGGACGCTCAGCAAGGTCGAATTTTTGAATATCGTCCGGCCGCTTCACTTTAAGATCATCCTGGGTATTGTGCTTCTGATGGTATTCCTCCAGAACATGACCTGGAATGCACACTATTACATAGGGAAAGAGGTCCCCATCAGCAGCAATATGACCTATTTTAGATTACAGTGGGGCGTATTCGTAACGATGCTTGTAATCATATGGGCAGGAGAACTCTTTTTCAAAGACAAAACCATCAATATCTGGCAAATTACAGATTCCCTTCCCGTTCCTACCTGGGTCACACAAGTATCCAAGTTCGTTGCCATTATAGGATTGTCCTTTGTATTGAGTTTGTCATTTATCGCCATGTCGATCTTCACACAGGTCCTGTTGGGGGGAGCAGCCTATATCGATGTAGGAAGGTTTGCAGAAGACTTGCTTCTGTACAGGTGGGGATTTTTGAATTTTGTCTTGTATACTTCCTTGACATTTGTCCTGGCCTCTCTGACTTCGAATCGACTCCTCACCCATATCTTGTCTGTTGGGATATTTTTATTCCTGATCATCTCCTTTGATATGGGACTCATGGAGCAATTGAAGTATGGATATGCCCTGACTCCAGGAATCGAAGATTATTCTGATATCAGTGGCTATGGCATTTTCCAAACATCAGCCAATTGGTTCTTTTTCATGTGGCTAGCATTGGCCATCAGCTTTCTGTTACTGGGAATTTGGGTGTGGAGAAGGGGAGCAGACAAAAGATGGGCGGGTCGATTATCTCTCACAAACAAACAGCTTTCTTGGGTGGCAAAAGGGGTATTGGTGGGCTGTTTCGCAGCTTTCATCAGCCTTTTTTCTTACATCAATACGCATGCCTACAGAAATGGCAATTTTACCGCAGAGGAGGATCAGGAAAGACTAGATGCCGAGTATGAAAAAACGTATCAATATTTAGCAGCAACGGGTCAACCACTTTATGAGCATGTAGATCTTAGTCTCGATCTTTTCCCTTCAATGCGAAAAGCTGAATATCAAATGGAGGCTCGACTGAGCAATCCTCTTGTGGATACCCTCATATTGAACTGGCCCGATTTTGTAGACGTACGAGCAATCTCCCTGAATGGACAATCGCTCTCAACAAGTAAAGAAGATACTGAACAGAACCTGTCCTTTTATGTCATCCCGGAAACCATCAAAGGTGATAGTAGCTTTCGCTTATCCATAGAAGCAAACAAGCAATATGTTGGAATTTCACAGAGTGATTTTCAGGCTGATTTGACCTTTGATGGTTCGCTGGGCAGCATCAAGGATTTTCTGCCCACAATCGGATATGATTCTGAGGTCGAATTAGAGAAGAACAGGCTTAGGCTGGCACAGGGATTAGAGAAATTAGATTCTCGCATGGCAGATGTCGAAGATCAAGCTGCCTTAGAAAGAAATATCTATGCCTCCGATGCCATGAAGGTCACGGGAACAATTACCATCAGTACCCATAAGGATCAGGTTCCTTTTGCTCCCGGAATATTGTTAAGTAAAGCAGAAGGGGAGCGTAATGTGTATCAGTTTAGCATTGACAAAGCCACTCCCTTTGATTGGCATATTGGTTCTGCTAGCTATGCTGTGGCAGAAGGGACAGCCTCTCCTGTCTCTTATTCTATTCTTCACAATCCCAGCCACACCTTCAACCTTGAGTTATATCATGATGCCTTGAAGAAAGGAATTCAATACATGGATGAGATATTGGGCATAGAAGAGCTGGAAGAAATCCGATTGGTTGAGGTGCACAAATGGCAAGAAGATAGGTATGTGTTTCCGAATTCAATTGCCTTATCCGAAAAAGAAGGATGGGTGGCTGATACCAAAGGCCTCAAAGAAAAAGCCTATATCTACCAGACCATTGGGAGTGGGATTGCACAACTATGGGTGCAGCAGCATCTGTCAATCGCTGATGTCCAAGGGGCTGACATGCTGGCTGTAGCGCTGCCGGAAGCTTTGGGATTGTCTTTTGTGGAACATGTACTGGGAAGCGAAGCGGCAAAGCAGATTATTGAAAAAAAGATGGATGCTTATGCCAAAGATCGGAATAATGAACCCAATCAAGAACCTCCCCTATTGTACGCAGATGGTACTGACTATCTTGAAATGAACAAAGGTGCTGTTACCTTGTACAAAGTACTGCAACAAATAGGAATAGACGCATTTGTAAGGGTGTTATTGGATCAGCCAGAAGAAGAGGGAACCATCACTTTTCATGCCATTTATCATCAAATAGCTGCACAATTGTCTGAGGAACTGAAATCTGAGATTTCGAGTGGCTAGGAATAAGTAGGGGGACACATTTTTTTGTGAGGGAAATAGTGGGCATAGGGGAAATGGACTGTGTAGAAAGGGAGAAATCTTACCAATCAAGCCAGTATATCCCCTATTTCCCTTATACCCAAAATCAACCCTAATGTTGTCCAAATACTTAAGGGGATACAATTAAATTGTAGGATCTTGTTCCTCCCCCAGCCCCCTCCAAAGGGGGAAATCGTTGATTCCTGGCCTTGTGGGCTGATGTCTCCTGCTGGCGGGAGAGCGAGAGGGTGGAAGATGATTGTCAAATATAAATGTGTCCCCTTAAGGAGGGAGACAATTTT
>JBCCGK010000096.1:0-45104 GCA_039029315.1 Bacteroidota bacterium | reverse complement strand
TCATTCTCATTGAAAATTTAGTCACAACCGTACATTTTTTATTTTCCTTTGTTCTTAGAATTTTGGCAGCGCACCGGACCATCCGATTGGTGGTTTTTGCGCAACTTTTTGCCATTGCCGAAAAGTTGCAAAGAAATCTAAAAACAAAGGAAAATAAAAAATGTACGGTTGTGAATAAATTTTCAATGAGAATTAATCAACATCACCCAAAAACAGCGAAGTTCATTAATTCAAAAAAAGCTACCTACAGGCTGGAATGAAGGATAATTCTGTTTTCAAAAGGACCAAAGTCAAACTCAGAGACTGTTTGAAAATCTGTTGCTTATTTTTTGTATGCGTCTTTCTTCATAAGATTTGTCATGACAATTCGATTCCCGGATGTCTTTCAAATCGCCAATTCATTTTCAAGGAATCTCAATGGTAATTCAGATATGAACTATTCCTACCTCTTCCTACTGATCCTCTTTGCTGCTTGTTCGAATGGCAGGCAAGAGACTGCAACTCCCGAGTCAAAAAATTCTCGTCCGAACATCTTGTACATCATGCTGGATGATTTGGGTTTCTCTGACCTGGCCTGTTTTGGAAGTGAAATAGCGACCCCCAATATCGATGCTTTGGCCGCACGTGGCCAAAGATTTGCTGGCTTTCGCACTGCTCCGATGTGTGGTCCCACCCGTGCCATGATGATCTCCGGCAATAGCAACCATGTAGAGGGCATGGGGAGAATGATGAATACCCAGGAAAAGAATGCTCGCTATATGGGAATGAAAGGCTACGAAGAGGATATTACTGACAGAATTGTCGCCTTTCCAACATTACTCCAGCAAGCAGGCTACTTCACAGCTGTTACCGGCAAATGGCATCTCGGATGGGAAGAATCCTCCAAGCCTGCCAATCATGGCTTTGATCGTTCATGGGTTTTGCGGAATGCAGCAGCGAATCATTATATCAGGAAAAATTATGGAATTTCTCACCCGGACAGAAGAGATACCGTTTCCATTTATTATTCCAATGGCAAGGAGGTTGCCTATCCAGAAGGTACGTATTCTTCGGAATGGTATACAGATCAAATGCTTGAATTTCTCAAAGAAGCTGAGAGACTCAATGATGATCAGCCCTTTTTTGCCTTTCTATCTTTTACCTCTCCTCACTGGCCATTGCAAGTGCCTGAAGCATATTGGGACAAGTATAGAGGGAAATACAACGATGGGTATCAGGCCTTGATGGAAAGAAGGGTGCAGGGATTGAAAGAAAATGGCATCATCTCTGCTGATATAGAACTCCCTCCTTATCCTGATCTCGAAAATTGGGACAACTTATCCGAAGAAGAGCAACAGTATGCAGCCCGAAAAATGGAAATTTTTGCCGGGATGGTTGAGAATGCAGATTATCATATCGGTCGATTGATCCAATACTTACAGGAAAGCGGAGAATATGACAATACAATCATTGTGCTGCATTCTGACAATGGAGCTGCAGCGGAAGATTTGAGTCTTCATCCAGCCTTCAGGGAAAAAATCAATACCTGGAATGACAATTCTTATGAAAATATGAATCAGACAAATTCCTTCATCGCTTTGGGGGAACATTGGGCACAGGCATGCGCCGCTCCTTTCAGAAAATACAAACAACAGATGTATGAAGGCGGGATGGCTTCTCCCTGTATCATTGCTGGGAAAGGAATTCCGGCTTCTACTACGGTGAGAAGAGAGTTTTTCACGATTCAGGATATTGCACCTACCTTTTTGGAAATCGCAGGAACTTCCTACCCAAAGGAATGGCAAGGAAAGGAAATTGAACCGCAAAGGGGAACGTCTATTCTTTCTTATGTACAAGAACGGGCAAGCAAAGTCCATGAAGATGATTTCATATTCGCGATGGAGCATCGTCGGACGGCATTTTTGAGGAAAGGCCATTGGAAAATCGCCAATCAGCAAGATGCTGCCAACAATGACTTATTTGAACTGTACAACTTGCAGGAGGATTTTTCGGAGCAACGAGACCTGTCTTCTGAGCAAACAGAGGTCTTTGAAGATTTGTTGGCAGAATGGGAACAGTATAAGAAAGAAGTTGGGGTAGTCTTCTTGGAAAAACTAGATTGAGAGCCTTAATAAGCAAGCAGGGGGGCAAAATTAAATATAAAAAATGTCTAATAACTCGCTGTATGACAGTCCATTAAATATTCATAATTCTTCATTCAAAATTGTCTCCCTACTTACTTAAGCAAAAGTGGGAATCAGGCAGAGACAGATCGTTAGATACATATGGGCCTTAAGAGCCTTGTTTGAGACATACCATAAACATTCTCAGAACAAATCTCAAAACAGTCTCTAAGACAATACTTGTCTGATGGTTGTCTCTAACTCACGAAAAGTTACCTTTTCCAGTAGCATCAAAATCAATTTACTGTTCAAGCGTTCGCTTTCTTTTTTTGTCAGACCTTTATGCGCATCTACCAACAATTTGTATTTGTGATCAGGGAGATATTTGCCAAGATGTTCATTGAAGATCTTCCTGGGGGAGTCCAGGCCCTTTCCTAATACCCGTTCGAAGGCAAGCACAAAATTGGCTCGATTATGTTCATCATAAAAGCACCTCCCTCTTGCAGCGATGTGATGATCTGGCCGAATCAGGTACCAACTGTCTTCCCGACAATCATATTTTTCTTCGAAGGCTTTGCTGGTATCTGGTGGAATGACAATGTACCTCAGGATCGAAGTTGTTTGATAGACTTCAACTGTCTGGGAGATGTGAATAAGGCTAAATTCATTTCCCAGCAAGTCAATCAATTGAACAGTTTTTCCACGGAGCTCTACTGGCACATCACTGACTGCGTAGCCAGGCCCCAACTCACAATTCCAGCTATCTGAATCCGGAGAAGTCAAAGAAGAATCTCTATATCGATATGGGTCAGAAAGCCGACCACTATTGATCAGTCTTCTCGCAAAATCATGGGATGCGGCTAAGTCCAGAGCCACATTTCTAAACTGGAGGCTGATTTCAGTTTTAGGGGAAATGAAGTCCGTGGCATTGGAAGAATGGAAGATGTTTTCGTCAGCAGCAGGGCTCCTTTCTTCATCATAGGTATTGAGTAAGGATTTCGGTGCCCAATTGTTGAGAACATAGGCCAGTTTCCAACAGACATTGTCCACGTCCTGAACTCCGCTATTGGCTCCTCTTGCACCAAATGGTGAAACCAGATGCGCGGAATCCCCGGCAAAGATGATCCGGTCATGGACAAATGTTTCCATCCGCATACACCGGAATTGATAGATACTCGTCCATTCCAATTCAAACCCTACTTCATCCCCCAGCATCTGTCGCAAGCGGGATTTGATCCTGTCGGGGTCCAGTTCTTGTTCTTTGTCGATATCCATACCCAACTGCAAATCAATCCGCCAAACCCCATCAGGTTGCTTGTGTAACAAAGCTGAGTAAGCGCGATTGAACGGTGGATCAAACCAAAACCAACGTTCAGTTGGAAAATCATGTTCCATGGTGATGTCTGCAATCAGGAAATTCTCAGCGAAAGCTTCTCCTTCATAAGGAATCCCACATTTTTTACGCGTAGGACTATAAACACCATCGCAAGCAAGCAAATACTCGGCTTCAAGCTGATACTTGCCTTCTGGTGTTTGGATGTGAATACTTACCTTCTCTTCATCTTGTGTAAGGTCTACCATTTCTTCTTCCCAGCGCAAATCAATCAGGGGATGCTTCATGGCAGCCTCTACCAGATATTCTTCGAAATAGTATTGTTGGAGATTGATAAAAGCAGGGAGTTTATGTCCATCCTCCGGGAGAAGATTGAACTCATATACCAGATCCTCATCATAAAAAACCTTCCCGATATTCCAGACCACCCCCTTTTCGAGCATCTTATCCACCACCTGAAGCCGGTTCATTACTTCCAACGTCTTTTTGGAAAAGCAAATGGCTCGGCTGCCTACGACAACTGTATTTTCTTTTGTGATCAATACAGTTCGTATACCCCTACTTGCCAAATCCAAAGCCGCTGTCAGTCCAGTCGGTCCCGCACCGATGATCACCACTGGATGCCGAACAGGAGAGGGAGCATCCTGATCTAAGGACCGTTGGTAGGGAAACAAAGGGTTTGAATATGTTTTAGGTAGTACCCAGTTCATGATGATAAATGTTGAATGGGGAATGGGTGTAGAGAATTTTGAATGAAGAATTTTGAATTTTGAATTTTGAATGATGAATTTTGAATGATGAATTTTGAATGTGTATGAAGGGCAGTAAAATTTATTTTACAGGTTGCATTTCCCATTCCCCCACTCCCCATTCAAAATTCCCCATTCTTCATTCAAAATTCATCATTCATCATTACTTCTTTCGGCTATTCGCTCTTGCAGAAGCTAAAATCCTTGTGATTTCATCACTCTCCTGGATCAAAAAATCCAATTCAACCGGATTACATTCGATTCCCTTCGCTTGAATGATTTCCAACCAATAATGAGATTCATCAGCTTCTTCTAATGCAATACTCATTTTGGCGAAGAATTCATTATCTGATCTTGCGCGACAAGCTGCTCTGTGGTTTGCCCCGGTCGATGTAGCTGATTTTATCAATTGAAAATTGACAACCCGTGTAACTGTATTCCTTGGCAAGGATTCGCAAAAATTCAAAACACGAACCACCCATTTTTTTACGCGCAGTTTAAACTGGATGATAAAGGCCTTTTTTTCTTCTTCAGTACGTTTCATTTGTTAATTTTGAATTTTGAATTTTGAATGGAGAATGAAGATATCGGATGAATATAATTGCAAATTGTGCACATTCATCATTCAACATTATTCATTCAACATTATTCATTCAACATTATTCATTCAACATTCCTCCCCTACCCATTCAGCCTCTCCCACATCTCCTTGTCAATTGTATCCGTCCAGATTTCTGGATGTTCTATTCCCTTCGCCTCATCATAAGCCCGTTTCACATTGAATGGCATACAATGCTCGAAGATCACCCAATGACCAAATTTTGGGGACATGCTTTTCATCAGTCGATCATAGCAGGACTTTAAGTCTTCTCCTGTAGTTACACTTAGCACTGCCTGCTGGTACAGCATGGAGGTATATTCAGCTGTCCCATGAATGGCTTTGAGACAATCTGCTTCTGTGATCAGGGCTTCTCCCCTTCCCGGAACGAGCGCCTTAGGTTTCAGATCGGCCAGGTTCTGAAGTGTTCCTGACCAGTTCTTGAGTTGGGCGTCTCCACAATAGGGAGTGGCTCCATACTCCACCAGATCACCAGCAAAACAAACCCGTTCTTCTGGCAACCAGGCAATGATATCTCCTCTTGTATGCCCTTCTCCAATATGTTTCAGTTCGACTTTTTTGTTCCCAAGATCAATGGTCATTTGATCTGTAAAAGTCATGGTTGGATAGGTCAGACCAGGGATGCTCTCATGTCCACGGAACAATCTGGGGAAGCGTTGAAACTCAGAATCCCAATCCTGTTTTCCTCTTTCCATGATCATTTCCCAGCTTTTGTGTGAAGTAATGATCTCATCCGCCCCATAAGCGCTAGCCCCCAGCACCCGAACAGCATGATAATGGGTCAAAACCAGATATTTGATGGGTATATTTGAAACAGATCGAACCTTCTCAATCACATCTTGCGCCATCTGGGGTGTGGCTTGTGCTTCAATGATCATGATCGCCTCCTCTCCTATAATGACTCCACTATTTGGATCTCCCTCAGTGGTATAGCCATAGGCTCCGGGAGCCAATTCAACAAAGGATTTTTTCTTTTCTTCTAAATCGCCTTGTGAGGCAAAGGATTTTGGCATAATATATTTTGCTTATGTTGCTACGAGTAAATGTGAAGCCTATTTTCTTTCTATTTTGACGGTAACAGCTTCGAAAATCAAACTTGTTAATGTCGGATACTGAATGTCGAACACCGAATATCAAAGGTCTGCCCTGCCAAAGGCAGATCTCCGACTATGATCGGTCAAAAAGAGGAAACATTTCTCGTATGATTTCCTGTGCCATCCTATCTTGGGTGTTTGACATTTGACATTTTTGAGCTTGATTTTTGGAAGGAAATTGGGGGAACTAACCTATTATTTTTGATTTACATATTACGGGATTTATGGCAAAATCACACACCCAAGTGGGGATAATCGGTGCAGGCCCGGCAGGCTTGTTTCTTTCTAAAATCCTCCACAGCCAAGGAATCGATAATATTGTTTTAGAAAGCAAGAGTCGGCACTATGTTGAAAATCGATTACGAGCAGGTTTATTGGAATACAACACCGTCGAATTGCTGAAAGAACTTGGAGTTGGGGACAATCTTGTAGCAAATGGAATTCCCCATCACGGAGTTATGCTTAGTTTCAATGGAGACAGAGTCCATATTCCTTTCGAAGAACTCACAGATGGTCGTCATATCACCATCTATGGACAGCGATTTGTGGTCAGAGATTTGATTGCCAATCTCTGTGATAAAGAGAAACACAGCATTCATTTTGAGGCCAGGGCAAACAGGATAGAAGGCATCGAGTCTGAGAAGCCTGTGATCCACTATTCGACAGAGGATGGCTCCCACGAAATCCATTGTGAGTATGTTGCAGCTTGCGACGGGTATCATGGTATAGGTCGTCAAACGCTCCCGAGTCATGCCTTCAACATACATCGAATTGAATATCCCTTTAGTTGGCTAGGCATTCTGGCAGATACCCCTCCTTCTTCAGATGAATTGATCTATGCATTTCACAAAAGAGGATTTGCCTTGTTGAGTTATCGTTCCCCTACTGTCAGCCGTCTCTATATACAAGTAGACAATGATGAGCGGGTGGAGAATTGGCCAGATGAACAATTATGGGATGAATTGGACATTCGTCTTGGTACCAAAGGCTGGTCTCTACATCGAGGGCCCATCACTCAAAAAAGTATTACGCCCATGCGATCCTATATGATTGATCATATGCAGCATGGGCGATTGTTTATGGCAGGAGATGCAGCTCACATTGTCCCACCGACAGGGGGCAAGGGTCTGAATCTCGCTGTGGCAGATGTGAAATTATTGGGAAACGCCCTGGTGGCTCATTATCACAACAAGGATCATTCCTTGCTCGATTGCTATTCACAGGATGCCCTTAGACGGGTCTGGCGTACCCAACACTTCTCCAATTTCATGACCCAACAATTTCATAAGCGTTTTGAAGATGATTCTTTTGACTATCACCTTCAACAGGCACAGTTTGACTATATCAAACAATCAGTCGCTATGCGAACGACCATTGCCGAGAATTATGTAGGCTTGAAAGAGGTATAGCACATGGAGCTACAGACATCCTGAAAAAGAACATCCGTAGCCCTCATGCGCTGCCTCTCTCCTTTCACAAATCGAGGAATTGGGAATCCGAAGACCCCAATTCCTTCACTAACATCAAAACACATACTTCACCACCATCACCAGATCATCCAGCTGATCAATGTCAGCAGGATCAACGGCAATACTGAATGAGGTATCCAGCGTGATATCGCTGCTGGTTTCGATACATAACCCGAGCTCTGACACAAATGCCAGATTCATAGGATTCTCTTTCACTGTGATCGGGAAGCTTGTGGGATTTCCCGCTACTTTGGCAACAAAACTTACTTCCTCAACAAGCGTCTGCAAGGGTTGGGCGATGTATGGCAAACGATGCTTATCGATGGTCACATTCACAGAGTGATTCTGCTTCAGAAGATGCCAGGCATTGGGGAGATCATGCTTCATGTTGATCGCAACATGCAATCCCTCTTTGCTCAGATCCTGATGGATCGTCTCCAATTGAGTTTTCAGTTGTTCATTGGCCAGAGTCCGCAAGCCAGACCCTCCCTCGCGGGCTGTATACTGAATGTGAAGAATGACATCTGAGATGCTGTCATAATCAAATTGCCTGACTTCGGTTGGCAATTCCAGTCGCCAGCTGCTGACAGCTCCCGCTCCCTCAAAGGGAAGATAACGCTCATCTCTAAAGTTCAGCTCAAACATCCCATTGTCATTTTGCCCATGACTGGTGGCAATCGACTGAATCGCACCCGTTTTGTAAACAAATCGCTCATCATTTCCGGGATCTTCCACATATCCGCTGTCCGCCAGATTAGTAGGGTTGGCGTTTTTGCGGTATTTGCTACTTACCAGAGACAGTTTCGAGCTCACAGAGGTATACGGCCCTGCAATGCAAGGAAGACTGACACTCACAGACTTGATGCGTCGGAAATAGTGGCCGGGCTGATCCATATCGAACAGCACTTCTGGCATGTCAAAATCGCAGACTCCTGTTGCTCTTAAGCGAATCAAGGCCAATGGGTCCAGCATCGACAGGGAGATGTGTTTGGTCATTTCATATTCCCGTCTGTTCTTATCCATATAGCTGGTTTCCATCCGCTTGATATCGTGCATGAGGTGATCAGCACTTTGCAATCCCTTTTTCATGCTATCCCAATAGCCATAGGAGATGAAGGAATCACTATTGCCCAACTCAAACTGATATGACCTCTCAGCCTTCTTGGCAAAGTCATGCGCCAGCTGATATGAGCGGAAATAGACAGAACTGATCTGACCAATCATCCAGTCATACAATTCCTTATTGGTGAACTTGGATCGAAGAAATTCATCCGTTTGTTGCGCATTCTCGATTTGGAGATTGTGGTTCCGCAATTCGACCTCAGTGATCTCCTGACGGACCTCCATTCCCGTGATTTCCTTCTCAATGATATCAAGTTCCAGTTCTGCCTGACGTTCTTGCAATTTCCAGTCATCAAATCGACGTTCATGCCCAGCACGAACTGAGAGCCGGGAAGATTCATTGGCAGCCATAACTCCCATCAGGGACAAAATATCACCCGCAACATTTGTGGCTTGCCCAAGTTCTAATCCACCAATCTTGATGGTAGCGACTGTGGATCCCCCAAAGCCTGACACCCCCAACTCCGTGGTAGGCACCAAGTACATGAGAGAGGCGGCTAATTTGACACTTTCTGCTGCCTCTTGAAGATCGTGCGCTTTTGTCAGCTTTTCCAGACTCAGCAGTTCATCCCTGTTGATTTTCTCAATATTCCTGTAGAAGGCATGTTTTTCTTCTACCATTTTTTTAGATCGAAACAGAGACTCCATATACTCGACGGTTTCCTGAATTTGGAGCTGTTTGATGTCTTTGGCGGCATCGAGCACTTTCTGTTCCGATTCACTTCGTAGAAGGCTAAGTGCTTCCGCATCTTTCTTTTCAAGTGCCTGCAACAATGCGCTTCCAAGCCCTCTGAGTTCAATAGCCAATTCAGTGGCTTTTGATGACATTGCCTCAAATCGATAGAGGGGAATGGGAGCATTCAATCCTGCAATCACTGAAGAGATATCCAGTCCACTTGCCGCTGCTTTGACCAACATAGCTGGATCAATTGGCGGCGCAAACAAGGCCAAGCTCCTTTCGACACCTTCAATGTTTTGGCAATGTCTGATTTTGAACAATCTATCTGCTACCTTGTCCCAATAGGCCATCATTTTTTCATTGGCAGGGACGCAGAAATACAACATGGACAAGCTGATTGGGGGAGCGGGTAATTCTGCTCCTCCTTCTGGCAAGACGGATAGATCAGGCAGAATGTTTTCCAGGCCGATCAGGGCATTGCCAAAACTGTCCAACCTGGCTTCCAACTGATTATAGGTCTCAGAGGGAGCACTCACTGCTGGTGGAACATGTTGCGGCTTGGGACCCAACAATTTGTCTGCCAGGATATACAATTGCGTCGCTTGTGCGATAGACTCCATGGTATCCTGTCGGAAGAGATAGTCCCCCCATTCGACCAGATTATCGATATACTTCATCAGCACCGCTTTCTGGTAGGCAACGGGCCGGAATCGGGCAATCACATCTGGCATAAATGGATGAGTTCGCCAGGCAGAGATTGCGTATTCCAGTTCCTGAATGTTCGGATCTGATCCATCGGAGACTGCATACAACAGACTGTCTATCCGTTGGGCAATATAATCGGCATCCTGATTGAGGTAAAAAGGTTTGGTAACCCAATACTTCTGAACGCCATTCCCCGGTAGCGCGCCCGTAGGATTGAAGATATAATGGAACCAGGACATCGCCTCCTCGAATCGCTGATTCTGTGTCAACTTGCTAGCGATATGCAAGGGTACCCGAAAAAACAAATCCCAGTTGTAGGTGCTATAGCTTCCCCCACTGCTAAAGTCTATGTCTTCAATGGGAAAAGATCGGACCAAACTTCCATCTTCCTGCTTATACCAGGACTCAGGTACAACCTGATGATTGGGGGCATAATGGGACTCAAAATCGAAACTGGACTGCTGAAGTTGTGTCTCCCGCTTCATCAAGCCGACAATCCCATCCTTCATCAGAGTTGTCCGCAAGGCACATACCAGTGGATGATACATGTTTTTGAATTGCTCACCATAGACCAGACCACGAGAAGATACCAGAGAGCTCAACAGATCATCAAATTCATGATTGCCCGTTTTTCCTATCAAAAAGTTCAGTACAATGTCCAGGGCCTCATATTTGGAGACTTCCTTCAATAGGTCATGCAATTCTGGATCCGTGACAATCCTCTGAATGGCTTCCTGATCATCTGCCGGAGGCGTGGTCTGAAAGTCATAGATCATCTTTTTGTACCAATTGGCGATTTCCTGAATGAACTGGAAGACATCAGAAGCTGTCCGCTTTTCAGAATCATGAAATCCTGATTTTTCCTTACCAGTCTCATTGGTGTAGTATCCCGGAATGATTACGTAGGCATGTTGGCTGTCTTCCTTAAAGTATGGAAGCAGGGTTCCCAAAGGAATCTTGTTCTTGGCCTGATCCTGCAATTCATCATTGAGAATTCGCATCAAAAAATGATAGATCATCGAGATTATGTCTATCAGGGTGAATTGATGAGGATAGGAGATGCGGAAATTGCCTGGTGTCTTGCCCAACACTTCGTAATAATCAAAGGAAGAAACACCGTTTTGAACAGACATATCATCCGGTTGCACGTGGGGGACCTCGTGATAGCGCTGTGATTTGAGGCGGGAATCCTTGAAATCAGGCAGGAAATCCGGAAACCCTTCATGTCCAGCAAACGAGAGTTCAGGATACCCTTTGCAACCAGCCAGATCAAAGGCGCCTACTTTTTCGAAATGGTCTCGATCAGACCAATAATTTCTGAGGATGAGAACCTGGTCTGCATATTCGAAGTAGATGAAATTGTAATTCTCCTTATTCAGAAAAATCTCATAATTGGCAAAATACTGTGAGGGCGTCAACAGAGAATCTTTGGAAACCTTTTTGGGTTGCCATTTGTGATTGCTGTACTCACTGATCGCCAGCTGAATTTTCAATTTTCGTTTGGGTCGATCCAGCTCCACATTGTTCCCCGGTGTAGCATCGGGAATGCTCGCAGTCTGTGTTGGCTCAGGAACCTCACTGTAGATCGGCCAGGCAAGATGCAATCTATTGTTTCTCACAAATGCCATGAGGTGATCTCCACTGATGTCCAGCTCTACTTTCTCCCATGGAGTCCAATGGCGCTCCTGCTCAAACTTGCGATAGTAGTAGGTAGAAGGATCGCCGCCTTTGGTACGGGCAAACACATGCATCTCTCTGTTGGCTACATCATACCAGGTCGCCTTCACTTCCAGGAAAGCAATGGTATCCAGTTTCGCCAAATAGCGATGCAGTGCTTGTTCTGCGGTATCCTGAGTCATCTCATTTTGCTGCAATTCATCGATAAATTCTTCCAACAAGAAAGATTTATCAGAAGTCAAACTGACGTCATACCAGTTTTCAGGATAAAGAAAGACTTTGCGATTGGCTTCCCAGACGCGATAGTTTTTCATCCATTTCCATTGGCTCCAGTTGGGATCGGCATCTATATCTGCGATCGCATCTGGTTCCAGTCCCATGAGGCATCTCTGGACAAATAGTTGAATGCTATTGTGGGCCAATACGATTCTGGAAGAAGGCATGCAGGACTCCATTTCCACATCTACCAACAGGTACTCAAATAGATCATTTTCATGTTTCATCCCGGGATTTGTGGCCAGGAGATAGGCAACAAGAGCATCCCTCTTTTGAGGTCGTATGCTATCCATGATCTCTTTGAGAGTCGTGAGCCACACCTCTTCACTGTATCGGGATTTCAAGCTAGCTCGAAGGCTTGCCACCTCATTTGCGCCCAAATTCGATTGGATATATTGTTGGACTTGTGGCAGGGAAGCACTGAGTTGTCTCATCAGACTTGCTCCCGTCAGCATCCGCTTCCATTGTGCAATCTCCCGATAATTAGCGATGTCAAAGGTGGAGAAAAAATGTGCATCCAGGGAAGCGAGATTTTCTTGCTCATGAGCACTTAGGAGAGCCAGTTCATTCATCAGTAGTTCCTTGGCCAGGCTACTACCGGGCAGTAAGCGCTCCATCACACTGAAAAAGCTTACTGGCTTCTGACTATCTGCTGGATTGTTGACTGGCTTAAGCATTCTGGCAAGCTCAATGGTCTGAACGAAAGACACATAGCTATTCAGATCGACAGAAGTTTGCCCCCCTTCATAAGGAAGTGTATCCAACTCCAGCCATCCCAATGCTTGATTATGCTGAAAATACCAAACTGCATCGGTGCTGGATATCTCAAGTGCCAAAAGCAGGGCCGTCATTTTGTGCAACAATTGCAAGGCCCCATACTGCTCTGGATAGTTGGCAGAAGTAATCTCGCTCTCCAGAGAATCGGACAGTAATCCCGCAATAGATGGCATGGCTGGTGTGGCCTGCTTGAGGACAGCATGGGAGAGCAGGACTTCCATCAGGTCAGTACTTGTTCTGAAGGCAGCTGAAAGGATTTGAGTCAAGCTAGCTCGTTTGGCTCTGGCGATCTCAAAAGCAGCAATCGTGTCTAACAATGCTCTAACCAATTCCAGTTGTTCTGCTTCGGTGTCTGCACCAGCAGCATCCAGGGCATCGAGGGCTGCATGAATAAGGCTTTTGTCAATTCCCTTGTCCAGCTTGGCATCAATGAATTGCTTGGCCTCAGCTACTGAGCCCCAACTCTTATGCAGGAATTGCAAGATGGTCTGCACATCTGCCTCTGACACATCGGCCAGAGAAGACAATACAGAAGTAAGAACTTCCAGTTGCTCTTGTGCAGATTGGTTGTCATCAAATGCAGATGCCAACTCCATATGGATCTGCTGATATCCCTCTTTCAATTCACCCAGAAGAAGCTCAATCTTCGCATCTGAAAGGACCCATTCATTGAGATTAGATGCCTTATGATTCAGGAGAAACTTCACTTCATTTGCCTTGAGCGGAGATTGCTTAAATGACTGAGCCAATTCCAGAAACTCCAGGAAAGCCGCAGGAGCAATCGTGGGGTCAATCCCTGTCAACTCAAGCAGGATGGAATACTCCTGAGCGCTAAGCTTCATTTTCTTCAACAAAAGAGACGAAGCAAAGAGATGACTTAGATTGCCAAAAGTCAGCTGTTGATTGGGAAGTAGATTCAGAAGATAGCCCAAATCTGTTCCTGTCACTCCCAAGGCAGTGCCAATGATCTCCACATAGGGTGTCATGGCTTGCGAACCATCAACCTTCTCAGGCAATAAGCCCTCATCGATTGTCCCATTTTTTGCTTTGTTTAGGAAAATTTGATGATACAAAGGTTTGGGAGCCTTATCAGTGGACAAGGTATGTGGGATGTCTCCAAAGCAACCCACCAATTCTTCTATCTTGATTCCACTTTGGTGATGAATCTGGAGGAGTTGGGAGGCTTTCAACAAACAAGTCTCGTTCAGATTGCCAGCACCAAGTCTGGCTTGTGAAATGACAGCATCCAGAACTTCAAATCTCCAGCCGGTCTTCTTCTGCATGCGCAGGAAACGATGGATACGATCCATTGCAGCCAGATCAAGATTGGCAATCTCTTTCTGTGAGGTATCACAACTCAAATCATTGTGTTGGATAAATAGATTGCCAACAGGATCGACAAAATCCAGCCTCAGGAGTCTGTCCAACTCTTGATAACTGAGGTCAGTCCGACTCAGGAAATGATCTAGTTGTTGCAAATAACTCACAACCTCCCAGGGAGCAGGAACATTCCAGAAAGCTTGCTGGGCAGCATTGTCATTGGGAATTGGTGCCTGAAACATGATGGACTTTTCGGCATCGGTAATCCCCAATCGTTCCGCTGCAATGGTGGCTTTGGCAGGGCTAGTGTAGTTCTGAAAGGCCTGCATCAGCTCTGCCCGATCTACCCCAAATCGATTCAGGTAGGCCTTGGCTTCAGTATGATTGAGATCAAACGGAAGCCCAAAGGCAAACTTCTTGCTTAGCAATTCGGCATAGGCTGCCTCATTTACATATTCAGGTGCTGCATCGAGTTCTTCCGCTGTGGAGAAGGTCTGACGCAAGCGGAAGACTTTGAAATTGTTGCTGCTATCATGTACAATTTTGCAAACAATGCCCGTATCCCGCAGGTAATGTGGTGCAAGCGTGGAAGAAGGAAATTCCTGTTCAGTTGCATGAATCAGGGCATTGGCTGTAACAGGGAGTCCTTTTCCCTGCAAGGCAAGTAGCAAAGCAGAAGAAATCTTCCCAACCAAAGGATCTGAGCCTTCAGATAAATCTCCTGTATACGCAATGCCTTGATCTGGTGCAATGCTGTCTTCGAGCAATTCACACACCAGATCGATATATTTGACAGGGGTATTGGCATTGGAACAGCTAAGGTCAATCTCGCCAAGATCAGGTCTTCGATTGAGCAGAACGCTCTTGGCATCTCCGGATACCACGCTTCGCTTGTCCAGGAATTGCAGGATTTCTACCAAATATGCTGCTGGACTGTAGACAGATCGACAGTGCTCGCATTCACACATATCTGTGAGTTTGAACAGGGATTGGAGGTTGGGAAAATCCTGACTGACAGCATCGAGCTTTTGTGTCAATGCATCTGTTTCAAAAGAGGCGATCTCCTTCACACTCACGCTATCCTGTAATTCTCCAATCAACAACATGGCAGCAGTATGGCGAGATTCGGCCTTGCGGTAGACTTCCCTTGCCTCTCTTTCACTGATCCCTGCTTTGGGGGCAATCTCCTTGACAAAGCGATTCTGCCCCGCCGATACAATGTGATAAGCAGAGTGAATCTTTTCTTCACGCAAAGCCAATGTTTTCTGATAGCTAGGCATCAGTCTGAATATCCGCTGGACAGATTTCAATCCTTCGGCAATCGCTGCTTTCTCTGATTCTTTGACCTTTTTTTCATTTAGAAATACATCGATTTTGCTGTTGGTCAGATCAAAATCCTCATGTTGGTTCAGAAAGGAAACAATGCTGCTTTGATTGTCCAGTACTTGTTTGGTCTCCCGTTCTAATTGTGCTGCAAAGGCAACTGTTGGGAACTCCTTTTCAAATTTTTGGACGAGAATCTCTGCATACATCCGAATCTGTTGAGGGTCTGTCAGCTGTGCGTTGGCCAGGGAAATCTCTTGCTCCCAGGCAGCTGCGTCAAGGCGTGCAAGCGCCCGAAGATCCTCTGCACTCTCAATTGTTTTTGTTTGGATAGCTTGGGAGATCACCGTTTTGTTCAGCTTGTCAGAGCCAGGCGCTGCCACCTTGGCTGTTGCATTCTTGCCTCCTTTCGAATCAAAAAAGGCAGGATCAGTAACAATTGCGAAAAAAGCATTCAGATCTTTTTTGTTTTTCAAAAATGCCTGATGCGATTCTTCCAATTTGCCGAACTTGAAGATCGTTGTCAACAAATCCACTGCTTTTTGAGGATGCTCCTGTTGGTAATGATCCTCAGCTTCACTCTTGTATTGGGCAAGAATGGCGAGATTTTCCTGAATATTTTTAAGCACATCCGGTCCCACAATCAATTCAGAAGCTGCGGCCGTTACATCCGTTTCGATTTTCTGTGGATCAGTTAAAGCCGCATCATAAAGCAACAACATGATGTCAGTATGCAGGCCTACAGACAATCGAGCACTGAAACTGCCTGTCAAATCATTGCGCAGCAAGGTTCCTTTTCGCAACATGGCATAACAGAAATCGGCATCCATTTTAGACAGGTTGGCCAATTTGTGTGCGACGACCAAATGCTCGATTTTTTCCTTTGGGACATCCAGTTCTCTGGACAGAAAGGTCACATCCCGCACTCCCTTGCTTTCCTGCACATCTGCAATAGCTACCTGCCCTGCCAAGGCGCTAACTTCTGCCACGAGATAGTCGAATTCAACAATTTCTCTTGGCACAGCTTGAGAAATAATCACATTGATTTGTTCTCTACTGCTGGCATTGAAGCGCACCTCATCCATGCTGGAAAGGAAGAGGGTCGTGCTTTTTTCGGGACTGAGGACCTTCACCCCAATGTCAGCTGTATGTTTTTCAGCTCCTGTCAACTGACCATATTCCCAATGAAGTTCATAATTGCCCTGCTTATCTGTCAGGGTTCCAGACAAGAGTTCCCATTTTCGCATGTCGACATCATAGATTTCGACAGGAAGATTGGCCATGGGTTGGCCAGCACCATTTGTAATGTTACCAAAAACGGTGTTGATGTTTTGTGAATGACTTGTAGCTGCCATTTTTTGATGTTTAAGATGTTTTGATGTTTATAAAAATGAATGTTTTTGCACACTGCTCGGCTTGACAAGACGCTGATTGCGTCTCGACAGATTGACGATGAGGGATCGAAGGGAAGTCAGCTGTATGTTCAGCTGACTTTCCACTTCTCAACATCTCGTTCATAAAGATTCCCACGAGACAGGCTTTCCTTGTCCATAACCACTTGAAAAAAGAATCAAGCCGCGGACACTCCTATCTCATCGTTGCACGCATAGCATCCCGCATAAATTGGGCTTCCTCCTCTCTGGACATTGGTCGATTGTCTATGGCAAGTTCTCCGAGGCTCTCCATGGCCCGTTCATACCTCAATTGTCTACGATCGGCACTATTGGGGTCAAGCGCTCCTCCTTTCCCATGACATAGGTAACAAAGGGGATTCCAGCCTTTCCTGATTCCCTCTTGTTTCCGGGCTTCACTATACTGAAGGGATCCATCTGGACCTAAGAAATCGAAGGCTCCTTTTGCCATCGCATAGGGGTTGTTTTCATAGAGATCTAATAAGATTCCTTTGCCAACATCCCAGCCAGAGAGATCTCCGGAGGTCAGTGCAGCTGTGGTATTGCTAGCTGGATTCAAAGATTTTGCTGCCTCAACAGGATCTCCTTCCAACGCAAGCTGGAGGCCTCTCACCGTTTTCATAACTCTCCCTTTTGCTTTTACTTTTCTTCCATTACCTGTCTCAACACTAGGAGTGATGCCAGGAGTTTTTGTCGCCTTTTTGGGGGGACTCTTTTTGGAGGCATCTTTCTTGGGAGGATCTTTTTTGGGAGGATCTTTTTTGACCATGCTTTTCTTTACCGAATCTGAAGTTGTAGTGGGGGGTCCCCCATCGATTTTTGGAGGTTTCCCTCTAGCATTCGGGTTTTTGACGACAGGGCCCCTCAGCATAACTTTCTTTCCCTTACCGGTTTTTTTCGGAGGTTTACCTGCACCTTTTCCGTCCGAGCCTTCCGGAAGTTCTGGTTTGTGATGATAGATGGTTTCGCCCGCTCCTTTCTTTTTTCCTTTTCCCTTCACTGTCTTTCCTTTATACCCAGTAGGGGGGGGAGGGGTATTCGGTCTTGGAGAAATGGGTGCTTTGTTAGGCTTGGTGTTAGATTCTGCCTGAACCCTGGCCCTGGTGTCCATTCTTTTTACTACCTCTCCTTGTCCAGTAGGCAGTTCCGAAGCGGAAACCACAATATGACCTTCCAGCACTGTTCTCAATGCCCTTCCAACTCTTTTGTTCCTCGCCCAATGTGCAATCCTGCCTAGAAAACCACTGAATCGAGAAGGTCCAGCCTCGTCAGCTTGAAGACCACTTCCATCTACAAATTTGATGGGATTCAATCTGGTATAGGTATAGACATTGATATGATCGTCAATCCCAATTGGATCAGGACTCAACCACCTTGACAGCCAGGGCAAATAGTATCTGGCACTGTGATAGCTCAATCCGCTTTCTTCATCTCGTTCCATTCCGGTAAAGCGGTAGCGTTTGGCAGCAGATTTGATGTCAGCATTGCGAGCCTGATAGGCTGTGGTGCCATAGGGATGATATTCTTCATAACTGATGAGCTGCGCAGCACTGTCCAACTCAAGAGCTGCCGATCCCTGGTAATTGTGGAGTTGATAGCGAGTCAGTTGTTGTTCTGTCCCGTCATCAATGGCATTGCGGCGCTCGATCATCACATATCGATGGCCTTCATCGATCAGACTCAGGCTGATGCGTTCCAATCCTGCATGCGTGCCACTATGCTTTTGGTACACCTCATAACCGCCTAAATAGATCCGCTCTTCTTTCTTCATGGGCGTAACTCCAGGAGAGGCCTGATTATCTGTAACTTTCCGAATCCGTTCGCCGGAACCGTCATACTGATACCAGGTGGTCTCGGCTGTGCCACCGTCGGTTCTCCGTTGCCGGACTGCCTTCGTCAGTTGTTCCAGAAAATTCCACCCAATGTCCTCCAGATGTGGCATTTCGGTGATAAATCCATGTTGGGCATGGTGAGCATAGGCATAGGATTGACTTCCGACTTGTGTGCTGATCAGCCGATTGTTGCTCGTTTGATATGCATAGGTTCGTGTCCAGTTATTCCCAACAGCTTGATGATTCATCTGAGAAATATTGCCAACCGCATCGTACTGATATTGCTGGACATAATTTCGCATCGCCATGGGGTCTCCAGGTCTCATCATCTGCGTGTAAGGCATATCATTCCAGTTGTCCTTGCTATCGAAGGTCATGGGCGCATCATTTTCTCTTCCTGTTGCTTCTACCAAGCGATACAAGGCATCATAGGTATATTCAGATAAGCTTGTGATTTTTTGATTATCAAAAAATACAACTGGCATGTTCCGATCCTCCACATGGGTGATATTCCCCACCGGATCATAGGTATACTGCCAATCCTGAAGCAAATCATTGTTTTGCCGTTTGCTTTCCAGTCGATTCAACTGAAAGGTCTCTCTGTCGTAATAGAAACGGGTCATGACCTGATTGCCATAGACAATCTTTTCCCGCTGACTCTTTTCGTTGTAATCGATGTCCACGATATAGAGAGTTGGCGTGGCATCACCGGGATGATGAACGGTTTCGCTTGTGAGCAGGCCTCCTTCATTGTAGCCCGGCTGAATGATGCTGCCATCCGGTGCTATTTGTCGGGTAATTCTCCCCAAAGCATCTGTTTCTGTTGAGAAAGTAAATGCAGTCGATTCCAAATCAGTCGCCATATTCGCCATCGTCCAATTGGCCACTTCTTTGTATTTCCGGAATAGGCGACGCGTGGAACTCAAGGCCTGGCCTTTGAAGTTATAATCCGGTGTATCAATCATTCCGGCTGTATCATAGTGTTGAATCGACTCCCCCAGAATGTTTCGTGCCTGCAATGCCGCTTCATTGCTTCTGTCAGGCAGCAACAGACTTTCTCCATAAATCATTCGGTCAAAAATATGATCCAGAGCGATAGGGCCATCTCCCCCGATCACCTTGCTATAGCTAGGTCTATGCAGGCTATCGTAGAAATATTGAAACTCATGATTGCGTTCATCCCATGTTCGGAGGGGATGATCCATGATGTTCAGGAGTTGCCAGCGCTGACCGGAATCCATGCTTGTCTGGTACACATTGTTGCCAAGCATGTCATACTGATAAGATTCCGCTACATTGCCTCTGGCATCCACGACTTCGAGCAAATTGCCTTCTGAGTCCCGTTTCGCCCAGGTAGACAAAAATTCATCACCCCCCGTAGAGACATCCTTATTGTGCTCTACCGATAGCAGCATTCGGCCCAGGCTATCATAGTGCGTCACGCTTGGCGTTTGGGCATGAGCAGCGGTCTGTTGGGCCGCTTGTTCTTCTTTTTCCGGATCTTTGCCGTCGGCAATCAACTCAGCATCCATGAGACGATTGATACGTCTGTGATACCAACTCGATTCCAATACCGTGTCGTTGGCGTCATAAAACGTCTGTTTCCAGGCATCAAAGCTTACTCTTGTGAGCGTTCCCTGCGGCGATTCTGTTTTGATAATACGACCAACAGCATCATAGAACAAGTGTGGGCTAATCCCTGTTTCCACCAATTCCTTATACTCTTCATATCGGTGGGTGAGAGAGAAATAAGGTTCGTATTCCTTGACAGGATTCCCCTTATTGTTTTTGATGATTCGTCCATTCCCTATCCATCGGAGCTGAGGGGGAGTACTGCTTGAGGTATCAATGTCCTGAATGGTGATGGTATTGTCAGGATGAACAATCACTTCCTTGGCCATGCCTGGCTCTGCCTGTGCTTTGCTCATCACCAATTCCCCTATGCCATTGGTGTAATCAAAAGAGATCTGCACGGGAGAGTCCACATTGTTTTGATAATGTTCTTCTCTCGTTATGACAGAAACCACCGCAGCTTGCCCGCTATTGCTATAAGCGTGAAGATCATAGACATACCTCGTACTTGCTCTTTGAAGCAAGTTTTTGCCTCTAGTAACCAATTCAGTAGAACTCGCTGCCTGAAAATAGTCCTGGATTTCTGCGACCTCTGTTGCTTCTGTGGACTCACTCAAGCCAGTCAATTCATCTGCTTCATTTCCCTTTCCCATGACCGCCAATGCTTTGACAAATCCGAGTTCATCACGAATACATTCGGACACATTTCCATTGAGATCTCGCATTCGTTGGGGAGAGAGGGTTCTGAAATTGAATTGTTCCACACCCGCCTTATTTCCGAGGTCATCCTCCACTTCCGCAATCAGCAAATAATGGGTACTATAATAGCTTACCTTTGTGGTAGCTCCATATGGGTCTGTATAGGAAATGGGGGAATAAAAGCGATTTCTGGCGTCAATGACTGTTTCTGTTCCCTGAATAAATTGGCTTGTTCCTGAGCGCACCCACCATTGATTGTCTCCTTCACTATGCGTGAATTTTCCTTCAGTCAGCAGTGCCGCATCGACTTTTGTTCCAAACAATTCAGTCACAAGCTCCGGAGAATAAGCCAATTGATAGCTTTCAAAGGCGATTCCCAAGGATTCCAATTGATGGAGCGGCAGAGCTGAGGTCAGATCATCCTGCATATAGGTACTTCGCATATGCTCAATAAGTCTGCGTTGTGCCTTTCCTGGATTCAATGGCTTGTCTATCTCATGATAGGCGGCTGTATCGGAGCGACTATCTGACAAGATGTTTTCAAAATCATCAGGCGTATACAATACCCCTGTTTTCTCTACCCCTCTCAATTCATACGTTTTCTCTTCAGAAAGCAATCTGAGTCGATAGGTATCCAACTCAATGACATCATTGGTAAACTGATTTTCTTCGTACATGATCACCAGTTTCTGCTGCGCTTGCTGAACCTCCAGAGGAAGAGATGGATCTGCTATCAGGCGGGGATACACCACAGTAGCAGATTCCAGTTCTAGCCCATACTCATCCATCTTGATCATCAGATCATGGGTGATGCGTGGATCTTCAGGATTTCGCTCGTAGGCATAACTGATGGCCTCACTTTCCCTGACCGTGAAGATTGCATGTTGATTGCGTCCTTTTGGTTGCAGTAGTTCAATGATGCAATTGCTGCTTCCCACAGTATAAGGCGTGAGTTCCCTTTTTCTTGCTTCTTCTGTATGGCCATATTTGACAGCATCCCTGGCAAAGGTCTCTGTCCTCAGCATCATCCCTTTACAGGCTCTTACCGCTTCTTGCCACTCTTGAGTCGACAATTGATCCAGGACAGAGGCATCTATTCCAGGGGCGAGTATCAAGCGGGCATCCGGAAGGCTGACTTCCTGATGTGCTACCGCAAAGCCCTGTCGCTCCATTTCTGCATACCAGTAATCCTGCTCGAATTGAGCAAGGATTCTCTCTTGTCCCAGGAAGGCCCCTGTATGATACCAGGATTTCGTCACCACGGGCTCCTGATGCAGAGGTTCCTCAACAATGTTCGATGCAGTACCCTTCACCCAATGCTCAAAGGTCTCCGCATCCGTCTGCTCGACCATGCCAAAACCTCGAAATTCCCTTTCAGCGTGATCGTAATATCCGTGATGATAGCTGTATTTGCTCACGAATCGATAGCCCGAAATCCTGTCTTCCGTCGTCGTCCTGGAAACACAATGAATCGGAAAATGGAGTTTGGTTGCCCAGGGTCTACCTGCTTTTTTGTCTTCGATATAGAAGCGGGTGGAAGGAGTATATTCCAACGAAACCTCCATGCCCATATTATTCTTGTAGGAACACATGATATGGGGCTTTTGGCTATTCATCAAGTCGATATATCGCAATGGGGCATGCGCATCCTTGGGCAAGGAACTTGACCAGACAATGCATGCAAGGCCATTGCCCAATAGATCTGTCACACTGACTCTTGAATGCGTATGGATATCTGGAAAAGCCTCGATGAGAAAAGGGGTTTGGCTAAAGCGATTTCCACTGAGGTTTTTCCAACAGCTAAACGATTTTTTTCCGAGATAAATGATATCTGTTGTTCCTGAGCCGTCCAGATCTGCCAGACGAATATAGCCAGGGTCAAAGGCACCCGTGTGATCAAATACTGGGGCATCGTCAAAGGCGACCTTCTGACCGAATCTTCCATAGCCGAGATTTGGCCAGTAACAGACTCCTCCATTTCTGATTCTTACTATATCTGTCATGCCATCGCCTGACATATCCGCCAAAAAGATGCTTTGTTTCTGATCGGCAAAAACCAGCGACAAGCCTTTTTCTTCCTCCACAAACATTCCTTCCTGTCGAGAGTGAGCAAAGCCTTTTCTCCCTTCTGAAGGATACCAGCGGAGCACATTGTCTTCTGTCATGACAACATCAGGACGGCCATTCCCGTTCAGATCCAACAATCGTGTATGTTGATCCCTCAGATCAATATTGGGAATCCCCTGAAATGCCCGAAATCCTTGCCACTCATTCTCGTCATCCAACTCAAAATATCCCGGAAATTCAGGAGCATAACTGACCAGTTGACGACCTCCATCAGCATCCAGATCCATTAGGTGCAGGCTAGAATTCAATCCTGTGAAGGAGGGCTTGGATCTGACGAGTTGAGCTTGTTCGAATTCTCCATTTCCCAGATTGTGTTTGTAATACCATCCATCTTCCTGTTCTGTCAACATCCCGGCAAGTCCTTCTCGATACAGATCAGTCCATACATATGATTCTCCCAGGCCCGTCGAGGCATGTACAAGATCCTCGGCTTGCATGCTTTGGAGTTCTCGATTCCAGTGATGCGCCTGATAGGAAAACTCTATCGGTGGAAGAGATTTGGAAGAATAGGAACCATCCTGCCGCTTGATATATCCAATAGCGTTCATGCTGATCAGGAAGGTAAAATCTTCCTCTAAGTTAGTATCATAGCCAAAATTCAAGGACCTGACAAGCCCCTCATATTCTCCCGCTTCCGTAAAATGATGAAACAGAAGTACCCTTTTGCAAAGCCGTGTCGTACGAATTTCAAAACCTGCTTTATAATCCGAATATGCGTCTGGTCTGACATCCCACTCTGACATCAGATTGTAGGGGGAATCGGGATTGTATTCTCCATAGTCGAAGACCGTGGAAAACAAATAATCATTCGCAGCAGGAAAATTCTCCCCAACCCCCAGGTATGGCGTTTTGTTGCCATAGAGCACCTGACTGATATACGTATTGGTATAGGTGAGATGTCCTTGTTGGCGTCGGTTTCGATTATGCAGGAGCGTGCTATCAAACCCAGCATCATCTTCCTTTTTGTAGAAGTAATGGGCACAATTCCCTTTGTCATCGAAGACAAATTCGGGGAGCCATTCAAAGATTCGATCCTCATTGGCTGGATCTGCAATTCGAGACATGGCAGTCCATCCGAATAAGGTTGTGACATTTGTCCGACTCATAACACGCCACCGAATCTCACCAGAGGATATGGCTTTCCAGCGTTCGATTCGCTCAAAGGAGCCTTCAATCCGAGGATGATAGGATCTTATTCGCCAGAGACCATCTGTCGAATTTCTTTCGTCAAGCAGATACTCTCCATGAGCATCCTTCTCAAAGCTTCCATCGAACAGCTTGCTGAAGCCCGGCACCAAATCTTCGCTGCCAGAGAACTGAAAGATGTCTGAGTCGATGTCGTCCAGGTATTGGGGAATCCCTTGACTGGTTTTCCGCTTGATGGAAGTCAGCCCTAGTGCCCAGCCAAGCCCAAAAGGGCTATTTCCACCTCCAGAACTATAGGAGATGGCAAGAGCGGGACTCAGGCCTCTCGCTTCAGAAACAGGAAGCGGAATGCCCATTGAGGCTGTGCCATTGACAGGATTAACCTTGAACGTTTCGTCAATTCCTTGTATGGCTCCACCACCTTTGGGGAGCGCAATAGAAGGGACTTCTATGGAGTTGGAATTGGATTTCCCCCGATCAGGTTTGATCAGGAGAGAGGAATAGGAGTTTGTTCCCTCTTTCATAGAGTGATAGATGAAGTTTGTTTTTGATGTATACAACTGCTTATCCTCTACATGTCATGGGTTGATGAGGCCCTTATACATTGACATGCGAACAAATAAACATTGCCGAAATGTACTTGTTTTTACTTCAAAAAAAAACCAAATGCAATAAAAATTCAGTTGGTCAAAGGATTTCGGTCCCAACATTCCCTCGAAACAAACGGTTAAACGAATATTTTTACAAATAAAAACATCCACTCATAAACCTATTTCACCTCATGCAAAAATCAAGAGGGATTTGTGAGAAAAAATGAAAAAATCACTGCATATATTTCCTCCAAAAACAATCTAAATTCCCAAAAACGAGTAATTCCCTTCCCCCCACCAACTTGTCAGTTTAGGATTCACCAGAACACAATTCTCTCCCAACATTTTTGATTTCCTGGCTCAAAATGACCTGAAATCGAGTAATCATTTTTGAAATTTGACTCCGTCAAAACAGACTTCCTTTTTTTTGATGGTTCCGTTACAAGATGGATCGTTTATTCTTTATGTTTTGTAACAAATACAATCAGTATGAAGAAAGAAATTCTATTCACACTTTCCTTTATGGTGTGTTTACTAGGCTCATTGACCGCTCAGAATCGTGCTTCTGGGACGGTAGTAGATGAGAATGGTGAAACCCTCGAAGGAGCAACTATCGTCGTACAAGGAACAACTACTGGAACCTTTACCAATGCTGAAGGAGTCTACTCTCTTCAACTTCCCGAAGGGGCAGAGGTATTGGTCGTCAGCTATGTTGGCTACCAAACACAGGATGTTGAGATTGCCGGGAGGACAACCATCAACATCACCCTGGTCGAAAATCTGATTCTTGATGAGGTGGTCATCACCGGATTTGGGTCTCAGATCAAACGAGATCTAACCGGAAACATCGCAAAAGTATCTGGAGAAGCCATAGAAGGCGTTCCTGTCACCAGTTTTGAATCGGCCATTCAGGGCCGTGCTGCCGGTGTGCTCGTTTCCCAACAAAACGGAAAACTTGGACAGGGCATCAACATTCGTATTCGTGGTTCGGCTTCTGTTACTGCCAGCAACGAGCCGCTATATGTGATTGATGGGGTTGTCATCACGTCCCAGGATCAATCTTCGCTCAACGGAGCCACAAACCCGCTGGCCGATATCAACTTTAATGATATCGAGTCCATCGAAATCCTCAAAGATGCATCTGCTGCTGCCATATACGGGTCCAGGGCATCCAATGGGGTGGTCATCCTAACCACAAAAAGAGGAAAAGCTGGCAGGACACAATTCTCTGTGGACTACAAACAGGGATTCAGCCAGCCCACACGCCTCCGCGAATGGTTGACTGGCCCTGAGTATAATCAACTATGGGAAGAAGCTTATCAGAATTCAGAGTTTCTGGACGATGATGGCTTGGTCTTTGGGTTATCTGGGGAAGAATGGCGGGATCGTCGGATTCCAGGATGGAATGATGGCAATGATACCGACTGGCAAACAGAAGCCTTTCAGGAGAATGCCGGATTCCAGGAGGTCAATGTCAGCGCGAGTGGCGGGACAGACAAATCCAGCTTCTACGCAAGTGCTTCCTATCTGGATCAATCAGGGATCTTGATTTACAACCATTTTGATCGAGTGAGTGGACGACTCAATTTGGATCATAAGGCTACTTCCAAAGTCAACTTTGGTATGAATATGAGTTTTGCCAGAACTCGCAATGATCGTTTGCCTGATGACAATTCCTTTTCTACTCCCCTTCAATTGATTGCCTTGCCAAGTGCACAGCCGATCAATGATCCAGACAATCCAGAAGAACTATTCGACCGGACTGTCTATTTCAATGGGAAATTGTATGAAGACAATACCTTTTTCCAGACAAGTGTATATCGCACATTGGGGAACGTCTATGCCAATTGGGAAATTATCCCTGGTCTGAATTTGAGGTCTGAATTTGGTGTGGACTTCCTCTCACAAAATGAGGAACAGTATTTCAACAGCCGGGTAGCCAGAAACACAGGGGAGCCCAATGGATTTGGCGAAAACACTTTCCGCCATACCCTCAATTTCACCTTTAACAATTTCGCTACCTATGATGTCACCTTTGGTCAAAGTTCGCTGAATCTTGTCGGTGGGATGAGTTTTCAGGAATCGACCAATAACTTTGGCAGCGTAGAAGGCCGCAACTTCCCCAATGATGATTTCAAGAAATTGGCCAGTGCTGCCGAAATCAGTGGCGGAACGTCAACGGCTTCGATCTTCAACATCGTTTCTTATTTCACCCGCGCCAACTATAAATTTGCCAACAAATATCTGCTCTCTCTGTCTGCACGGGTGGATGGTGATTCGCGATTTGGCCGAGACGAACGCTATGGATTCTTCCCCTCCGGCTCTATTGGCTGGATCTTGTCAGAAGAAGAATTTATGACAAATGTTCCAGGATTGAGTTTTTTGAAACTTCGCGCCAGTTATGGAATCACAGGGAATACGCCTACGACCAACTTCCCCTCCCGTGGCTTATGGGGTGGTGGAGCAGCTTTTGCAGGAAGTTCCGGGATTGACCCAACTCAGTCTCCCAACCCCAATCTCAAATGGGAAACTACCAGCCAATTGGATGTCGGGATTGACTTTGGATTGTTGAAGGACCGCATTACAGGAGAACTGGATTATTATATCAAAAATACCACCGATCTCTTGCTCAATGTCAATGTCCCCTCAACTACTGGTTTCCTCTCCCAGCTTAGAAACGTTGGAGAACTGGAAAACAAAGGCTTCGAAATCGTGGTAAATTCTCGAAACACTATCGGCAAATTCAAGTGGAATACCAGTCTGAATTTTGCGCGTAACCAAAACCTCATCACCAATCTGGATGGACAGGTAATTGAAGGGGGATTCATCAACCGAGCCGTTGAAAATGAACCCATTGGTGTGTTTTTCGCTCCAGAATATGCAGGGGTAGACCCCGAGAATGGTGATGCGCTTTTCTTCCTCAACACCATGGATGATGATGGCAATATTATTGATGAAACCGGGACGACCAACGACATCAATGAAGCGGAACGTGTGGTAATAGGCAATCCCAATCCTGACTTCATCTATGGCATGAACAATACCTTCACCTTTGCGGGATTTGATCTCTCTATCTTCTTGCAGGGCGTCTATGGCAACGAAGTCTACAATGGCGGTGGTGTCTTCCAAATGGATGGGTTTGGCTGGTTTGATAACCAGGATGTTCGCATCAAAAATCGCTGGCAGAACCCTGGCGACCAAACAGATATTCCTCAACTCCGATTTCTGGGAGGTGCCAGCGAGTCGTCTCGTTTCCTCGACGATGGGTCCTACTTGCGTCTCAAAACGGTAACGCTCGGCTATAGCCTGCCAGAATCTGTGGTAGATGCCATCAATTTCAGCAGTGTTCGCATTTATGCAACAGGTCAGAATCTGATGACTTTCACCAATTATCAAGGATGGGATCCTGAGGTGAATGCTGACTTTACTGCTGGCAACATTGGGTTGGGCAATGACTTTTATTCCGCCCCCCAGGCCAAGACACTCATCTTCGGTATCAAAGTTGGATTTTAATTAACAAGACTAGAAGCAATGAATATTAACAACACATATATACAATTGTTGATGGTTGTGGGATTGATCAGTTTGTTTGCTTGCAACAATCGCCTGGACGTTATCCCCCAGCAATCTATTGACGAAGCTCAGGCACTGAGTACTCCTGGCAATGTTCTGGCGGCCCTCGTTGGTGCCTATGATGGCATGTCCGACAATGATGCCTGGGGCGGAGGCCAACATCTTTCCGAACTCCTGGCCGACAATGGCGAACAGGTTTGGGCAGGGACTTTTGAGGAACCTGAGCAGATTTTCCAGAAAAGCATTTTGGTACAGAATCTAGATGTTGAGCGATTTTGGGCTGAAACCTATGAAGCGATCAATCGCGCCAACAATGTACTCAGTGCCATCGATATCCTGGATGCCGATGATCAATCCCGGGTAGAGGCAGAAGCAAGATTCATTCGTGGTGCACTTTATTTTGATTTGGCCAATCTGTTTGGCAAGCCCTATTCCGATGGCAATGCGTCGTCTAATCTGGCTGTGCCGATTGTCACAGAGCCTACACGTACCATCGATGATGCCAGTAAGGTGAGCAGAAATACAGTCGCAGAGGTGTATGAGCAGGTGATTTCAGATTTGCTTTTTGCGAAAAACAATTTGCCAGAAGACAATGGCATTTTCGCAACGACCTATGCTGCCAGTGCGATCTTATCCAGAATCTATCTGATGCAGGGCGATCTCGCCAGCGCCGGAACGGAAGCCGACCGCATCATCGAATCCGGCATGTTCAGCCTGGTAGACAATTATGCTGATGCGTTCACACAGTCTGGCAATACCACTGAAGATATCTTCTCGATCGAAATCACGTCTCAGGATGGTGTGAATGATTTCATCACCTTCTATGCCGCACCAGAGTTCGGCGGAAGAGGTGATATCGACATCACTGGTGCCCATCTGGATGAGTATGAAGAAGGAGATGCCCGCAGGGACCTCTTCTATGTGGATGCCAACGGGATTGATCGGACTGGCAAGTGGATCAATAATGCCGCCCAGGACGGAAATATCAACATCGCCCGCCTGGCAGAAATGTACCTGACCAGAGCCGAATCCAGGATGACGTCTGGAGATGCAGAAGGTGCTGCTGCCGACCTCAATGTTGTCAGAGAAAGAGTAGGTCTCGATGGCATTCTTCCAGGCGAACTCAGCATGGATGACATCCTCACTGAGCGAAAACTCGAACTCATGTTCGAAGGACATCTGTACCGCGATACCAAACGTCTGCAAAAAGATATTGGTAGTCTCTCCTATGATGCGGATGCCCTTATCTATCCCATCCCTCAGCGTGAAATGGATGTGAACGACAATCTGATGCAAAACTCAGGGTATTAAGAGACTGTCCTGATTTCTACAGATTTCGTTCGATAACAAACAAGGTCGCTTCTTCATTGAGGCGGCCTCTTTTTTTCATAAAAAAGGGCCTAAAATCGTTGTTTTTGCATGTTTTGAAAAAAGTTGATTTTTTTTTCAAAATTCCTGATGACCTTTTTTCATCTCTGCGATACAGGAGTAAAGAATCAACATTACTCACTGAATAACTGTATCCATTATGAAATCATTCACTTTTTTCATCCTCGCCACTTCTCTTTTCCTAACTTATTCCTGTGGACAATCCTATCAGGAATATGGATATGAAGAAGACTATTATGGAGAGGAAAATTATAGCACCTATTCATCAGAAATGGCCAGCCTGAACGGAGGAGAAGGAGATCTCGTCAGACATCCTGTCAGGAATGCCCAAACAGGTCAATTGTCTGGGTATATTCCCCTCCCCGCTGACTGGAAGGTAACACGAGAGGGAATTTATGGTCCAAATGGGAGTGTCGTTAAAGATTTTCCCCCGCAATCTTTGCAAGGACGCAACATCCAATCGATTGATCAGCTGATTCAAACAGATATTGCTCATATGCTGCGGCAGGGAAATGTTCAGCTAGTAGGTACCATTGATTTGCCGGAAATCGCCAGGAATGACGATCAAATAGCTGCTCAGTATTGGAAGTTTGCCCCTACCCAGGATTTGCGTCAAGTCCGCGGGCTTGAGGTAAAAAGCGCCCAAGGAACAATGGGCCTAATGATTGTCCACTTCACCCAATCTCACACCCAATGGGGTTCAATGGCCTCGTATTTTATAAACTATCTGGAAGCCAGACCTTCTGCTTATGAAGAGGCAAAAAGAATCTACATATATGGTCTCGCCAATTACCGACCTGATGCGCAAGCCGTAGCTGCTTTCAATCAACAACAACAACGTGATGCTGGCATTTCTATCAAGCGGCACAACGAAAGCTTAGCTGCCGGAAAAAGGCGCTTTAATGAGTGGAATCGAAGCAGAGAAACCATGAATGAAACGAGTGACATCATCATGAATACCTATACAAATACCAGTGCGATGAAGGACAACGGACATCAGAGTACCATCGATGGGATTTATGATCGGGATGAGATGGTGGATCCATATGGCAATGGGACAATACACGCTCCTACAGAATATGACCAATATTACATGAACCAGAATGGAGAATATATCGGGACCAACAATGCTTTTTACAACCCTCAAAATGATCCAAATCTCAACAATACGGAATGGAGAGAAGTAAAAAGGAAACGCGACAATTGGTAGTCATCTTCCTTCATGAATACCCCCCAGATAGCCTCTCAGGTCTTTTCCCAATCTCTATGAAATCTTCCATCTATGTATCTCTTCTAGCTATTCTTTGCTTGAGCATCTCTTGTGTGTCGCAAGGAAACAAGCATACATCTAGTGAGCAAGAACCTTTGTCTTCTGAGATGATTATGAGTCCTCAAGCTACCCAGGCCGAGCTGGCATTTCAGAAAAGTCTGGATCGGTTACAAAGCATATCGATGGAAGTACACCATCAGGATCGGACCACCCATGAAGAAAATATGGCCCTATATGCCAGAATAAGCGAGGCGGAGCATGATTGTTTTCTGATGTACAATGCCTATTTGAGACTCATGAGGCTCGACACACTGACCGAAACCCAATTCTGGAATTCTTTCGCTTCACCTGGAACCCATGACACTAGCTGGGATGTCGAAGCCTATACGCCCATTGCTCCAGATTCGGCATTGGCATCGACCCCATACCGATAAGCAAGACAGAAGGAGAATATTGACCCTCAAATGTTGACTTATATGAAAAGAATCACCCATTGAACAGAAGCCCGACTCTCCTTGGAGAAATCAGTTCATGACCCTATATTGGATCGAAGATTAAGTATGTACCCTTCTCCAATCTAAGCTGTGAGCGATCAGGAAATGTACGAGGGCATCGCCCGCAAAGATAACCGCACCTTCTTATTTATGTATGAGAAATATCAAGCCCAGATCCTGCGCATGGTAGAGAAGAATAGCGGAAATGCAGACGATGCCCTTGACCTTTTTCAGGATGGAATGATCGCTCTATGGACCAATATCCAAGGCGGAACATTCCAACTCAAGCCAAACGCACGAATTTCTACTTACCTCTTCGCTCTTTGTCGCAACATCTGGATCAGCAAGCTCAGAAAAAGAAAAGCGATTCATGCCATCGGTCAAGTGCCTGACTTGGAAGGGACGGATGAAGTAGAGCAAATGGAGGAACAATACCAGAGAATACAAACCCTGGAAAAGCATTTGAGCCAATTGGGGGAGGCATGCAAACAACTGCTTCATCTGTTTTATCACCAGAAAGCTTCCCTCAAAGAAATCGCTCTGGAATTGAAGCTCACAGAAAAAACTGCCAAAAACAATAAGTATCGCTGTATGCAACGACTTCGCTCTATATACCAAATAGAAAAGCGAACAAGATGAATCCAACACTCATAGAACATATCGAAGACTTTCTAAGCGGACAAATCAGTCGGCAAGACCTGCAAAAGCTGGCAGAGGAACTGGAGATTTCAGATCTCGACAAAGAGATCGCATGGGTCAGAAATAGTCAGATTGCCATAGAAGCAGCCGGACTTCGGGCACAGTGGAAGACAGCACTCACTCAGGCAAAAGCTCCCAAAGCAAAGGTTCGGTCATTGTTCTCTTCAAGAATCATCCTGACAATAGCTGCTTCTATTGCGTTGCTGCTGGTCTTTTATGTTGGATTTTGGAACAAGCAGAATAGCCTGTATGATCAATATGCCTACATTGATCCTGGCTTGCCAATATTGATGAGTCAATCCGAAGCCTATGAATTATACGATGCCCTCACCTATTTTGGAGAAGGAAATTATCAAGTAGCTGCGGAGAAACTACAGGCCATAGAAACGTCCTATCCAGAGAGTGATACGCTGGCCTATTACCTCGGAGCAAGCTATCTCTACCTTGGGAAAACGGATCTGGCCCGCCCTGCCTTGCAAAAAGTGCTGAATAAAGAAGCGTCAGAATTTGAGCAAAAAGCAGAATGGTTGCTGGTTCTAGCTGACTTGAAAGATCAGAATCACCTGGAGACTCCTGGCCGTTTGTCCAACATTCTTAACACCCCTGATCATGAATTTGCTGAGCCAGCCGCAAAGTTGGCCCAAGAGCTAAGCGAGTAAATGAAATGCATCTTCCAAGACATCTAATTCTGTCATTGCTTAGTTATACGATGTTCTCATTGTTGTTGTCTATTCATGGACGGGGACAAGCGAAGGTTCAGACAGATAGCTCCCATCTCCAACTCACAGAATTGACCAAGCAGCTCAAGCAGGCATTGACCCAGTCTGAGATGAGGCAAGCGGATTCTCTGATTCAACTAGGCGATCAATCCCTTGTATCCATGACTCAAGAATCTCTGTTGAGTCTGGACTATAAGACTGCCAGAGCAGAATATTTTCGCTACAATTCTCAATTCCCAGAGGCCTTGACACAACATAGGGAAGTGATGCGGCTCAGTGCTGGCAAGGAAGCCTACGCCTTGCGATATGCGTATGCACTGTTCTATATGGCGCTCACATTTGAACGCCTGGGAATCTATGACTCCAGCCTCCTCTATGTCGAGCAATTCCTGCCCAGATTTCATGTTCTTCTTGAAGCCGATGATATACGCTTCAGCGATATATACAATGGCATCGGAACTTGCTATTATCGGGCCAATCGTTTGTCCGAGGCTGAATCTCACTATCTCAAGGCCAAAGACATCGCAGAGACAAGCCTGGGTCCCTATTCTCTCCAACTGGCCAACTGTCTGAGCAATCTTTCTGCCATTTATCGAGAACAACATGATTATCGCAAGGCCATTGAGAGCACCGAGCAGGCGTTGCGTATTTCCCGTGTTATACAAGATGAAGAAGGAATTTCTGCTGCCTATTATTCTCTGGGCACATACCATTACTTTTTGGGAGACTATGGTCGCACCAAAGAATACATGGAGGCATGTCTGGAAATCAGAAAACGCCTGTTTTCCCCTCAACATTTTTCCCTGATCGGCCCTTACCAAGTTCTGGGAATTGCTCATGAAGAAGCAGGGAAGGACCACAAGGCTTTGCATTATCTGAGCAAGGGAAGAAAAATCATTCAAGCCAATTTTCCTCCTCAAAGCTTGCAGGAAGGCTTCAACTACGACAATACGGCTCTCTGTTACCAGAGTCTGGAAGCCTATGACTCCGCACTTCATTTTGTTCGGTTGGCAGACAGCATCTTACCTACACAGCTTGGAAGCGACAATATGGCTTTGTCCAATCATTATTATACCTATGCCAATATTCTGTACCATTTGGGGGAACTGGATCGGGCAATGGAATTTCTCATTCTGTCCAACCGTGTGTATCACCAAAGGCATCTGACTGCCAGTGTTTCTTATGCCCAAAATCTGTCTTTGTCTGGCCTCATTCTCTCTGAAAGACAACAGTGGAAGCAAGCAGAAAAGCGGTTTGATCAAGCGTTGTCCATTCTTCAGTTATCAGAACCGAATCTGGACTCCGCAATGATGCGCGAGCTCTCTCCTGAAGTCTTCCACACGCTCCATGATTATACGGGTTTTCTGTATGCACAATATCAAGCTACACAGCTCCCAGAAGCTCTTGCACGTTTTGGTTCCTATTCTGATCTCTATCTGGATCTCTCTGATCGATTCCGCAAGCAATTCAATGATCCGTATACCAAAAGCATTCTGAGCAAGGACAATGCAAAGGTCTATGATCGGAACATTGGCATCTATTATCACCTGTACCAACAGACTCACCAAAACGCATACCTGGAAGCTGCCTATCGTTGTTCAGAATTTGGACGTACTTGCCTGCTAAGAGACCTGCTTGATGAAAAAATCGAATCCTTTGCGGGATTACCAGATTCAGTATTGCAAAAGGATCGACAGCTCAAAAAAAGACTGACCCAACTCAATCAAAAGGTTTTGGATCATCCTGAAGATGAGCAGAACAGGCAAGCACTATTGGAAGCCAGAAAAGCCCTCGATAGACATATTTCATTTACCCTGAACCATTATCCGAGCTATTTTGCCCTGACCTACCAAACACAAATCCCTTCTTTGGCCGACATTCAATCCCGCTTGAAGAAGGGAGAAAATCTGGTAGAATATATGCAGGACGATACAGCTTATTATGCCTTGATTGTTCGCCCGGAACGCTGTGATTGGCTCTATGTAGGGAATAAGGCAAAAATCAATCAAGCCATCTCTTCATGGAAAGATGGAATCATTCATCAAAAACAGGACAGTGTCAGGCTTGCCGGAGCCACCTTATACCAACAATTGTGGCAACCTTTTGAGTCTTTGCTTCAAGGAGAGCAGGTCAGCATTGTTCCAGTGGGGCCTTTGTTTTACCTCAGTTTTGAAACGCTGCCAGGAGCTAGCTCCTCCACTGAATATTTGATTGAAAAATATGCTATTTCCTATGCCTTGTCCATGTCTGTTCTCTTTACTGAAGATCAGGAGAGAGAGACGGACTTGATACTCGCCATTGCCCCTGGCTTTGAGGATGAAATCAAACAAGAGTATCAGGAGGGGATGGATTCTTTGGAGGTGTTGGACGAAGCTTATATGCGGACCATCCGACAGCCATGGTCCCTCAAACTTGTCGAACAACTCAAAGAGACATTTGTTCTCCAGGACTACCTGGGACAAACAGCTACAGAATCTAGCTTGAAAAGGTCTCTTCCAACAGGCAACATTCTCTACTTTGGTACCCATGCCATTGCGAATTCGGATGATCCCATGCGCTCAAAATTGGTATTGGCGAAAGAAATTGGTCCGCAAATCGAAGACGGCTATCTACATGCCTATGAATTATTTGGCTTGCCTCTTCAAGCAGATCTGGTGATCCTGAATGCATGCGAAACCGGTTTGGGAAAGCTTCAACAAGGAGAAGGCATGATCTCTCTTGCCTATAGCATTCAGTCAGCAGGCTGTCCCAGTACAGTTATGTCCCTGTGGAAAGTGGATGAGAAGATGAATTCCCGGATAACACAGGATTTCCTGGTATATCTCGATCAAGGCTTATCCAGACGCGATGCACTCCGCCAAGCCAAACTGGATGTGTTGCATTCAAATGAGGCCGGCTTGAAGCACCCATTTTTTTGGGGAGGAATGGTCTTGATGGGCAAAGATGGTGTGATGACGCTGCCTCGTACCAACACAAACTGGATGATCTGGCTGGGATTAGGGCTGCTGCTGTGTTTTATTTTGGTAGGGATGAGGTATTCCAAACGTCTTGGTGCCTGGTTGCACAGGAGGAAGAAACGAAAGATGGAGCAGTAGAGTTGATGTGTTCACTAGCATTCACATCATTCATAAAGCTCAAAAAAACTGATTGATCCTTTTCTGCCAGTATCTGTTTCTCTTACTATTTTACACAAAATCACCTATCTTCATGAATGGCTTGAATATAAAAATAGCTAGCAGGTATCCACAAAGCCCAAAATCCAGGAGCCAATGAGAGATTCTGACAAGACAGCAGCAGAAGCCATCATTCCCAATTTCGGTGAATTACTCGAAAAAAGGGCAATCCACTTGTCTCCAAAAAGCAAAGCACAGCTCGAAGTTTCTCGCATATTCAAATTGGGATCAAGCATGGATGGACTCACCCTCAAAGAATCCAGAGAAATCCATGCCATCCCCTCGAACTATCATTCCGTGCTGTGGACTTATGAATGCTTGTTCCCCTCCCCTACCTTATCCATAGAAGTGATAGTCACAGGGACACAACACTTCCTTTCCCAGCTTGAGCCATTTCAGCCCTTAGCCAAGTCAGCTCTCAAACATCTCAGAACCTCCCTCCGATCAAAGAAAGCTACCCTTCCCCTGATGCTAGAATACAAAGAATCTGGTCAGCGATGCTTCTTTTTCCTGGATCGGAGGACTTTTGCTTTTGGCGCGGAGGGTGTTGTATTCAGGATGGGAATTGTTTCTTGAGTATGTCTGATGTATCCAGAGTCAGACTTGGTTTATGTTGGTGAGTTGTACGGTTGATTCTTCCATTTATAAAGGAAGAATTTCGGTGAGAAAAGGCTTTCTAACAAATTTCAGCTCTAAGTCTTTTCCCTTTTGAGGTCAAGGTTCAAATGTTATGCTATTCTGCAACAGGTAATTTGTAGAGGTGGTCGGCAGACCATCTCAGTTGTTGATGATCACAAATAGACAGGCATCCTCCTTGATAAAATTCCCGATTTCAATAATCCGACGATCATTGCTTTCTGATTTTGAAGACCTTATATCTCACTTTTGCTGCATTCCCTTCCTCATCCTGCCCAAGATCGGTACAGGACTCCTCTGCTTCCGATAATGTTTTATTATCGGAAATAATATATTCAACCTTGCTCATTTTTCTCGATTTTTTTTAGTGAATCTTGACTATCTACACCAATCATAGGGGGAGGCCACCAAGATTCGAACGCCTTGCCCTAGTTATTAACTGAGTTATTTGAGTTTATTTTGCTATTTATATTCAGTTTAAGACTCTGAATAATCCTTTCCAACTCTCGTTTATCTATGCCATTTAGAGAAGTCAAATGTTGGGTTAAGTCCATAATTAGATTCTCATCACCCAAATAAATATTATTCGCTGGTATTCTGAGTCTTGTAGTTTTATTTTTTGGATGCTTATTTATTAGTTTAAGACGCAGTGCTTCTTTTAGTCGTGCTTCGTAGTTTAAAGTTTTTGGATTCCCACTTTGAATCTTTTGCCTTATCTCATCAATGGATAGGTTTTGTTCTTTACCCATTATCGAATGAGTAATTCTCAATAAGACTCCTCCATCTCCATTACTTCGGATTAAAGCTTTGGCTTTATGCTCTGGTAACTTTATCCAAGCATCATTCCCTCTATCTTTTCTATCTATCGCCAGCTCTAGTAGAACTTTGAATTGGACATAGGTAAAAGATATTTTTTCATCTTTGAAGTCTGAGTTGATAGTTAAAGTAATATCCCAGTTACTTTTTTGCCCCCTCAAAAAATGAATTTTCATTTTTTGAGGGTCAGGCAAAAGTCTTTTTTCATTTATCCAGCTATCACATAGAGGATATAAACAAATCAAAAATAAGAAATGCCATATTAAAGATAAGTTTAAAACAAAAAGATCAAAGGAAGATTTATAACTAATAGAATCGATGAAAATCTCTCCTGCAACGATTATTACCTGATAAGTAATAATCAGGAAAAGAGTTATCGTGGTAAGTTTTTCAGACAAATAGTCTTCTCTGGCCCAATAGGTTTTCTTGAGTCCTTTCCATAATAAAAAAAAGACAAAGCTAGATAATAGAACATCTGCTGGAGCAGCGTAAACCATAATTTGTTCATGAAGTTTTGCGACTTCAATTTTTTTGCCTACTGCAACAAGCAACATTATTACTGTTGAGCAGAAGAACAAGACTATCGAACATAAAACGGCTGAAAATGCTAACCAATTCTCATCTGTCTCGATTCGTTTAAGAAAACCTCTTTTAAAGGGACGACTAGATGCATATTCTAAATATTGATAAGCTAATAAGAAACAGAAATTATTCAGGATTGATAGAATAATATTTATGGGAGGAATCTGCATATCATCTCCGGCATATAAATAAATACTGCCTTGAATTGCCCATATGAACCATCCTATTGCAAAAAGAAGAATTCCATAATCATCTTTTAATAACTCATCAGCTCTATATTTTCTACGTGCTGCAAACCATTGAATAATGAGTACAATTGAAGCAAAATAGGATAAAAGAGTTGAATATAGTTTTATAGTTGTTAGCTCCATTTTTGATTGGAATTGTTAGCATAGAAAGGAAGAAGATAGTTTATATTTCCTTCTTAAAATATCTATTTCCTGTTTTGTCGGGAAGACAAAGCAGGAAATAGATATTTTTTTTTACAGAGTATACTTGCTTGTCTGTTAGACAAAGGAGAAGCCCAGCCCTCCTATTGGCTGTCCTATCGTAGTAGAAAATAAACTCACCTAAGTTATTCCAACAAACACAATCTAATATGAACAAATTTGAACAACAAAGGCAAAGTCGTTTAAATCACATCTCTGTTTGTCTCCACAAGAAGGTTCTCTAAAGACTGAATTCTGAGCTTCAATAGAAGTGCTTCACAATCTGACAGAATTTTTGCCTCTTAATAAAGTAATACGGAGGGATTGATTGTTACAATCAAAGAACAGCTATCCAGTATTTCATTTGATTAATTGCGACTTCTTTTAAATAGCCATCCCCTCTAATATTTATCAAAAGAGGACGAATAATCCAAACCTATGAGCCCACTGAAATGAAGTGAATACTTGTTTTTGTAAAATTAAACTAGTTTGTTATGTCTTATCAATTACCCACTCAAAAATCTAAACTGCTCTTTCCTGAAGAGGGAGTTCAGGAATTCTCTTCTATTTACAAAAAAGAACTGAATCTGAACAGCAGAGATTTGGACAAGGAAGAAACTCTCGAACAAAAGAAATTTTTGGATGATTTATCTGAATCAATGCGACCTGATCAGTTTGGGTTCGGTGTTGATCTACTTCAAATAAGAGCGGATAGTGAACTCATCCACAAGAAAAAAGTAGAACATTTTTTTAGAAATCCATCAGATTTAACCCTGATGAGGTTCTTCAAATCAATACATCCAGAACATCGACAAATGTTTCTTTGGAATGCTCATAGTATCTATTCGATGATTCTCGATAAAAAAGTTCGATCTTCTCTCCAACAATTTATTGGTATTAACTATGGAGTCATGATTCCTGTTTGTAAAGATCATACTGTACAAGAGAGAAAAAGAGAATATAGTCTCGTAAAGCAAACCTGCTACCCATTCAAGTTTTCGTCCAATGGGGACCTTCTTGCTCACTACAATATATACACAGAAATAGCTCCTTTAAAAGAATGTAATATCTATGAAATATACTGGGGATTCATGAAGGAGGGCACTTGGGATGCTGAGTTAGAAAAACTCTTCTACTACTATTTCATCAAGACATTGATGGAAGCGCTTAATCCTCAGGAAAGAAACGTTGTACTGGCATACCTCAATGGAGCAAAAAAGATGGCTGATGCAGCAAAAAGTGCAAAAATGGAATTTGAGGCATTCAGGCATGTGCAAACGGAATTGAAGAAAAAAATAACCAATCCTGAAGCACCCATTGAACCAATTATGAAAGGGAAAACACACTTCAAGACTTTTACCGCTTTTTTGAAAAACATCATTTCAGAGCACCAGATAGACATTTCCGACTTTCACAAACAATATCGGTAGATATTTTCCGACTTTCACAAGCAATATCGGTGGTATTTTCAGGCCTATGCCAGAACTCATTCGTATTATTGAAAAAAGACAACCCCATGGAATAATCAGATTTTATGAAAATATGAAATAAGGGCTTAACCTTTTTATACAGACAAGCACCAAGCCCGGCACCATGATATGCTGGACTTCTTTCAGCATAGAACATTTTTCAATCTTTAACACAGGAATTCTATGAACAAACCAACTTTGGGAGTGTTCATGGCTGGAATTGTCATGACTCTCCTCCTACAAACAAACTTCTCACTGGCCTTTGGGCAGAATGGTGCGCCAGACGGTCTGATGATTGGCATAGAGCCATTACCGACTATATTACCCCGACAGGGATTATTCCGTATGACAGGAGAAATTCCAGGGAGCGGCCATGAAAGAACTTATCGGTTTCTCCTCGGACTACCCTTTAATCGAATTGTCGACCGCCTCATAACGAACAATCGTTTTCAGCAACGCTACCTTGAGCTTGGTTTTGCGGCTAGACAGTACGCAAGAGATCGCCCAACCTTTGCGGAAGTGCAACTTAGAGTATTACCTCAATCCTACGAAAGAGTATCGGATCAGGTCCATAGCATATTTGAAGAGGAAGAATACACTTTCAACTACTCGGAAGCTAAGATTCAAGATGTTGCGGGCAGTCTTTCGCTGCTAGGAGGGGTGAGGCTTTGGCCAGTCCAGAAGGTCTATGTGGACATCTTTTTGGGGCCATCAGTATCTCTTCGCAGCATTCGACATAAGGTGAATCTAGATGAGATTGAAGTCGGTATTGATGGTCTAATTAATGACCTATTACCTAGCTTCGCTCAAAATCTCATGGCAGATAAAGCTGCAAAAACTGAAGGAACACGCCTGAGAGCAGGTGTCCAATTTGGATTGAACCTCGGTATAAAAACCCAATAATAATAACATTATGAAACGTTTAATTTTAATGAGTATCATGATTCTCTCATTCAGTGTGAGTAATCAGTCCTGCGAGGTGGCAGCTGGAGCTGGTGTAGTTGGTCTGTTTGGAGTGAAAAAACAGATCAAGAAGACACGACAAATGGTTGAAGAACAATCTGAGGACTGGCAAGTCCTTATAGATGAACACGCAACTGCATACTATGATTTAGCTGCCAGAGAATCCGCAGAGTGGCGTGATTTTCTGGATGGAAAATCGGATAACTTCCTGTCTGAAGCTGAATTGTTTAGAATGGAAATTGAGAAGTTTAACGACAATGTCAGCACCCTCACAGGTGAGATTCATACATTACGAGAAGACTTACCCAATCACCTCAAGCAAGCCGCTGATGACCTTGAAAGAGTCTTACAGACGAGTCTCACAGTAGCTACAGCCTCAGCATTATGCGCAACCGATGTCTTCGAACAGAAACTTCAAGCCAATCTTCAGATATTGGAATCTAGATTGGTTGGAGACTCTTATGAAACTTCAATTGATGAGCTTACGCTTCTTGAGCCTCTCATCTGTTCGTCTTCTCTGACAGTAATCGATCTCACGTTTCCAACTGACCGCCGGAAATTTGTCCTTTTGGCTGGCAGTAATATACCAGCCAGAGAAATGATTGATCTTACTCTGGAAACGTCTACAGGGACTCCTGTGTATACTTCCAATACCATTTTATCCCATAGCGGGAATAATGGTCTCGTAGTCGATTTGACTGGATTTGAAGACAGTTATTTGGCCCAGTTCTCTCGTTTTAGTCTGACCTTTCAGGGTGTGGTACTGATTGAAATACCAATCATCAAATAATCAAGATTATGAAAGTAGAATTATCAAGTTTACTCCTTTTCATTGCTGTCCTATTGATGATCAGCTGTAGATCGGATTGCGCAAACTCAGCTTGTCCCGGAGCTTGTTTTCAGGGTAAGTGTATTTGCGAAGATGGATGTATCGGTACCGAATGCGAAAGGTGCCCGCGGGTCATTGAGAGATTCCCAGAACCTATCATGGGAATTTGTCCGACCCATCGGACTGGCGATCTATTGATGCAAGATACGGTTCGTCAAGAAATAAGCGTAACAATACGATCAGTAGGCAATCTCATTCAGGCAGTTATCAAATTCAGCCTATTAGAATTGGGTTCAGATTCAACATTCGCTTCCTCTGAAATCAAGCAGATTATTGCGGAAATCCCTGAAGAATTAGAATTACTCTCAATCGAAAACAATCCGTCAGCAGGCTGTCTCAATATAGATGGATCTGGAGTACTGCAAACATGTCTACAGTCAGTTTCAAGTCCGGTTCAGAGCTTCGAAATGCAGAGTAGATCCTTCACGAGCGACATGGACGTTGGTGTATGTTCTCTTGAACATGCTCATGCGAACATTTTCTTCAATGCCATTCGTATTGTGGTGAGATGAAAATATTTCATATGGCAAGAACATCGGAGGCTATCTCAAACGGGACAGCCTCCTCTTTTGTACGCCAGGCATGCCCAAGTTCTTTAAGGTTTAAGTCCTGAACGAGCCTAGACGACAAGGAATCGTTAGCCAAGGGCAAGGGTGTCCCTCGTGAGGGGGAATCTGAAGGCAGCCCTGTGGCAAAAGATGGTCCTGTGGAGTTACTATCTTTACGTAGACAGAAACTCACTTTCCTAGAGCAGAAATCTGGAAAGTAATATTTATCAAGATCTATAAAATACTGATTGTTAAGCGATTGCATTCTATTGGGAAATCTTTAGGAAAAATGGGAGACTTTCATTTTTCACCTTAGTGAGAAGAAGTTGGAAGTTTTCCGAGGTTAATTCTATTGTTTTTTCCATAATTTGGCCAAAAAAGAGGCTTCTGAATTATGCTGGAGCGAAATTTTGGCAATATCAATGAACTATGAAAGTCTTTGTTTGTTTTACGCTCTGAAAAATATCATTTAACTATTTCAAGGTCTAGGAAAGTGAGTTATATATATTTCACAACCCATAATTGAAATATGATATTTGGGTTGAGTTTCCAAATTCTCCTTTCCTTTTTAGCTATACTCAACTTGCCATTTTGCGCGAAATCGCCTATCTTCATCCCTAGCTTGAATCAACAAAAATGGATAACTAGGGCTTAATATTCATTCATAAAGCCCCAAGTCCGTGAGTAAGATCAAAGGCAGAGAGATCCAATTGCAGTTCCTGGTCAAAAGTGCTGTTGCGCAGAAATACTATGAATCCCTCAATATGAGCTACGAAACAGAGGCAGCAAGGAAAAAATTCAATCAGGATTGGATCGATTTGGAAAGATTAATTGAAGTGATGGAAGCTGTTTGTCAGGAAGAAGTGGACCAGATCAAAGCATTGAGAAATGAGCAATAAGAAGATCACGCAAATTGGATGGCACACAGTCATTGAAGATCCAGATGAGTCGGAAAAAGAAGTCATCATCCCCAGATTCGGTCAATTGCTCGAAAAACGAGAAATCCGCTTGACTTCTGAAGGTCAATCCAAAGTCGAGGTTTCGCGCATATTCAATTGGAGAACTGAGAAGGGCAAACTCACTTTGGAGGAAAACAAAGCAATGAGTGAGCTTCCTTCAAGCTATCATTCTTTGCAATGGTCCTACGAATGCTGGTTTCCTCCTAGTCCTAATACCCTATCGTCAGAGCAGATTTTGCTGATAGCAGAACACTTCCTTCCCAAGCTTGATCCCTTCCAACCATTAGCAAATTCAGCTCTCTCCCAATTGAAAGTCTTTCTCAAGGCACCAAGAGGTACTCTTCCTTTCATGCTCGAATATGAAGACACCAACGAACAATTCTTCCTTTACATTGATCGAAAAACCTTTGCCATTGGAGCAGAAGGGATCGAATTCGGCCTAGGTATTATTTCCTAAAAACTTTTCCCACTCAAAAAATACAGATTACTCTTGGAATATTTAGGCGAATTCGCCTAATCGTTATTATACTCTTTTGGGTTAGAGGACTTCCCTTCCTCGGGCTTCCGGTTCGTCGCCAAACAACCCTGGAAAGCCCGAAATACATCATGTGATGCGTTACAAATTTACCAAAATTCTGGTTTTGCTGGTTTGCTGGCTGTGTGCGATCCAAGCGCAAGGGCAATCCTTCATTGTTGATCCCGGCAGCATCCAGCTCGAATCGACTGCCAGCAATTGGCAAACGGCTGTTATCAATGGCTTTGTACTTTCGGGAAACATAGGTCTTTCCTTTTATCGTGTTGCCATTCCTCCTTTAGAAGTCGGTCTTCCTCTTTACAAAGGTCCAGACGATGACCATGATTGGATCATGAATCGTGATGCTGTCAAACAAATCGCCTAGGCCGCTGATCGTGCTGCCTATCTATGTGCGCAAAGATAAATTGCAGATCGGAGCTATTACAGTCGGAAGGCTACTGTTGTCCGTGACTTCAAGCAATACTTTCTGCTAAATCTTCAAAGCAGAATCCCTGCCTGTCGGGTTCAGTATGAAGGGGTACAGACGTCCAGGATTGAGCGGAGTCAGATTCGGTTTATGGTAGTGAATTATGAGGCGTATTTGGTGCATTTGGGGTTGTGAGACGTAAAGCTTTCTAATCGCAATACTTAATTTTCCACCCCAGTTTTTCTAATGCTTCTAAATCTATTTTGTTATTCCGTTTCATTGCGATGCACAGCAAGTGAGTTGGTCTTGAAATACCAATATACACCGTTTTAAGAAACTGTCCTGATTTACAAGTGATAAATTACGATGATTTGAAAAAAGCGAGAAGGAATTGGTAGGTTAGAGATGAATTTCTCACTAAACATCCTATCTACCATGACCACTTATCCAAGCGATCTGACTCCTTCTCAATGGGAATTTATCAAAGAATATTTTGATTGGCAAAGAAAACGAGATTATGAGTTGAATTTGATCCTCAACGCGATCTTTTATGTATTGAAAATGGGCTGCCAGTGGCGTCAACTTCCCCATAAGGAGCTTGGCGCGTGGAAGACTGTTTATGACTATTTCTGGCGCTGGAAACAGAAAGGCTTGATCGAAAAAGTCGCCAAAGAACTAAGAGAACAGTATCGGGAATCCGTAGGTCGCAAGGCCAGCCCTAGCGCAGGAGTAATTGACAGTCAGTCAGTTTGAGGCAGTCGAATGGAAAAAGAGCTGGGGATAGATCGAGGCAAAAAAGTCAAGGGTCGCAAGCGGCATATTCTCACTGACACCTTGGGACTGGTCATAGTGGTCTATGTGCATGCGGCGAACATCCATGACTCAAAGGCGGCCAGGACTTTACTGGAAAAAGTCAAGGAGAAGTTGCCACGC
>JBCCGK010000095.1:0-46736 GCA_039029315.1 Bacteroidota bacterium | reverse complement strand
TTTTTTCCTACACACCTACACACCTACACACCTACACACCTACACACCTACACACCTACACACCTACACACCTACACACCTACACACCTACACACCTACACACCTACACACCTACACACCTACACACCTACACACCTACACAGCTGTGGGTTGCTCATCCAATTTTTTGATTCCCCGCACATCCCTCTGGATGGCAGATAGAGTCGATGACACATGAGGCTGATGCCTCAGATCCGTCTTGGAATCTGGTTTCCCAGGTTTATCAATTCTCCATTTGAGGGATCACTAACAGTTTATCTGCTCATATTGGCGTTAGCGATTCTTTTGTCTTGGACTCCTGCAGGTATTATTTATCTGTATTGCTTGTTTGTTTTTCATTCGAAAATGTATGATTCTTCAACAAAGAAGCAGAATTGTCGATAGATATTTCACTGATTGTTTTGTTATGGCGGCATATAATCTATAAATCTATCTGCTGATGATTTCTGATTTAACCGCTCTTGTATAGCATGCTCTTATATACAAGAGACCTGTCTCTTTCTTGCTGAAAATCAGCAAGTTTAGTAGTGATCTTTCCTCGAAAAAGAGTTCCTGTCCCATCCTTTATTCAGGTGAATCAGACATTATCTGATGATCGCTTTTGTCAAGGGACGCAACCAAATCTGTGGATGGAGAAGAATCTATTGGATGCAGCAAAAGCCGTAATGTTTGCATGACTCAATGATAACGCATAAATTAGTGATTAGAAGTGAATAATTGAATAGACAAAGAACTTCACGACCCCTGGAATTGAATGATTTCAGGGGGTTTTGTTTTTTGTCTCCCTTTGATCGTTTTTATTGTTGATATTTGTAATATAAATGTGTGACATTTTCAATTGTTTGTGTCTTTTTTGTTTGTTTTTGTATTCTTTAAGTGTGATGAAGGAAAGGTCATGTAAAAAAATTACTTCTCCAAAATTTCAGGAAGCGCTTTTTTGAAGGCTTATCCACATTTTCATTCAATGGATGTTTTTAAGTATCTGAAAACCAGTATTTTGTATCTCTTTTGTGTGTCGAAAAAAATGTGGAAAAGTAAATGAGATTTTTTGTGGAAAATGCCTGATAGGAAAATAAGAGAAAAAAGCCTGTCTAGTTTTATAGACAGACTTGCCAAGAGAAGATGTCTTTCTCCCTTTTGTTACCAGGTTCTGACTTTGACTTTGGCCAAAATGAAAACCTAACTTTCAATTCAAGGCCTTGCAAGTCTATTTTTGGCTCGAATTAATCAACATCACTAAAAAACAGCGAAGTTCATGAATTCACAAAAGCCGTTTCCAGGCTGTAATAAGGGATTGTCTATTTTTCAAAATGGCTAAAGTCAAACTGAGAGACTGTTTTGATATCTGTGCTGAGAATGTTTATGGTGTATTTTTTCTCAGACAAGGCTCTTTTTTGTTCTCATAGTGGTGCTATGGGAACAAAAGTCTCTTACCTTCTAGCTCCCAATCCCTGCCACTTATACATTGGCCCTAATAGATTTTTCACTTTAGAAGGCGTTTTTCTGCCCTTTGCCCTTAGAAGACGTAACGCGTTTTTCTGCCCTGATTCCATCCCGCAAACGCGTCACGTCCAGGCTTATAAGCCGGAAAAATTGGGAGCAGAGCTCAGGGAATGAAAGAAGAATCAAACGGAACAATTCATGCGGTCTAAAGTATAATTGTGAGGCAGTACTAAGCGTCTTCAATGAAGTTTTGCATGAGTAAAATGTTTATGCTGAAAAGCACGAAAGCCAAAATGTGGAAGTTTCATTTTCTAAATTCTGGTTTTACTGCCAGTTCTCATATTAACCCAAACTTACCTTAATTACCGTCCCTGGTGTGGATTTGAGGTTCCCAATCATCTCAAGAGCAGCCCTGATGATACGGAGCTTGTAGCCCTTGATTCAGCGGCTTGGCTTTCATTATATTTTTAGATCACAGAAGTTGCTGAACGAATGAATGGTTTTCTCAAATGATTCGAAGTAAATTTTTTCGGTATTGTTTCAACCATTTTAATGACGATGGTTGAATAATTCAGCATTCTGTCCTCCAAATCAAATCTTTTCAAATTCCCCTTATCAACATTCTTGTTGCTTGTTTTTTGATTTTACTTTTCACCCCATCCAACTCTCCCGATCCAAACTTCGATATTGAATCGCTTCTGCAATATGCTCTGGCAGAATATTCTCCTTGCTTGCCAGATCGGCAATGGTTCGAGATACCTTGAGAATTCGATCAAAAGCCCTCGCAGACAGATTGAGTTTCTTCATCGCGACCTTGAGCAGCATTTCGCTCGGCTTGTCGATGAGACAAAATTTGCGGACCATTTGGCTGGGCATCATCGCATTGGCATAGATGCCTGTATGGTCCGTAAATCTGTCTTTTTGTCTCTCACGGGCCGCAATAACACGCTCGCGGATTTGTTCGCTGCTTTCTCCTGAGCGAAGGGAAGACAGCTCTTCAAACGGAACGGGAGTAACCTCAATGTGCATATCAATCCGGTCCATCAGGGGACCAGATACTTTCCCAAAATATCGTTGAATCTGTTGAGGAGAACAGACACAGCTACGCGAAGGATGATTGTGGAATCCACAAGGACAGGGATTGGCCGAAGCCACCATGAGAAAATTGGCGGGGAAAGCGGCTGTACTCCTGGCTCTGGAAACAGTGATCTTTCTTTCCTCAAGGGGTTGGCGTAAGACTTCCAATACTGACCGCTTGAACTCAGGAAGCTCGTCAAGGAAAAGGATACCATTATGTGCCAAGCTGATTTCTCCGGGCTGAGGATTACCGCCCCCACCAACCAGAGCGACATCGCTAATTGTATGATGAGGAGAGCGAAAGGGCCGTTGAGCGACCAGGGAGGTATTCTCAGGAAGCAGGCCGACTACCGAATGAATCTTGGTGGTCTCCAGGGCTTCTTCCAGAGACATGGGAGGCAGAATCGTCGGCATTCGTTTGGCAAGCATGGTCTTGCCAGCACCCGGCGGGCCGATCATGATCACATTATGCCCGCCAGCAGCAGCGATTTCGAGGGCTCGCTTCACATTCTCTTGCCCTTTGACATCTGCAAAGTCATTGATGAAATCTCCTTGATTGGCCTGGAAAATGTCTCTGGTGTCCCGGACCAATGGCTTGATCTCCTGCTCGCCATTCAGGAAGGCTGCTGCCTCAATGAAACTCCCTACCGGTATGACATCCAGTTTGTTGACGATGGCGGCTTCGCTGGCATTTTGTTTGGGGACGATGATCCCTTTGAATTGTCGCTTGCGAGCTTCTATGGCTACTGGAAGGACGCCTTTCATGGGTTGCAAGGTGCCATCCAGGGACATCTCGCCCATGATCAGATAGTTGCTGATCTCCGACGCATCAATCTGTCCATCGGCGGCCAGCACCCCCAGCGCAATGGGAAGATCATATCCTGACCCTACCTTGCGGATATCGGCGGGAGCCATATTGACGACCACCTTTGTGCGGGGAAACTTATGGCCATTGTTCCTGTAGGCCGTCATGATCCTGGCCCAGCTCTCCTTCACGGCATTGTCAGGGAGGCCAACGATGACCAGGCCAAATTCGCCTTTGGAGACATTGACTTCAATGGTGATGAGGGTCGCATGTATGCCTTCGACTGCGCTTCCATAGGTTTTGACGAGCATAGGGGTAGTGTTAGCAAGTATGTTCAGGAGGCCGAATTTCTGAAAAAGAGGGCAGTTTTGGAAACAATCTTTTTCTGAGTTGGCCTTTTCACATGGCTATTCCCCATCAGCATTCGCTTCCCCATCAGCCCAATTCTCTTTCAAGCTCATCTTTTAGTTTTTTTACTTTTTTTCTAAACCCTACATTCAGTCTATAGAATTTCCCCATGGAAGGAGAGCTGCAAATGCTTTGGAAGCGAGCGAATGCAAAGTCTATATAGGTTTTCTGCTTGCTTTCTTGGATGATATCATTTATTTGCCAGGGATTTATTTTCCTGCTTATCGAACAGGCAAGAAAAATACTCTTGGCTTGCAAGAAGCGCGCAGACAAACTTCCTCTATTTCTTTGTGCCCAATTCTTATTCTTTTTGTCTTGCCAAAGTTTTGTTGCTTGAGCCAAGAGAATGGCAGACATCAGGGCCTTCAGGCAATAGGCTTCATCTACCTGTTGTTTCGGCAAATCTAGTTCTACGATTCGAACAAGAATTTTGGCCAATTCCAATAAGAAAAAGGAGTCTGAGTGATAATCCTCATAGAATTTGTTTTTTAATTCCTGGATTCTGCTCTCTCTCTCTCTTTGGGGATGGTCAATCAATTTTTTGATGTATTCTGTACTCTCTTCCTTGCCAACAAATTCTTCAGCCAATAAGAGGATCTCTTCATAGTTGGCGAGTTCTCCTTTTTCCAATTCATATCTTGCATTCAGGATAAAATGATATTTTTCCAGATGTTCCCAATTTTTGATCTCCGTCAGGCCAGTTTTGATTTTGTCAAAATACTGGTCTTTTTTCTCTCTGATGGATGCTGAATTTTCTTCCCCATAGGCAACACCAGCAAGCAGGGTTCTGACATAATCGAGCCAGATCCATTTTCGAAGTAGAGATGAACTGGGGTTGTCCAGGATTCTTTCGAATTTCTCAAATGATGCTTCATAATTCCACATTTGAGAATATAACTTTGCTTCTCTGAGGAATAATTTTGTTCTCAAGGGCCACTTTTCTTGCCCATTCCTGAGCAAAGGCGTGATTTGAGAGATGTCCATGTCTCGATCTTTATTGTCATCGGCCATGGCCATGAACCTGGCATACTGGAGATTGTTTTCGATTTTTAACAGTTCTACGCCTGTGCTTGTGCCATATTTATTTTGAATAGTCGTGAGAGCTCCTTCTCTACGTTCGAAGCATGCATCGAACAATTTCTTTTGTGTTTCGAAAGAACGATTCTCCAGGGGTATATCGGATCTTCTGGAATAGTTTTCAGCAATCACCTTTCGGATTTTTCCTTCCATCATCCAGTTTAATTCACAAATGGAGGCAGCTGTATCGGAATCAAATTTGATGGTAGAGAAGCCTTTTTTGTACTCTTTTTTGAATTTTTTCGCAATACGCTTTATGTTGTCATATTTATCCTTTTTGCTATAAGGAATTTCTAATTGGGAGACGGAGTAATAGAGGGATTCATCCTGATTGCCCAGGAGTTCAATTTTGATGAACGCCTTTGCGTATTCCAGGAATAGTTTTGGGTGCTCTTCAAGTAGGTTTGATTCTTCCACTTTGTTCAGGAAGCTTTCATACTCTTTTTCTTCATTGTTGAATGTCAGGAAGCTAAATAAGAGGAGTTCGAGTCCTGTCTCCAATAGATAAGGTTTGTTTGGAGAATAGTCAATCGCTTTATTTAAAATGACTTCGGCTTTTTTGATTAATTCTTCTCTTTTTTCTCTGTCCTGATTGCGATACCCAAACTGCAAATAACAAAGGGTTAGCCTGTGATATAGGAAGTAGTTCCCTTCGCCTATGGGAATGTATTTAAAGTATTTATTAATAATAAATTCCGTGGCTTCGGCCAGGACTTTTTCAATGGCTTCTAATGAAGGACTAAATGAAATGTATTGCAGCACGATGGAGAGCATTTTTTGTAACCATCTTCCTCTTCCTGCATAATGAGCCAAATAATATCCATTTTTTGTGAACTCAAATGCTTCCTCCAGGAGTTGAATATCCTTGTCATCAGATAGTTTGAATTGAATTAAAAAAAGGTCTACCGTGCGCCAATCACTGGGTGTTTGGGGGACATTCTTCAATTGAAAAATATCCAGATTTTCGGTGACATCCTTTATGAGTTTTAGGCAATTCTTGGCTTTGTCTCGATTGCCTGATCGCATGAAAAAATTAATCAGGAGGATCAGGATTTGAGCGATCCAATTCTTGGTATATCGATCAATGTTACTCCTTTCTCCGACCCACTCAGTAGTGTTGAATTTCACAAGTAATTTGTCGATAGAGGCATGAAATCTGAAAATATCCCCTCTTCGATTTTTATAAAAGACTAATGAAAAGAACAAAATTTTCATTGGTTTTTGCCTGAATTCTGTATTGGCTTTCGCGGAAACTTTTATTAGTTGACTGAGCAAAGAGGTAAAATCCTTTAGATCTGAGTTTTCGTCCCTGGAAATCTCCGTCAACAGGAACAGAATCTCTGGGAGAGACAATTTCGAGGTCTTTCTTATGGATTCGGCTCCTATGGCTGTACGAAATTCATCCCTCTCTAATGGATATACTCTGTCATCCATGATCTCGGAAGGATCAAACAGGAACAAGACTTTCTTATGGATCTCATTCAGCAGAGATAATACCCCTTCATGTTCGGAGGGGAGGTTTTCTATCAAATCTTTGAGCCAATTCTCGGCATTTAGTAGATCTTTTTGTTCTTCTTCGCGATCTGCACTTGTATCGCTTGTATATCCCTCCTCGATCAATATATCAACCTTTTGTGCCATTATCTGAAACAGCTGAACATTATTGGTTTGTTTCTGGATATATGTTCTCATGACCTTTTGGAATTTGTCGATCAGCCTAAGCTTCCCTCTATCATCTTCTAATATTCCCGAAGCTTTCAACCCTTTGAATTCACCCAAGGAAAAGGATAGTTTTGACAGCAAAGCATAGGGTGTGACCTGATTGCGAATGATTGCCAGAACAGAAATCTTTGCCGCGATGTCATTATTTCCCCTTATTTTCAGACCATTTTTATTGAGCTTTTGGAAATAAAAGATCTCTTCTTCTACAAGTCTTTCGAAGATCGAGTCTTGTACCAGTTTATCCCATTGTCCCGAAGAACCCCCATATTCAATACAATCCTTGATCAGTTCGATTATCCAGTTTTTTGACCAGCCCTCAATGCTTGAGAGCTCCTTCTCCAGGGCTTGAAACAAGGAGTCCGATATCTGGGGCTGCTTCTTGGTCAATTTTTCAACCATTTTTTTCAAGGTGGCTGATTGGAGGGCTTGTTCGACAGCGAGGTTCTCTGGGATTTCTTGGGATGAAAATGATAATTGTCTGGATATCCGTTTCGTAGAGGAGGTCGCAACAAATAGATTTGATTGGGCAAGTTTTTCGATTTTTGATAAAAACCACTCCAATTCTTCCTTGAATTTTTCTTCCTCTAATTCCGGGATATTTTCTAAAATCGTAATCCAAGCAGAGGTTGACATATTCCTTGTCAATCGTCTTACGATCTCAGATTTGACAGACTCATGATTGTTGCCATAATGAGCGTCGTTGTCATTCTTCATCTCATCGGGGCTCAATTTTTTGTCAATCCCAAATACATCAAGTAGAAGCCGAAGAAATCCTTGTCTGTTTGGGGTCAGGTTTTTTAAATCAAGGAATAAGATGCGTGTCCTTTGATTGATTTTTTCATTTATTTCTTGCACTGTCCTGTCATTCCTCAATGAATGAGCGAGCAATTGTGTCTTGCCTGTCCCTGGAAATCCCGTGATATAAAATAAATGATCCGGGCGAATGTTGTTCCGAAATTCGCTTAGCTTTTTGTCCATATCAAAGAACATTCTCTTTTCCGGGAACTCCACAGGAAGATCCTTTTCAGGAGTCAAGTATCCCCAATACCGTTGATTTGAGGATGGCTCCTTTCCCATCTCGGCGATCTCAACTGAAGGAATCTCTTTCTTTTCAAAAAAGAGATTGATATGCTGAAGACTGTAATATTTGAAATCATTGAGGCTTCCATAAGAGTCTACCAATTCTATGAGAATCCCGTCCAGATATAGTGTGCCGTTATCATCCTTCATGAATACGCCACTGCCGGACATCCCTTGCCAAAGATCAACGGCAGCAGAAAATGTCGAATTTCCAGTAGAGGTGTCGATCAACCGAACTACTTTCAATTGACGATCTGTTTCGATGAATCTGGCTGAAATTTGGCGCGCATCTGCTCCCTCTCCCCCGAGCTGAGGATAGCCTCTTGCAAAAAAAGGAAATTGAGTATCTACGTCTTTGATGATCTTTATTTCCGGGAGGGAATCGGGAGATAGTGCCGAGTGGACTTCATTAGAGAGCTCTTTTTTGGAGACCTTGATCAGGGCGAAATCCTGTTCCTCATCTTCAATGATGGCATTCCGTTTTACCTCAAATTGAACAAAGGTATCCTGGTTGTTCTCTTTAAATTGAATGGAAATAGACTCGGAAATGGTGGAGCTTTCTTGTTCTTGCAAGCAGTGTTTGGCTGTAAAAATGTACAAGAATTCCGTGTCGGCTGGGTGATGATAGAGGACACCACTTCCTCTTTGATCAATACGAACGGTGAGCTTTTTTAGGGTATCTGACTGAACTTCGGAGAGAATGATCATGGCAAAACTATTTCGGCAGGTGAATCCTTCGGAGGAAATATGCAGTGAAAATTATATGCTTGCTCTTCTTCTTTGGAGAAGATTGCTTGTAGGTTGGGCGTACGATAGTTGAAGTAGAACTTGATGGGTTTTGAGACATCGCGACTTGGAGAGCAGATGATTCTAACCAAACATTCTTTGCTTGGATGTCCATATGAGTTGATCCCATCGCTGGAAATGATATAGTTCTGACAGCTAATCAACTCCAGCAGTTCCTCACTTGTATTTTTTCGGCTTCCGTGATGGGAGATTTTCATACAATCGAGGGGCAATTTGGCTTGGGGAGAATACTTCCATTCCCTCAAGGAGGCAGCGACGACGGAGGGGTGGGAATCCGCAAGCATCAAAATCTTTTTTCCATATAGCTCTACAAGAAAGGCGATGCTGCTGCCATTGGGAATGCCATCATCCTCTTCGAATTCCTTCTCACGCAGGGCAGAGATGGATTCCCGATGATCTGATTTTGTTCCAGATACCTTGGTGTTTGTTCGCAGCAACTCCGTTTCCCAGCTGTTGTTGAGTTTTTCCAGTCCTTGTTGGTTGGGAGAAAGAATCCGAATATCACAGTCTTCTATCTGGAAGCGCTGGCCCGCACGTATGGGTTCGTCATGCCATTTGTTACATGCTGCCAAAAAATTCTCCACCTTATTCCCCTGCTTGACACTGATTTGTTCCCCGCTTACTCTTGGTAATTCAATGAACAGGTTTTCATCAGTCGGATTGGCAAAATAGGCAGAGATATTCTTATGTGAATTGAACCAAAATTGTTTGACCATGGCTGTCAAATCGGGACCTCTCCTTTTTTTCTGCATATCAGAAATGAGATGAAGGATTCCCCCTATATGATCGCCATCTATATGACTTATTACGAGTAAATCAATTACTTCTTTTTGGTCACTTAATCCCTGAATAATTTTTCTGATATCCTTTCTATAGGAAGCAATATTCCCCCCATCTATCAGGATGTTATGGCCAATACCTGATTTCTCGTATCGGATCAGAAGGGAATCTCCATTCTTTGCTGGTAAGGGTTTGATCAAAACTTTCATAACATATTATCCTTGCACAATGTCTATTGTGCTGATTGATAGAAGAAAGCGAAAGCCGCAAGAAATGGACCCTATGATCTTAAGAGAAGTGTTTTGTTGTGAAAGTGTAGGTCTCTTTTTTGGAGGGTATGACAACAATGATCATGCTCAAAAAAAGAACCATAGTGGAGATGATCTGCCACTATGGGATAAACCTGAACCATAAATGTAGGGAACTTGTCGCATTTTTGCAATTTGGGAGTGGAGATTTTTGGCCGCTGACCGTCTGATTTGAGAATTGAGGACTAAGACCGTTTGTCAGAACCTTATGTTCCGCCATCATGAGTCTATATGCAGAATGTCATAGGACAATTCGACCATGCCGTCTGTGTAGGCTGTCACATCTGCTAAATGCAGACGTTGCTCTTGGCCTATGTAGTCAAAAAATAAAGTCCCATCGCCAAGGATGATGGGCATGATTGAGAGGACGATCTTATCTGCCAGCTTTTGGCGCAAAAACTCTTTGGTCAGCATTGCGCCACCGACCATCCAAATATTCTTGTAAATTGGTTTCAGGTGAAGTTCTAGCAGTTCTGTCAAATCACCAGAATAGAATTCTACACTTTCTCTTTCCCTTGCCAAGTCTCTACTCGTCAATACAGTAAGCGGGACATCCCCATACGGCCAGCCGAGTTCAAGGGCATGTTCATACGTCCGTGACCCCATGACATAACAATCGATAGATGCCAGAAATTCTGCGATATATTCATCCGTCAGTGTGATGCCTTGTTCGTAGGTATCCGAGGATTGCATCCATGAAATACTTCCATCTTTTTTGGCGATGAAGCCATCAAGACTTGAAACCATGTGAATTGTAACTGTCGATCTATCAGATTTCATGGGCAACCTGCGATAATTCCGACTGGCCTGCGAGTTCAGGTTCGCCTGAGTTGTCGGTTCGATTAATTTATGGCACAGGGGAATGCATTCCAAATAGAATGAATCGCTCGGACCATATAAGAATGCCCCTGACATCCAGAAGTGAATGCCCATGAAGCTTAACTATCCGACTAAGCAAATGTCCTGGCACTGTATGCCCGATACCTGATACCAAGGAGGGCAATGGAAAAGAATGGAAACTTCTGTTCCAGTCTAATTGGCTGTGAAAACCAAGCAAGACTGTTGTTGATTTCCTTAATCCTTTGCATGATCAGGCACCGGAGTAGGCGCAGCAGGAACCTCAATTCCCAATCCCTGCATGACTTGTCTGGTAAGATCGTGTTCAGGAGGACCATGTAGAATGATGGAAGTCCCATTGCTATCTATGGCATTGAGGATATAGGTATACCCCAGATCTGTGGCGATCTCTTGAATCACTGTACTCACTTTTTCACTGATAGGCGCAAACAATTCTTGCCGTTTCTCATTAAACTTTCGGTCGGCTTCCTCTTCCGCTTGTTGGAGTTCTTCATCAAGCTTGATCAATTCCTCCCGCATTCTGGCCAACTCCTGTTCGTTAGCACCTTCCTGTACCTTTTGCTCAGCCTCTTGTAATTTTTGCTGTGCATAATTGCGTTTGATCGCGAGTTGTTCGTTCAGTTTTTTTTGATACATGCCCAATTGCTCTTCCATACTGTTGGTTTCAGGCATATAGCCAAAAACAGCATTGACATAGACATATCCGATTTTTTGGGCACTCAAAGAGGGCGTGAACCCAACAATCAGGAACAAAACAGTGAGAAATTGTACGAAGATCTTCATAAGTGTAGCGTCTAAGGTTGCCATGTTATAGGGCAGACGCCAGACACTTGACAGAGGTTGCATTCGTTCTGACCTTCGAAAAGAAAACAGGGATTACTCCTGCTCCATATGTTGGACTTTTCCTTGCCATTCGACCATCTGTTTGTTCACAGTCAGAAGATTGGTCAACAGGAGAAATAGGACGGCATAGAGACCAATAACAAGTGTTACAGACAGGAACTGCGCCAAGTAGGCTGAGAATGTCAATAGCAACAGGGAGGTAATCACAATGAACAGAGAGGTTCTGACATGTGTCAATCCCAATAGAAGAAACAAATGATGAAGATGACTTTTGTCTGGGGTGAATGGGGAATCCCCATTTCCGATTCGCCCCCTATATACCCGAAGAGAATCCAGGACTGGAATCATGAATATGCCGATCACCATGATGGTGGTGATATCAGGCAATATTCCACTGGCTTCTTTGCCCCATTCCAGGATTTGAATACCAGAGACGACGAGAATAAATCCTAAAAAAAGCGATCCGCCATCCCCCAGAAATGTCTTCTTTTGACTCAAATTGAAACGCAAAAATCCAATCACAGATCCAATGATCGCGGCATACAATATAGCGATGGTATATTTACCCATGAGGCAGGATAAGATCGCGAGAGCCAAAAATCCAAGGACCGCAAGGCTGCCTGCAAGTCCATCGATGCCGTCCATGAGATTGAAGGCATTGACGACACCCGTAATGACGACGACGGTCAGGAGATATTGAGCACCAACAGGAATATCATATATCCCAAAGATACCATAGAGAGAGCTGATTCTGATGCCAGACCAGGCAATGATTCCCGCACACAGGAGCTGGATGATGAGTTTGGACAAAGCAGGAATGTCCCATTTGTCATCGATAATGCCCAGAACCAACAATATCAGGCCCATTGCCAAAAGAAAAGAAATGTCCTGACTGCTGTCTGTGAAAGTGTCTATCAGGAGCATGGTGAGCCAGGTGGACATCGCAATACAAATACCGCCAACAAGTGGGATCGGGCTGGTATGGAGCTTGCGAAAATTGGGCTTGTCAACAAGCTTCAATTGTCTGGCCAATCGTCTGAGGAGTGGCATGGTACATATGCCAATGAACATGGATATGGTCCCTGCCAGGAAAATGTCTTTCAAGTGTTCCATGATCTATTATCGCTTTTCGAAAAATAAATATTGATACTTCAAATGACTGGCCTCATGTTCAGCCAAAAATTGATCACTCATCTGACTAAGAGCTGGTAATACTTGTTTCTTTTTGGTCATGTAGATCGCCTCATGGATCAGTTGATCGTATTTGTTGATGATCAGTTCCCACCGATAGCGTCTTTGGGCAATGTCCTTCATACTCTTACCAATGACTTTGAGTTGAGCAATCGACAGGTTTTCTACAAGGGTTTTCAATTCAGAAATGGACTGAAAATACAAGGCTTTCCCTTCCGTTGTGGTCCTGTTGTAAGAAACTCCTTGGGTGATAATGGGCAACCCAAGATGCATGGCTTCGACCAAGGATGGATTGGTGCCGCCAGCAGTATGTCCATGAATATAGACCAGAGCATGTCCTCGGAGAACATTCAATAATCGCTGATCATAAATGGGATTGAGGAGAATGATGTTCTGAAAGTCAGCATATTGTGCCTTTAATCGTTTGCCATAAGAGCTGTTGTCCCAGTTTCCAATGACAACCAGTGTTCTTTTTGGCATGTGAGAAAAAGCCTCCAGGATAGTCTTTACATTGTTTTCTGGTTCGATCCGGCACACTTTGATGGCATAGGGAAAAGCCAGGAAGGGAAAGCAACGCTTGTCCATATCAGTTGGCTCGGATAGGCGTGCATGATCACCACCATATTCGATGATTCGACTGAGACTACCATAGCGAGCAGCAGTATAGTCCTGTATCGACTCATTGTCCGAGATATCGATATGAGAATATCGGACGGCTATTTTTTCAGCCCACCACAAATACCATTTCGCAAAGAGCTTCCACTTATTTCTTTTCCATTCGATGCCGTCTATCGAGATGATAATCCTTTTGCGTGTCAGAAGTCGAACAAGGGGAAGTATCCAGGCGCCCGAAACTCCCAATATCAACAAGACATCCGCAAAAAAGATGGCGTGAAGAATCGAGAGAGCATCATAGAGAATACTTTGGAACCCATTGGCAGCAAATGGCATATATTTCAGACGAGCGTGGCTGTATGTTGTCGGGCGCTTCTTTCGGGGATACTTTTGCCTGGAACAGTAGACAGTCATCTCATATTGGTCACCGAGGTACTGAACCAGGTGATCTGTAAGCGTTTCAAAGCCTCCATAGTTAGCTGGGAGTCCGACGGTTCCGATGATGGCTACTTTTTTCTTGTTGGAAGACATAGATGGGGGTGAAATGTGAGAATGAAGACACTGTCATCCGGTCTCTAGAGAAAGAGCAATTTTTTGATGATGGATGGTTTGTTCTGTTTTTCTACGCGATTGATCTCCATAATTCGTTGAAGAACCTTCCCGATTTTTTCTTCTTCCTGATCTCCCTTGACGAGATAGTCAAAGGCTCCAAATTTGAGGGCATCGACAGCTAGTTGGAGGCTTTCCTGCCCGGAAAGAATGATAACAAAGAGATCCGGATTTCGTCTCTTGATCTTTTTGAGCAAATCAAATCCCTCAATGGCGTGCATATGATGGTCAAGAAAGATGACATCTGGGGCTTGATCCAGTTGTTCCAAACACCTATATCCATTCTGAAACGTACTCACATCCTCGAAGCCAAGATTGTGGATCATTTGCTGATACAGATTGAGGCAAAAGATCTCATCATCGACCAAAAAAATTTTCAAATTCTTCTCCATAATTTCTGTGTATTGTTTAATCTGAAGATGGCATAGATGAAGCCAATTAATTATTCTATTGATTGTCACTGGCTTGTGCGCTATTTGCGAAAGGGAAGTTCCACAAATCGGACACTTATTCCAGAAAGTGGAATACTTGAAAAGAGGGAGTAGCAGGTAGGTGACTTAAGAAATCCAACCAAATTGGTAGAAATCATCCATTCATTTCGGCGATTGTTTTTTTTAAAAATCAATCGCGGAAGTTGGGTGTGTTGCATATCGGAAGGCAGCAGGTAGCCAGATCTTGGATCAGCATCTCAAGCCAGTACATCGTCTTGCAATTGCAACACAACTTGCTGCAAGGTGTGCTTGGTTCGTCGAATCAACTCTGGCAATGACTCAAGAATCTCTTCCTGATGAGCCTGACGTTCAATTTCTCTGATATCCTCCTTCAAGATATCGATTCGCATCGTATCAATCATAGGTTTCAATCCATGTGCATAGGTATACAAGCTGTTAAAGTCTCTCCCTTCAAATGATGGCTCTAACTCCTGTATGACAGAAGTTACCTGATTCACAAACATCTCTACCATCCGAACCACAAACTCCTCATTGCCACGGCTTAACTCCCGAAGATGCGACAGATCAAATAACATGTCTGCCTTGACAGACCCATCGGGAGAAGAAGGGAGCGAAAGACTCTTTTCTGATGCGACCGCTAAAGGCGGTTGGGAAGCGTGGGAGAGAATGACTTCCAGCAGTAGCTGCTCCTCAAATGGTTTGGTTACATAAGCATTCATCCCAGTGGATAGACATAGGTCAATCTCTTTCTTAAACGCATTTGCAGTCAGTGCAATGATGGGCGTATCAATGCCCATCTGCTTTCTGATGATCTTCGTGGCTTCCACCCCTCCCATCACGGGCATCTGAAGGTCCATAAGAATGATGTCAAATGTCCCTTCCTCTAAGGCCTCAATCGCCAACTGTCCATTGGAAGCTTCTGTAACGACTGATCCAAAATGGTCCAGAGTATTTCTGGCAACCACCCGATTCATTTCATTGTCTTCCACCAACAGAATCCGCAAGTTCTGGAGACTGATGAAGTGTTCCTGTTTGGAGGTTTTTGTGGTTTTTTCTTCCTGCCCAAGTGCGAGTGGTAGAAAAATATCGATGATTGTCCCTTCCCCTTTTTGGCTATCAGCTTCAATCTTCCCCCCCATGAGCAGGACGAGTTCTCGAGTGATCGCCATTCCCAAACCCGTGCCTCCATACTCTCTGGCAGTAGACAGATCCTCTTGTGAAAACTGTTTGAACAGATTTTTCAGGTAGGTAGCATCCATGCCGATCCCTGTATCGACAATCGAGATGTGTAACTCAGGTTCTTGCCCATTTACCTCTTTGTTTTTACAATAAATCGTTACGCCCCCTTCCTTGGTAAATTTGATGGCGTTCCCGGCAATATTGATTAACATCTGACGAATCCGAGTCGGGTCTCCAATATAAGCGGGTGACACATTGGCCGCTATACAATAAGAAATGTCCAACAATTTTTCGTTGGCCTGTCCCTGAAGAATGGCGATGGTTTCCTCCATGATAGATTGGATGCTGAAATGCCTTTCTTCCAGGTGAAGTTCGCCTGCCTCAATCTTGGACATATCCAATATATTGCTGATGATGGACAGCAAATGCTGAGAAGCCGTTTGGGCATTTTGGAGACAACTGGTCTGTTTGGGTGCGAGACTGCCTTTGCCCATTTCCCGGAGCATCCCCATGATGGCATTCAGAGGCGTTCGGATTTCATGACTCATGTTGGCCAGAAATCGCTCTTTGGTTTTGGCAAATTCTTCTGCGAGGATTCGCGCTTGTTCCAGTTCATGTTCTTGCTTCTTTTGATCTGTGATGTCCAGATGAATCCCAATAGAGCCAATAGACTTTCCTTCAGCATCATGATTGGGGGCTCCACCAATTAACCACCATCTGTATTGCCCATTCTTGTTCAGGACCCGTAGTTGATATTTATCAGAAATCCCTTCTTCCCGCAATTGGTTTTTCTCATTGATCAGGGCTTTTTTATCCGCCTCATCCAAAAATACATCCTGGGCTTTCTGTCCCACCAACTCAGTTTCCTGGTAGCCAGATAGTTTGCAGAACCTGTCATTGGCATGAAGAATACGGTCATGCTTATCTACCTCTAGCAGTCCGAGGTCCATATTGGAGATAATGCTTCTATATTTTTCTTCTTGTTGTTGGAGTTTCCGAGTGTATTTGATCCGATCGGTGATATCGCGTGCCACAGCAGTGATGTTTATCAGGCTACCGTCATCTGCAAACCGGTACATGGTATTCTGGCTGATCCAGATGATCATCCCTTGCCGATTGACGATGGCAAATTCATAATTGGTCTCTGGAATTTTGTTGTGAAACTGATGTTCAAAAAAGGCCTTCACCTCTTTTCTCTGAATTGGTTGGATCAGTTCCAGAAAGGATAGATCACAAACTTCCTCAAAGGTATAGCCACTGATTTTTGTAAAAACAGGATTGATATAGGTAAAATATCCAGCGGCATTCATCTCCACAATCATCTCTGCCCCATTCTCGACTATCATCCTGAACCGCTCTTCACTGGCCCGGAGTTGTTGTTCTATCCGGCTCTGCTCTTCCATTGAGATAGCATTCTTGATTTTGGTCGATGCAAGATTGGCAATGGTGATAAATGTCTCCAGATGCTCAACGGAGAAGAAGTGTTTGCTTGAATGTTCAGAATCAATGACACCGATGACGGCTTGATTGGCCATGATGGGCACCGCCAGCTCTGACAATCGCTGCTTGTCATCAATAAGGTAATCAGGGGTCAACCTGCTATCCCCTATGATCAGCGGCTCACCACTAAGGGCCACTTTCCCGACAATACCTGCCCCTGATGGAATCTTGCGTGCAACTCGTCTGATAGATTTTTCCTGGATACTTCTATAAGCCGCTCGCTCCTCGAGATATTCCTGATTGTCATCCCAGAAGTAGATTACACAATGTTCCAACTTGAACTTGCTGATCACAATGTCGATTAAGGAATGAGCAATTTGGTCCAGGGTAACCTGATTGAGAAGAATTGTTGCAAAATCATTGATTCCTTTCAGTTTGGCCGTTTGGATTTCGACACTTTCCTCCAGAGAAGAATTATTTTTCCGCAGCTCTTCATTGACCAAATAGAGTTCATAACTTTTCTGCTCAAGGAACCTCTCAGCCAGTTTCCTGGCCTTCCTTTCTCGTTTCAGAACGCGCTTGATTGCCTCTATGTCTTCCAATTTACTGATGGTTAATTCTCTAGATTACAAGATGGATATATGTCAGGTTGGGGATGTGTCGGTCTGACCGATTGTGAATTATCTTTTGAGGATGATGTCTCCTTGTTTGATCATGTTGTAGATAGTGCTTTTGCCAATGTCCAGTTTCTCAGAGACGAGAACGACATTGTGATTATATTTTTTGAGAAAATGCTGAACGATATCGCAGGTGTACTCTTTCAGGGTCTTTTCTATGAGGGTAAAATCAGCCTCTTTGATAGAACTGTAAAAACTAATATCCTCTGCTGTGATCTCTTCTTCATTGCACATGACACATGCCAGCTCAATGATTGATTTGAGTTCTCGCACATTTCCAGGATAGCGATAGCTCAGGAGTTTGTCTTTGGCCTGAGGAGAAATTGTCAATCCACCCATGCGATTCTCCTGCGTAAATGTGTCCATGAAATGCTTCGCCAGGATGAGAATATCTTTGTTCCTGTGTGCGAGTGGAGGGAGCTCGATTGGCAGTCCCATGATTCGATAAAAGAGGTCTTCCCGAAATCTGCCATGTCTGACTTCTTCCGACAGCTTTTTGTGGGTAGCCGATACCAGACGGACATTGAGAGAGATGCGTTCTCTCCCGCCAACCCGGACAATTTCTCTTTCCTGAAGGACACGTAACAATTTGCTTTGCATGGAAAGATCCATGTCGCCGATCTCATCCAAAAAGATTGTCCCCCCCTGTGCTTCTTCAAATTTGCCAATCTTGCGGTGGATGGCTCCGGTAAAAGCACCTTTTTCATGGCCAAACAATTCACTTTCCAGCAATTCCTTTGGAATAGCTGTCATATTTACAGCGACAAATGGTTTTTTCCTGCGAGGACTATTGAAGTGTATGGCCTTGGCTGCAAGTTCTTTTCCTGTTCCGGTTTCTCCGCTAATTGATACATTGATATTGCTTCTGCATGCTTTCTCGATCAGGTTGAACGCTTGCTTGATCGGGCCGCTTTGACCAATGATAAATTTCTCAAACTGATGATTTTCCTCCAGTTGGTCTCTTAATTTTTCTACCTCCTGTTTGAGTTGGATATGTTCTCGAATCTTGAGAATGGAATTCCACAATAACTCTCTTGTATTGTCATCTTTGATGATATAATCGGTCGCGCCAGACTTCAGGAGGTGGATGGCAACAGAGACTTCCCGTTGCCCACTGATGATGACAAGAGGAATTGCATCATTGACGGAATGAATTCTGCTGAGGAGTTGGTCTCCGGTCATATCTGGCAATCCATAATCCAGACAAATGACATCGGGCTTGAGATGGAGTTTTTCAAGACAAGCTTTCGCAGATGCTAGAAGTGTTACCTCATAATCTGGATTATTGGAAAGATGATAGGCAAGCAATTCTCCATACCAGGGATCATCTTCTACAACAAAAATCTTAAATATTCCCATGCTGTTGCCTGATCGTATTATCTGCCATCCTATTTGTGGGTTGTGGAGAAATGCCTACCCAATTTGCCGGATTTCGAGAGGAAAGCAGGGGCAGATCAGTAGGGAGTCTAACTGATGTAAAATTTTGACCAGAATAGAATCAAACAAACTCCTTCCTGTAGTCTAGCTCATCATTTTCATGAAATGCCAGGCTCAAACAAAGCGTAAGAAATGTGGGGAAATACTGTTTTTTGAACGTTCGGTCCTTCTGTTCTTTGGATTATCTGAAAAAATGAATTTTGACTGACATCCTCCAGGTTTTTTTTCAATCCGGAAGCGCAAATGCGACATAAGCATCCCCGGATTTCGTCCCCATCTTTCCACCGCCACAAGCAATCACGAGATATTGTTTGCCATCGACTGCATAGACTGAAGGGGTAGCATAGCCTCCGGCTGGCAGATCTGCTTCCCACAACAGTTTGCCGTCCTTGCTGGCAAATGCACGAATCTTCTCATCAAGGGTTCCCGCAATGAAAACCAAACCACTGGCAGTGGATACGGGCCCTCCATAATTTTCGGTTCCGGTTGGATGGGGAAATTCATCCTTGATGCCGGGATGGTCTCCGAGGACAACCTTCCAGAGAATTTCTCCCTTATTGAGGTCAATGGCATTCAACGTTCCCCAAGGAGGCTTGATGGCAGGAAAGTCGTCAGTGTCCTTGAACTTTTTATAGCCGGTCATGGTATAAGGATACTTCCAGCTTTGTGGATTCGTGGCTTGCTCTTGATCAGATTCTGGAATCAATTCATCCGAGCCTAGCAGATAAGCTGCAATGGCATCGATTTGTGTATCATCCAGATATGCAAAAGAAGGCATCATGCCTCGGCCATTTTTGACGGTGATGGCAATACCTTCTGCTGTCATGCGATCCTTGAGACCAATCAGACTGGGAATTGGGTGAATCGAGGCCCCTTTCAAGTCTTTTCCATGGCAACTCATACAATTACGGTTGAATATGTTTTTGCCTTTGGTTGCCAGTTTGCCGTCCTCCTCTCCTACCACAGGAACCATCTCAATGACCCAGGGCATTTCACTGGCATTGATGTACATCATGCCATCTGGATCAACGGAAGCTCCTCCCCATTCGCCACCCCCATCAAATCCTGGAAAGATGAAGGTCCCTTCCTCACTCGGTGGGACAAATGGCTTTCCTTCTCTTCCTCTGGTCCAGATATCTAGTGCCAGGGCATGTGCCTCTGGTGTCCGATCTGTCAAATCTTCTTTCAGGATTCGCTCTCTTGAAAAAGGAGGTGGTTTCACAGGTATGGGTTGTGTCGGCCATGCTTGTTCCCCTTCCAATGTAGAGGGAGGAACTTCTACTTCCTCTACCGGAAACAGGGGTTCTCCAGTTTCCCGATCAAGAACAAATACATGACTGGATTTGGTGATTTGGGCAACAGCATCTACTTGTTTGCCATCAATGTTGACACTGACAAGATTCGGAGGGGCAGGAAGATCCCGATCCCACAGATCATGATGAACCGTTTGATAATGCCAGATGCGTTTGCCTGTGTTGGCATCAAGGGCAAGAATACAGTTGGCAAAGAGATTTTCCCCATGTCTGTCTCCTCCATAGAAGTCATAAGACGCAGAACCTATGGGAGCAAACAACATTCCGCGCTCCTGATCCAGACTGAAACCACCCCAGGCATTGGCACCTCCCATATTCTTCCAAGCATCTTCCGGCCAGGTCTCATAACCAAATTCGCCCGGTTGAGGAATGGTGTGAAAAGTCCATACGATTTCACCAGTTTTGACATGATAGGCTCTGATATATCCTGGTACTGCACCCATGCCTTCAGTCACTCTCATTCCCATAATGAGTAAATCCTGATACACAATTCCCGGCGTATTGGCACTAACAAAGAGGTTTTTGTACTGATCTCCCAAGCCATCATGGAGATCTATCTTACCATTGGTCCCAAAGTCCATATGTGCTTCTCCGGTCTTGGCATCTATGGCATACAAAAAGGCACTTGCGCCAAACAGAATTCTCTGTTCATGTTCATTCTCCCAATAAGCCAGACCTCTGTTGACGCCCATACCAAATGATTGAAATCCTTCCTTAAAGGGATTGAATCTCCACAGCTCTGTTCCATTGGTCGCATCCAGTGCCACCAATTGCAAGCTTGCAGTTGTGCCATACAGGACTCCATCTATGATGAGAGGATTGCATTGGATTTGGGATCTGTTTTTTGGATCTGTGTCCCCGGCATGGTAGGTCCAGGCAATCTCCAGTTGCTTTACATTGTCCGGGGTGATCTGGTCCAATGCAGAATATTGATTGGCCTCGGGGCCTCCTTGATACCAGGCCCAGTTGGTCTGGGTAGATTGATAAGCTGGCTCACAGGCTGCCATCAGGAGAAGCAGGGACCAGAGAATAGTTAGAGAGTAGGGTAGAGAAGGTTTCATTAATCCTGTACTATTTTCCTCAAAAAGCAAAATTATTTCCATTCATAGTAGCATGAAGTCAAACAATCGGAGATTGATCTGCGAGCTTGTTAGTTTTTGGCACTAGCTCTGAGCAGATTGTCAGACTATGGGTAATATGAGATTTGAGTGATAAGTTTTTGATTATCATATACATATAATTTTTTGTTAAAATTTCCCTGTAGATGTCTCCTTCCGAAAATTTATTGATTAAGCCCTATCCTGCTCGTAAAAGAAGCTTCATAATAGCAAAGAAAAAGTGAATAAAAAGTATGTTTTTTGTTAGAAGATACATTGAGTAAAAATTTTAAAAACAGAAAACATTTTCATCTGATGTCCATTCGCCTCTTTCTACTTTTGGTATGTATTCCTGCATGTCAATTCCTTCTACCTGTGTATTCCCAAACGCCGACTACTGTTGTTGATGCCTATTACATAGATGTTGATGATAACACCAATGATTATTCTACCATTGGTACTGGGAATGGTGTGTATAGTGCTGGCACCAGTTATTCTCTCAGTTTTTCCTCTTCTTCCGTTTCTGACAACAACTTGATCCTAGACTTTATCAAGGTTGGGACAGATACCTTATATCCAAGCAATAAGATCGCAATTCCCAAAGTCCGAAGGCAAGACAATTCCATTTGGACCGGGACTCGAGAAGTATTGTTCTTTGAGCGCGCGACCTTCAGCAGTCCCAATGTCGATTTGAGTCCAGGCTTTGTCTCGACCATCGAATCTGCCTTGAATTCGACCACAGTCAATCGAGGGGTAGATAATCTATTCCAGAATACCTCCTCTTCAGATGGCAACAATGTCGAACGTCTCGATTATATATACGCCAATGGCCTCAAGGCAAGTAATGTATCCAAGGAAGGATTTCTTTTGCTTGAAAAAGGAGGCAATGACAAGCTGCGAATCGCTGCGATCCTCAGTCTGGATGGAAGTGGAGACCCCGCTTCCTTTGGCAGTTTAGTGGCTGTTCCTTCTGGAGCAACTTATTGGGGAAATTCCTCGCTGAGTATGCAGACAACAAGTTTTCGGGACACAAATGCGACAGCGGTATCCACACTCCTACCCTATGAAAATGCCAGTTCGGAAACGATTCATGGATCTTTTGTTTCTCTGACAAACTTGGGAATCACAAATGGATCGACGATTTATGGATATGCCTTGTTTGCTTATGATACCCCAAGTGGAACGGCTTCTTCCAATTTGCTTGACTGGACCAATTCGGCCTATTTTCCTACCACCACAGATCCAAGCAATGGAGGCAGTGATATGATTGCTGGCGGGCTCTTCATGACTGCTCAGGATACGGACTTTGATGGAATTGCTGATGCGACTGATCAAGATGATGACAATGATGGAATCAAAGACATCGAGGAATGTGTATTGAAGTCAAGGATAGATCCCGATGACCTCGGATATGGGAAGAGTGACACCTCTCCTTTTAATATCACAAATCGGGACATCAGTTCACTTTTTGGTCTGGCTACTGGCAGTGTGATCCTCAATGCTACCAATGTCACCGTGAATCCTAACAATGCAAAGCAGTGGAATCATGCACATGGGGACCCAATTCCTTCTTTTTCTTTTTCTGGATCGATGTACGCAATTCTGACAAACATCAATCATGGAACCGTCTTGGCAGGATCTGGGGACAGAGATGGGATTATCGCTACAGACGGCAACACCTACAATCAGATTAAGACCCTGGAATCCGGATATACCAATGGGACCTCAGGGAATACCTATTATGTAGAAGCAGACGGGACAGAAGATGGGAAAAATAATAGCGGATTGAGATGGCAATCCACTTCCTCCCCTATTTCCTCTTTTCAAGTATTCAGTACAAATGGAGCAACAATCAATGCCTTCTTCTTTGAACTATGGATTCCCTGCGATACAGATAGTGATGGCAATCCTGATTTTGTGGATACTGATTCAGATGATGATGGAATTCCAGATATCATTGAAGCGGGCGGGGTTGATGCCGACGGGGATGGGCATGTGGATGTCACCACAGACACAGATGCCGATGGATTGGTCGATCTTTACGATACTGACAATGGTGGGACAAGTATTCCAAACCCTGATTCAGATGGTGATGGGATCAAGGATTTTCGGGATCTGGATTCAGATGCGGACGGAATTCCAGACTTGATTGAGGCTGGGGGAATAGATACAGACGGAGATGGCAGGGTGGATGTAGATGTGTCAGTTGAGGTGAATGATATGGATGGAGATGGCTTTGCGGATATCTATGATCCAGACGATGATGGTTTTGAGAACATCGATGTTGGAGAAAGTTCTGCTCCCCTGGCGAAAAGTACTGATAGTGGAACAGATGGTCAGTATGACAGCATCACGGATGGGAGCGGCATGAGTCTCAATAGCGATAGTGATTCTTCACCAGACTTTCTGGATTTGGATGCAGATCAAGATGGAATTCCCGATTTGGTTGAAGCCAAGGGGATAGATAACAATGGAGATGGACGGGTTGATGTCTCCACGGATGCGGATGGGGATGGTCTGGCAGATCTGTATGATACAGATGCGTCTGACGGACCCTCTGGAAGTGGAACCAATGGATCTGCCCTGGTCCAGACAGATGGCACTGACAGCGACGGGGATTACAAAGCAGATGATACCGCAATAATATTCGAGCATGGAGATGGTACGAAACTGGACACAGATGGAGATGGCGTTCCAGATTTCCTCGACCTTGATGCTGACAATGATGGTGCACCTGATATTGTAGAAGCTGGTGGAATAGATAGTAATGGAGATGGACGAACCGATAGCAGTACAGATGCAGATGCAGACGGCCTGGTTGATGTCTTCGATAGCAATGCCAGTGACGGACCAGGTGGAAGTGGAAGCAATGGATCTGCCTTGGTAAAAACTGCTGGATCAGACACAGATAGTGATGGGCTGGCTGATGATGATGCAATCACTTGGACGCATGGCAATGGAATGAGTATTGATACTGACGGAGATCGATGTCCAGATCAGCTGGATGTGGATGCAGATAATGATGGCATTCCCGATCTGATCGATTTAGGGGGCATAGACAGTCAGGCTGATGGCAGGATAGATGTTACTACAGATGCAGACGGAGATGGTCTGGCAGATATCTATGATAGCAATGCCTCTGATGGCCCCAGGGGATCTGGGACCAATGGCTCAGCTCTTATCCAGACCAATGGGACCGATACAAACTCAGATGGTCTGGCAGATGGAGATGCGACAATCGGCTATGTCAATGGAGCGAGCAGTGGACTTCCCGATACGGATGCAGACAAAATCCCCAACCATATCGATCTGGATGCAGATGGGGATGGATTGCTGGATGTGACGGAGGCTGGTGGATTGGATGCAGAAGCAGAGATTAGTATATCCATTGGTGCAGATGGAAATGGCATAGCGGATGGAGATACCGATGCCGACAAGGATGGATACATTGATACCTATGACCCCAATACCTCAGATGGTCCAGGGGGAACAGGAACAAATGGCACAGCCTTGATGACTGTAGCTGCAGATGGCGTGGATTCAGACAGTAGAGGAGAATACACACACGGAGCTGGGATAGGAGACAGTGATGGAGATGATGTGCCAGATTTCTTGGATGTGGATGCCGACAATGATGGAATCTTCGACATCTATGAGGCACAGCTCACGGCTGGCTATGTCAGACCCGATGGCTCTGACGACGACAAAGATGGAATTGACAATGCGTTTGATGACGATGATCTGAATTTTGGAGGTGCGACAGATGCTGGATTGACAGCCATTAACACAGGAGGATCGGGATTGCCAGACTATCTGGACACAGACAGTGATGGAGATGAGGTGCCAGATATTCAGGAAGCCTGGGATGCCCTGGATGATGGTGATTCAAGACCGGATGGCTTGACCTGGTCAGAGTGTTTGATCGATACAGACGGAGATGGACTGGTGGATTGTTTTGACAGCGATGATGCCAATATCACCGTATCGACCATCACAACAAATCCACCTGCGGATGATGGGACAGGCGGAAGCACAAGCAGTGTTGGCATTGACATCACAGCCAGCAATGAGGTAGATGACATTTTTCCCAACAATGCCCTGGGAAGTAGTGTGGCAGAACCAGATTGGCGAGATAATGGAAATGTAGATTGTAGTTCCGGTTTAACCATTTATGCCTTGACAGATGCAGGAACCGCCTATGAGTGGGATAGTACGAGTCTAAAACATCAAAACACCACCACAACAGGGATTATCAGAGCGACAGCCTTATGTAAAGGGGTAGCCGGCTGGTATCGATTTTACAATCCACTTGAGCCGGATAAATTTCTCTTTGCGATCAAGAATGGAACCAATACCGTTGATCTGACTGAAGTGATCGATTATATAGAAATTGAAATACAGGCCGCGCCAGTCATTAAAAAAGGAGTATCCAGTGGATTAGCTGTGATGGCGAGATCCTGGAAGGTAGTTACGAAGGGGAACCTGAATGGGACGGTGAGAATTCGATTTTATTTTACCCCTTCAGAATACAATACCTTCCTTAGTCAAGCGAATGTGATGAAGTCCAACTATATCGGTGGAGCATTGGAGTATGAATGGTTCAAAACCGATGACGGACTGGATTTTAAGAATGTGCCTTCTTCCACCTCTGGATTCTCTGGTAAAAATTTTGCCAGAATGAATAGCAATGTATCTGGGAAAAGAGAAGGACAAACAGATGGGGATAGTAGGGGTAATAGCAAAAAACATGTGCAGTTCAATGGCATCACAGGATTTTCAGGTGGGACATATAGCGCCGAAATTGCTGGTTCTCTTCCAGTAGAGTGGTTATCCTTCGATGCCGAACAAAAAGGAGATGCTGCGATCCTGAATTGGTCCACAGCCAGTGAAACCAATTCAGACTTTTATTCGATTGAGCGATCCATTAACGGAAGAAATTTTAATCCCCTAGCCCAGGTAGCAGCAGCCGGGACAACCACTGAAATCAGTGAGTATGACTATACAGATGAATTCGTTATCCGACTAGGTTCTCCCAAATTGTTCTACAGACTCCGCCAAACAGATCTGGATGGGACCTATGATTATAGCAATGTAGTCGAACTGAATGTGTCGGACAAGCAGGCAGACATCTGGATGCAAGCGATGCCCAATCCTGTCAAAGATCGTCTCACAGTCAAATACAGTATTCCCGGACAAGATCGAGCATTTTTGGAAGCACGTTCAGGTGCTGGTCAGTTGATTTATTCAAGTCCGATTCAGGATCCAGTTGGCCAAAAGGAGATTTATGTCAACCAATGGCCTGGTGGATTATATTTTCTGAGAATCAAAAGTCGCCAGAAGCAGGCTGTGTTCAAGGTAGTTGTGGAACGATGATCGAGTAAAATGCGTGAAGTCGGAGACATACACAGGAACAAATCTGTTGTCTCCGGCTTCACAATCACCTTGTTATCAATTATCCCTTGATCTGATCAAATGTCAATCCGCTGCTTCCTCCTCCTCTACCTGTCTTCTTTTTTCGACTTAGCCAGAGGACACTCTTACCATCATACCAGCGTGTCCGCTGAAAGTGAGAAGATACCACTACGCCTGCTCGTGGGACTTCCTCCTCATTCAGGAAAAATGGAGTTGATTGTTTGTCTGCTTCATCTACGCCTTCTCTCAGGAGGTGGGTTCTTGGGCGAATAGCAGACGTTTGTAGACCTTCCAGAATTCTGGGCATAGCTGCTCGTTGAAGCTGTATACTTCGGTTACCATCATCTGTATGTACAGGAATGAACGGAATCCAGTTTTCGGGGACAGATGTTGCCAATTGGTAGGAAAGAGAACCATTGCTGTTTTCTTCCTCTTCTTCATCCAGCCCCAATAAGCCTTTCAGGTAGCCCATCCACTCATTTGTTGCCTCAAAACCATTGAGCTTACCGCCCCAACCATCAGGAATCGCTTGTTCGACACTCCAGACGAGGTTGGCCATTTCATCTCGAACAAATGAAATAGACTCCAGTTGCTCACTCTCATGAGACTTGGCAATGGTGGGGGGAAGGAATAATCCCCTGTCTACATTGACATTCCCAGAAGGCACAGCTTCCCGAACAGAAACAGAGAACATATTCCATCGACTCCAGTCATCAGGATCTCCTGATCCGGCAGATCTTACAAAGGTTTTTTGCCCGAAAACATCTGTTACTACAATTCCCTTCACCCGGGAAAAGCTTCCAACAGGCAGTTTATAAGGCACCACAAACCAGTCATTGCTATAGAGGAAGGCAAACTCAGTCATGAGGATTCTTCCCAAATCAGCGGGATCATTGTCCATCTTCCCAAAATCCAGATAGGCATCCTCGAACTCCCACCAGCGTGGGCTAGGCATACCTGCAAATGTTGCCTGTGCCGGGATTACCTCCAACAATTTGGTCGTAATGACATCCTCTGGGATGGATTTGTTGGTTCCTGTCAGCCCTGTATCCGAATCAGGAGCTGGATCAATGTCAAAGGAATACCAATCCAGTTGACCGCCGGGATATTCATCTGCAAGCAGAACCAGATTTTCTTTGCTTGATTCCGGGAAAGAACATGCTGCCTGATATTCCATTTGCCGACTGACCCAGTTAGACTGATCCTGAGACGCAGGCTGAAGGTGGAACTGCGCACAGTATTGCCGAAAAGCAATCGCCAAATCATAGACGATATCCTTGTGATCCTTGGAGATCTCCCCAACTCCTTTTAGGCTGGCAGTTTGTGGCTGAAATACTTTGCCTCCTTTGGTCATATCCGCATACATATTCCCGCCATGCATGACCCTTCCAGCAATGGCTGCCTGATATTGTCGTAGTCGCTTGTTTCCAGCTTGTTTGACCTCTGGAATGAAAGTACTGCTTTTGGTATCAGGCGTGGCAGGAGGATCAACGGGATATAAGGCCAGGAAGAGTGCCTTGTACATATCTTTGTGATAATAGGCTTTGGCGCTTGAGCTCAGCTCTTTCGCTGTATTGTAGGCTTGCCCTCTTTGGTTGAGTTGATCCAGCCACCATTTTCCAAGTTGAGCACTCCTTTTGAGGTCAATGGGAACTGAGATTTGCTCTACTTGTGCTTCCAAGGGAGCCTGGTGGTCTGCAAATGCCTGTGCGGTTCTTTGACCAAATTGCATGCGTGTGAGTCTGGAAGACTCTACCATGATCTTGGCCTTGACAGCTGTCCCGGTGTCTTCTCCCTTGAATTCGCCAAATTGCCATTGGCGAGTAAGCATCCAAAGGGCATCGTGTACTTCAGCTTTGAGGACACGATCGAATTCCTCCGCTCTGGGAACAGATTCCAGTCTTGTCCAGGGAGTAAAGGGGAGAAAATATTCTGATTGGATAACAGCGGTGGAATGCGGAATATGTGTATTGCTGATTGCCATGAGCGTTCAAATGTGATGTGTGATGGAGGATCGTTCTTTATTTTCTGATTGAAAAAAATGTCTATTAATGCCGAATAACGAATGCTGAATCCTTCAGCTTATTTCTCTTTTCTTTCAGCATCCGTCATTCGACATTATTTGTCAGGTTTCTCAAAGAGGAACCCAGGAATTCTCAACTCTCTACTTCTTCTTTTTGGGATCAAACTTGGGAGTCGATCCCGTTTTTGGTGGCGTCTTACTGGAAGAACTGCTTTTCGAAGAAGTAGAATCCTTTTTGGGATCAGTGGTTTTTGTCGTACTCGTCTTTGACGTTCCTGAATCCTTTTTGGGATCAGTGGTTTGGCTTGTACTCGTCTTGGAGGAACCAGAATCCTTGCCTGGATCAGTAATTTTAGGAAAGGTCGTCGTACTTGGGCCGCTGTCCTTGATCGGATTGATCGGACCATCTCCTTTTGTTGGCGGGGTGAATCCAGATGAAGGGGGCTGATTGGGCGACTGGCCAGCATTGTCAGAAGGTGTAGGGACAGGTCGATTGTTTTTGCTAAAATCAAATGACATCTGCAATCCGGTCGCATCATCTGGAATTCCTCTTGGCGGCAATTCTCCGATCACCGCAGGGAAAAGTTGAGAGAAAAATTCATTTTGAAAATGTGCAGGTTCTACGGCTCTGATCTTTGCCAGATCAAGGGTGTCATTGAGCGTTTGAACCAGATCATCCCATTCCCAGGAATTGGTTTCTTGTGGGGTAACAGCCAGCAAAATGCTTTGAGGCGCTTCTGCATTAGGCTGATCATAGTTGAAGGTGATTCCGGTCAATTCTTCCTGTTGTGGGAGAACCTCTATCCATTCATCCAGGACGATTCCAATTTGATCACTAGCCAAGCTGTCTCCCAGTACATCTGCATTGAGCATGACGAGCGAGAGTTTGTCTTCTTGAGGCTGGTAGACCGATGGATCATATTCCAACCCTACCCATCTGGCATCTGTCTCCATGGGCAATTGGAATGGGCGAATGTCTGGAAACTGTCCTTCGAAAATGTCTGTCATCATCTGAACTTGTTCCAAATCTGACATTCTGGGTCGTACATGCGCGACCTCCTGTAGCCATTGATTCATTGCATCTTCGGGCTGGGAAGTCAGCAATTGCGCAAATATATCTTTCTCAAATGCCTCCTGTAACTGATCTGTCGTGATCAATTTGAAGGGAGGAAGAAGCATGAAAGATTTGCCAAAGAGTGTTTTGAGAACTGATTCATAGGCTTCCAGTTTTTTCTCATCTGTTGCATCCTCGGGGATTGCAGCAAGGAGAGCTTCAGCTTGCATGCCCCGCTCATTCAAGAGTTTGAAGGCCTGCCGGACCTGCTTGAGTAAAGGAGCATGATCATCACTATTGGGAATCGGAATCAGATTGGCGATCCCAAAAAGAGAAGCGCGCAGTAAGTTTTCCTGAAGTGATACAATGGCAACCCCACTGATGGTTTCCGGGGCCAATTCCGGATCGCTATAGGGATTACATATAGATAGAATAGACGCTAAGTCCGTTCGGGCTGCGGTGATTCTCGCTTCCAGCTCTGGAAGATTGACTTGAATGCTGGTTTCTTCATCGATCGCTTGAGGAAGAATCATATCCTCGGGTCGCAAGGCCCTGCATTCTGCCAAAAGTTTATAAAGGTGTTGACACAATGGCCCAACTTCATAAAAGGTTTTGTATTCCATATCCCATTTTACCCGCTCCTGGAAGTGAATATGAACAGGAACATCTGGAAATAAGCCTTTGCCATCGATTCCACCTTGCGATCTGGCTACATAGGCAATTCTTTGCTTGAGATCAGAACTTTCTATTCCTTGCCCCAGAAGATAGAGGAGATCAATTGGCTGGAGATTGAGGTCGGCGGCACTGACGATCTGCTCCATTGTTTTTCCTCCTGACTCATAGGATACAAGGCATCGAATCATGTGTGGCTCGCCTATGATATCGGCTAACCATTTGTTGAGGCCAGGAGCTACTTTTCCTCTGATACCCAGTGGAATATCCGACCAGGGATTAGGTGCAGCATGCGTACTATAACAAGGAATATGTAGGCTTACCCGATGCGTCACTGTCAGTCCACTTCTTGGCGTATCAATAATTTCCGGGCGAGGCGGATTTTTTCCTTGCCCCATAGCAGACAAGACAGCAGCAGCTCGTTCATGATTGCCATTGGCAGCTTGATAGACGCTTTCAGAAATCGAGAGGTCCCCCAAAGCATCAAAGGCATTGGCCATGCGATCAATCTCAGAAAGAATGGCATCCAGTTTGGCAGCATTCTCACTGGCAGAAGGAATCAAGGCAAGGCCTTCATTGTCATACAAGCCATAAGGCCAGGAGGAGTAAGCCCCGTCTTTTTTCATTCGGTCGAACAGACTTCCTTCACCTTCTTCACCCACCACAGACAATACCTGATCCAGGAGATTCAGTCCATGAACCACATTTCCGGTTTGTGGGCCGCTTTCTCCTGTGCTTTCCTGTACTTTGGGCTCCAAAGGGAATCGATGTCGAAATTTATGGATGTACACATCCAGCTCGACCGCATGTCGTTCATGTAAGCCTCGTTCGAATTGATAGCCCAGTAATGCCGCCACATCCTGACCATTCCGAACACCTTCCAAGAGATTCAAGGCCATTCTTACCCGTTCTGAACTCAGATTGACTGCCAATTGTTCCACGTCTGCATTGGCATCCTTGCCTGCTTCATAAGCACTGCGCAACATGGCCGCAGCTGCAGCATGATTGAGGGAAGGCGCATGAATAAATCCTTGATTATCTCCATCATCATAAATGGTGCTTCCCGACGTTTTGAGATCCTTGGGAACATCGGTTGCGGCTGTTCTGGGACTTCCCTTGCGCACATTTTCCAGCCAACCGAACGCGCCGAGATGTAGGCCCTGCACCCTTGGTTGGGTGATGTGATTGATATTTCGCTGCTTCCACAGACGTTGATTGACCAATCCGAGAAGCCATGCATCCAGCCGATAGGTGCAAAGATCGAGATGCTCGGTCAGCAATCTGTCGAGTTCCGCCGTCGGAAGTTGCTGGAGAGTTTCGAGGGCTGTTTTTGTTTGTCCTACCTGAATGATGTGCTGCAAATGGTTGCCAAGAGTTCCGGCAGTTGCAGGCAGGCCAGGGGTTCGTAGATAATCCCCCATGCTGTACTTACCATCTTTCAGAAAGGTATATAGAGTTCCTGTGGGATTTTCTGCGAAATAATCAGAGCCATGGAGGACATTTCGGATGGCATCCATTTCGTCAAAGAGGTAGTTCCATTTGGTGAAATGTACCCCGCCTGAGTATTCCTGATCACCCAGAGACATTTGAGGGGTTCCAACCACACGTGCGTTGATCTCGTTGATCAGATCTTCTTCCCCCAAAATGCGCATAGCAGTGGCTCGATAATCCATCAAAATAGACCTGCGCAACAACAAGAACAGCAGAGACCGCGATTCCATGCTGCTGAATTCATTGTTATGCCAGATGTCATTGAGGGAGTTGGTGGACAGCCAATGTAGGTAGGAAGCATCACCAGATGGGTCAATAAGGGCAAGTTCGGACAAGTCAGCTTCATCAACCTTTGGACCTCTCAATTGATTGAGCCGATCCATGAAGCGCAATTTCAGGAGCCGGACTCCACCTGCCAACCAGGCGGATTGTCCCAACAATTCTTCATCCTGAAGGGCTACAAATCCTTTGGTATACAAGTCTCCAAACAGGCTGGTAAAGTCATCGGAGACAAAAGGATTGTAAATGTAATTATCAACCGAAATCAATCCGGGGCCAGCAATCGCGTCTGTCATGGTTTTCCAGCTGCCAATGTCTCCCGCATACCGAACTCTGTGTTCTGCTGAGCTGCCATGAAGCCCCAACATTTCCAGGAAATGGGCTTGTGCATCTGCGCCAGAAGCGAGATTTTCGCTAGTTTTTACACTGTCATCGAGCACCTTTTTTTCCCACTCTCCCTTGAGCAACATGAGGAGTTGTGCCAGCCGAACTTCATATCGTTTCTTCAACTGTGCATCCGTCATGTCGAAGAAATTGCTCGTCCATTGATTGTAATGAAGACTGCCAGATGGATTGAGCACATCTTCCTGATCTTCGATTGTCCATCGGGAAAATGCGGTGGTCGGCAGAATGCCATATGGCTGCCTGCCAACCCGCAGAGAGGGCAAAGCCCCTCGTCCCAGAACATTTTCTACAAAAAAGTTGCGTGTGCGATCTATATTATCTCCTGTAAAAATGGCTTCGATCATGTCGTCCATATAATGACCGATCGTCCCTGCGAACAAGGAACGATTCATGCAGATCGCACCAGATATGCCGAGATGATCACTGTTTTTGACATGCTGAAAAGTTCCTTCATCCACGCCCAGGGCCCCTGAAAGCCATGCCCCATCAGCTCTGTCCCACTTTTGCCCTTCAAAAGTGAACAATGGCGCTTGGCATTCTACAGAAAAGCTGCTTTCTTCACCGGGATCGACTGACTTGTAGCCTGATCCGCCTGCTTCGGTATTATTGGTAGGTGTGCCGGTTTTCAGCAAAGACATCCCTTCTGGCAAGTAGTGATGATTGTCAAACAACTCTTGTATCAATTGTTGACAGGTGGTTTCATCCGCAGATGTTCGCACACCTAATACAAGCAAACGATCAAAACCGTCATTTCCTTCTGCACTGCTGATAGAGACTTTGGCTCCCATGCCTCGATCAATGGCTGCATCGAAGTCTGTCATCCATTTGATCTTGTCATCCACGATTAAATTCCCTTCATCATCATAGGAAAATGTATCCGAACTGGCTTTCGGATCAATGCCTACTTGTAATTCTTTGGTTGAATCGTCTGTAGGATTGATGAGAACTTTGGTCAAGTGAATCCGCTTTATCTCATCATCATTCATGAGGATAATCGCAAAGCGGTCTGGCATGACCTTGGAGACAGGCGCCTGGGACCATGAAGTATCCCTGCCAGGAATCCCTTCCCGATCTATATATGGTGTTCTGGACTCGATGTCGACACTCAGGTCCACATCTTCAGCGTTTGTGGGCGTAGTGGCTTTGGCAATCCATGCCGCCCTTGGGGCTGAAAAGCCCGCACACAAAGCGCGCCATGCTGCAAGATGAAGTTTCTCATCTGTCCCTGCCTTCCACCTTTCAGCCCAATAAGCTCTTCCATTTTTGATTTCCTGATCTGTCAAGGCCTCTTCATGGCTGTGGATAGCAATATCGTCAGGATAAATCCTGACCCACAATTCGTAAAACAGAGGGACGCCAAAGGTTGGCTGCAGAGGATTTCCTGCAGCATCTACTGTCATGAATCGGGTTTCGAGCTTGAGAGGGAGGAGGAGAAATGGAATGGCATCGTCCTTCCCGCCTACCTGATTTTTTATGAGGTTGAGACCCATCTGGGCCACGGTGGCACTGACTGATTCTGCACTGATTATGGGAGTACTCATGATGTTGTTGCTTCTTTAGTCGATCATTTTGTCTGCATGGATGGCCACTGCCACGGGTACCTGAAAGAGGATAGCCGCATTGTCGCCAGCATTGGTGCCCCAGCTGAGGCTGGAGGGATTGTTGAAATGAGCATTCAGGCTTGTAGCTATGCTCTCGTCTATGTCCAGATGTTTCAAATTCTGGAACTCATCACTATCGGATACCAGATGTCCCCAGGTAAAGTCATTCCAGCTTCGCTTGTCTGATTCGGTTGGGGTAACGTCTTCGGCAATGTCCAGGCCAAAGCGGAGCTTGCCCGGACGCTCTCGGATGACAAAGAACCAGCCAGCATCTTCTGTACCGCCGTTGCGATCTCCTTTGGCTGTGGCAGCATCAAAAGAGAAGCCGAGTAATGCGATGTCAGGATCAATTTGGGCTTTGAAGAGTGGAAATTCGAAGTTTTCGGGCGCCTCGGCACTCCTCAGAATTCTATCCTGACTTTGTGCAGAATCTGTATCCTTATAGGTGGCACGTTGTGCGTAGATGACTGTGTCCGGGAATTTTTGTAACAATTCGCCTCGAATGAGGAGCACCAGTCCAACGGAAGGCCCTAAAGCAGGCGGGTTGGCTCCCAAGGTGCTTTCCCAATCACTCATAAGCTCAATATCTGGCATTCCTTCCTCTGGCATGTCTTCTACAGAATCGGATTTGTCCCAGAATTGACGGAAATAAGAGCCTCGCTGATCCGTCGGATATTCTCGCCAAAGCAGTTCTCTGGCCATTTCGTGATTGGCTCCTGCCAGATAGGCCTCGATGAATGCTTGATTGGGTTCCAGCACTGTCACACAATTGTTTGGGATCAGGTGCATATTGGGGATCAGATATTCAGCAGAGAGATCTTTGAGAAATTCATAACTGGGTACATGGAATTCTGGATAGGCCATCACCGGTTTCAATTCCTCTATTGGTTCAAAGGATTGTGTATCCTCGGACCATAATTGTATCCGTCTTCCCAGGACTTTTGGAACCGAAGCTTTGGGGTCAATGGCTGTTTTCAACTCACTGACCATCTCATCCCAGTGGCTGGTGGATATGGGGTCTGCACTTGTCTCAGTGATTTCCCCGTCGATTTCGCTTTGAAAAGCCAGAAGATTTTGACTGAACTGACTGCCAAGCAATTGGATATTGGTAGAACTGCTTGCATTGTTCAAAGGACTGCCACTCTTCGTGAGGTTCAAAATGGACGAATTCAACGCACTGATAGACAGGCTTCCACTCATTGCTGGATCAGGTTTGGCCGCCTGTTTGAGCACGCTCTCTTCATTGTAGCGTTTGATGGCTTGCGCTTCCACTCGCTGGCTACCAGTAGCATTCATGCGCTTGATGACTTTTTTGCCCGGGCGGGTCAGCTTGCGGAAAGTCGCGGTGCGAATGGCATTGGGGACAACACTTTCTCGAAACTTGTCTTCAATGCTTGTGCCATCTGACTTGAGGACCTTCTTTTGCATGGATTTACTCACTGCGAGTAGCCCATGTTCATCTCGTTTGATCAGGTGCTTGCGATGGATGGCGCGGTTCATTCGCTCATTTAGTTCTGCCTGCCTGATTTGTTGATTGACTTCGTTCACCTCTTCTATCTGTGCCCAGGCAGTTTCCATGAAGGATTCCTGATTTTTTCGTACTACTTCCACCCCTAATCCTGCAATCGCGCGATTTCGTGGATCAAGATTCACCTCCTCTACCCAATCAGGATTTTGTGTGTCGTTCAGGTCACTTACCAAGGCATGCCATTGCCCATACAATGGAGGGGTGATGATGGGATCGTCTTGGAGTGGTGTTTGGTAGAATGGGTTGTTGGAAATATTTGTATCTCCATTGGCCTGATCGGTCGACAGGTTGAGCAGATCTTTGAGTTTGGATTGATAAGTGGTATCTCCTGTGCCATTGGGGAACACGGTAGGAGAAAAACCGGGCGGTCTCAAAGCACCTTGCAAGCCAACAGTTGAGCTGTCTGCAACACCGTCGAGACCATATCCACTCTGGCTGATATTCATGTCTCTTTCTCCCAAGCCTGGATCTGGAACGATGGGAGGTAATAATTTTTGAACCAAAGCTTCGAAATCTCCCTGGCTGCTTGTGCCGAATCTCCATTGAAAATAAATGGGATACTCGTCGACCCGAACCGTTTGTGTCGAATCCCATGAACCTTGCTGAATGGGAATTCCTGAAGGGTCCTCCCCTAGCCCCGCCAATCTTCCTGCTTCAAAGGCTGGAATCACCATGGCGATATATTTGGTATGCGGCTCCAGTTTTCGCGGGCAAATGAGACGAGATACAGCTACATCCGAATCCTGAGCCAACTGACCATTGAGATCTGTGAGGGCTTTTTCGGTGGAGTCATCGTCCAATGCCTGATGGACATGGACATGTGCCCATGCCCAATGTTGCGCATGCGGGTGGAAGACTTCTGCTGTTTTGTCTGGATTGATACGCAGGAAAGGTCTGGAATCTTCTCCAATTTTGATCTCATATTCCTCCGAATCTTCCTTGAGAACAATCAAGGCAATCCAGGGTCTGAGTTTGTTGTCTGATGTGGGCCTGGCTGGGGTATATCTCCAGGGAAAATCGACCTCATAGAACTCAACAAAGGGAAGGTAGTTAGGTTCAAAATTATTGACCAACTCCTTGGGCTCAGTACAAACGATGCCTCCGGGATTGATGCCTGTGATGTTTGCTGGACCGATGAGTTGCAGGGTTTTGCTCAGAGATTGGCCATTGTATTCCACTCCTGCTGACAGCTGAATGTGCTCATCAGCGGGAAGACTGCCAATTCCCAGTGTATCTACATGGCTGATGGGAATCTGATTAGAGAGACCCTGCCGTGCCCAGGGAAGAAAGGCATATTGGGCGATGTCTGTCGTGCTCATATGGATGTCATTTGTACTTTTCGTTGAACTTTCATTTTCTTGGTCTTCATCATCTTTGAGGCTTGGGATTTGCCAACGGGCCCTCCCTTGACAAATCGCCGGAAGAGATGACGAGAATCGTTCTCAAAAAATTTGGCATAATCAGGTGTGTCGTCCATCACTGTCCATTCATACTCGACCTGCTTATTGACAAAGTGAGAGCTATGTACCTCCATCCCTCCCAAGCTTACCCCACTATTCATTAGTTTGAATGAAGAAGATGTGAGCTTGTCCTCCTCTGACATATTGAGGAAGTTGGCAGGCGCGAAGTAATCCTGAACAGGCGTCACAGATTGACTGCTTCCTTCGATGTTGAGATCTGTGATTTCAAACAAATTCCCGTCTGCCGGATTGAAGCTGCCAAACTTGGAGATCTCTTGATCCAGTGGGACTACTTGTTGACTGATGGCCAGATTTCCAGAAGGAAGTCCGATGATGGTATCTTCAGCGACTTCTAGTTTGCTGAGGGTCACCCATTGGTTTTGAGAGGCGGGAAGCAGACTTTGCCAATTGGCATCATCTTCGAGGGCTGCAGTCAGGAGGGGAAGAACGGCCTCGTCTGGCAGGGAGGTATCTTTTTCTTGTCCAAATGATTTGTCAAAGGATACAGGGACGCTGATTCCAAAGGCCTTGAATTTACCTGTGCCTTGTACTTGCCAGGGAGTTGGACCTTGTAGGGTGAGTTCAAGTGAGACAGCGATGATTTCCTTGCCATTGCGCAAGACAGCAAACATGGCTCCGATATCGACCCGCATATAGAAGGGGGAAAATTGGAAGAGCGTATCCAGTCCCAGCATACCGACAATTTGCCAGGTGCTTGCCGCTTTGATCTCATAGAAGAAATCTAGCCTTGCACCAAACTGTACGGTATTGGAAGTTACAGCCAGATAGGCTTTCAGGGTAAGCCTGGGATTGTCTCCCTGGGACAACGCAATCGTCAGGCGACGCATGTCAGGAATCGCCAGACTGGCCGAGGGTTCATAAGTCGGGTGGAACCCACCAACTGAGATCAAAAATTCTTTCTGTTCTCCCCAGCTTAGTCGCAAAGCCATGTCTCCTTCCAAGGTTGCCATCAAGAACTTGGAATTGTAAATGCTGGCGTCAAAGGAGAGTCGCTTCTTCTCGAAATCAATCATGCCGAGGAAGGCAACCTTGATGTCGATCAAAGGAAACTCTTCGTCAGGCAAGACTGATTTGATCACCCCAATGATGGCAAATCGCACAGGATCAGGCACCTCTATTAACAGTCCCAGTTCAATGGTTAACTTGGTAGGTTTGCCCCAGCCAATCAGGGCCATGATCCCAAAAGTATAGCGTTTCTGCTGGATGGGAAAAGTCTCTTCCAGGTCCGTGATGATGGCATTGATGTTGTTGACAATGTCTTCCGGGAAGAGGATATTGTCAATCGATCCATCACGGACACCGGACAGCAATTTGTCTGCATTCATGGTCCGGTGAATCCCGACCAGTCCTCCCAGGCCATTGAGTGTGAATCCAAAGGCTAGATCAATGGGTGGGAAGGTGGCCGAAATCATCACCAGTAAGGAAAAGCGTTTGTTGCCTTCTGGATCTTTGGTTGTGAGAATCCCAACTGCTCCGACCTTGATTTTTTTTGCGATGGAGAGTTCTACTGCTCCATAATATCGTCCTTCTTCATGATCGAAATACAGATAGCCTCCACCACTGACTGGACTATCGTCTGTACCGACTTTGATTCCCAGGCCTTTAGGTGGTAGGATCTTCATGTCTAATTGAAGGGGGCCGAGGTTGCCGCCATCTTCATCGGCTTTTTCCAGTTTGGTACGGAGACCGAGGCCATCGACTGTGGCTAAGACGGGGCCCAGTTTGAATTTGGCTCCAACCAATTGGGTGTCTATTTCCAAGCCCCCTTCCATCTGCTCAGGATCGGACTCCATTTTGATCCCTTCCAGGAAGAAGAGTTCACCAGCTATGGGTTTGTTGATGGGAATGAAGATGGACAAGCCTTCTTCCTTGCTGAATTCTGCTTTGAGTCCACTTTCCCATTTGAGCTTGAAGTGATAATCGATCTCCTTATTGGATTTGTAGAGGAAATCCAGGACCTGAAAGTATTCTGGCAAAAACTTCTCCAGTGCAGGAATACTGGTACGATTCCATAAGATTCCCGCAAAACCAAATTCCCATACTTTCTCTTGTCTCCCGATCGCCATTCGGCTCAGGGTTACTTCAAGGACCTTTTCTAGGTCTACTATGCTGAGACTCTGATCATCGTCTACCTCTGCTTCGATCAGAAACCCTTTGTTCGAAAACGTAAGGTCTACATCGATGTCTACCGGCTGCCCAGAGGCATCTTTGAAGAGATCTTCAGAGCGAAGGGTACCATTGATATTGGAATTCTGAAAGACATTCTGATGGATATCGAGAGAGAAATTCTCCAACTCCAGGTCAATCTTGTTAAAAAAGTTGTATTCCAGTTTGGCATCGTCGCCAGCTTCAGGAGCAATCTTAAGCTTGCCTGAGAGACCTCCAGGATGACCAACTAAAAGATCTTCGACGATGATTTCAGGATTGGTTTCTCCGTCTTTGGCGGCAAAGAAATCAGGAAGCGTGATGACTGCCTGATCGACGAAGAAGCCTTTGAAATTGTCAGGACGCCCGTCTGCTGTTGCTTCTGCAATATTGGCTCCTTCTTTGAGATCAAGCTTACCTCCTGTGAAACCAAAGCAGATGCCCGTTTCCATGATCATGGATTTGGTGAAATGCAGTTCTCCTTCATTCTCAAAGTGGAATCCACTTTCGGTATTGATCTGAACATTTCCCACATCAAATTGAAGCCGCGAGACCTTCTTGCTGTCTTCGATGACTTCATTTGTTGTTTCATCTACAGGTTGGAATAGGCTTCTGGGAAACTCCAATGCTACACTGATGTCATTTAACTCCAAAGAAGCATAGGGAACAAACATGTTGGCTACCCGTTCAACATCCAGATCATCAATCCAGGATTTGAATAAGGCCATGATTTGATTCAGCAATTCCTGAGCAGTATCCGACACATCATCTGCAATGCCATTTTCCAGCACCGCCAAAATCAGATCAAGTGTGTCATCAATGTCTCCTACTGCATCATATAGAGTATCCAGGTTATCCAGCAAGTAGTCAGCCAGATCCGGGATGGTGGTGAACTCGAAGTCTGTGGCAAGTGGAACTACTGAACCAGCCACTTCATTGTAGGCATTGATGAAGTCCTCAATCAAGCCTGTGGATTTGATGGTTTGAATGAGTTGGCAGAGCATGCGACGCTCATTGATCTGGAAGATCTCTTTCAGAATCTGAATGAGTTCTTTCGGATCAGCCAGATCTTCTACTTTTTTCCCTCGGACATAGCGCAAAATCTCAAGTCTCCAGGAGATGATGAGCTCTTGTTCGAAGGTGCCAGCATCATCGCCGGGATTGATAACAAACCGAAGACCATCGTCAGATAGGTCAACGCCTAGTGGTCGGTAAGAAAACAGTTTTACCCGATAGGTGGCCCTATCTCCATACCTTCCATTTTCGATGATGAGGTCCTTATAAAAAATCTTGGTCAGGAATCCTGTCCCCTTTTGGATAAAGGCAGGGAACTTATCTTCTGGCACCAGGGTGTCCAGAGAAGGATAATACGTTATATCAGACATAGGAAAAGAGAATGAAAGCGTTATGGAGTGGCGGGTGCAACTTCTTTGGTTACTGCCTTCTCACCTGTTTGTGGCATATAGGTTCGGAAAAATTTCTCCGGATTGGTCCATAGGAGGTAGCATAGATCTGCGAACTTCTGTCCTTCGAATTTGTTGAGATACTCAACCAGGTCTTTGGTATATGAAATGGCAAGGCCTCCGTTCAATTTGACTTTGGCTTTGGCAGCAGCTGCCACCTTTGCATCTACCTCAAATCCTCCCTTGGCTTCTACATACAGTTCTGCTTTGCTGATGGTCGTGATGACTGATGCCATATCAGAAGCAAATTTGAGGAAATTGCTATCAGGATTCCTTAATTGAATATAATCCAGAAGAACCAGAACGAAGGTTTTGATGATTTCATATCCCGTGATGGATTCACCTTTTTGCCAGGCATCATACATGTTTCTAAACATGCCAGCCCAGGTATGCGTCGGCAATTCATAAGCTGTGGTGAAATAGATATTGACTGAGACACCGACATATTCCCACCATTTCGTTGGCGCATCGGATTGCTTGTCTTCCAGCTTTCTGACTTGTTCATCGGCTTCGAAGGTATCTTTGTGCCAATAGTTTTTGAGGATATCCTTCATGTCAATCATCACGCGTTGCTCGATTTTCAGAGCTGTTACCGCCTTGATGAGTGCATCAACAATATTGGTTCCATCAAAATTGAGCAGATCCTTCCAGTTCAGATTGAGTTCCAGGCCTTTTTTGAAAGCAGGTCCATCATAAGAATCGAGCCCACCTCTTTTCTGAAAAGCAGCGATGGTCAGTGTACTGGCATCAAAAGAGGGTGCAGGCAATGCACGCAGTTCATACTGATCTTTTGCTTCACTGTTCCCATCAATGACATTTTTGGTTGTGGAGGCTAATGCTACTCGTTCAGCAAATTTGCAATCGACTTTGAATTCAGCCCCAAATCCGATTTCTCCTGCAAAGCTGAAAGAAGAAAAGTCAAAGGTCGTGTCTACCTCTGCGATACTATTGACGATCTTGGTTACCGTGCTCAAGGCGCCAGAAGCAGCATTGACACTGCCTTGCGCTTCCACATCAAATCCGATCTTGACACTGGCTTTCTCAGGAAGATGCAAGCCAGAACTTGGGATATATTGCAGCCCTCCATCGAATTCTACTTCAATTCCAGCAGCCAGAGCCACTTTCATGTCTATTTTGAAATTGGCACAGAACAGGTTGATGACCCAAGGCCAAAGATAGCCCTCTCCACTTTCAACCAATTCCCCTCTTTTCCCGCTATCCTCCCAATCACTTGAACCTTCATGGGCTTCAGGGCCGAGTTGTCCCAGAAACATGCCCACCTTGCCAGAGATTTCACCTTCATAATTCTTGCTAATCCCCAAAGCAAGTTTGGTGGTGTACATATTGGGATTGATGTTGACAAACTCAAAGGCCCCCAGATAAGTGTGCGCGAACTTTGAGGCTGCATCATACCCTGATACCATGCCGTCCTGCATAAAAGCACCAGCCATCAGGCTGATAACCGCCCAATCCCGGGTCAGATCAAAGGTCATTTCCTGAACGATCTGAACTTCCACACTCTCTTTATAAGAAGCCTCCAGGACACCTCCAATCCCAAATCGTCTTTCAGTAAAGTCATTGGAATATTGTCTGCTGGATGATCCCAGAAAGAATCCGGCACTGGCCTCCAGGGATGCTCCAACACCGATTTTTCCTTGACGACTGAGTTTGAACTCATTGTCCTTGGTTCGTTTCAGTTCAATTTGCGCTGTTCCATCTACTGTAATTGGAATAGCAAAGGCTGCGCCCAGCCCCATTTCGATGCTTACCCCCATTCCTACTGGCCATATAGCATCCAGGCCTGTCTTGAGGATTCCATTGAGGTCTCGCATCCAGTTGTTGATATTATCGAATACATTGGCAATAGGTATATATGAGCCAATGCTGACAATATTATAGAGACTTTCGGCCATGTGGACGGAAGGGACCCATATATGATAGTCGCCAACGGTCACCTCCTTGTTTGCATCACTGAAACGGGTTCCTGCCTTATCAGCACTATCCATGCGACCTTCCCAATTTGCCCAGGTTTGTTCATGAGCTTCAGTACTTGGTTTTTCTTTTCCTAAATTGTCAACAAAATTGCCAATGAAGTCGGCAAGCTTGCTTTGATCTTCCAGGAAAACAGCTGATCTACTATAGACTTCCTTGGTGAACTGGCCTGTATCTGGATCGAGGACTTTATAATCCCTGAATTTTTGTCCTCCAGGGTTATTGACGTATAGGAGGACATTGACAAAATATCGAATGTCCACAGTCGCTCCACTGGGCAGGTTGTAATTAAAGGCCCGTACGTCGCTGGTGCCTGGAGGTGCATATTTTGCATAAGCGATATCAAAGAGGGACTCTCCTTGATATAGGGTTGCGTTTGTGTCTGGTTCAGTGGCGTCTCCACCATCACCTGTTTTGGATTGTAGCGTTACGGAAGTTTTCTGGATTTTGTACAATTCGGCTGAAGGTTCAGGCATCTTGGTTCTTAGCCATAAATGCGCCTGCTTCATATAGCCTTTGATTTGGATTTGGTTCTCATCATCCGGATAGGGACCGGGATACATGTCTGTATACCAGATCTTGACATATGCCCAATCATCTGGAAGGAGGGACTCTACGAATACACGTGTATATTGATAGACGCCATCAATGATATTCGCACCGACATCGTAGGGCTCTTTGTAGAGATTAACCCCAGTTTCTTTGTAGACTCTGGTGAAAGAGCCTACATTGATAGCTTTTGAAGCATTATGGATGACTTTCTGTTTTTCTGGATCGAAGAACTCTATCTTGACAAGATCATCATCTATCGCTCGGAGAATATGTCGGTCAACTTTTTTTGTTACTTCATTTCGAACGTCGATATCAGCTGGGTCCAGACCCAGTCCCAAAACTAGATGAATTCGACTTTCATGCGCTTTCAAGGTTTCGTAGATCCCGATAAGATCCTTGATTTGTTGGGTAAATGTCTCAGTGGGATGAAATCCTGCTGGATCGTCTGCGTGAAGATAGTCATAGAGGTCTTTGCTATTGTAGAGCAAAGGTTCCAAGGGATCGCCTACCCAATCGTGTTGCGTGACTGCTGGGTCCAATGGTGTTAATTGGGGAAGGATAATCTTCAGCGCAATGCCTATTTTTTTGACATAATCTGCGCCATACATCTCGTTAGGAGGATTGGAGGCCAGGGAAAGTGTGATGTGGCCCTTCAGAATTTCTTCCAGCATGGGGTCATCTGCCAGATACCAGGAATAACAAACCTGACTTCCTGTCAGCGTAACATTTCTTGAGTCAACGATGCCATTACTATTGGCGGCCGCTGCAGCAGTTGTAGCTAGGGGATTAATCGCCATATTGATAGAGTTGTTTGCCTGTGTTTACTTTATGTACTTTGATTGTGCCACTTTCTTCCTTATAGCCTCTCAGGACAAGATCTAGACAAGTGAAAGGACGGTTTTTATCATCTACTTCATTGTATGCTACTGAGATTCCAAAATAGACTCTGAAGTCTGGATGGAATTGAGGAAGGAGGGTGGTCCTCATCTCTTCATATTCACTTTTGGTGATGGACAATATGACCCATTCATCCAGATTGGCATTGTCTTTTGACCCATCGTAGACTTGAAAGGTGTAGTAAGGAATGTTCTGCCCTTCAAATTTGAGCTTACTTCTTCTCGGATAAGAATTGAAACTCAACAAGGCCAGGAACTTTCGGAAATCATCATAGGCGTTGATTTTTTTCGTGAAGGCATCCTGGATGTCTGCTGTTGTTGGAGGATCATCCGGGTCCGAAAAATCCTTCATCCCTATTAACTCTTTGCTGATCCTTGAGGCATGCGGCTCAAGCGGCAGAATCAAGTCTTCTTTTTCAGGATCGGGATTGACTTTATCCGTTGGAAAGGCAAAAAAGGTGTAGTTATACTGGTCTTCTGCCACGCCAATGGAGAAGACTGACGGGCTTTCCATGAAGCTTCCATCATAGAGGTATTTTCTTTCATCAAATACCTTTAACCGAACTCTTGATGTGTCCTCTTCATCTGAAAAAAACAGATCGAAGGGTGCAAAGAGATTGTCAATGAAGTTGGCATCCCGAATATTCAGGTCAACACTGTCATAGGGGTACTGGGAAGGGTCCCACTCCCTGGCATAATTGACCCGGATGTAACTGGCTACTGGTGTGGGAGAAGGCTGATCCTTGATACATGGGATACAGAGTGAAATCGGCAGAGTAAAATCATCGGTTTCTCCTGCCAAATCATCCAACTCAATTTCTTCTGCTTTGTGTTTCAGGTTAAAAAATCTGCCATACCTCAATCCATATTTATTGTATCGTCTATCGATTTTTCTGTTTCTGTTTTTGGGATGAGTAACATTGCCATGAACCACATATCCGACTGGCAATGTATTGTCCCCTCTGTTGAGAAATAAGAGCAATCGGACATATTCAGCATTTGTTGCAGAGGGAATGTCACTGGCTTGCATCCGAAATATTCCCCATTCCAGATTTCGGTCATATACAAGTGTGGACAAGGAAGGAACGATGTCATCAAGCTTGTCCCGCCAGGCCCCCAGCCCTATTTTGATGAAAGAAAATGGCCCATAATTCTCATATGCATTATACGCGAGATTTGCGTCATTTCGGATGTCAATGTAAACGATATTCTTGTTGAGGAATCGTTCGATGACAGTTGTATATAAGGTCTCCTGAACGACTGAAACCGATGGAGAAATGGTCGAATGTAAACTGAGGCCTCTTTCATAAAAATCTCCGAAAAATGCTGCCGGATCTCTGAAATGTCTCACTTCTGCCATTTTTGCTCTCCGAATGATCTCTGCCGGAGAGCTAAAGTCTGCGGTATCATCAAAAGGAGAGACTTCAATCTTACTATCTACCTCCAATGCATGTTCCAAAGTTGGCTGAAATCCTATGCCTTCGCAGATCATTTCGATCCCAAACCTATCTTTATCGAAAAGACCAATAATATTCCCAGGTGTGAGAACAGTCGGCTCTATATCCCGGTCTTTTTTGTAAAAAACAGAATCGATGGTATCATCAGATGAAAATGAATCTCCTAAGGTAAGTGCCTCAACAGGAGCTAATTCTATTGGTGCGCTCGTGCTGTCAGATTCAGCGCTTTCATCCTCACTACTGCTATCTTCTTCGCTGCTTTCCGATGTAGAGGATTCTTCCAGGGCTGCTTGTGCTTCCTGTCGATGTGTTTCGGAGTCTTGAACCTTGGTGAGCAGATCGATATAGCTTGTGGTCGGATCTGCAATTGTGTCTCCATTGATTAGAGAGCTCTTTAGGATTCCTTTATAGATGATGTAGGAGACGCCAAGAGGAACCCCCGATTCATTTGGTTCCGGTTTGAAAATAACATTAACTAGTGGAGCGCCAGAGGCATTTGTGTCACTGATGGGGAGGACAAAAGGCCTTCCTCTACAAATCGCATATGCAGGAGGATTTGAACTTGCTGTATGGAGACTGCACGTGCGAAACTTACTTGTTTCCTCACCAGGGACAGGTCCAAATGCTTTTGACGATTGGTCATTGATCAAATCTACATCGGTGAAAAAATAAAATTCAGCCATTCGTTCATGAATAATGAGGATGGATATTCGAATTGGCTTCCTGTGGGGAAGACGGTATATCTAAATCTGGAATAAAAACAATGTTTGAGATGCGCCAAGGATGAATCGTACTGCATCTGACTGCAAGTACTTCTTCTAACTGAAGTTTTCCTTCACCCCCGGGGGTGAATTTTAAAATAAATACTTCACTAATCAGGCGCAGGCATAAAGCGTTATCCCGCCCTGTGTCCAACCCGCAAACGCTTCACGTCGTGGACGTCGGACGTGAGACGATTGCGGAGAAGGCCAATGCCTCAATCGTCTTAAGACGTAAAGCGTTATCCCGCCCTGTGTCCAACCCGCAAA
>JBCCGK010000094.1:0-47240 GCA_039029315.1 Bacteroidota bacterium | reverse complement strand
TGCACCACAAGATCAAAAACCGACAACAGCTCATCATATTCAACTTGATTTAAACTCGTAAGAGATCTAAGTTGTGAGTCGGTTCCCAGGTGCTTAGGTTTTTGTTTCACACCTCTAATCAAAGACTTGGGAACCACTTTTCCTCATACAAGCCTATTCGTGATAATCATTAGTCTCTTAAAAAATAAATTCATTAAATGGCCCTTCTTGTCAAAAGTTTGGGCCATTTTTACCTTATGAAAAAGCTCGATGAAGCCTCAAGATCTTCTTCTCCAAGCAGGATTGCGATCCATGTCATCCTTTGGTTGCTTGTCCTGCAATTGATCTTCGATCTATCAGGTTTGTATTATTCATTGAGGAGTCTTGTGGAGAGTGAGGAATATCTGATTGATGAAGCCTTTCTGCTCATCCCCTTTTTTGTCTTGCTGTTTTATACCAATAGTCAATTTCTCATTCCGCGCTTTTTGAGCAAAAAAAGTTGGTGGAAATACCTCATAGGCATCCTCCTGTCTTTTGCCATCATTGTTTGCCTGAATCTATCCATATTCACCTGGCTAGAAAGCCTGGGATTTCGCTTTCTCATTGAAAAGGATGAATTTTGGGATGCAGCTGTGATGATGAATATCCTGGTCGTGTTTGCGAGCACCAGTGTGGGCGTTACCAAAATGGCCTGGACAAACTCAGAGCAAAAAAAGCTGGCCGAGGAAAAGCAAAAAGAAGTGGAACGAAAGTTTCTGATGAATCAATTCAATCCACACTTTCTCTTCAATACCCTCAATGCGATTTACGCGCTTTCAACAGAAGAAGGAGCAGAAAAAACCACAGAAGCGGTGTTAAGATTGTCAGAAATCATGCGCCTATCGGTACATAACAGTGGAAAGTATCGGATTCCCTTGAAAGAGGAGCTTGACTTTATCAAGCATTATATCGACTTGCAAACACTGCGCTTGGGGGAGGATTACCCGATCCATTTTGGCATACATGGAGATCCAGGTCATCGTGAGATCTCGCCCCTGATGTTCATTCCACTGGTTGAAAATGCCTTCAAATATGGAGTAAGTCTGCGTGATCCCAAGCTGATTTCCATAGAGATTTCCATTCAAGAGGTGCTCATCCATTTCCATGGGGTAAACGAAATCAACCAAGCTGAAAATATCCCTTCTTATGGATTGGGCATTGACAATCTCCGCTCCAGACTGGAGTTGGAGTATAAGGATGACTATTCCTTATCAGCAAAAGAGGAAGAGAATCGATATGTTGTGGAGTTGAAGATATTAGATACGATTCGCTAAGTTTGACTTTGGCCAAAATGGAAATTCGAATTTCTTTACCATACACTTTTACCAGTTTAGGCGAGCTGGCCCCCAAAATTCGGCAGCGCACCAGACCATCCGATTGGCAGCGCACCAGACCATCCGATTGGCAGCCCAAGGGACTAGCCGATCGGCGGTTTTTACGCAACATTTTGCCGTGCGGCACCGCCAAAATGTTGCAAAAACCTCATCAATAGAATGGTTAACAAAAGGTACTGTGTTGCTAAAATTAGCTTTGAGCCAAGAGCACAGGCCTCCAATATGTCATTCCAGACGACTGGGGGAACGTAGAGACTGAAGGAGGTCTGGAATCTCCCGCTGTGAGAAAGGTAGGCTTGAGACCTCTCATAAGCACATTTCAGCCAGGGTGTGAGATTCCAGATGCCTTTCTCCGCTTTCTCCGTTTCGCTCCGAAAGGCTCTGGAATGACGAATTATGCGTATAGGAGATGCTCTTTTCAAAAGGAAATAAACATATGAGACAGAGAGACGCAAAGGATAAGTAATTCATTTTGAATGTCTTCCCGTCTTTGTGTCTTTTCCGTTCTTCTCAATATTGAGCCTTTTGAGACATCCTCCTTTTTTCTGTTGGTTCAACTTCGACTACATTTAGTCTGAGTTCAGTGCTTTCCATGCGTCAATTTTGTGGGCTTCACACTCACATCCCCAATAAACAAGGTCATGGTTTTCTGTCCCTCCATTTTTCTCTTTTTGATACCTGATTCCATTGCTATCTTATAGCATTGCAATACAGGCTAATAAGGGAACGTTCATTTCTCCTATTCAAACTATTTATATTTCAACTCAATATCATGCTACAATCATGAAAAAAATTTGTGCAATCTTCTTATTGTTGCCTTTGGGCTGCATATTTCTATATGGTCAAACCACCCTCAGCCTTAGCGGTGATGTTCTGGATAATGGAGTCGGTGTAGCCAATCAGGCAGTTTTTATCAGTATTGTTAGTTCCCAAAATGGAGGGTTCTCATTAGATGACACCACATTTACTGATAATTCGGGATTATTTTCACTCTCCCCAAGCCTCGATGCAGGCATTACCTATGCCAATATTACGGCCTATACACTTGATTGTACAGGAAACTTTTATGCTGCTGACTCAGCAGTCTTCACTGGTGGGACCACAAATTTTTCATTTTCAATTGATTATTGCCCACCAGCTAACTGTCTGGCCTCTTTTACTTCCAACACAAGCCCTGGGAGCAATACGGTCCAATTCACAAGTAATTCTTATGGGACGAACCAAAGTACAACGATTTTTCATCAATGGGACTTCGGGGATGGGAATACTTCAAGCTTGAAAGACCCAAGCCATACATATGGATCATTTGGAACCTATTATGTTTGCCTGGGTATTTATGATTCTTTAACTGCTTGTGATGATTACATCTGCGACTCGGTAACAGTGACAGGTTCAGCAGCATGTAATACGAGTTTCACACAGACGCTCAATGGGCTAGACGCCCAGTTCACTAGCTATTCAAGTGGGAGCCCCGGAACTTCTTTCTCCTATCATTGGGATTTTGGTGATGGTTCTACTTCTACGCTAGAGCACCCCTCATATACCTACGCCAATCCAGGGCTTTACTCTGTTTGTCTTACGATTACAGATACTGCTCTGAATTGTACTGATACTCAATGCAAGACATTGATTGTTCAGCATATTGGCACATACACTGTATCAGGATTTGTATTAACTCCTGATTCAACTGGTGTCTCAAGCGCAACTGTTTATTTAATCGTTCATGATTCTGTCGCAGGGACCCTGAGCGCGATAGATTCCACACAAATCAATCAGGATCCCTACACGTTTGTCAATGTGAGTCCGGGTACCTACCTGATAAAGGCAGCCCTATTACCTGGAGATCCTGACTATGCCAGCTTACTACCAACGTATCTAGGGAATGAATTGTATTGGAATAATTCCTCTCCTGTGGTAGTGAGTAACTCGGCAGTCTCCAACCAGCATATATTCTTGATTCAGGGGAATAATCCGGGAGGGCCTGGCTTTATTGGAGGTTTGATTAGTCAGGGAGCGAACAAAGGCCCTGGAGATCCAATAGCGAATATTTCAGTTCTTCTACGTGATGAAAATCAACATCCCATTTCCCATACCCTTACGGATGCAAACGGTGAATATGGCTTCTCCAATCTGGCCTTAGGTTCCTATGAAGTCCATGTGGAAATTCCCGGAAAACAAAGTATTGCCTGGGAGCTTAGTTTGACAAATGATATCATGAGTTTCATGTCTGCCCATTTTGAAGTTGGGGATTCGACAGTTTCTCCTGTAAATACGACTGCCATTGAAAGCTTTTCATTTGGAAAGATCATCCATGTCTATCCGAATCCTGTGACCGATTTACTCCATATTGATCTGGCGTTTCAACATTCAGGCAAGGTGAATCTGGCATTGATCAATTCTTTAGGTCAATCCGTCAAACAGCAGAACATCATGGCTTTTCCAGGTACTGAGACCTTCACCCTTTCCATGAAAGATTTGTCTACGGGGATTTATCACTTAAGAATTGCTTCTGGGGAAGAGATTGTAGTGAAGCGTGTTATTAAAAAATAGGGATTTCCCGGACAGTTGGGGATTTTTTCGGATGATCATATCGAAGGTCACAAAAAGTTTACTGCCAATATTCAATCATATGGGGGCATGGATGTTTTTGGTATAGTACTTCCTGTCTTTATACTGCGTCTGTAGGAAAATCCGGTCGGTTTTATAGTTTCTGACATATCGGAATCGATCCTTTCGGATGGATCGTACCCGATCGGTGGTGGGTGTTGGAATATCCTGACACCCATTGAAGCCCACATCCGCCCATTCCTGATCATCGGTCATGATCACAATCAGATTGGGCCTAATCATCTCCTTATTGGGGTTATTATTGTCTGTACAAGACAATATGAACATCCCTATCCAAACACCAAAAAACCAATTCAACTGATTCATACATCTGATTGTCAGCATGCTAAATAACATCCCTTCAGAATCATTGTTCAAAAACCAATTCCTCTACATCATCTCTTAGTCGGGCCAGCACATCATGGTATAAGGTGTCAGTAGCCAGATTGGTCCATTCATAAGGATCAGTCCTGTGATCATACAGCTCTTCATTTTGATCACTATAACGGATATATCTCCAATCTGCCGTTCGATAAGAAAAGTTCTGCCCTGCCAGTGTGCTATCAAAGCCCGAAGCATAGTTGCCAATGATAGAAATCGCCCCTGCAGGCCCATTCCATTCACCGCTTTGGGGATCTTCCAATAGCGGACGCAAACTCACGCCTCCCAATTCTGCCCCTTGATCATTGAGCTTGTTGTTCCCAAGGAGTTTGCAATAGTCGACCATCGTAGGAAACAGATCAATCAGGGAAACGGCTCGTTCTACAGTTCCAGTATTCGCCTCTGGGGTAGAAATGATCAAGGGAACGCGGCAGCTTTCCTCCCAGGCTGAATTCTTAAATAGGTAGGACTTCTCTCCCATTTGCCAGCCATGATCACTGGTGAGAATGATGAGGGTGTTATCGGCATATTTCGAAGCCCTCACCGCACGAACAACCTTGCCAATTTGATCATCTACAAATGCCACACAAGCAAGGTATGCCTGTAGAAACTTTTTCAAGGCTAACTCTCTATCCCCACCATAAGATTCCAGAAGCGTTCGATAATATCTCAGGCCTTTCATCTCCGGGCTCACATTCTTCGCATACCAGGTATCCGATTCATCCTGTTCTTTCCATTTGTCCAACTCAATTTCATCCAGCGGAAACATGTCAAAGTATTTCCTGGGGGCATGAAGGGGAGTATGTGGCCGAACGAAACCAAGCCCAATGAAAAAGGGTTGATCTATGCCTTGCTCTTCAAATTCCTTGATTTTTCGAACAGCAAATGCAGCATGTTGTTCATCATTGGTCGCATCACGATCATCATCCGACACATATCTAAATGGCTGCTTATCTCGACCATGTACCCAGCTAGTTCCTGTCTTCTCTCCACTTGAGTTGGTTTCTGAAAAAAAAGGACCAAATGAACCATCTATTGCACCAATTTCATGATAGGGATTGGGAACTTCGGGATGAGCCGTCACTTTTTCACCATCAAAAACGAAAGGACCATAGTTGTACTTCAATGTGGCCCCCCAATCATCCCAGGGTTCTGGTTCATGACTATGGTATATTTTTCCACTCCCTGCGAGGGTGTATCCATTTTCCTTGAATAAGTCAATGAAAGTCTTGTTGTGTTGAAGCACGACTTGTTTTTTCCTGGGGGTCCATCGAAAATCCAGCGAAACATGTGGATATACACCAGTAAGGAAACTATTCCGTGAGGGAGAACATACCGGGATATTGCTCTGGGCATTGAGGAAGGTCACAGCGGATATCGCCAGCGCATCCATGTTAGGGGTTCGGGCTTGTGGGTGGCCACCAAATGCTCCGATGTAGTCATTCAAATCATCACATACCATGAAGACGACATTGGGTCTTTCATCATTTGTTGTCTGCTGACATGATGTCAAACATCCCAAAAGGATCAGGAAAAACAGGAGGGTCCTCATATGATTCATTCTATTTTCGTAAGCGGTATTTGTATGAGCTTCACTTTGAAAGCAGAAAGGCTCATCGCTTCCCATTTGCCTCCCCCCTGCTCCCCTTTCTCTATCATCAGCAATCTCTGATTACTCTCGTTGATAGACCCTCACATAATCCACCTCATAGCGAGAGGGAAATTCTGTCCCTCTAGGATCTCCTCCGTTGTTCCCTCCTATCGCCAGATTGAGGAGGATATAATGCTTAGGTTCTCGGAAAGGGTTATTGACATTTCCTCTCTGATTGATTGTCGTACTCAGATTGATGGTATTGAGTAGTTGATCATCCACATAGATCTTGATTTCCTTTCCATCCCAATCCATGCGCCAGATATGGAACTTTTGATCCCACTCTGGATCCCCAAAACTGGATACGGGGGTTCTGGAATCATCCCATATGGCCTGCCAGCGTTCAGCGCCCGCCCAGGCCGCATTGGCGAGAATATTGCCTCCATAAAACTCCATGATGTCGATTTCGCCACCACTGGGCCATTCATGTCCTGTTCCCAAAGTCCAGATTGCTGGCCAAAGCCCTTCTTCAGCTATGATTTTGGCACGTATTTCAAAGCGACCATACTTCCAGCTCTGCTTGTTCAATGTATTGATGCTGGAAGAGGTATAATGGATCTCTGGGCGATAGATTCTCCAATCGGTATTGGATGGATCATAATTGGGATTGGGAAAGGTATCTCGTCGTCCCTCAATGACCAAAACGCCATTTTCTACAAACGCATTGTCTTCCTGATACCACTGCAGTTCCCGATTCCGGACAAACCCCTGTTCGAAGGACCAGTTGTTGGGATCAGGCGGACCATCTACCTCAAATTCATCGGCCCAGACAAGGGCATACTCCCCCTCTTCTTCCATTGGTTCTTGCTGGGGAAGCGAAGGCGGATCTTCAGAAGAGCAGCTTAACAACAGACTTGCACATAAAACCATGAGGAGGCGAGGTGAGTGAAAAGAGGTAAATAACATCGGCTCATTTTTTAAGAAAAAGATCATTCGCAAGTCTCCACTGCCTTCCTACAGAGCAGTATGTGTTACTTGATCATCATTCAAAGGGCAATTATGCTCAATCAAAGGCAAGAATCACAAATAGCAGAAGGCATCATCTATGATTTATTATGGATTTCAAATCACAAGTGATGGGCCTAAAAATAGGAAAGGCTAGCGGTTGAATATAATCAAAATTTACCTTCGCATATCCGTATTTTATCCCATTTGACATTTAACATCACCTTCGACATAGACGCAAAATCTGAACAGCATTGATTCAGCATCCTCATCATTGATCTGGAGAAAAAACCTGAGGATGGGTGGAAATGTATCAATCACACAAAAAGGAAAAGCCCCAAGGAATTGTTCCTAAGGGCTTTGCTTGTAAAGCTTGCATCCCGTGGGGGAGTCGAACCCCCGTTGCCAGAATGAAAATCTGGAGTCCTAACCACTAGACGAACGGGACACGTTCGGATGCTATTTTTCAATAGCGTGTGCAAAGGTAAGGAGTGCGGGTTTTTCTGTCAAGGGTTTTGTGAAAAAATTATGCAAACACTTGAGAAAGAGTTTTTGAGGCTTGCTTCTGAGTTCCCAATGCTCAAGTCCAGGCTGGAAAGCCGAACACAAACCAAAAGCGAAGGAATGATCAAGGATGAGAACAGCCACAAAAATGTTCGCAACAAACCCATCAGATGAAATTCAAACAGTCGCCCAAGTCTGTTCGCTCTTTTATTGTTTTTCACTACAAGACTCTGTAATTTCGCACCGATTTTGTTACAAACTATTGAACGTAGTACCCATAATCGTTACAAAATGGCAATAAAAATTGGAATCAATGGATTTGGGCGCATCGGAAGACTGGTGTTCCGAAACCTCATTGACAATCCCGCTGTTGAGATCGTTAAAATCAACGACCTCACTGACAATGCAACACTCGCTCACCTGCTCAAGTATGACTCTATTCACGGTAAATTCGCCGGGAGTGTAGATGGATCTGACGATGAGTCTATCACAGTGAATGGCAGCCGTATTCTTGCTAGTGCAGAACGCAATCCAGAAAATCTTGGCTGGGGAGATCTGGGGGTAGACATCGTTGTAGAATCTACTGGTGTATTTCGAAATCGGGAAGGTGCAAGCAAACACCTGACTGCCGGAGCCAAAAAGGTTGTTATCTCTGCTCCAGCCAAAGGTGCCATCGATGCAACTGTCGTTTTGGGTGTCAATGATGATATCCTTACCTCCGACATGAAAATTGTATCCAATGCTTCTTGTACAACCAACTGTCTTGCGCCAGTTGCCAAAGTATTGAATGATACATTTGGAATCAGTGCTGGATATATGACCACCATTCATGGATATACTGCTGACCAGCGGATTCAGGATGCTCCTCACAGAGACTTGCGAAGAGCCAGAGCCGCTGCTGTCAACATTCTACCAACCACTACTGGAGCTGCTGCTGCTGTAGGGCTTGTTCTGCCTGAGTTGAAAGGCAAACTGGACGGTTCTGCTGTTCGTGTACCCATTCCTGATGGATCTTTGGTAGATCTCACAGTCGTCTTGGAAAAAGATGCTTCAGCCGAAGATATCAATGCGGCAATGAAAGCTGCTGCCGATGGACCATTGGCTGGCATCCTGGAATATTCAACAGATCCTTTGGTTTCTTCTGATATCATCGGCAATCCACACTCTTCCATCTTCGATAGCCTCATGACTTCTGTCAACGGCAATCTGGCCAAAGTTGTCAGCTGGTATGACAATGAGTGGGGATACGCTTGTAGAGTAGTTGATTTGTTGATGAAGCTATCCTAAGGAATCAGCAATTGACATATTCATGCTGAGTGTTCCGAACCCTTGGCATCCAGAGAGCATCTATGATTCGTAGATGCTCTCTTTGTGTTGTGACTCAACGATTAGAGATGAAGCATTTTTCCGATCTTTGGAGAGGATTTCAATCCATGCCCCGTCACCACCGAAACGATGGTTTCATCCTTCTCAGCATGTTTGGCTATATATTGAGAGACTCCAGCAATCACAGCCGCTGAAGTGGGTTCCAAAAAGATGCCTTGTTTGAGCATATCTCGAAGAGCCTGCGTGATTTCCTCCTCCTCTACTGCCAAAAATGTTCCGGCTGTTTCCTTGACTTCTGCGATCATCTGCATGCCGCGTAATGGCAAGGCAATCGCGATCCCTTCAGCCAAGGTCTGCTGTGTCTCCAGGGCAGGAACCGTTTGTAATCCTTGATGATAAGCCTCGAATAGGGGCGCACAATTCCTGGCCTGTACCCCCACCAGCTTAGGTGTCTTGTCGATGACCCCACTTTGTTTCAGCTCCCGAAACCCAATCGCAGCCCCCAGGAGCAGGGTTCCGTTTCCAGCAGGGAGAATGACCGTATCTGGTGCCTCCCATCCCATTTGCTCGCAGACTTCATAGGCAAAGGTCTTTGTCCCTTGATAAAAGAAGGGATGCCAAACATGGCTGGCATAAAAATGACGTTCGGCCGCGTCTCTGGCTGCCCTCGCTGTATCTTCGCGAGAGCCGGGGACTTTGGTTACAGTCGCGCCATAACTGGCAATCTGAATGAGTTTGGCAGGAGAGGTGGATGCAGGAACAAAGATCTCACAAGCTATCCCCGCCATGGCCGCATATTGAGCGACAGCACAACCAGCATTGCCAGAGGAGTCCTGAACCACTTGCGAAACTCCCAATGCACGAGCCAGACTGATCAGGGCCGTTGCCCCCCTGTCTTTGTAGGAACCAGAAGGAAACATCTGGTCCAGCTTCACTGACACCTCTCTCCCCCCTAGCCTGACAGCAATCAATGGCGTCATTCCTTCTCCCAGCGATACCGGATGGTCCCGAATAATAGCAGGAAAAGTCGATGCATATCTCCACAAAGAGTGAGGCTTCTCCTTGAGGTCAGTCGGATCAAATCGAAGATGCTGTTCAATGTCAAGGAGTCCACCTGTTTCACTTCGCCATCGAATCTCATCCAGGGGATACCTGACACCCGTTTCCTGACAAATATACATGTGCGTTTATTTCTTTTTCCGGCGAAAGAGTCGCTGAACTCCCGATCCAACATCGTCCATTAGATCCCCCAACTCATCCAGAGATTCTTCCATATTCTCTTGCTTCTCCTCAAGCTCTACAGCATAAAGAACAGCGCCGATCCCAGGAATTCTCCGGAGAATATAAGCCAGCCCGGGCCATTTGTCCCGAACCATTCCCCAATAACTTTCACTGAGTAGTTTTGCATCCATGGTCGCCTGGTACACCAGCGCAAGTGCCACCGGTCCGAAAATAATGACCGACAGCCAGGCACCTACAAAGGGATCAAGCACATCTTCTTTTGCCAGTTTTTTTCCTTGAGTCGTCAATACATAGAAGGCCATAAAGAACCCCAGCGAAATCAGAGCGGGCATACCTAATCCTCCCTTTCGGATGATTGCTCCCAGTGCAATCCCTATCAGGACGAAGACGAGACAATTGAAAGGCAGGGCATATCGAAAGTAAAACTCAAAATCATATTTTCGCTCAGCTTGCTTCTGATCTGCCCGTTTCTTTGACATGAATTCTACATAGCTTTTGATCGCTCGGGCATTCGTGATGGCTCGGCTGACAATATCATCAGGGTAGTCGTTATCATAACATTCCAGAATGGTTTCATCAGAATCCATATCATAAGTCACTACGGTCTTCTTGACAGGCATTGTGTCTTTCGTATAGACCATAAAAGCCGTATCAATCTTGTTATACCGACTTAATTGCTGCGTGTTTTTTATCAATTGCTTCCCTTCCAGGGCGTCTATGCTGTCGATCGCATTGACTAGTTCCCGATATGGCAGGGTGATTTGATGACGAAATAGACTTTCATCTGTTCGGCTTAGTTCAAATCCCTCCAATGGAAATCTGTAGTAGAGGGAATCGAAATACGTTCGGCCATGAGGTCGATTTTCCTGTTCACCTGATTCTGGTTTATACTCTTCATAGCGCACTCCTTCATACAGGACCATGCTCAGGGTTCCGCCTTTGGTTTTCATTCGGGCAGAATCCGCAATGATGATATCATTGTTCCCTCGATTTTCGGTATGATTGTAGATCATCACATCGAACAAGGTTCCACTATCAGGATTCTTGTCTGAAACCCGGATGACGTAGCCATCGATATCTGAATAAAAATGTCCTGGTTTGATGGCGAGGTCCGGCTTTTTTCGCTGAACATCATACAACAAGCTAAAAAACTTCAGATTGGCTTTGGGAATAACATCAAATGACACCCAAAGCGATACCAGTGTAAGCAAAGCCGTAAAAGCCACGACAGATCGCATGATTTTCAGCAGACTGATGCCACAAGATTTCATTGCAGCCAGTTCATTGAATTCTCCCAGGTTCCCAAAGGCCATCAATGCACCCGCCAACAAGGCAACAGGCATGGCTGTCAACACCAATCGCCCACTGGCATAGAAAAATAGTTTTCCGATGATATCCGGGGAAGGCTGCCTGCTGGCAATATCGTTGAGATACAAGGCCATGAACTGCATCACGAGAATGAACAGGATCACCAGCAGGCTGACTGCAAAGGGGCCTATAAAGGAAAAAAAGGTATGTCGATCCAGTTTTTTCATCTCTGAGGTTGATCCAGATAGTCCTTCTCAAAGTGTCTTGTTGTCCACAGAAGGTTGTATCAGTTTCATCCGACTCCGGCTAATAAATACAGGACAGCCATCCGTACAGCCACGCCATTTTCCACTTGCTCCAGGATGATGGATTGATCAGAATCGGCGACTTCACTTGTGATTTCCACTCCACGATTTATTGGGCCAGGATGCATGATGACCAATTCCTTTTTGAGGGAGCGAAGCAAGGCCATATCCAGACCATATTGAAGGGAATATTCTCTCAAGCTAGGGAAATATTTGATGTCTTGTCTTTCTAGTTGAATGCGCAGCATATTGACGGCATCACACCATTCGAGAGTATTTCTCAAATTATAATCCACTTCTACACCCAAACTTGAGATATACTTCGGTATCAAGGTTGGAGGGCCACACACCTTCACTTTAGCGCCAAGTTTGGTCAGGGCAAAAATATTGGACAAGGCAACCCGGCTATGCTTGATATCTCCCACAATCGCGATCTTTCGATCTTTGAGGTCTCCGAATTTTTCCCACAATGAAAAGCCATCCAACAATGCCTGGGTGGGATGCTCATGCGTTCCATCTCCAGCATTGACGATCTGTGCATCGATATGCTTGCTCAAAAATACTGGCGCACCTGGATGGGGATGTCTCATCACGACCATGTCCACCTTCATGGCCAGAATATTGTTCACCGTATCGAGGAGGGTTTCTCCCTTTTTGACACTGCTGGAGGATGCAGAAAAATTGACGACATCAGCTGAGAGGCGTTTTTCAGCCAATTCAAAGGAAAGACGTGTGCGGGTAGAGTTTTCAAAAAACAGGTTTGCTACGGTGATATCTCTCAAAGAAGGGACTTTCTTGATTGGGCGATTGATCACTTCTTTGAAATTCTCAGCCGTTTCAAAAATGAGTTGGATATCTTTTGCTGTGATGTATTTGATCCCTAGGAGATGCCGCGTACTGAGAGCCATATAGTCTAATCAAGATATTCTTACTGGCAGTTTTTACGAGTCTTGCGAAATCAATACAACCTCATCATTGCCTCCGCTTTCTTTCAACTCGACCAACACTCGTTGGGTTTCGATTGTGTCTACTTCTATCCCCACATAAGACGCCTCTATCGGTAATTCTCGTTTTCGTTTTCGATCTACCAAAACCAACAACTCAACAGATTTGGGGCGACCATATGCCAGCATGGCATCCATTGCTGCTCGGACAGTCCGACCTGTATAGAGCACATCATCAACCAATATCACCCTACAATCTTCAATCAAAAAATCAATTCTTGTCTGATTGGGTTGTAGAGGGCTGCTCCGTTTCCGGAAATCATCCCTGAAAAAGGTCACATCCAAATCTCCGTAAGGAATGGCAAGATCAGGAAGCATGGTGGACAAGATCCGCTGTATCCGACGCCCCATGTAGATCCCCCGGGGTTGTGCCCCAAGGATCACCGTCCGATCAAAATCATTATAGGTTTCTATCAACTGCTGACAAAGACGCCCCAGTGTGATTTCAAGCTTCCCTTCCGGGAATAGGTCTAGTCTGTCCATTGCTTCCATCCGGCTGCAAAATTGCAAAGAATAAGCTGGGGAATCAAGGAGAAAAAGAAGGGAGTGAAGAGTTCTTGCTTGAACAGCCTTGATTGAAATCTATCCTGAACTTCCCAACCGAAACGCTGATCTCAACAAGCCATACTGCACTTCATCCCACCATTGACCATTCTCAAAATAGTTCTCTCGGAAATGCCCTTCTTTCTGAAAGCCAAGTTTCTCGACAAAGCGGATACTTGCAATGTTGCGAACATCAATGAGTGCCTGTACTTTATGAATCTGTTTTTGTTGAAATAAAAAGTTCAGCAATCCTGAAATTCCCTCTCTGGCATAGCCTTGTCTTTGGTGTTCTCTTGCGATGGTATACCCAATCTCCACAATCAGTGGTTCATGAGCAAACCGTTTGACAGCACAATCTCCAACCAATTTGTCTGTTTCTGTCAAAGCAAAGCCAATTTGTACCCATTGGCCTGCCTTGTGAAAGATCAAACCAGCTTGTTCTTTCATAAAGTCGCTGGTCATCTCTCTCGTAAATGGCTCAAAGCTTTGATATCGAACCACTTCGGGATCTTTGCGGTATCCATAAACTTCTTCCAGATCAGTCATTCTAAGTGGACGAAGGGTCAAGCGGGCAGTTTGTGTATACATGGGGTTGATAGAGGTTAATGGCGAGTTTCAAGCACGAAAAATAGCATTTATTCAGGAACTCCCCTATCTTTCCGGAGATGTCCCATATACAGATTATCGCACTTTTGGAGTTGTGGCTCTTCTGTTTTGGCTCAACTCTCGCTTTGACTCAACCCATTCGCTGGAATCCTCTTCCCATTCCTCAGGAGGCATCTTATTCAGAGCTGAATGCCTTGCAAAGGAAGATCCAACATTGGGGAGAAACGGATCTTGATTCAGCCTACCGATATCTTGATCTTTTGCGCATCAAGGTAAAATCTATTGATTTCCTGTCTATCGACTGTGAGATTCTGCGCCGTTTGGGAGACATCAGAGAACGGCAGCAACAGCTTGATGCGTCCATTCAACTCTTCAAAGAGGCAAGTACTTGCGCAGAAGAAACGCAGAATACCTTCTTTATGTGCGAGATGAATAACAAATTGGTAGAGATAAGCCTGAGACATCCCGACAAATCCATTGCTTTCGAGCACCTGACATTGCTGATGAATACTCCTTCCTGTACCAAACTCCTCTCTGAGAACGATCGGGATTCGCTCTTACATCTCATTGGAAGCTTGTATATGTCGCTGGAAAAAACGTCTTCTGAAGATGGTTCCGGGATGGACATTTCTTCAGAAAACCAAGGAGGGTTGACCTTGCTTCTTGCGGTTATCCTTCTGAGTGTCCTCATCCTTGTGATCTGGAGTTGGTGGAGCTTTCGAAGTCAAAAAAAGACCATTCTCTTGAGCAACAAATTGCAGGAAACTGTTCAGAAACTGGATGCCTCCAGAGACCTTCAGCAATCTCTGGAATTGGATCTGGAGCACAAACGCAAGCAACTGACTGCCATGTCCCTCAATCTGGCTCAGCGCAATCAGATGATCACTGAGTTTAAAGCTCAACTGGGTTCTTTGGAAGCTAGCTCTAGTCCTGAAGCCAATGCACTCATCCATCGCATGAAGCGACAGGTAGAACAACATCTGAGTATTGATCAGAACTGGGAAGAATTCAATCGCCAGTTTAGAGAAATCCACAAAGGATTCCTTTCCCACCTGAAACAGGAATACCCCAAATTGACAGCTGGGGACCTCCGTCTCTGCGCCCTTCTCAAACTGAATTTGTCCACCAATGAAATCGCAGCACTACAGGGAATAGCTGCCAATAGCGTGCGGATCACAAGCTACCGGATTCGCAAAAAAATGGGCTTACCAAAAGGAACCAAACTATCTGAATTTTTGATGAGTCTGTAATGTTAGCCCCTTATCCCCTTGCTCAACAAGCATCTGCTTGATTGGGGGATAGCTCAAAAAACGTATCAGACTTGTCTTCATTTTCCCGATCCAGACAAGGAAAGTCTTTCTCGATCAGCACGTGTAAGACTTCTTCCCCTTCCACCGGTCGAGCATACTCCATCCCAACCTGCTGACTCTCCATCCATGCGGCAGCTTGTTCTACTGGAAGCATCACTCTCAATCCTCCTCCCTGGAATCGGACATCTATGTCTGCATTGTCTGTGATCGCCAATTCAAACCAGAATACTTCATCCTTTCCTATATGTACATGTTCACGAATCACCTTCTCTTGTGCAAGGGAGTGGAGATCAGACTTCCGAACACGGATTCGGATGCTATTTTGTGTACAACGTAGTTTCATGAAGATGCAATTTATGATCGAAATTCATGTCTTGATCAGTTTTCTTTTTCTGGACCTCACATTGTCAACTATCCCTTAATACAATACCCGAAACCGAATGGTATCCTTGATGGATTTGAGTTCTTCCAACACCTTTTCATCATGGGCCCTGTTGATGTCCATGATCACATAGCCAATATCTTCATTGGTTTTCAGATAGGAGCCTTCGATGTTGATGTGATGCTTGGCCAACACCTGATTGATCTTGGCCATGATTCCCGGCACATTGCGGTGAATATGAATCAATCGATGGGCATTCCCTTGAGAAGGTAATTGCAGATTGGGAAAGTTGACACTGCCAAAGCTGCTACCGGAGTTAAAATAGTCTATGATCTGGGCAGGAACGTATTGAGCTATATTGTGCTGGGCCTCCTGTGTGCTTCCTCCAATATGAGGGGTCAGAATGACATTGTCCATGCCTCTCAACTCAGACAAGAATTCTTCCTGATTGCTTTTGGGTTCTTGAGGGTAAACATCTACTGCAGCTCCCAGAATATGTCCACTATGGAGATGCTTCACTAGAGAGGGAATATCGACCACAAATCCTCTACTCAGGTTCAGAAAAATTGACCCTGGTTTCATTGCCTGGAATTCCGGCTCTCCAAATGTCATACGATTTTCGGGCCGGCCATCCACATGAAGCGTTACAACATCTACTTTCCCTAGCAGATCGTGCAGGCTAGCAGTACGAACCGCATTGCCCAGGGTCAGTTTCTCGACCAGGTCATGATAGTACACTTGCATGCCCAATGCTTCTGCCAGCACGGACAATTGTGCCCCGATATTTCCATACCCAACGATCCCCAGCTTTTTTCCCCGGATTTCAAAACTATTGGTCGCAGATTTGTTCCACTTGCCCTGATGCATGCCCTGACTCATGGAAGGAATTCGACGCATAAGCATGATGATTTCCCCGATGGCCAATTCCACAACCGAACGCGTATTGCTGAAGGGCGCATTGAAAGCGATGACCCCATGTGTGGCACAGGCTTCCAAATCAATTTGATTGGTGCCAATACAGAAGGCACCGACGACCCACAGTCGATTGGCATGTTCAAGGACTTTTCGGGTAATATGGGTTTTTGACCGTATCCCGATGATATGGACGTCTTTAATTTTTTCACACAATTCTTCTTCAGAGAGTGCACGACCGATGGTTTCGATCTGGTAGCCTTCCCCCTGAAAAATACTTTCTGCTTGTGGATGGATGTTTTCTAAAATCAAGGCCTTGATTCGGCTCTTGGGATAAGAAGTTTGACTCATTCTTTCCGCTCTTTGATCATACGGTAAATGGTAGAAGCACCGATATCGAGTTTATCTGCAACAAGCTTGACATTGTTGTCATACTTGTCCAGGTACAGATCGATGATTCGGTTGTTGTAGTCCTTGAGGGTAAAATCGTCATTGAGCACCTCAGGTAAGGCATCATGGGTACTGAAGGTAAGCACTTCTTCGTCAATCTCGGGGGTATTTGTCATGACGGCAGCAAGCTCAACCACAGATTTGAGTTCCCGGATGTTGCCGGGATAGTGATATGAGAGGAGTTTTCGTTTGGCATCTGGCGAGAAATGAAGTGCTCCCAGTTCATTTTCTTTGGAAAAATTATCTAGAAAATAATTCGCAAGTATGACGACATCTTTTCCCCTTTCTCTCAAAGGGGGCAGTTCGATCGGCAATCCAAACAATCGATAGTACAAGTCTTCCCTGAAATTTCCCGCCTTCACTTCTTCTACCAGATTCCGATTGGTTGCCACAATGATTCGACAGTCTACTTTGACAGCCTTGTTGCTACCGATTCGAATGATTTCTCTTTCCTGCAATGCACGGAGGAGTTTGGCCTGAAAGGTGATGTCCATTTCCCCAATTTCATCCAGAAAAAGGGTTCCTTTGTGTGCTTCCTCGAATTTGCCCAACCGCCGGATATGCGCCCCGGTGAAAGCCCCTTTCTCATGCCCAAATAATTCACTTTCAATGAGTTCACTGGGAATCGCCGCCATATTCACAGGGACGAAAGGATGATCTTTACGTTTGGAATTAAAATGGATCGCTTTTGCAACCAATTCCTTGCCTGTCCCTGTCTCTCCGGTCACCGTTACAGTGATATTAGTCTTTATCGCTTTTTCAATTAAGCTGAATACCTTCTTGATGGGAACACTAGTGCCGATGATACTCTTCTCAAAATCATACTTTTGCTCCACCATCTTTTGCAGGCTATTCAGACGGGTTTTGAGCGATTGCTTGTTGCGAACATGGTTAACCAAACTAAGCAGCCGATCCCGAATGTCCTCGACTTTGGCAATGTAATCAAATGCCCCGGCCTTGATCAGTTTGGCAGCTGTTTCGACATCCTTTTGTTCAGAAATGATCACCACCTCAATATCAGGATCGTATCCTTTGATTTGATTCAGCGCTTCCCCTCCTTCCATGTCAGGCAGGCTATAATCAAGGGTAATCATATCCGGGCGCTTGTCCAACACCTTAAGGCATTCTCCTGCGGTTTCGAACTTGTGGACTTCATGGTCAGGATTCAGTTCCAGGTTGTACCCCAGCAGTTCGCGGTACCACTCATCATCTTCCACAACATATATGAGAAACTTTCCTGCTTCAGCCATAAGAAAAGTATGATTTTGGCCCAAATATAGTAAATAATTTTTCGCAGATTGAGAAGAAAATTTTTCAGACAGAATCAGCAAAAAGTGGACATCTCAGCCTTGACAATAGGCGATGATGTATTTCATTTTTGAAAAAATATTGAAATAGATTGATTTTTTTTCATTACCTTCATCCCTGAGGATAAGTGACTTGTCTTTACACCAACTCGTCCAAACATTGATTGAATATTAACAGTTAAGGACTGAAACATATCCTGCTGCCATTCGTTCTTAACTTTAACTTGTAATTGAAGAAACATGCATTTAGATTTAAGGATTCTGGGCCGTGAGGTGAATGACGGGATGTTGGAAGCAATCAAAGACTTTCTAAATCACCATCAATATGAAGGAGAATATAAGATCTCTATTCATAAAGCTGATGCCTTAGATGCACCTATCAGACTTGACTCTTCTGCTGGTATGACTCCAGCAGCCACCATTCCTTCAGGAAGAATTCGTCCTCGTATCAATACATCTCCAAGAAATAAATCTTCAAGAAATACCTCTGTGAATTTCAATCTGTCCGAAGATCGAGGAGAAATGTTTTCTCAAAGCGGAAAATTCAAATTCAAGCGGCGAGGCTAATTTTACTGCTTGAACGAAAGATATACAAAAAAACAGGACCTTTTGAGGTCCTGTTTTTTTGTGGGTATGATTAGATTCTGTATGAAAAATAGTAACAGGAGACAGCTTGTTAGGCCGTCATAGGTGCATAGCAATGATCTAGAACCTCTTTAGAGACTGTTTGGAAATCTATTACTTATTTTTTGTATGCGTATTTTTTCCTCATTCTGCGGCTTTTTTTGTTCCCATAGCACCGCTATGAGAACAAAAAAGGGCCTTGGCTGAGAAAAAAATTCTCAGCACAGATTCCAAAACAGTCTCTTAGAGAAAGCTGGGCCATCTTTGATAGGCAAACACTGAAGATAGTCTGCCGATCATCTCCACAATTCCCTTTCTGCAAGATTAGTCTTCCAGCTCCAGTTTTTTGATGTCTGCATCAATCTGGCCCGTGACGACTTTGAATTCGGATTCTATCAGATCCACCGCTTGGTGAAATGCCTCTGGGTCAATCTCATTCTTCTTGACCATCGATTCCATATAACTCAGTTGTGAGACCAAAAAATCCAATCCTAAATGACGACAGGAAGGAATCATTTGGTGTGCTCTGGCTCCCAGTGCTACATAGTCCTTGTTTTTCAGAGCGCGCTTGAGCTCCAATAAATGGGATTGTGAGCGTCCCTGGAACAATTTGAGCATTTTGAGCACCATCTTGCGATCCTGATTGGACAGCTTGTACAAGGTCTTGAGGTCATAGGATTTTGACGGATCATCCATAGCAGAGGAATCATTTTTTGCAGGTATAGGCTCAATTGTAGTGCCTTGAGGCGGAGTCAGCCAGGATGACAAGAGGGAGAGGAGTTCGACTTCCTGAAAAGGCTTGAGCAGATGCGCATTCATGCCTGCATGTCGCGCTTCTGCAATTTCTTTTTCTGTTGAAGTCGCAGTCATGGCTAGGATCGGGATGTCGAGTTTTAGTTTTTGGCGAATGTAGCGTGTACTTTCCATTCCATCCATTTCTGGCATCTGAAGATCCATGAGGATCAAATCATAGGAATTGTCTGCTCTCAGCTTGTCAATGACTCTCCGCCCGTTGTCCACCGCATCCAGATGGATCTCCCATTTGTCCATGATGACTTTGATCAACTGTTGGTTGTAGGGTTCATCGTCTGCCAGAAGAACTTTCAAGCCTTTGAGAGATTGATGGCTGGGAAGTCCGAGCTTCTCTACAGGCTCTTCTTCCACCCTCGTCCCAATCTCATAGGGAATATGCAAGGTTACTGTAGTTCCTTTTCCTTTTTCGCTTCTGATAGAAATTGTCCCTCCGTGCACCTCCGCCAATCGCTTGGTAATTGGAAGCCCAAGTCCTGTGCCTCCATATTTGCGTGTTGTGCTACTGTCTGCTTGCTCAAAGTCAGAAAAAACAGAATCAATCCGATCTGGGGGAATCCCGATTCCAGTGTCTTTGACCGCGATCACCATTTTGCCCGTAGTGGCTCGTTCCCTGGCATGAAAGGAAGTAGATACTTCGATTTTTCCTTTTTCAGTGAATTTGACTGCATTGCCGACCAGATTGAACAGCATTTGTCTGAGGCGCAGGGGATCTCCCAACAGAATTTCAGGCAGTTCTCCATTGGGAACATATCTCAACTGAACCTGTTTCCTTTGCGCAGAATGCGCAAAGGTGGTAATGACCTCCTGTATCACCGGAACCACCCGAAAGTTGGTTTGTTCCAGCCTGAAAGCACCGGCATCCATCTTGGAATAATCCAGGACATCATTGATCAAGGCAAGCAGATAATTGGCTGATTGCCTGATAGGATTGAGCATATTTTTTTGCTTCGAATCCAGTCTTGTCCCGGCCAATTGTTCAGCAAAACCAATCACAGCGTTCATTGGAGTTCGAATTTCATGGCTCATATTGGCCAGAAACTCCTCTTTGGCAGCAGCCAGTTTTTCCGCTCTGGCTTTTTCTTCTTCCAGTTGTTCTTGTAGTTGTTTGTTGCGATCGAGGCTTCGAAAGATGTTCCATAACAACAACAAACAGAAAACCACGACCAATAAGGCCGCCAGTCCCAGATAATCCTGATTCTGCTCAATCATGATATCCAGATTACCTCTTTTTCCTTTCTCTTCAGCCAGTGACTGATTCTGATAGGCTCTGGTGGCCTTCAACAATTTCCCTGTCAAATACTGATCTCGTTTCATGAGAATATCCAGACCATCTCCCCTACTCTGCTGAAGCTCATCCTCAGAGGTGATGGCAACCATATTGCTGAGCCAGGTTTCAGCATTCCAATCTGCAAATAAGGAGACTTCTTCTTCTGTGATTCCCAATTTCAAGGCCAGACGTTTGATTTGTTCCTCTGTAAAGGGGGGAATGCTCACGTCTTCCTCGTTTTCTTCCTTTGATTCTTCCTCTGTTGCTTCCACGTCAAGCAAGGAATCGACTGGAATGGCCATTTCCTGAAGTGAATTCCAAATCAATTCTCCTGTCAGGACATATTCTCCTTCGCTTAGGCTTTCCAGAACTTTATATTTTTCCTTTACATAATAAGCAATGGTATCAGTGGTAACCAGCAAATCCTTTGCGTCTTCGGAATAGGTTCTGAGACGATCCAATCGTTTGGAATAGGTTTGGATCTTGACTTTCAACAGATTCAATTCATCTTCATTCCCAGTCAAGGCATAGGAGCGCAAACTACTTTCAGCTTCGAATAGATCTGCGACAATCAGATTAACCTCATTGAGATAGTTTTGAGGTTCGACTACCTGATTGAATGAATCATCCACTCCCTGAAAGGTCACCCATGCAACAATGGCAATCCCAACAACGGCGACAACTGCAATTCCAATTGCAGCCAAAATCATGGCCCTTACTGGCCGGATAGGAGAACTTGATTGACTACTCATCTACTTCAAATCATTATTGACCCTGTTGATTTGAGCACATTCCAGGTATCGTACTATCAGAGAATGTTGAGTGGGGAACACCAAATTTCGCACAAAATAAAGACAGAACCAAACCCTGATAGTTGTCTGACGTTTTTTTTATTACTTGCATATCGTTTGCAAACATCAATCATTTTTTCAATCCACAATTTCGATGAATATACTGAAAGTATTTATTTCCTCTGTCTTCTTCCTGATGCTTTTTGGCGCATTGCCAGCTCTTGGACAATCCGAAATTTCTTTTTTTGAAGGCCCCCTCTCGGCGGCAAAAACCCAGGCTACCGAAGATGGAAAACTGATCTTTGTTGATACCTATGCCAGTTGGTGTGGGCCGTGCAAGATGATGGCCAGAGATGTCTTTACAGATCCCAAAGTTGCGGATTACTTCAATGAGCATTTTATCAATGTCAAGATAGATACCGACTTATCTGTCAATTATCCTTTCCTCATTTCTCATGAAATCAGGTCGATTCCTGACCTGATCTTTATGGATGCTTCAGGAACTGTCCTTGCCAGAAAGAAAGGCTTTCTGAGCAGCGATCAGTTTCTTAAACTTGCAAAAAAAGCTCAAAAAAAGAGCTGATAAGCCTGGAACTCAACATGACAGAGAAACAATACCTGAGTCGCTCAGAATCAGAGCTTCCCATGATTGCAAAAAACATTTTGGAGGTTTGTAATCCAAAGAGAATTTTTGCATTTTACGGTAGTTTGGGGGCTGGGAAAACCACTCTTATCCGGTCTTTCTGTGAGGCTTTGGGCGTTCAGGAACCGGTTACAAGTCCTACCTTCACCCTGGTTCACACATACGAAGCCGCTCAGGATATGGTATATCATTTTGATTTCTATCGACTCCAATCAGAAATAGAAGCCTATGATATTGGATTGGAAGAGTACCTGGATTCAGGGGAATATGTATTCATGGAGTGGCCTGAACGGATTCCTGGCTTGATTCCTTCTCAGACAGCCAAGCTGCGATTGATCGTTTTGGAGAACAATTGGAGAGAGATTACCCTAAGCTACTGATTGTATGGGAAAAATAGAATTTTCTATAGATCGGGGATTGTTTTCTGGAATCTATCCTGGTTCCTGGGCTGTACCGCAAGAATTAGCCGTACGAACCAGCAGATCAAAAAAAAGCCTGAGGATTGGCATTCCAAAAGAAGCTATTTATCACGAAAACAGGGTAGCCATTACCCCTGCTACTGCCAAGGTTCTTGTGGCCAATGACCACCAGGTATTTATCGAACATGAAGCTGGGAAAGGAGCACGGTATTCTGATCATGACTACAGTCAGGCGGGTGCCATTATCTGCTATAAGGTGGAAGATGTTTTCAAGCAAGCGGACATCATCCTGAAGGTTTCTCCTCTGTCTGAAGATCGCATTCCCTTACTCAAAGAAAATCAAATATTGATCTCGGCAGTCAATCTGGGAAGCCTCACACCAGATTATCTCAGCCAATTGATCAAAAAAAATATCACAGCTATAGGATTTGAGTTCTATAGAAGTGGAGATGGATCTCACCCGCTAGTCCAAATGATGAGTGAGATTGCCGGAGTGTCAACCATACACATTGCCTCAGAATTGCTGACTGGCAAAAACGATGGGCAAGGAATTCTTCTGGGAGGGATCACAGGCATTCCACCTGCAGAAATCACCATTATCGGTGCTGGCACAGTAGGCTTCAATGCTGCCCAGACAGCCATGGGCATGGGCGCACGGGTACGTATCATCGATGAAGAGATATATAAACTCAGACGAATTGAGAAAGAATTAGGCATCAATGTCTATACCTCCATCGCTCAAGGCAATTATATACAGGAAGCTGTCCAGGCGTCTGATGTCCTGATTGGCGCAGCTTATCGGGAAGATGGCCGCGCCCCTATGGTCGTCACTGAAGACATGGTCAAATCTATGAGTGAAGGATCTGTCATCATTGATGTCGCCATCGATCAGGGCGGCTGTATCGAGACCAGCCGCTTGACCTCTCATGACCAACCGACCTTTGTCAAACATGGTGTCATCCATTACTGTGTCCCCAACATTGCCTCCAGAGTTGCCAGAACTGCATCCATCGCAATCAGCAACATTATGGGTCCTTTGCTTGTCAATATAGGGGACAATGGAGGGATTGACAATCTTGTCAAATACAATGAAGGACTCAAACAAGGAATCTATATCTATCGGCGTCATCTGACCAAAAAGAATATGGCAAGTCTATTCGGGATGAGCATGAATTACAGAGATATAGAATTATTGATTGTAACAATGTGAAAAAGATTGTGACTCTTTCCAGTATTTATCGTCCCAATACATAGAAAGTAGTAGGAATTCATTTGCATTTGGAATCTTCAACAACTCTTTTCACATGAAATTAACACATCTACTCACCACATTGCTGTCTTTGGCTGTTCTGTCCTTCTCTGGATGGGCACAAGATGTTTCTGAAGGGAATCAATCCTTCATGAAAAAAGAAACGAAGAATGCGCTGTCTATTGTTCTGAGGGGTCAGTCGAAAAATGTATCTGCCGTTCTGGACCAAAAATTCAAACTGGCAACAGGTAGCAAAGCCAAGGTCAAGAGTGGCTTAAAAATGTATGAAGGCGTACATCACGCTGATCTATCCAGCAATCGAATGGATGTCTACTACAAAGTAGATCGGGTAGGAAAAAGTGATAAAAACAGCTCACGAATCACCCTGTTTATGTCCAGTGGAAATATGAACTTCATGACCTCAGAAACCTTCCCTGAAGAAATGGCCAATGCAACGGACTTTCTTCAAGGATTGGAATATGATGTCAAAATATATGAGATGGAGTTGGCAATCGAGGATCAGGAAAAAGTGATTGCCAAAGCGATCAAAGAGCAGGAAAAACTGGAAAAAGACTCTGTTAACCTTGAACAAAAATTGGCCGAAACCCTGCAAGCCATTGAAGATAATAAGGTGGCAAGGGCTACCCAAATCCAGACTATCCAATCTGAAGAGGGCAACCTGAATGAATTCCGCACCAAACTGGAAGCCACGAAGACCGAATCATTTGATGCCGCTGTAGCCAGAAGAGCCGCCAGAGATGGAAGTGCTGAAGTCTCTCGAATAGGTGAGATCAAGGACGAAGGAGCAGAAGAAAAGACCGAGGAAGAAAAGAAGACAGAAGAGGGAGGCGAAGGAGGCAACAATAACTAGATATTTCTGTCGCTTCATTTATAATCAAACAGACGATACGCCCAGGGAGCCTCAACAGAGGCTCCCTTTCTATATACGCCAATTTCCAGCATGGCTTGTGAGACTGCTGATTCTTGCTACATTTGCCCTTCATGGGAGACATATTATCTAGCTTTGATCTAACGACCACCCAATGGGGCCTGATTGCCTTATGTGCCATGTTTGTAGGCATGTCCAAAACAGGCGTGCAAGGAATTTATAATCTAGTGGTACCGATTATGGCCTTGATTTTTGAGGCCAAAGCATCCACCGGCATCTTGCTCCCCATGTTGATCATGGCAGATGTATTTGGGGTGAGCTATTACAATCGATCTGCTCAGTGGAAACATGTGTTTCGACTGATTCCCTGGGCGATTCTTGGGGTGATCATTGGGACCATTGTCGGCGATTATATCCCTGAGGTCTGGTTCAAAATTCTACTTGGATTCATCATTCTGGCAAGCCTGATTCTGATGATCTATATGGAATTGAAACAGGTAACAGAAGTCCCGGATTATTGGTGGTTCTCAGCCATCATGGGCATCCTTGGAGGATTCACGACCATGGTAGGCAATGCTGCCGGGGCGGTAATTGCGGTGTATCTGCTATCTATGCATTTACCCAAAAATCAGTTCATTGGCACCACAGCCTGGTTTTTCTTTCTGATCAATCTATCAAAGGTTCCTTTTCACATATTTGTGTGGAAGACTATCCATTGGAATACCTTTGTGATGAATCTCAGTATGCTCCCAATTATTCTTGTGGGCGCAGCCATAGGAGTCTGGCTGGTCAAGCAGCTCAATGAGTCCTTTTATCGAAAATTCGTGATTGCAGCGACTGTTCTGTCCACGATATTGCTGCTCTACTATGGGATCAAAGAGATATAAGTATCAAGCCCGGACCCAGCAAAAGCAGCATCGATTGGATTAAGGATCAAAGACGGGAATACACCAAAGATCAAAATCAAGCCCACCAATACTGCAATACTTACTACAGGCAAGGTGCGGAATGACAGGTTGAACTCGGGCTCCTTTCCATCGCTTTTGAAGAACATCAATACAATGACACGAATGTAATAATACGCTCCGATCACGGAAGTGAGAATCCCCACAGTCGCCAGGAAGACAAGATCTTCACTGATCGCAGAGATGAATACCTGATACTTGGCCATAAAGCCAGCTAGTGGAGGAATTCCTGCCAGCGAAAAGAGGAAAATGGCTAGCGCTCCTGCAAAATAAGGAGAAGATTTTCCGAGCCCTCTCCACGCTTCCATATTGGTATCTGGATATTCTCTTTCTACCATCCCCAACATCCCAAAGGCCCCGATATTCATCAATGTATAGATAAACATATAAAAGAGAATGGACTTGAATCCTATTTCATCGGCACAGAGTCCTAGCAATACATAGCCCGAGTGAGCAATGCTGGAGTAGGCAAGCATCCGCTTGAGGTTCTCTTGGCGAGCAGCAACGATGTTTCCATAAATCATGGTACAAAGGGCCGCCAATGCAACAATGGTGATCGTCTTCCCAAATGAAACAAACTGTAGCTTGTGCATCACAACTCCCAAAGCCACAAAGGCCGCTAGCTTACTCCCTGTAGCCATAAATCCAGCGAGCGGTGTCGGTGTCCCTTCATATACATCCGGGGTCCAGTTGTGGAAAGGAACAGCTGCAACTTTGAACAAAAACCCAACCAGAATCAATCCCGCTGCGACATAAAAAATGGACTCATTGTGCGCCATGAGTTCCAGTGATTCAGCGGTAGCCAACATGTCCAGATTGGTATATCCGGTGATGCCGTATACAAGTGATATTCCAAAAAGCAGAAAGGCTGAGGCAAAGGAGCCAAGGAGGAAATATTTCATTCCTGCTTCATTAGATGCCACATCAGTTTTGTACAGAGCTGCAAAGATGTACAGGCAAATAGACATGGTTTCCAACCCGATGAAGGTCATGATCAGGTCATTTGCGTTGGCCATGAGGATCATTCCAATGACGCTAAAAATCAGGAGTGCGTACACATCTTTGATCATGCGATCCTGCCTAAGGAGATAATCTCTCAGGAATGGCAAGGTAAAAATAGCCGACAAACACAGGAATATATGAACCATCGGGGCGATTCCCCCTGCTTCCATCATTCCAAAAAATACAATATGTGTGTCTGTATCTCCCTGCATACCAGCCAACAATGCAGATACCCCTAATCCAATCCCTGCGATCCAGGCGAGTGGTGCTTTGGAGTTAAAAGCATCCAGGACCATTAGGACAAGCCCTGTTAGCAGAAGCAATAGAAGGGGCAACATTAGTTGGGTGGATTCGCCTAAGGCTGCGACGCTGAATGGGAAGGCTTCCATTTGGTGCGGAACTAGTTTATTGGTTCAGAATAATTGTGTATACAGGTACACGCGGCGAAGTTAGTATATCCCCTGTCAGTTTCAAAATTGAGTCGTAAAATTGACTATCGACAGGTGAAATAGAAGGAGGTATTTTGATGTTTGGTAAAAAATCCCTACTTAGTCCTTTGCCAGTTTCGAATCACATGCCGCCTTTCTCTGACATCAAAGTTCTTAGTAAGCGAAAACAACAAATCCTAGATAAAGCCCAGGAGTTGTTCAGTCGCAAAGGATACTTGACTGCTTCCATGCGAGATCTTGCTGAAGAACTCGACATCAAGCCAGCCAGCTTATACAGCCACTACAAGTCTAAGGAGGAGATTCTATGGGAGATTGCCTTGCGGTGCGCTCGAGAATTCCACACGGCAGTGTTGCATCAACATGCACAGGCTGATGATCCGGAGAGCCAGTTGGCGGGCATGATTCGGATCCACATCTCAGTGATTGTTCGCAACATCGATGCTGCAGCGATCTTTTTCAAGGAATGGCAGGAACTTTCGGAACCTCGCCGAAGCCAGTACAAAAAATTGATCCAAACTTATGAGGAAGCTTTTTCAGATGTTCTGAAACGGGGGATAGAAGCTGGTGTTTTTCGTCCTATTCCAACAAAGTTTGCAACCTCTATGCTGTTGTCAGCTACCAACTGGATTCAGCACTGGTACAAGCCCAGAGGGAAGATGAAGGAAGCTGATGTCGCACGGGTGTGCAAAGATTTTATTCTGGCAGGCTTGGGGAATAGTCATGTGCAAGTCAAACAAGGATGAAAGTTAACTGGCTTGATTCTCATATGGATATGTAAAATCCAAAGAAACTCAGAGACTGTTTGCGTTTTGTTTATAGGAATTGTTATTGCTCATTTTTAGGCCTTCAAGGTGCAAACCCTACAACGCAGCAGACCAAGCGGTCAAAACTAAGCCGCACTAATGAGGAGGTCTGCATCGAAGAAGGAAAAAAAAGGAGCATAGCAAAAACAAAAATCAACCCCAAACAGTCTCTCGATTCAGCATGTCTTTTTTCCTCTTTAGGGTTCCCACCAAATCCGTACTTGCGCTCCCTGAATTTGATGTTCTAATAATTGTTTCACCCGATCTGCAATTTTGTTTTTTCGTCTACGGGTCATGGGCAAAAATAGGCCGATTCCTTTTCGGCCAATGGAATTTGCAAGCAAGGTAATTGGATAAGAACGTCTGGCACCTTCCCACTCCCAAACACACTGACCTGCATATCGCCGATCATTTTCAAGGTACTCAAACTGCTCTCCACGATTGATAAGTCTCGCTTCTTGTCGCATAACAAGCAGGTGTAATATAGTCAGGGCTCCTCTTCCCAATCAGGAAGAAGATATGAATTGCAAACAAATAGCTGAATCAATGACGGGGAAGCTGGTACTTTTTGAAGCACTGCCTCTTATTTTTCCACTGTTGGTCAGTAGAAGACCGCTTTCTCATCAGAAAGACTTCCTCCTCTTCTCCAATCGGCAAAATATCCGGGTTCCAGGTATGTCTATCCTCCTGCTGTTGTTCCTGCGAAAGGAATAGCAGTTGCTTTTTCAGTCTTTGAGATCTTTTTTGAAATTGGCGCAGGACGTGCGCATCTATATTTCCGTTTTGAGAGCCTCTCTCTAATCTCCGTTCAAAAGCTGTTAGTTTTCGGCCAATCAGATTCAGTTGCCGCTTTCTTGCAGCATGATTTTCATTTGGAAGATCCAGAGACAGGATAAAGGTGCATTCAATCAGTTCTGTCTCCATTCCTTCGATCACAAAGGAACTATCATAAGAGGCAGAAGATTGGTTGGGAAGGATTAGTTGTGCCAATATCCAACCAATGAGGACGGCAGTGGATAAAATAGAAAAAAGAACAAGGAGACGGTAAGATCGCTTTTGATTAGCAAGCGGGTTGATATTCATCATGATGTCTCTTAGCAAGAGTTAAACAAGCAGAAACCAACAAAGCAGTGACAGGGCAATAATTTACAAAAAGTCTGAAAAAATATAAAGTCTGGAACAATATGTATCCTCTTTAAAAGAAGAATAAAGAATGCGTCCCGATTACAGTCTCTTCATGATAGACTTTCAGGATATGTGTTCCTTTCTTGACATCTTTTTTTGATTCAAAGGTGAATTCTGTATTCGAAAGATTTGGTTGACCATGTTTGTACTCTATAATTGCCTTCAGGGAATAGACGATCTGACGGCCATTCAACATAAATTCCCCTCCAAATCCTTCACGAATGTTCGAATAGGTTTTCCCATCAGGATCCTGAAGCAGGATGTATACATATTTGGTTGAGTTTGGCACCAACTCATTTCCTTCCAGTGTAAACCCGATATCTATAGTGTGAAGATTTTTTGCTCTGACTCTTCCTCGAAAGGGCTTCTTCTTGGCATCTTCAGAAGTCTGTGATTTGAAATTAAACAGTTTTGCTTTCAGGATGGGTCTTAAGGCTTCTGGTTTGGTTGCCTCTTCAGATCGGCTCTGAGGGCTGGCACAATCCTCCAAGGCAATCCTCAGGCTGTCAAATTTGACCTGATACATGCTGTCTCGCTGGAATTCTGTCAGACTCACACTGTCTATGGTCTGGACAAGATCAGAATTGTCCTTAACCAATTCGTTGATCTGCAGTTTGTACCGTTCCACGATTTCAGTTCTGGCCTTACTCACTTTGTTTCTCAGCGTCCGGATCAGAGCGTCATCCGCTTTGCCTTCTCGCTCCAGGCGTTCGATCTCCTGCTCCATAAAAGTGATCTGATCATATTTTTGGTCCAGAAGCGTTTTCAGCGTCTGATTTTCCGTATTTCCGGTTTCCATCACCACCTCCAATTCCAGCAAGCTACTCTCCAATTGGAGAATCTCAGTGTTCAATTCGTCTACCGTTACTTTGGAAGATCTCCCTGAACCAGAACCAGAAAAATAGTTGATGAGAAGGAAAGCTATCACTGTCGCGAGGCCCAAGCCTCCAAGGATGATATAGTTTCGATTATTTTGAGTATTCGCCATAAGACAATCGCAATGCTTCTTAGCAAAGATAAGAAATTCCTTTGTGAAAAAGTTAACCTTTCCCGAGCAGTTCAAATTGGTGGGTGAACGGGCAGATGTAAGGTTTTAATACTGTTCTACCTTATAAACACTCACCTTATTGTTGGCCGTTCCTGTTCCTCCCCAAGAAGCAATCAACACAAATTTCCCATCTCGGGAAAATGTTGCTGCCCGGACTGTTCCCGGTCGCCGAATATTCATAACAATTTGCCTTTTTGGGTTATACACCTTGGCAGTATTGTCTGCTGAGCAGCTCAGAATATACTCAGCATTCGGCGAAAAGGCCACTTGCCAGACCCAATCCTTGTGTTGATCGAGGCTCAGAGAAGGAAGATTCACAGACCGACTCAAATCATAAACGAGGACAAGGCCCGATTTCGTACCTATGACAATTTGCGTTCCATCAGGGGCGTAGGCGAGCGAGAGAATTTTATTTCTTGTATTGATCTTGCGGACTTCCTTGCCTTCAAGATTCCAGATTCTTATGGTTCCATCCTCCGATCCGGTCGCAATCCGAGACCCATCAGGGGCAAAAGCCAAACAACTGACATCCTGGGTGTGGCCAACCAGTCGGGTAAGGAGTTCTCCTGTTCGGAGCAGGTAGATATAAGCCCCTTCGTCTTCTGAGCCTGCAGCAGCCAATTGTTTGTCAGGAGAAAATGCCACTGTCCATATTCTTCGACCAGTGGCCGGAAAGGTCTGAAGCAACTCTCCATCCTCTCCCCACAAGCGAAGTTGGCGGTCATCTCCCCCTGTAAGATATTGGCGAGGATTCGAGGAGATTGCGACTGCACGAACGGGCAAACTATGTCGGAGAATCGGTCCTTGCTCTCGTCCCAACTTCTTCATCACGACTGCCTGTCCATCAGCTCCACCTGTGATCACGGTCTGATTATCGGCGGCTAATCCAAGTGCATTGATCTGGCCTATATGGGGTCGAAGATCCCGAACCAGGATTCTTTCCCACTTTTCAGTCGGGCAGGGCCTGTCTTTGAGAAATTCCTGCTCACAGTTTCCCTGCCGATTGATATAATAGTTGGCTCCCCACCTGTTGACCCTGGCAAAGCGTGGGGCTGAAGGAGAGAAGTTTTCGGCCCATTTGAAGCGGTCCGGCCCAAATACATCCTGGCCCTGACGGTCGATATAAAAATATTTTCCTTGTTGGACCACCACTGCTAATCGTCTGGCTCCAGATGGAACAGTTGTGGAAGATTCAAACCTTATGGGCTGTTCATAGACAAAAGGAACTTGCTGACGATTGGCCTGATCGATCATTCCCCAGCGTCCCTGTTTTTTCACACTTGCCCATCCTTCGACAAATTCATCTGCGTTTTCGTATTGGGGCTGTATTACTTCTCGCATGTTGAGATCCACAAATCCCCACAGCTTGTCGCGTTTCACAGCTGCCAATCCATCCGCAAAGGGCTTGGCATCCTCATATTTGATCCCAAGCAAGTTTCTCTTTTCATCCACAAATCCATAATTCCCCTCATATCTCACCACAGCCAGACCCTGCCTGAAATCAGACATATACTCCAGTTGTGGGTCTAGTTCCAGCTCTGTATTCACTCCGGACCCTGCTTGTGTGGAATCAGAACTCAATTGTTCAATCAGGCCCAATGTCAGACGCAAATCTTCCAGTCGATTGTTTACCTGAGTCGGAAATGCCCCCATACTCAGTGAGTCCAGGACAATTCCTAATTCCGGATGGCTTTTCAGATAGCTGGAATCCAGTTCCTGTACATCTTGCAAGCGGTTCAGGGCAAGAACCAATTTATTGGTTTGGTTTGCTCCTTCGCTTGTCAATGCCTTGCGCAACAGAACCATCGCTTGTCCATACACTGCATCAGAATGCGAATCATCCATCGTTGCAGCTCGCTGGAAGGCTTCTTCAGCTTCTTCCAGATTTTGGGATCGAAAGGCGATCACTCCCTGATTGTAGGCAGATTCTGTTTTGATATGAGCCAATTGCTCCTTTTTCACATCTGGCAAGCTATCTACAGTGATCAAGGCTTCGGACTGCTCACTGATGCTGGCAAACTCTGCCTTGGCTTCTTCTTCTTTGCCCAGACCCAGTTTCAACAGGGCCAGGTTGTATTCAGGGGTCAGATACTCCGCCAATCCACTACTCTCCCGGACCAACAAGGCCTCTTCATATGATCTGGCTGCCTGAGGATATTCCTGTTTGGCCAATTGTTGATTGCCAACATAGGTATGAAATCGCATTCGTGCCTCATCATTTGCCAGATAGTAATGCTCTCCCTGATAATTCTCTATTTTCATCCAGGAATCATTCAATCGCATCAGAATGCTGATGGCCATGATGCAGACAATGGCACCTCTCACTCCTCCTTTCAGTCCAAGGGATGAGATTCCCTGACGGAACAGCCATTTGCTGACAGAAGTGGGAAGCTTCACTTTCAGAATTGAGGCCGGAACGGACTTCAAGTATCGCACCACCGTAAAATCCCGAATCTCATGATTCATCGAATACTCTTGTGCTTGCCGAACCACCTGGACTTTATGGGTCAGATCTTCATACAGTTGTGCTTCTTGTACAGCCAGGAGGAGTTCATGTTCTGCTTCGGCATAAGAACCAGAAGGGGGAGGATTGTTTTTGAGCATATCCACCAATACAGTCCGGACCAGCGCTGCATCCTTTTTGTTCAGATTGGGGATAAGGAGCTCACGCACATCATCTGGGATATCTCCATCCCGAAACCAGGGAAGACGCACCAGCTTCAGTAGATTGGGGGGAGTGGTAAGTCCTTCGCCATAACTTTGCTCTAAGATTCTGCCCATAGAGAGGGTCAAATCCCAGGATAGTTCTGGATACAGCGCAATTGCACATAGCCAGGTAAAGAGCAAACGCCCATTCCCTTTTTTGTACATTCGCTGCCCGGATTCATAATGTGTATCAAAGTATTCTTGGAGTCGGGCGATAAGGTCTGGCGCATCTGCTGGCGGAGAGATCGGATATTCATTGCTCTCCAACCAATGCCTGAGTGGTGGTTGAATATCCTGATTCAGCAAATCCACCACCACAGCCAGGGCCTGGGTGGTAGCAGGGAGAAAGGTAAATTCTTTCGATAAACGGACCTCCCGATGTCCCCATTCTAATGGACTGATGGGACTCACAATGGCTACCTGTTTCCATTTGTGCAGGGCAGTGGTCCAGGTACACAAATCATCCTGTATGGGATCAAAAAAATGGTTGGCATCTCCGATGACAATCAGACGATCATCTGGAAAACGTCGAAATAAATCCTCTAGATAGAGGGTTTCGTGATATTTTTCCTTCCAAACCAGTCGAGGATCCTGTTCATAGAAGTAACATTCTGTGTAGATGTCTTGTTGGCTCAGTTCGAAGATCATCTGCTGATAAAACATTGCCAGATGGTCCTTCTTATGATTTTTCTGAATCAACACCAAATACTCAGGAGGTTTGGTCCTCTTCTTGAAAGATATATTCGGATATCCTCCCTTGCTGACAGTTTGTTCGACACTTTTTTCCAGGTCCAGCTCTTCGCCTTCTACGGCTTCCCGTTCTCTTAAGCGACGGCTGGCTAGATAAAATTCTTCTTCTGTATGCAGATTGCCTCCTAGCTGCTCGGGATGAACAGTCCATATATAGGGAGGGGGTTTGTTTCTTTCCCGGAGAAGAAAGAGTTTTTTTCGATTGTATCGATACATTTCATAGAACAACCATCCTCCAAGAATCAGTAAAACCAACAGAATCTTGATCACAGGATTGTATTGCTCATACCAACTTGCCTCCAAATCTGAAATATTTTCTTCCAAAGGCGGAGAGTTCTGCAAATCAAGATTGTCTGTCAGGTGGTCCCAGTCTGTAGGCAAATCGCCTGATGCAGGATTGTTGAGGGGAATGAAAGATGTATCCCTGGATGGAAGTCCTGATTCTGGAGTCTCAGCGATCGGTTCTGGAAAGGATATTCCCTGCATGCAAAGGAAGGTTCGTTCCAGGCTTCTGGTTTTTTTGTAACAGTTGATCAACTCTATCCCCAGGAAGCCCAAACCGCCCAGTATCAGCAGTTGAAGCAATAGATAGAATCTTCTCCGTGACAAGATGCGCAACCAGTTCGAAATTTTCGGTGAAGATTCCTTCCTGTTTATTGGTGGCTTAGGGGCTTGTGTCAGAAGCTGAGGCGAAGCTTGATATTGGGAGAAGTATTGATCAAATAATTGATAAAACTCTTTCTGCTGTTGCTCATTTTGGGCAAAAATCGGTGCCAGTAGCGTCTTGAGTCGATCTACAGTCACTTTTCCCTCCAACCCCTGTAGCAAATGAGCCAGTTGCAAATGGGTATCTACTCCTAAAGTGAAGCCATGATATTGCAACAGTTCAAGAAATTCTTCGAACAGAATAAAAGAAATATTTGAAGAAGATTGCTCCAAAGAGAAGAAGTTTAGATGCTAGAATCTGAAGGTAGATGGAATGAGCATGAAGGTATCATTCCTTACGATCAGAAGCAAAGGATGTTACTTCCTCCTTCTTTGAAAAGAAACATGAACCTCCAAGCCAGAGTAGCCTGTGGTCATCTCAGCGACTCTGACATCCCCCTTCTATTTGGCAGACAGTCCTATCAATTGCAATTCAGGGAATTTTCCTCGGAGATCATGGCTTAAGCCCTCCCTTCAGACTGGCGATCTCGTCTTTCATTAAGACTTCAAATTCTTTGAGCAATCGCACCAACTCTGACAAACTTTCCTCAACAGAGAGGGTATCGTGAATCGCAATTTTTGCAATATCCCTTTTGATGACATTCATTCGTTCAGCTCTCATGGTCAAGGACGACAATTGATCAGAGGAGAGACTGGTGTCCGTTTTTTTCAGGAGCCCTTTCTTTTGTTGGATGGTTCTGGCTTTTATTTGAGAAACTTCCCGCCGAATATCTGCCTTGATTGCCTCAAAAAGGGTCTTGCCTTTGTCAACATTCCCACGATTCAAAGTCGCGACTAGTTTATTCAGTCGCTGCTTATATTCTTTCAACTCTTTTTGATCTCTTTGAATCTCAAGCGTACGTTCAGGAGAGGAGAAGAATGGAGCGGCAAAAAGTTCGTTGCGGCTTGGCATACACAACATAAAAGCAATGGTACAGATCAAGTAGATCTTTTTCATGAAATAAACAATCTTTGGTTGTTAACATTTGATCGCTAATTAGGAGGAAAAGAGAAATTTTTCTCAACAGAATTGCTCGATATATGAGATATTCATACCAGCAAGCTTTTTTCACCAGGAAAATTGCTCTTGATTCCTACTACATTTTTTCAGATCCGTTTTCCTTGCCATTATGCATGCTTCTTTTGACTTTTTGCATAAAGAAAAGATGATCTTTTAGTGAAAAGATCATCTTTTGTGTGATAGAAATTCTACTATTTCCCCCCTTGGTCTTACAAACTAGCCCTTACGATTTTTCTTCTTTGTAATCTGTTAGGTATGCAGGTATTTCGTCATAAGTAAGATCGACGGCTGCCGATCCATGCCAGCCGGGGAGATAATTCACAATTCGATTCCCAGAGATATCAAGATTCGACGATAGGTGCTTGTTCGCTCAATCATCTCATTCCATTCGTAAATAAAGGTCTCTTTGTTTTGCTGAATCCTGTATCCGACACTGATCATCCACCCCATCTTTCTAGGGGTTGGTATTCGCAGTCCTATTCCTACTTCTCCCAGGAGACCGCCAGATACTTTCGATTCAGTCAGACCCCAATTAGAGAAATTCCGCTCATACAGGGGCAAACTATATCCTCCCTTCCCATAGCCAAAGAAGCTGCTGCCCACTTTTCGGATCTGGCTTCTGGCTTCGACAAAGACGGGCATCAAGGCACCATTGGGCAAAAAGGTAATTCCTGCTCCCCCGCCTATGGCTCCCCAATGAGCAAAACGAAAGCCGTGACCAGTCATCAGATCAAGATTCCCATTGCTTCCCAGAACCTCAGAACCCGCCAATATTCCAAATTGCAGATAGCCATAATATCCCCGTTTGATCGGACTGGGGGTATAAGGTCTTAAGCCTCTTTTTCTCCGTTTCGGCTCCACGGTCTGGCTCCTGATGTCATTTTTAGCAAATACAAATATATTGCCGCCTTCGGTCTCAATCTTCACACTATCAATAAGCACATCACTTAGCACCCATCCCCGAAGCACCCATCCATTCTTCAAATACAGGACATCTTGATTGTGAGCGTGTCTTTGCTGACCCAGTACCAATTGCGTCGTCATAAGACAGAAGAACAAAATGATCGAACCAAGGGCATTTGTTGTGTTCATAGGAAGGAATTCTTTTAAGTAATGAGAGGATTTTCTAAGAAATAGACGAATATCCTGTCCGATTCGCTATGTTTGGGGAAATGATTATGTCTATGTTTCGTTCACTTATTAGCCGAGGGTTCCTGTTTGTTTGCTGTCTGTTTCTTTCCTTTCCCCTCTCTGTGGGGCAGGAAACCAAGCAGATCAAAAAGAAAATGAAACAAGTTTGCAAGCAGCATTGGGCATTGGTTAAATCGCCCGGCGTAGATGCGGAACGAGGCTTGTATTATACTGGCGTGCTAGCGATGTATGAAGCGACTCAGAAAAAAAAATATTTCAAGGCACTTGTCGGCGTCGGCTTTGAAACAGGATGGGCGACTGGGCCACAGTTGTCTGAACCTGCTACCCATTTGATTGCTCAAACCTATTTGGATATGCATCGGTTGTCAGGCTCCAACTCGATGTATTTTGTCTATCAACTGGCCATCGACAGCTTGCTTCCACACGCAGATCACATCCCGATTCCCAGCAGTCTGGAAATGTTCTATGTCCTCCCGGCCCTGGCCAAATTACAGGGGATCACACAAGATCAACAGTATGGGGATCTTGGACAAAAGTCATGGAAATTGGCACAGGACCAATTATATTTCCCTCACAAACAATTGTGGAGCAAAAGTATAGAGCAGAAAGCTGCTTATGATGCACAATCCAGTGCTTGGGTACTTGCCGCTTTGGTTCGGGTCTGGCATGAACTACATCCTGACTCTCCTTCGAAACTCCCCTTGACGCAAATGGGGGTAGACATGGCCGAGGTTTACAGACATTATCAGCAGACCATAGGACTCTGGCCAAAGGACTTTGCTAATCCCAGGGGACAATCTCATGGAGATCCATTTGCCAGCACCATTCTTTGTTACGCCTTTGCCGCAGGGATCAATCAGGGATTATTGGATCAGTCGATCTATGAATCACATGTACTTTCTGCATGGCAAGCGATAGAGGCGAAGGAGGAATGGACAGCTTCTGAAGCTGGCATCTTCCTCATGGCAGGCGCTGAGTTGCTTAGACTATTCGAACAATAAACCATCGATAGCATGAATATTCCTTACTCCATTTTCTTCATTTTATTGACTTGCTTGTCTCTTCACATATCTGCCCAGGATACTCCCCCCCCTCCACGGCCAGAAGGCAATCTCAAAAGTCGATGGGCCTTTGAGGTATCTCCCAAGTCCGTGCTTCCAGAACATCCACGTCCTCAATTGGTTCGCCCCAATTGGACCAACCTCAATGGCAAATGGAACTACGCCATTCGTCCTGTAGGCGAATTGAAGCCCAGAACATTCGATGGACAGATTCTTGTTCCCTTTCCAGCAGAATCTACGCTGAGTGGTGTCAAGAAATGGGTTGGAAAAGATAACAACCTCTGGTATGAAAGAAGTTTCAAAAAGCCATTTCTGGGAGTAGGCGAAAGGCTCATCTTGCACTTTGGCGCCGTAGATTGGCATGCAACCATCTTTATTGATGGAACCATGGTAGGCGAACATAAAGGGGGGTATGATCCATTTAGTTTTGACATCACAGAGCATGTCAAACGCGGAAAGAATCATCAACTTACCGTAAAAGTATGGGACCCTGTAGATTCTGATCACCAAGCGAGAGGCAAACAAGTGAGCAACCCAAGAGGAATCTGGTACACCTCTGTTACGGGAATATGGCAGACTGTCTGGTTGGAAGTTGTGCCTGACATTTATATCAAACGCCTCAAGGTCACTCCCGATATCGATCAGGAAATCGTTCATCTTGAGGTTCATTTTAGTGAAGCTCCGGGAAGTTGCACCATCATTACAGAGATAGAAACAAACCGCCCTCCTGCTTCCATTTCCAGACGGAATACCACCCTGGAGACAAATGTCTTTCGTGCAGAGCTGAATGTTCGGGACTTTCGGCTCTGGTCACCCAAAAATCCTTTTTTATATGACTTGACTGTTCGATTGAAGAAGGGAGAAAAAAAGCTGGATGAGGTCTCCTCCTACTTTGGGATGCGCAAGATCTCCTTGGGAACAGATGATCGAGGATTTACCCGCCTCTTTCTGAACAATGAGCCCTATTTCCAATTTGGCCCGCTTGATCAAGGGTGGTGGCCCGATGGCTTGTATACCGCCCCAACCGACGCTGCCCTCAAATACGATTTAGAGGTCCTCAAAGACATGGGATTCAATATGCTTCGAAAGCATGTCAAGGTAGAGCCTGCCCGCTTTTATTATCATTGTGATCAAATGGGAATGTTGGTCTGGCAAGATATGCCAAGTGGGTTCGCGTTGGGACAATTGCGGGTAAGAGCTGATCATGCCAATGATGCAGACAGACCGTATGAATCCGCCCAACAGTTCGAACAAGAGCTGATGGCCATGATGGACTATCTTCATAATCATCCTTCGATTGTGGTATGGGTCCCCTTCAACGAAGGATGGGGACAGTATGATTCTCAGCGAATCAACGCCATGGTCAAGGCCTATGATCCTTCGCGCCTGTCCAATCCAACCAGTGGCTGGACAGACAGAGATGTCGGAGACATATATGACACGCATTTGTATCCAGGACCAGGTATGGAGATTGTCTCAAAAGATCGCGCAACGGTTCTGGGGGAATTTGGAGGATTGGGACTGCCAGTTGCCGGACACTTGTGGTGGCAAAAACGCAATTGGGGGTATCGCACATACAAGAGTCAGGATGAGTTATACAGCAACTACAAAAAAATCATGGGAGGATTGGAAGGCCTGCTCAGTATGGGATTGTCGGCTGCGATTTATACACAAACATCTGATGTGGAGGGCGAGGTGAATGGATTGATGACCTACGACAGAGAGCTAGTCAAGTTTGATCCTCAGATGATGCGGACATTTGCCTCGAACCTGTATTCATTTGAAGGGAAGGCCCAGGTATGGCTCCCAAGCTCAGAGTATCGACCGCAGTTGTGGAGATACACCACGGAAGATCCTGGCTCCACTTGGCCCGGAGGAAGGATTGACCCGATGAGTTGGAAAAGCGGAAATGGGCCCTTTGGAACAGGAGACAATATTGCCCTGCCCAAAGGAACCATCTGGAACGAAGGAGATATTTGGATACACCAAAGCTTTCAGCTGGATCAGCTCCCCTCTGATTTGAGGGCGATGGTCTATCACGGTGTTGGGACCAAAGCAGAAATCTTCCTCAATGGTCGCCTGCTGGCTACACTGGAAAACGGTCGAAGGAGCCGCCATTATACCCATCTCGATTTGAGCACACATGCCAACTTATTGGCAAATGGACAAAATGTGATAGAGGTAAAACTTAGTTCAGAAGAAGGGAAAAAGCCGAGCTTTGATATCGGACTGTATTCAATCGAGTGATTGGGCTGCATAGGGAATATTCTGGTCAGTACACTTAGATCGCCTTTTGGAGTGTTTTTTCAACTTTCCACCTTCAAAGAAGTTTGATGGCATGTCCCCTATATGCTTGATCCGCGCAGGCTGAATCTCTGAATGCTTGTGCTTATGATTGTGAGTATCGGCCAGGAATGGGAAAACAGGAGAACTAATTCCAGCATGGCTGAGCAATTCCCGGACGGTTCCAGTTGTAATCTTACTCTTGCTCCATGCGATGGTTTCAGACATAATCCCATGCCGGTGGGTGGCTCCTATCCGGTGACCGATCTCATGAATCCATACTGATTCCATGTCATAGTAGCTTTGTCCTACGTACACAAAATTGTTCGGCGAATATCCCGCGATGATGCGGTTGGGATCATGATTCCGCCTGTTGAGCAATGAATCCGCCAATATTTCTACCTGGTTCAAAATGGCATGTTCTTCCTCTAAAGAAGGCAAAAACATACCAGACTCATTGTATTCTCCATCTGGATATCTCAAATCAAATATCACTGAATAACATTTTCCATTTGGAAGTTGGTACATGTATTTATCTGAATTCACATTCCAAAACGCCAGACCTTTCTCAATCTGTTGGTGCTCTTCAGCTGTATTGTTTTTGGAGTAAAACAAGGATTGGATACTGATATAAGATTGCTGATGATCGATTTCAACCATGAATCCTCGAACATCCTGAGATAGGGTAGAATAACTCAAAAAGGTAAGGAAGAGCGCAAGGGGGAATCGTAATTCGTTGATGAAAAAGATCATGATTCTGTGTCGTTTGATAATGTTTGCAATGAGTTAACATAAAGTTAACATTAATTTAACATTAAATCAACGTTGCCTCTCCCCATATTTCAGGGGAGAGTCACGAATCAGAATAATTGCTTTGGAGTCACCAATAAGACGGATGAACTGAAAAAATCACATCATTTTGGCAGATTTATTTATTCCCCAATCGCTGAGGGCATCAATTCCATGGCAGCTTCGGCTGAGCCTACTGGACTGGCACAATCACCATCCTGGCAGACATAGATCAAGGTTTGGCTACGTGTAGATTTTCCCTGTAACAAAGGCAACTCGCTGGAAAAGGTACTTCCCCAAAATTGAACATTGGGGAGGTAGTATCGGCCAAGATCTGCACGCAAGCGCTGGCATTCCGGGCCCATGATGAGGATTTGGAAGGAAGGTAGCTTCCAGGTGAGGAGCATTTGCCCCCAGCGCGGATACTCTACGGGATTGGCCTGGACTTTTGGCCACATTCGCAGGAGCATCTCTTTGGCCAGAAATTCATATTCGGACTTATCCAGATATTGTCCCAATCTGAACAGCACTTCACACATGATGGCATTGGAGGAGGGAATGGCACCATCCTTGAGTTCTTTTCGAATCTTCGGTGTCGAGCCTAGATCCACAGGAGTATACCAAAAGAAGCTACTATTGGTATCCCAGAAGTCGCTCAGTACCTTGACAAGTACGCTTTCGGCAAAATGAATCCAACGCTCATCAAAACTCATCTCATACATATCCAAAAAGGCCAAAGCTGTATAGGCATAGTCATCCAAAAAGCCGCTTCCTTCCGCCTTGTTTTTGTGAAGAAATCGGACGAATTCTCCATTGTCATCCCACATATGGTCGACAATATATTGGGCCAGCGTCTCGGCTTGGGCAGCCCAATCAGACTCATCGAAAGTCTTTGAAGCCCTAATCAGTGAGGAAACCATTAAGGCATTCCAGGCGGTTATTTCTTTTTTGTCCCTGGCTGGAAGCACGCGCTGCTTTCTTTCATTCATCAACAACAAGCGAGATTGTGCGAGTTGTTCTTGCAGGGCCACCAATTCCATCCCATAGGCGACTGCGAGCTGCTCATCTTCCAGCTGTCGATACAGCACATTTTGACCATATCCAATATTGCCATCCAGATTCAGGTTGAAATATCTGCTTGTGATCTCGGCTCTGGCACCTAAAGCGACTTCCAGATCCCGGACTGACCATAGATAGTATCGTCCTTCTTCGCCTTCGCTTTCTGCATCCAGGGACGAATAATACCCACCTTCCGGATCTTTCATTTCTCTTTCCAGAAAGGAGAGGGTTTCATATACGACTTGTTCGTACAGCGGATTGGGGTCGATTTGAAAGGCTGTTGCATACAGCTGCACCAATTGCGCATTGTCTACCAACATTTTTTCAAATTCCGGGACCCTCCATCTTTTATCACGACACAGCCGAAAAAAACCTCCTCCTAATTGGTCATATATACTTCCATATGCCATGGTTCTCAGCAACTCTTCACTCACTCTCTTTTGAGGCCTGTCATAGAGGGTCTCGTAAGTCAACAGGAATTCGCTCAATACAGGCAATGGGAATTTGGGTGTGCCACTCAATCCTCCATGCCGCTTATCCATAGAAGCATGTGCCAATCTTCCCATTTCCTGAATATCTTCAGCCAATACTACCGGGAGTTCAGAGCCAGATTGCGGACTCCAGGGTGGTAAAGCGATCTCCTCCTCTAATTGTTCGGCTAATAGTTCCAGCTTTTCTGCATCATCCTGAAAAGTCTCTACATAGCCCATCATCCAGGAAATCCAGGCATCTTTTTCCAAAAATGTAGACATCGCAATGGGTCTGCCATCCGGCAAGGCAATGACCTGCAAGGGCCACCCACAACTATCCGGGGCAAGCTGTTGGCATAGATCTAAATAATAGGCATCAACATCAGGGCGCTCCTCCCGATCTATTTTGACAGGAACAAAATGTTGATTGATCAGATCCGCAACAAGTGTGTCTGTAAAAATCTCTTCTTCCATCCTATGACACCAGATTGAGGCAGAAAAACCAATACTGATCAAAACAAGACGATTGTCCAGAGAGGCCAGCTCAAATAGATCGGTTCCCCAGGTTTGCCAATCTACTGGTTGGTTCATCAATCGAAGTAAGTAAGGACTTTTAGCCTCCGACAATTGATTGACAAAGGGAGTGGGGGTCGCCTCTGGCGTTCCAACCTGACGGGCAGTACACCCTAAAAAAATCAGGATAAAAAATAATATTTTATGAGGGGTACGCTTCATTTATTTGTCTGGCTCGTGTAATTTGACCAAACATCCGGCCAAAAGTAACAAGAAGACTTTGTGAAAAGTACTGTTAGGTCTATTTCATTCTACGTGACATTTCCCAATTCTCTTCATCTAACGTATATTAGGTTGAATCTAAATTAGAAATCAATGAAAAAACTTCCTTTTTTTTTCCTGACTTTATGTCTTTCCACCTTTATTTCCTGCCAAACCTTGCTCGAAGTAGCAAATGAGGTTCTGGAAGAAAATGCAGAACCTACCAATAATGAAATTATCAGTGGGTTAAAAGAAGCATTGGTAAAAGGAGCGGGCTTTGCTACTTCCACCTTGAGCAAAGAAGGAGGATACCTCAATGATCCACTCGTAAAAATTCCATTTCCCCAGGAGGCTGAATTTGCGGCCAAAACCTTGCGTGACCTCGGATTGGGACAGTTGGTAGACAATTTTGAGGCGAGATTGAATGAAGGAGCGGAGAAAGGGGCAAAAATGGCTTTACCAATTTTTAAAGATGCTATTACTTCCATGAGTTTTGCCGATGCCAAGAACATCCTTCTGGGGCCAGAGAATGCGGCAACCGAATATTTCAAAGGTAAAACAAGTGCAGCTCTCTATACCACCTACTCTCCACATGTCAAAGAATCATTGGACAAGGTCAATGCGACCAAGCTTTGGTCCGATATTACCACCCGATATAATGCGATTCCATTTACCGGAAAAAAAGTAGAAACCGATTTGGTCAAATATACCACCAACAGAGCGCTAGATGGATTGTTTTTGAAAGTGGAAGATGAAGAGAAAAAAATTCGGGAGAATCCAATCGCAAGAACCACGGAGCTACTGAAAAAAGTCTTTGGGTATGCGACTTCTCAGAAAACATCCTCAGGTCAATAAATACACAGCAGATGAAACGCCTTCACAGACAACAATTTCTTCAGCTTCTCGGGTTTGGGGGACTTGGATATGTCAGTTCTCGACTCATTCAACAGCTTTCGCCCTACGACGCACCTCAACTGGATAAATCCATTGTTCGGGAATTCGTCGCTGCAGGGCACAGCAATATGGACAGGGTCAAGACCTTACTGGAGGCGCATCCTAGCCTTCTCAATGCTGCCCACGATTGGAAGATGGGAGATTTTGAGACTTGTTTAGGTGCCGCTACCCATGTTGGATTCAAGGAATTGGCACAATTCCTGATTGAACAAGGGGCGCAGACCAATATCTTCACAGCAACAATGTTTGGAAAAATTGAAGTGGTTAAGCCAATGCTAACAGCATTTCCTGAGACCATTCATGCAAAAGGTCCTCATGGGTTGAGCCTCCTGTATCATGCCACAATAGGAGGTGAGGAGGCGAGAGAAGTAAAGGAGTATCTGGAATCCCTGGGAGCCAAATAGACAGGATATGTCACCTATATCCGGGGATCTCTGTGTTTCACATGAGGTCCCTAATTTTTTATTTTGGACAAGACTTTCTTCCCGGGATATACTGTCAAGCCTTCTGCCAGACATCTGACAGCTTTTCTTAGATCTTCCTTCTGCAACACATAGGCAATCCTGACCTGGTCCTTTCCCATATCAGGGGAAGCGTAAAATCCAGCCCCCGGAGCTGTCATGACTGTTGCGCCTTCATAACTAAAGGACTTCAACATCCATTGACAGAAGGATTCTGAATGATCAATGGGCAATTGAACCATGGCATAGAAGGCGCCAGATATTTCCGGCACAAAAACACCGGGGATCTTCCTCAGCTCCTCGATCAGAACATTTCTTCTCTCTTCATACTCATGCCTGACTTCTTCGTAATAACTTTGGGGAAGTTCATACAGGCTAGCTGTCCCAATCTGCGCCAAGAGGGGAGAAGAGAGACGTGCCTGTCCTAGTTTGAGAACCCCTGCCATCAATGCAGTATTCCTGGAGACAATGCTTCCAATCCGAGCACCACAAGCAGAGAATCGCTTGGAGACAGAGTCTATCACAATGGCGAGTTCCTCCATTCCTTTCAGCTCCAGGATGGAATGATGTTTTTGCCCTCCATACGCAAACTCTCGATATACCTCATCTGCGATCAGGAATAAATCATGTCTCCGAACGATCTCGGCAAGCTTTTCCAATGAGGATTTGGGATATAGCACACCTGTTGGATTGCCGGGATTGCAAATCAAAATGGCCTTGGTTCGTGGGCTAATCAGTTTTTCGAATTCCTCTATGGGGGGGAGAGCAAAATTATCTTCAATCCGGGTTCGAATCGGGACTACCTTGACATTGGAAAATACAGAGAAAGCAGTATAGTTGGCGTAAAACGGCTCTGGAATGATGATCTCATCTCCTGGGTTGAGGCAGGTAGCAAACACAAAATTCAAGGCTTCCGATGCACCTGTCGTGACCATAATCTCTGGCAAAGACAAGGAATGTCCCAAATGCGCATAGTATTGCAGAATGCTCTCTCTAAGCGGCATAATCCCAGCAGAATGCGTATAGGCAATCACATCAGGATGTGCAGCTTGTATCGCCTCCCAAAAAGCGGGGGGTGTCGCAAGATCAGGTTGGCCGATGTTGAGATGATAGACGTGGGTTCCACGTTTTTTGGCAGCATCTGCAAAGGGAACGAGTTTACGGATGGGAGAAGCGGGGATTTGTTGAGAGCGAAGCGAAAGGGAGGGCATGAAGAAAATGAGTTTGAGGGTTCAAACTACAAAGGTAGGAATTTTGGGAAATGTTATTCATATCATTGATTCTGTGGGTGTGTTTTTGCATATTGTTCATACTTCGAAGGAATTTGCCACTAATTTTTGGTTCAATACATCTGCAAGTTCGGGTCCTGTTACCCTAACTACCGCTTTTCCCATTGTCTGGTTCCTTCAGTGCTTCTGGAGGACCAGTCTTTTTTTCTTCTACCTCCCAACAATAAGACACACCCAACCCATTTCTGGATTGAGTGCATATAGTTCAGGCCACATGAATTATTTTAATAAGCTGAATCGGACAGTTCGAAATCTTTATCCCCCACAAGAAGAGGTACTGAAGATGCAGGAACCTCCATCATAAAAATCATCACTATCCCTGCAACCGGATCCCCCCATGCCGGGAACAATGTCAAAATTGATCCCGATCTGAAAATGCCATTGCCGAGCTGGGGCTGTTTGGGTCTGGTAATTGAGTTCCTTGACTGTCAGGTTTGCAGAATTGAGATCAGCAAACTCAGGCGATCCAAACTGCGTCAAAAAAGTCGCTCCGAGGTCGAGTCGGGCATGTTCTGCCAATTTGATTTTGGTACCGACTGTATAGCCATAGGACAGGAACCAATTGGAGAAGCCTCCAGAACTGGTTTCTACACAATCATATTCAGTTCCAAAATGACGGCTCCAGTTCGTGGTATACCCTCTTAGCCCAATCAACCCATCTACATAGAGTTGAACAGGGAACAGGGGGGTGGTCTCCAGACGGGAAGAACCATAAAAACCGAATTGGAGATTGGTAATGTCGGCAGTGTATTCCTGATCACTGATAGCCAGTGGAATGCTGAATGAACGCGATCCATGGATTGCCATATCACCTGTCAATCCAAACCGATATTGCAACCAGGAGTCAGATTGATTGAGAGAAGGAGAAAACCACTTCATGTTCATCATCCATCCGACAGGATAGTCTGCATTTTTCAGATCTGCTCCGGGAACAGCTAGCCCGGTATTGAAGGTGAACGTGTGATACTTTTGCGGAGAAAGACTGAGTGTCTCAACCGCCTGAGAAAAAACAAAAAATGGGAGACTGAGGAGGAGAAAGGTAACAATTTTCATAGGCTCAAGAATTGGGGTTTGTCTCAAGCTAATAAATTCCCTACCACTTTGCTGCCAGGAATGAACAAGCGTGTTGAGGGAATGAAGGAACGTGTGGGAAAGGAAGGGGCTATTGGGGGTTGGTCCGATTCGTTCGTTAAACGCGTTAAACGTAAGACGATTTGCCTATTCCGCTGGCCTTCGCGCAATCGTCTCACGTTTTTGTCCCATACAAAGACCTGATACGTTTGCGCGAGAGGAAGGAGAGCTGGCAAAACGTAAGGTCTTAAGGTCTATTTGGCTATTCCACTGGCCTTCGCGCAATCGTCTCACGTTTTTGTCCTATACAAAGATCTGGTACGTTTGCGCGAGAGAAAGAAGGGCTGGCAAAACGTAAGGTCGTAAGGTCGTAAGGTCTATTTGGCTATTCTGCTGGCCTTCGCGCAATCGTC